>CAWEHU010000017.1:0-217379 GCA_963808965.1 uncultured Alphaproteobacteria bacterium
TTGGATCAGCTTCTAGCGACAAGCGGGAGGCGTTGTTGGCAGCGCTCAGGATCGGCACGGGGTCCGCGTGGTGGGGCGACCGAATCGAGCCGGCAAGGCGCAACGCCGAAGCGGGCGACCTGGACTATCTCTGCTTCGAAACCATGGCGGAAGCGACGGTCTCGGCGGCGCAGGTGCGCAAACGCCGAGATCCGGATTTCCCCGGCTATGACACCTATCTCGATGACCGCATGCGCGCGGTGCTTCCCGGTTGCTTGCGGCGCGGCACGAAGATCGTCACCAATCAGGGCTGGATCAACCCGGAGAGTGCGGCGCGGCGTATCGCCGAGCATTGCCGCGAGCTCGGTTCGCGCGGCATTCGCATCGCCGCAATCTCAGGCAGCGTGATCACCGACCGAGTTATGGAGCTCGCCGAAACCGTGCTCGAGACAGGCGCACCGGTCGCCAGCCTGGCCAACAGCTTGATCTCGGCGGAAGTATATCTCGGCGCCGAGCCGATCGTAGAAGCCCTGCGCGCAGGCGCACAGATCGTGGTCACGGGGCGTGTGGCTGATCCGTCGCTGTTTCTTGCACCGATGATGCACGAATTCGGCTGGGACGTCTTGGATCACGTCCGAGTGGGTCGCGGCAGCGGCGTTGGCCATCTTCTGGAGTGCGGGGCGCAGGTGACGGGCGGGTATTTCGCCGATCCCGGCTTCAAGGACGTGGAAGATCCCTGGAACCTGGCCTTTCCGATCGCCGAAGTGGAGCCGGATGGTAGTGCCGTGATCGGCAAGCTTCCGGGTACCGGCGGCGCCATCAATCTGATGACCGTGAAGGAGCAGATGCTCTATGAGGTGCATGATCCCGCGAATTACATCACGCCGGATGTGGTCGTAGACTTCACAACGACCGATCTCGAACAGATTGGCCCGGATCGCGTGCGGGTCAGCGGCATCGGCGGCAAGCCGCGCACGCCGACGCTCAAAGTGTCCATTGGCTGCGCAGAGGGCTTCATCGGCGAGGATATGTTCTTTTATGCCGGGCCCGGTGCGATGCGCCGGGCGGAGCTGGCGAAGCGCATCCTGCTCGAGCGATTCCGCATCGTGGACCTCAGAGCTGATGATATCAGAATCGATTTCGTGGGCGCCAATGCGATTCATGGCGAGGCCACGCCTACGGGAATGGCCAGAACCTTACGAGGTCGCCGTGCGCGTGGCAGCCCGCACCCGTACCCGGGAAGAGGCGCTGAAGATCGGCCGCGAAGTGGATGGAATGGCGGTATCGGGCGTCGCCATGACGGGCAAGCGCGTCCCGCACCAGGATCGAACCCGGGAGGTGATCGGCATCTGGTCCAGTTTGGTGCCGCGGGAGGCGGTGCCGCCCGTGATCTCCTGGTACGAGAGCTGAATCATGCGAGTGTTGCTGCAACACGTCGCTCACGTGCGCTCCGGTGACAAGGGGAACACCTCGAACATCTCCGTCATCGCTTATGACGCGGCATTGTATCCGATGCTGAAGGAGCAACTGACCGCCGAACGGTTCCGCGCCTTTTATGGTGGCGCGATCAAGGGGGCGGTAGAGCGCTACGAGATCGACCGGCTCGCCGCGCTGAACTTCGTCGCGCACGGGGCTCTCGGGGGTGGAGTGTCCCGCAGCCTCAGTCTGGACAATTACGGCAAGGCTCTCGCGGCGGCGATCCTCGGCTTCGAGCTGGACGTCCCCGAGCGGCTCCGCAACGCGCTCCGGGGCATGACGTCGTGAGGGTCACGCGGCGGGCGTTGCTGGCGGGAGCAGCGAGCGTATCCTGGGGTCGGGCGCGGGCGCAGCAGACAGAGGCGATCCGCATCGGACTGCTCACGGACTTGTCCGGCAGCACGCGGGACACGAGCGGTCCAACAAGCGTGGCTTGCGTGCGGCAGGCAATCGATGAAATGCGGGCGGCGTCCCCGAGCCTTGCTGTCGAGCTACTCACGGCCGACCACCAGCAGAAGCCCGATGTCGGCGCATCCGTCGTGCGCGAGTGGTTTGACCGGGCAGGCGTGGATGCGGTCGTGGGGGTGAATAACTCGGCCATCGCTTTCGCCGTAAATCGCGTGGTCGAGGACAAGGACAAAGTGCATCTGAACACGGGCGCCGTCTCAGCCGACCTTACCGGGCCGGCGTGCAGCCGGAACCTCGTTCACTGGACGTATGATACCTGGGAAATGGCGCACTCCACCGGCGGCGCGATGGTGGGGGCAGGCGGGGACACCTGGTTCTTCATCACCGCCGACTACGCATTCGGTCATGCTTTGCAACGCGATGCGAGCCAGTTCGTCGTCGCGGCCGGCGGGAAAGTGCTCGGCGCGGCTCAGTACCCGTTTCCGGGCACGACCGATTTCTCGTCCTACCTGCTCCAGGCGCAAGCCTCCGGAGCGAAGGTCGTCGGTCTTGCGAACTCCTCCACCGATTTCGTCAACACGGTCAAGCAAGCTCATGAGTTCGGCCTGACTGCGAACGGCACGCGATTGGCGGGACTGACCGTGTTCATTACCGACGTGCACGCGCTCGGTTTGGAAGTGGCGCAAGGTCTCGTTTTGACGGAGACCTTCTATTGGGATCTGAATGACCGAACGCGCGCCTTCACGCGCCGCGTACTGCCGGAGACGGCGGGGCAGTATCCAAATCAGGAACAGGCCGGTGACTACGCGGCGACGCTGCATTATCTGAAGACCGCGGCGGCTATGGGACCGGGGCGGGCCAAACGATCTGGACGGGAGACCGTGGCCGCGATGAAACAGATGCCAACGGACGATGACTGCTTCGGTCCTGGCAGCATCCGCGAGGACGGGCGGGCACTGCATCCCGCTTATCTGTTCCAAGTAAAAACACCAGCCGAAAGCAACAGCGCCTGGGACTGCTACAAGCTGCTGGCGACGACGCCTGCCGATCGAGCATTCCGGCCGCTTGGCTGACGGAAAGTGCCCATTCGTGCGGACGTGAGCGCGCTACAAGGTTTGAGGACGAATGTCGCTATCATCCCGCTGGATTCATAGACCGCCCGGCTCCACCTGGGGCGACTTCGGACCGGACGATCAGCTCGGGCGCCTCAATCTGGTCACGCAGGAGAAGGTGCGGCAAGGCGTCGCTGAGGTGCGCGAAGGGCGTACATTCTGCCTGAGCCTTCCTCTGGACTATCCGGGCGGCAACGTCCTCAATCCGCGCCGGTATCCTCCGCAACTGCGGCCGACCATTCGCAATGGCAAGCCGAACATGAATTACGCGCTCCGCTGCGACGATCCGGCACTCACGGACGTGGTTTGCGACGATCAGGTGTTGCTGACGCTGCAATACTCGACGCAATGGGACAGCTTGGCGCATGTCGGACAGATGTTCGACGTGGACGGTGATGGGGTCCCTGAAGACGTGTATTATAACGGCTTCCGTGCCGGGGTAGACGTCGCCGGGCCGGAAGACGGCGACCCTCCGGGAGCGAGAAGACTTGGTATCGAAACCATGGCGGCTGCCTGTGTGCAGGGCCGGGCGGTGATGATCGACCTCGAGGCGCATTTCGGCGCCACCGGCAAGATCGTCGGTTACGACGACCTGAGGCGCGTGCTGGAGCAAGATCGCGTGGAAGTGGAGCCGGGTGACTTCGTGTGCTTGCGCACCGGATTCGCCGAGCGTTTGTTGGAGATGCGCAAACAGCCCGATCCAGACCGCCTGCAGGCAACTTCGGTGGCACTCGACGGCCGCGACGAGGCTTTGCTCGACTGGATCACGCAGACGGGGCTTGTCGCGTTGATCGCCGACAATTATGCGGTCGAGGCGCATCCGGCCCGCGCGTGTAGCGAGGCACGCTGCGCGTCTTTACCGCTGCACGCTCACTGCTTGTTCCGTTTAGGCGTGTTTCTGGGAGAAATGTGGTACTTGACCGAGCTTGCGGATTGGTTGCGCGCGAATGGTCGGAACCGCTTCTTGTTGACCGCGCCGCCATTGCGCCTTCCCGGGGCTGTCGGATCTCCGGCGACGCCCGTCGCGACGGTCTAACAGGTTCGACTATCGGCTCCAGGACGCGCCTTGTGGAGCACAGGCCATGACGGACAGCCGGAACAGCAAGTGGCTCTCGCGCGATTGCACCCGCGAGGCGGCCGGGAGTACGGCGATGGCAGGCGCGCTCCGCGAAATCGAGCACACACTGATTCCGCTGAGCGACGGCACGAAATTGGCTGCCCGTATCTGGCTGCCCGCGGACGCTATCCGGGACCCGGTTCCGGCGATCCTCGAGTACCTGCCATACCGCAAACGCAGCGGTACCTATGAACGCGATGCACTGACGCATCCATACCTCGCCGGGCACGGCTACGCCGCGGTGCGTGTCGATATTCGCGGCAGCGGCGAGTCGGGCGGACTGCTGTTTGATGAGTATGCTCGGCAGGAACAGGACGACGCAGTCGAGGTGATCGCTTGGCTCGCGGCGCAGCCGTGGTGCAGCGGCGCGGTGGGGATGATGGGGATCTCGTGGGGCGGCTTCAACGCATTGCAGGTCGCCGCACGCCGTCCACCGGCACTGAAGGCGATCATCACGATTTGCTCCACCGATGATCGTTATCGTGACGACGTGCACTACATGGGCGGTGCACCGCTCACAGCAGGCTTCGGGTGGGCCTCATTCTTCTTCGGTGCCATGTGCCATCCGCCTGATCCCGCGCTCGTCGGCCAAAGCTGGCGAGCGATGTGGCTGGAGCGCCTGGACAATCTGCCGTTTTTTCTGGAGCTCTGGCTGAGTCACCAGCGGCGAGACGCTTACTGGAAACACGGGTCGGTTTGCGAGGATTACAGTGCGATCCAATGTCCGGTCTACGCGGTCGGCGGCTGGACCGATGGCTACACCAATGCGATTCCTCGTCTGCTCGCGCACCTGGCCGTGCCGCGCAAGGGTCTTATCGGACCCTGGGCGCACGCCTATCCGCACTTCGCACATCCCGGCCCGCAGGTCGGTTTCCTTCAGGAAGCGCTGCGATGGTGGGATCATTGGCTGAAGGGCGTCGACACCGGGATTATGCAAGAGCCGATGCTCCGGGTGTGGATGACGGAGAGCGTGAAGCCTGCGCCGTATCATGAGGAACTGCCAGGACGGTGGATCGCCGAACCGTCCTGGCCGCCGCCTTCAGTGACGACGCGTCGCCTGTTCCTGGGCGATAGCGGGCTGCGGGCGGACAACGTGCACATGACACCGCGTGCTATCTGCTCGCCGCAGACGGTCGGCAAGGACGCCGGGAGCTGGTGCCCGTTCGGTCGTGCGCCTGACCAGGCCGGCGATCAACGGGGTGATGACGCACGCTCCCTGGTGATCGAGACCGCGCCACTCGATACGCCCATCGAGATCCTCGGAGCGCCGGTCGTCACGCTCGACATTGCATGCGACAGGCCGCTGGCGAACCTGGCCGTGCAACTCTGCGACGTGCATCCGGACGGGGCGTCGCTCCGGGTCAGCTATGGCATATTGAACCTTGCGCATCGCGACGGACACGAGCTCGCCGACGCTGCTGGTTCCGGGACATCGTTACCGCGTGCGAATTCAACTCAACGACGCGGGGTCCGTCTTTCCAGCCGGACACAGGGTAAGGGTGGCACTATCTACCAGCTACTGGCCCATGATCTGGCCGAGCCCCGAGAAGGCAACCGTAACAGTGTTCGGCGGAACCTTGGATTTGCCGGTGCGGTCCCTAGCCGCCCCTGATGCGCTGCTGCCAGCGATGCCCGAGCCGGAGACCGCCCCACCTGAGCGGGTCACTGTCATGCGCCCGGGCTTGGTACGGATTGACCGGATAGGTCTTGAACTCGGCACCAAGGGCCGCTTCACGTTCGACATAAAGGACGACGATCCACTCAGCGCAGTCGCCGAAATGCGCCAGGTGCAGACAGTCGCGCGTGATTCATGGCGAATTCGGATCGAGACGAATATGCGAATGTCGTGCACGCATGACGCATTCTTGCTACGGGCGACGATGCAGGCATGGGAGGGGGACGCCGAAATCCGGCGCCGCGCATGGGATTCTAAGATTTCCCGCGATTTTGTGTAGGCCGGTACGCTGCATGGTGGAACGCATCGGACGGGTCACGCTCAGCCACGGTCGGCCGGTCGGCCCGACAGCAGCTCGGACACCCACCGGCTACGCGGGTGCTGCTCGCAAATCGCAAGCAGCACGATAACGCACGGAATGCCAATGAACGCTCCCGCTAATCCCCACAGGAGCGTCCCGAAAAACACGGCGAAGAGCACGAGGAAGGGCGAGACCGCCAGCATGTTCCCTGCGACACGAGGTTCCAGGTAGCTGCCGATCGCGAATTGGATTGCGTACATCCCGGCGAAGACCGCGACCGCCATCTCCCAGTTCTCGTATTGCAGTCCAGCGAAGAAGGTGGGCAGCAGTGTCGCCACGAGAGGGCCGATGAAGGGAATGTAATTCAGCGCGAAGGCGATGACCCCCCATTCGACCGCGAGATCGAGCCCCGCAAGCCGGGCGAAGGCCCATATTATTGCTCCGGTCAGCACGCTCATAACCGTGCGCACGAGCATGTAGACTTGCAGCTTCCGCGCGATCACCGAAGCGGTGCGCAGGACGGCCTCGCTGAACTCGGCATCCTTGAACGCGATGACGCGACTGCGCAGCGCGTCCACCTCCAGCAAGCCCAGCAAAGTGAACAGCAGGGTAATGACGGTGAAGGAGACAAAGTCCTGAAGCGCGGCCGTGACCTGCTGTGCGCGCCGTGCCAGCCAAGGCACGTCGAAATGCCCGGCCAGAATGTTGCTCAGCCCAATCCCGTATGCCTCGAGCCAAGCAGTCTGTTCGAGATAGAGTTCCTGTAGCCGTGGCCCGTTGCTGATCACCCATCGTGCCGCGCGGCTGAAACCCCAAGCCACCATGCCAGCCAGCAAGGCAACCACGACCAGCGTCGTCAGCATCGTGACGGCCGCCGCAAGCAGCTTCGGGAGCCGCGCCGTCTCCAGCGCCTGTTCCATCGGCCACACCACCGCGATCACGAACAATGCAAAGGCGACGGGGGCCATGACCGGACGCGTGAAATAGAGCGCAGCCAGGATCAACACCGTCGCCGTGCCGCCGTTCAGGATCAGGAGAGTGCGAGCGCTTCGTATGCGGGGCTCGTCCGCTTCTCGACCCATCTTCGTCCGTCCTGACTGATACCAGAGCCCCAGAAGCCAAGAACCGGGTCCGCCGACCGTGAACTTTTCAGCAATCAGCGAAATGCATTGCATTTGCTCGTAGCACGTGTCGGCCATCCGCGGCAGGGTGGATGACCATTGCGGTTCTGCTTGAAATGCGCGACCCGGCGTGACGGGAGTGGTTTTCGCCCTGGAGACCTCAGCTCAGTAAGGGCGGTCCTGAGCCCAAATCTGCGCGGCGCCATGCTGTTGGAATATCTCCAGCACGCGATCTTCATCCGTTTGCCCGCTTACGGCCACGGACAGGATGACATCCTCTTCCGGAGTTGTTTCGCCGAAGCCGGTCAAGGTTTTCAACACTCGGACGCCCGACATCGCCGACCCGCCGACAAGCATGGCTGCCGCGACGGCAGCCATCGCAGCGCCTCCCGTTGCGATCGTCACGCCGGCCGCTGCGAGCGCTCCGACTGCTCCGGCCATGGTGCTGGCGAGCGTGCGGACTTGCTGTCTATCGGTCGAAGCAGGGGGAGCTGGCGGAAGAGCAGATACAGGAGCACGTTTGCCGCCATCCACCTGGCGCTCCAGGACTGCTGTCATATTGGAGGGACTGAATCCCGCCGCCACGAGCGCGGAAACGGCATGGTCCAAGCTCTCGCGATCAAAGAAGATGCCGTCGACTTCGCGGACGGACCGTTGCGCGGAAGGGTCGGCTGTCGTCTTGGGACTTTGGGCTTCTTCGGGCATGGCGTTCAATCTCTCTATGAGATTCGCACTTCGGCACGTCCGCAAGCGCGCCAAGATGTCTTAGCGACTGGTCTCCGTCAACACTGGCGCACAGTCCAGCGTCGGCTGAACCTATCCGGGTGCGACTAGCCTGCGCGTCCCTATGGGAGCAGGGCTATGCCCCTGCGCCACGTTCGCGGGGCACTCGACGCGCCCTTGCAAGCTGGTCTCGAAGCACAGGAACCTGAGCTTCGGCGAAGCTCTTCAACTCAGGATCCGTTCCATTGCGCGCGTAGGACTCCATCTGCCGCAGCGAACCTAGCTGGCTCCGTACCAGGGCCGAGAAATAGGTTCTGGCAAAGCGCCGGCCCGGCGGCGCGTTATTCAAGCTCTCGAGCGTCTGGGCCTGTGCCGGGCTGAGCGACTGCGGGAATTCCAGCCCCTTCGATTGCATGATCCCGCTCAGTTGGTTGGCGGTTTGCGTCTGCGTTTCTACGACCGTCTGCGCAAAGTCCCGGATGCCCTGACGCCCCGCTTTCTGGGCCGCGATCTGCGATATTTGGTTCGCGAACAAACCGCTCTGCGCCGCCGCACTTGCGAATTCGGCGTCAGCAGGCGCTACATGCGCGGGAGGTGGCGTGGCTGGAGCGCTGACGACCGGTGGAGGGACCGCAGCGGAAGAGCAGGCCGCGACGGCAATGGGAAGGAGTGCAAGCGGCCAGCGGCTTTTTGGCGTCATCGGCTGTCTTTCGGCTCCGTCCGGCTTGCCGGTGCAGGAAATCTATCATCACCCGCAGCGGGACTGTCAACGCAACTGTGACATGGCATGAAATCTATCATCGATCCGCGTCAGGGCGACATCGAGGACGATGCCTCTAGCACGAAGCGGCGGTCGCTTTTTGCGATCGCGGGCAGTCTGCTGGCTGAGATCAGTCTTCCGAGGCTGCTCGCCTCCTGGATGACCCTGATTGGGATTCCCGGGCTTCTGCTCGGCCTTGCTCCGCTTGTCGCTTCAGGCTGGCTCGCCACGGTTTCGCGGAAAATCGCGACCTCCTTCGCAGAGATCTCGTCCGTGGCGCTGTTGCTATTCGTGGTCGCTTTGGGTGCCCTGGGGGGCCGTCCGCTGTTTCGGTTGACCGAACGCAGTTTCTGGTCGCTCAACGCGCTCGCCGTCCAGCCCTGCTACGCCCTTTGCCGCGAAGCCATGCGACATCTTGCCGAACGGGCTCTGTCATCGCGAGCAACGGAGGCCGAACATGCCGCGTTGCGCGCGATGACGGCGGCAGCGGCCGGCGTTGCGATTGGCGTCCTCGCGTTAGGGCTTGTCCTGTTGGCGTGGCCCTTTTCGCGCTGGATCGGAAGCGCATCGGACTTAGCCTCGCCACTTCGGTTGGTTCTTCCGGCCGTCGCCAACAGCGTCGTGCTCTTGGGCTCCTATTTCGCCGCAGCGGCTCTCGTTTGGGGGATCGCGGACGCAACGATGGGGCAGCCGCGGGATCTGGACGAGTTCGACACTCTACCCGATGGCGGCCGGGTCTGGCGCGTTGCACACCTTTCGGATCTGCACGTCGTCGGAGAGAGGTACGGTTGGCGGATCGAGAGCGGCCGATCGGGTCCGCAGGGCAATGACCGGTTGAGGCGGGCGCTCGCGCAGCTGGATGCATTGCACAGCGAGAACCCGCTCGATGTCGTCCTGATCACCGGCGACATGACCGATGCCGGCCGCTCGGCGGAGTGGGCCGAGTTCCTCGACGCGTTGGCGTTACACCCCCGGCTCGCGGAGCGGGTCTTGGTCGTGCCGGGAAACCACGATCTGAACGTCGTCGATCGCGCCAATCCGGCGAGGCTCGACCTTCCGACGAGCCCGAGCAAGCGGCTACGCCAAGTTCGTGCTCTTGCCGCGATTGCCGCGCTGCAAGGGGAACGCGTCCGCGTCGTCGATCATGCCGCCGGCCACGTGGGCGGAACTCTCGCGGAGACACTTGCGCCGCGGCTAAGCACGATTACCAGGTTCGCTGATACGGGGAGCTTTCGTCTTTCGAGAAGTTTGGCGGATCTCTGGGCCGATGTCTTTCCGATGGTTTTTCCGCCGGACGGCGAGGACGGGCTCGGAATCCTTCTGCTGAACTCGAACGCAGAAACGCATTTTTCCTTCACCAATGCACTCGGGATGGTCCCCGCCGCACAGGCGCGCGGGGTCGAGATCGCGGTCGCCCACTATCCACGAGCGAGCTGGCTCGTGGTCTTGCACCATCATCTCGTGGAATATCCTAGCCCCGCAACGGCCTTCTCTGAACGAATTGGCACGGCTCTGATAAATGGCAGCTGGTTCATCCGAAAGCTACAACGGCTCGCGGACCGGACGATTGTCATGCATGGACATCGGCACACCGATTGGATCGGCAAGTGCGGCGGGCTGGTGATCGTGTCGGCGCCGTCTCCAGTTATGGAGACGACAGACGAAGTCACCAGCTGTTTCTACGTCCACTCCATGGTGACCGGCGTCGACGGGAGACTGCGGCTCTTGTCGCCAAAACGCATCGACGTGGGCGGACAGCCCGTTGCCGATGCTGTCGGGAGTTCGTTGAGCACGAGTTCATGCGACCGACAGTCCGCAGTGGCAGGGCTGCCTTAATTGCAGAATAATCACGATTATGCCTCCGGCAGCCTTGCCGTGATCTTATACTGCCTCACGGAGCGGTGCATTCTACGTGAGCGCGCCGCTGCGGTTGCTCCACGGCTTCCTGCACCGGATCGGGAACGAAAATGGCCCTCAGGGAGATCGAAATGCCGCATCGCGAGCCTGTTCTCGTTGACTTCGCCCTTCAAGGCGGAGGCTCGCACGGGGCCTTTACCTGGGGTGTTCTAGACCGGCTGCTGCAGGAGCCCTGGCTTCGCATCGACGGAATGTCGGGCACCTCGGCCGGCGCAATGAATGCAGCGGTTCTGGCCGACGGTCATTCGGCAGGCGGCGCCGAGGGCGCGCGCGCCGCTCTTGAGAACTTCTGGCGTCGCGTCGCCGAGGCCGCTTCGCTCAGCCCCTTGCGGCGCGGCCCACTCGACGTGTTGCTGGGCCGTTGGACGCTGGACAATTCGCCCGTCTATATTGCTATGGACCTGATGGCGCGGCTGGTCTCGCCCTATCTCTTGAATCCCGGAGGCTCTAATCCCTTGCGGGACATATTAGCGAAGACCGTGGACTTTGAACGGCTGGGACGGGCGCCGATCAAGGTGTTCGTCACGGCGACCAACGTGCGCACCGGCCGCGGTCGGGTGTTCCGCAACAATGAGATCACGCCAGACGTCCTCCTCGCCTCCGCTTGCCTGCCCACCATGTTCCATGCTGTCGAGATCGAGGGGGAAAGCTATTGGGATGGCGGCTACTCCGGGAATCCGACGATGACGCCCTTGATCCGGGAATGCACGTCTAGCGACGTGATCCTGGTGCAGATCAATCCGGTCGAACGGCCCGGCACGCCTCGCAGCGCCCGCGAGATCCTCAATCGCCTCAACGAGGTTTCGTTCAACGGCGTCCTGCTGAAGGAGCTTCGCATGATGGCGCTATTGCGGCGGATTGCCCCGCGGGGCGCCTCCGAGGGCGCGCAATGGGCAGGGATGCGCATCCACCGGGTCACGAGCGAGGTGCTGCTGCCACTAGGCTCGTCATCGAAGCTCAACGCCGAGTGGGCCTTTTTGTCCATGTTGCGCGAGGAGGGACGCCGCGCGGCCGAAGACTTTCTGTTAGCGCACGGCGAGGATCTAGGACGACGTTCCTCCTACGATCTCGATGTCCTGCTGGAAGGCGTGTGATGCGCTAGGCTCCTCCGGAGCGATGCGCAGCGAGGCTCATCTCGGGGGCCGAGTGGCATCGGCCGCGATCTATCGTCAATGTCAGGGAAGGCAGTCATGATACGCAAGACATCGGCCATTGCCGGATTTTTGGCGCTTGCGCCCTGTGCGGGACAGGCCGCCACCGAAGCCAATTTTGGTGTCAACACGACGGCCGACCTCGTGGAACTCTGTGACGCGAAGCCCGATAACGCGATGGGCATCGCGGCCGTCAATTTCTGCCAAGGCTTTGCGCAGGGCGCGGTCCTCGTGGAGATGCAGAACCAGGGCACCTCGCGGGACCTGAAGCTCTTCTGCCTGCCCAACCCGCTGCCTACCCGCAATGAAACGCTCAGGGAGTTCGTCCAGTGGGCGAGGGCATCGCAGGACCGCATGATGGAAGCGCCCACCAACGGCCTGGTCCGCTTTCTCGCGGAACGCTTCCCTTGTCCGAAGACGCGTTGATCGAATTCCAGAGGGGGTCCGAATGAGAAAGCTTCTGCTGGTTGCCGCGGTCGCTCTTCCGGCCGCTGGCTGCGCAGACCTGAATCCGACGCAGCAACGTGCATTGACGGGAACGGTTGGCGGGGCGGGCATCGGCGCGGTCGCCGGCGCGATCGGCGGCAACGCGGGCCTGGGAGCGGCGGTCGGGGCCGGAGCCGGCCTTCTCGGCGGGCTTATTTTCGATCAGCACAAAAGGGCCGAGGACAGAGCCTTTCAAGAGGGTTATGCCGCCGGCCGCCGGGGTGGCTCCCCAAGGCCGCCGCAGTAGAACGCGCAAAGGCCCGGGCGCAAGGCCCGGGCCGTTCCGGAGCGGCGCCACCCTAACCCGCGACGCGCAGCAGCGCGAAGACGGCCGCCATCAGGATCACGATCACGGCCGTGACCAGCACCAGCCGGTCGGCTAGCAGACGGCGCATCGGCGGCCTCCCTAGACGAAGCTATAGCGTTCGGAATGATACTTCGACAATGGCACGCTCAGCTTACCGAGCGCGGTCTCGATTGCGTCCATCATCACGTCCGGCCCGCAGATGAAATACTCGTGGTCGGCGTAGGGCGGTGGCAGGTGGCGCTTGAGCAGCTCGGCGTTGATGAAGCCCCTTTCGCCCGTCCAGGCTTCCGAGGGGTTCGATAGCACGTGGACGACGGTCAGCTTGAGCCGCGGTGTCAGCGCATCCAGTTCCTCGCGGAACGTGATCGAATCCCAGTCGCGGCTGCCGTAGAGCAGGAGCACCGGCCGTCGGTCGCCGCGGTCGGCGAGGGTGCGGAGGATGCTTATCATCGGCGTGATGCCGACGCCACCGGCGATCAGCACGTGCATGTCCGCCGGGTTGCGGTCGATGGTGAACGCGCCGTACGGCCCGTCAAGATAGACGCGCTGCCCGACGGGCACCCTGCCGATGACGCTGGTGAAGTCGCCGAGATTGCGGATCGTCATCTCGACGCCCCCGTGAGCGCCGGCGGCACTGGACGAAAACGAGAACGGATGCCCGGTGATCTTGAAGGGACTGCCGAACACCGTCAGCCAGCCGAACTGGCCTGGGCTGAACCGGAAGCCGGAGTGACCGTCCGGCTGCATCGCTAAGGTCCAGGCATCGCCGCGTTCCTGGCGCAGCTCGGATACACGATATGGCCGACGAAGCATGAAAAGCGGCTTTACGATCCGCACGTAAAGCAGCAGCCCAATCCAGAAAATCGTCAGACCGATCCACAGCGCCCGCTTCCAGGGCGCATCCAGATAGAAGCCCCAACCAACCATATGCAGCAGCCCCGCCGCGACCGCGACGACCGCCAGCACGATATGGGTAACGTGCCACGTTTCATATCGGATATTCAACTTCACACGCCACAGCGCCATCGCCACTAGCGCGATCAGCGAATACGTCGACAGCGCGGCAAGGCGGGCGCGCCACGGCGCCGTGATGGAGTTGAGCAGCGCGAGCAGTTCCGGCCGGACAATGAACAGAATGAGCGGGTGCGCTACCACGAGGCCGACCGCGACGAGCGAGAGCTGCCGGTGAAAATGGTAAATGACGTCCTCGCCCCAAGGGTCAGTGACGTACCGGAAGCGTGCCGTGAGGCCGAATTGCAGGCCCATGATCGCCAGGCCCGCGTAGCCGAGCGCGACCGAGAACTCCGTCCAGAAATCGCGCGCCGGCGGCAATGGCCCGACCAGAAGAGCGAACAGCGGGGCGAGGATGAAGAACAGATAGACGATGATCCAGACGGTCCCGCGCAAGGGGTAGGGAGATTGCATGAATTGCCTCATCCTTCATGATGGCGCATCATTCGTGTCTCCGCGCAAACATGTGCGGTGGCGAGGGCCGATCGGCTAGCGGCGCCGGCGCGCACGCTGACCTCCCGCCATCCTGAAAAAGGGTCCGCTGAGGGGTCCGCGGATTTGCGCGACGCACCTTGAGATCGGCCAGGTTTTGCCGGGTGGAGGATTTGAACCCCCGACCTTCGGTTTACAAAACCGCTGCACTACCGCTGTGCTAACCCGGCCCGCCTCGAGCGGCCGGACCAAGTAGCGCAAACCAGGGCTCCCGTCGAGGCCGCCCCTCCGAATGACCGCGCTTTAACCGTAGCGCCAGGGGAACGTTCATCCGGCCATCCGCATGTTCCTCCTTGTCGACGGGGCCGATCCGGAACCGTCCTGCTCAATCGCACGAGAGGGAGAGACCATGAGAATTTCGTATCAGGCCAGCGGTGGCGGGCATCGCATCCGCCGCACGGCGCTGGCCGCCATGCTGCTGGCGGGCACCACGCTCGGCGGCTTCGCCATCGGACATATCGGCCTCGCCCAGGCCGAGGACACGAACCACGCCCAGCCCGTCAACCCGCCCAGCGCCACAACCTCGGCCGCGCACCTGCCCGACTTCTCGGAACTCGTAACCCAGGTAAAGCCGGCCGTCGTCTCGATCACCAGCAAGCTGAAGGCCGAACCGGCCGAGATGGAAGGGCCGATGCCGTTCCCGTTCGGCCAGATGGTTCCCGGCCAGCAGCGCGCCATCGAAGCCCGCGGCTCCGGCTTTATCGTCGATCCCAACGGCATCGTCGTCACCAACAACCATGTCGTGAAGGACGCGAAATCCGTCACGGTCGTTCTCGATGACGGGACCCAGCTGCCGGCAAAGGTCGTCGGCACCGATCCGCGCACCGATCTCGCGGTGCTGAAGGTCGATGCCGGCCGGAAGCTGCCCTACATCCAGCTCGGCGACTCGAGCACGATCCGCCCCGGTCAGTGGGTGGTCGCGATGGGCAACCCGTTCGGGCTCGGCGGCTCGGTCACGGCGGGCATCGTCTCAGCCGAGGGTCGCGACATCGGCGCCGGCCCCTACGATCAGTTCATCCAGATCGACGCGCCGATCAACCAGGGCAACTCGGGCGGCCCGCTGTTCACTCAGGACGGCAAGGTGGTCGGGGTGAACACCGCGATCCTCTCGCCGAGCGGCGGCAGCATCGGGATCGGGTTCGCGATCCCCTCCAACACCGTGAAGACCGTGGTCGCCGAGTTGGAACAGACCGGACACGTCACGCGCGGCTATCTCGGCGTGGAGGCGCAGACCGTCGCCGACGCGATGTCGAAGGCGCTGCACCTCGACCAGAAAGGTGGTGCGCTGATCGCGGGCGTGCAGCCCGACTCGCCGGCAGCCAAGGCAGGCATCGAGCCGGGCGACGTCATCGCTTCGGTGAATGGGCAGAAAGTCGCCAATCCTCGCGACCTGGCGGTCGATGTGGCGAACGTGAAACCGGGCGACACGGCGAAACTCGATGTCGTCCGCAATGGCGAGCACCAGACCGTTACCGCGACGGTCGGGCAGATGCCGAACGAGGAGCAGGTGGCCAGCGCGGGCGCGACCGACGAAGCGCCGGGTCAGCCTCGGTTAGGGCTCGCGCTCTCGCCGATCTCGCCCGACATGCGCGGCCAGCTTGAGCTGCCGAAGGGCACGAAGGGCGCCGTGGTGGCGCAGGTGCAGCCTGGATCGCCGGCCGATCAGGCCGGACTCCGCGCGGGCGACGTGATCGTGGGGGTCGGCACGCATCCCGTGACCTCGCCCGAGGATGCCGTGCGCGCCATCCGTTCGGCCGCCAAGGATACCGATCAAGCCGTCGCGCTGCGCATCGTGCGTGACGGAAAGCCGCGTTTCGTGGCCGTGACTCCGGCCAAGCCCGCCGAGAACCAGGGCTGACACACGGAACGCCGGGCCAGCGGTTCGCGCGGGGCACGTTGCCCCGAGGCGAGCCGCGCCGGGCGGCTCCCTTCAGGCATGGCCGACCGGCGTGAGCGTGTCCTGGCCGGTGATGCGCACCACGGCGGCGAGCAGCCGCAGCGCCTCGGGACCGCCGCGATCGGTCAGGCTGCCAAACTCCATCTCGCTGGCCAGCACCTCCGCCTGATCGGCGATGCTCAGGGCGGCGTGCTGCAAAGCCTCGCGCGAGAGGGTCAGCTGAAGATCGTCGGAGAGTAGGTTCCAGTCGGAAAGCATGCTGCTGTTCCTGCTCTGGCCATTTTGGCGATGTGGGCCTGCCGCGAAGGTCCGTATCCCGCGGTCGAGCCCATCATGCGTGTTCTTGTTTAATTCCGGGTTGCTGAGAACGTTAACAGAACAAATGGGAGTGGCGGAAACTCTACTTCCACTCGTGCCGGCCCCGATAACCATACCGGAGGGGTCACGCTTCCGAGCAAGACGATCTGCCCCGCCCGCAGACCGCCGAATGCCGCTGCCACCTCCGAGCCGGCCAGCCACGCCAGGCATTGGAACGGATGGCCGAGCAGGTCGGACGCGACTCCCTCGTCTCGGACGTGACCGTCCACGGTGATACGACCCGGCAGCGCCGCAATATCGAGCCCGCGCCAGTCCTCCGTACCCCGCTCGCCCAGGACCGCGCCGGCATGGAACACTTGGTCCGCGATCAGGGTGGCCGTCCCGAGCCGGGCCAGGTCGCCGTAGCGGTTCTCGACGATCTCGATCGCCGCCATGAGGTCGCCCACGGCCTCGGTCGCCTGTTCCAAGGTGCACGGGGCGGGCGGCAAGTCGCGAGCGAGACGCACGGCCAACTCGCACTCCACGCCGGGATGGACGAACGCGTTGTAGGGCACGGACGCTCCGCTCGCATGCAGCCCGCTGACGGCCATGAACCCGGCAGCCGGCCCGCTCAGACCCAAGTATTCCTGCATCCGCTGGGCTGTAGCGCCGATCTTGAAACCGGCCGGTTGCCCAGCGCCCGTCCGTTCTGCCAAAGCGCGTTGCACGGCGGCGCCTTCCGCCTGGGTGCGCGGCGCGACCCCTTCCGGTAGACCCGTCAGCTTCTCGCGCCGCGCGCGTGCATCTTGCAGCGCATCTGCCGCGCGCCCCGGGTCGAAATCGCTCATCCGCTCCTCCCGAGTTCGTAGAGCGCGACGCCGGCGGCGACGGACACGTTCAGGCTTTCCATTCCGCCGGGCATCGCGAGGCGGGCAACCTCGTCGCAGGTTTCGCGCGTGAGCCGCCGCAGGCCCGTCCCCTCCGCGCCGAGCACGAGCGCGGTTCGCCGCTCGGCAAGCGCGGGTCCGGATAGCGGCGCGGGCGCGCCAGCGTCGAGGCCGACCACCCAGATCCCGGCCGCCTTCAGCGCGATCAGGGTGCGGGTGATATTCACTGCTCTCAGCAACGGCACGGTCTCCAGCGCGCCGGATGCCGCTTTCGCGAGCGCCCCGGTTTCCTCCGGCGCATTGCGCTCCTGGGTGATCACGGCGGCGGCCCCGAACGCGGCGGCCGAGCGAAGGATCGCGCCGACATTGCGTGGGTCCGTCACCTGATCCAGCACCAATACCGGGCCGGGCCGTTCCAGAGCGTGGGCCAAGCTCGGTATCGGCAACGGATCGGCGAGCAGCGCCGCGCCTTGGTGCGCCGTATCCCGGCCCAGCAGCTGATCCAGCCGGTTCCGCTCGGCGCGTTCCGGCTGGATCGCCCAAGGTGGTGCGAGCCGGGCGGCGAGGTTTGCCTCGGCCTCCTCGGTCAGCAGCAGCCGTCGCAGCCGGCGCGCCGGATTGGCGAGCGCCGCCGCGACGGCGTGCTGGCCATAGAGCCAGATCGTGCCGCGCGGGGTCTCGCGCTGGCTCGCCTGATGCTGGTCGTGTCGGGGGCGGTGGTCATGATCGCGCCCCCGGAACGGCTTCGAGCCGGAAGGCTTTTGGAAGCGGCGCTCCTGACCTGGAGACTGACCTGCGTTCGGCTGGCGCGGCGCCTCTCCCCGGTGCGGCTCCGGTCCGGATTCCCTTCGGGAAGGGCCGTGTTGCGGCCTTCCCGAATCCCTGTCCGGATTCGGACGTCTCGGGCCGTCAGGGCGGCCGGAATAAGGGGGCTTCATGGGCGAAGAGTATGGCCCTCCTCGCCTATCCTGCCCAGATACCCGGCCTGGACCTGGTGGCTGATCGCGTTGACAAGCACACGGGATCGGCAATAGTGCGCGGCTCCGCACCGCCGGAGGGGTGCCCGAGCGGCTAAAGGGGACGGACTGTAAATCCGTTGGCGCACGCCTACGTTGGTTCGAATCCAACCCCCTCCACCACAGCGCTTAACCACCTCCACACAGCGCCTAGTAGTTGCCGCGTTGGCAATGGCCTTGAGCTCGGCTTCCGTGATCGAGAACGCGTTGCGGTTGCGGAGCGTCCGGCTGCGAGCAGCAACAGCTTGGGCGCGGTGAGCCGGCCCATCCTCTACCGCGTCGGATAGGTCCGCGGATACGTGATCTCGTTTGGGGGGCCGGGCGGCGAGGGGGGTCCCTTCTTGCCGCATCCCGCGAGCAGCAGGAGCGCCGCGAGGAGGGCGAGGGCTGGGCGGCCGACCCCGGTACGGAATGCTTGAATATTCGTCCTGCCGCACGTCGCGGGGGAATCATGAGACCTGCTTGTCATGGTGGCCCGAGTGTCGCGGCCCGCCCACCGAGACGCAAGCTAGCGGGCGGACTGCGCCGCTGCATCGATCGCGTGCGCCGTGCGCGCTCCGTCACCTCCGGCGAGCAAACGGCGGGCATCGCCGATTTGGCGAATAAGTTGGGAGTGGCGAAGATCCTGATCGCGCCAGGATGAATCATTGAGCGCGCGGGTCTCGGCCTTTTCCAGCGCCGTTTGTGCATCCCCCGATCGGCCCCTTGCGACATGCTGGCGCGCCGCGAGCAGATAATCGCGTGCAGTGTGCAGGTGGAGGTGGCGTGGAGCGCTCACGATTACCTCGTGAACTGGCGGCCGGGGCGTGCGGAGGGGCGGGTTGTAGAAGGGCCAATCGGCTCCGGGGAGGGCGGGGCCGGCCTCCGGTGCGCTCACGGCGTGACTTGCGGTCACAAGGCTCGCTTCTTCCGCCTGCTTCTGGCTGTGTAGCGTGCCCAGTTCGGCGCGAGCCTGATCGGCCATCATCCGAAGCGATGCCACGTCAGCGGCATTCGTGCTGATCTGTTCCTCGAGCCGGCCGATCTCGGCCCGCATCGACTCGCGCGGGTCGGCGGGTCGATTTCCCATGAGAGTGAGAAGCGCCAGCGGGGCCGCGATCGCCACCACCGCGCCCCCGATGATTCGGCGTCTCCACGGGTTGGGCAGTGTGACAACACGCCAGTGCAGGCCTGTCCGTCGCAGCGATTTTTCCATCCGGCACCCCGCGCCGATGCCAGTGAACAATAATCACGCGGCGCTGCTCAAGATAAGAATGTCGCAAACGCCCGGTTCCCTCGCCGAAGCTCGCCCGCCGCGTTCGGGGTCCGGTTACAGCATTCGCTGCAAGATGATCTTTTGCACGTCCGACGTGCCCTCATAGATCTGGCAGACGCGCACATCGCGATAAATCCGCTCCACCGGATAATCCGCCAGGTATCCGTAGCCGCCGAGTGTCTGGATCGCGGCGGTGCAGATCGCCTCGGCCGCTTCAGAGGCGTAGAGTTTGGCCATGCAGGCGGCTTCCAGCGCGTTCTGGCCGCTCGCCTTGATGCGGGCGGCGTACAGCACGAGCTGGCGAGCCGCTTCGAGCCGCGTCTTGGCTTCGACGAGCCGAAACCCGACCCCCTGGTGTTCGACGATCGGTTTGCCGAAGGCCCGGCGCTCGCGCGCATAGCCGATCGCGTAGTCCAGCGCGGCACGGGCCATGCCGACGCTCTGCGCCGCGATGCCGATGCGGCCCGATTCCAGCGTTGCCAGCGCGATACGATAGCCCTCGCCCTCCGACCCGATGCGCTGGTCCTCGGCTACCTCCATATCCTCGAATGACAGGGCGCAGGTCTCGGACGCCTTCTGCCCGAGCTTCTCTTCCTTGCGGGCAACGATGTAACCGGGAGCGTCCTTCGCGACGATGAAGGCGGAGAGCCCCTTTTTTCCAGCCTCCGGGTCAGTAACGGCGAACAGTACCCGTGCTGCCTTGAATGGAGGCGCTCGAAATGAACTGCTTGCTGCCGTTTATGACGTAGCGATCACCGCGGCGCACCGCCCGCGTCCGGAGCGCCGCGGCGTCGGAGCCCGCTTGCGGCTCGGTCAGCGCGAACGAGCCAACATGCGCGCCCGTCGCGAGCGGGCGCAGCCAGCGATCCTTCTGGGCGTCGGTGCCGAATTTCTCGACCACGATGCAGGTGGGCGAGTTATGGACGCTGACGAGCGTGGAGACCGAGCCGTCCCCGGCGGCGATCTCCTCGAGGAGCAGCGCGTATGTGATGGGGTCGATCTCCGACCCGTCCCACGCGGCGGAGGTGGTCGCGCCGAGGAACCCCAGCTCGCCCATCTCGCGGATGATTTCAGGCTCTATGCAGCCGGCTTTCTCGCGTTCGGCGGCGTGGGGTGCGAGACGGTCCTGCGCGAATTTGCGAGCGGTTTCTATAACAAGCGAGTCAAGCTTCGGCTGCGTGATCCAGCATCGGACCTTTCCCTCCGAGCGGCAGCGGCCCGGCAATCTCTGTGCCGCGAGCCCGACTGAAGTGTCTGCGGCCGTGGCAGCCGTGTCCAGGCCCGGGCCGTGCCCGTTTACGCGCGCACACGCTCCCTTGTCCGGAGCGCGCCGAGATCAGGCGGATGCTGGCGCGCGTTTGAAGGTCAGCTTGATGCCGCCTCGGCCGGCGATCTTGCCACCCGTGCCGAGGATGCTGACCTGTCCCTCCGAGCTGATCTCGATCGATAGCTCGACGACCTCGAGCTGGACGCGTGACTCCGCGCGGGTTTGATCGAATACGTCGCCGACGACCGACACGAGCTCGCCGATCTGCCGCTTCAGATCGCCCGCGCTGATCTGGACTCGTTGCGTCAGGCTCTTGCGTGTCTGCTGGACCTCGGTCGACCCGAATCCGCCACCGACGTCTTGGCTGCTTCGCCCACCCTCCGCCACCTCCACCGTCTCGGTCGTCTCCACATCCGTGAGCACCCAGATCGCAGCCGGTTCGCCGCTCATGCTTTCCTCCCGCTGACCCGCTTTCACCTCGTATCGCCCGCTACGCCGAAAAGGCCACGCGAAGCCCGATGCGGCCTTGCCATCCGCGTTCGGTGACGGCGATGCTGTCGCGATACGCGGAACGGCAGATGGCCGGATTGTGCGACCACGACCCGCCGCGCAGGATGCGGTAGTCGCGCGGCCCGTCGAGATTCGGGCCGCCATCGAGCGGCGCGCCGGCGTAGCTGCCCGTCGCGACGTCCTGACAGAACTCCCAAACATTTCCGTGCATATCGTAAAGACCGAACGCGTTGCGCGGGAACGTGCCGGCGCGCGTCGTAGTGCCGCGAAACACGCCCGTCGGGCCGTACCCGTATGAACCGGCCCCATAACGCATTCCGTCGTAGACGTCCGAGGCGATGCTCACGCCGTCGCTGTCGCCGCAGACCGCCCCGCCGATTCCGCAGTAATTCGCCAACGCGGGCGTAAGTGTCGGCCCGAAGCTGAACGGCGTGTCCGACCCGGCCCGGCACGCATACTCCCATTCGGCCTCGCTCGGCAGGCGGTATGGGCGGCCGGTGAGTGCGGCGAGACGCCCGCAGAACTCATCAGCGTCGTTCCAGCTGACGGTTTCGACCGGAAGATCGATCCCTTTGAACGAGGACGGAGCCGGATCGAGGTCGCGACTGATCTTGGCCGGATGCGCCCGCACGACCGCCGACCATTGTGCCTGAGTGACCGGCGAAGCAGCCATGAAGAAGGCGGCGAGCGAGACGTGATGTTGCGGTCCTTCGTTGGACCGCCGCTCCGGCTCGTCCCCCGGCGAGCCCATGGTGAAGCTGCCTCCGGGCAGCGCGATCATCTCCAAACTTTCGCCAGTCCCGAGCACTTCAGTGAAGGTTCCGGCGCTGCGCTGCTCCGGCGCCGACCGGACGCCCTTGGCGTCGACCGTGACCGTCTCGAACGTCATGGTCCGGGGCGTCGGGCGGTGAAGTCGTCTCAGCACCGCGGGCGCGACGACCGCAGAGGCGGCGCCCGCTGCCGCAATTCCCGCCAGCCCCAGCGTGCGCCTCCGGGTCAGTTGCTTCGGCCAAAGAACGCCTCGTGGCCAACGGGCGGGGAGGGGTTCCGGCCGGGGCTTGGCCGCGGAGTCGGTGACGGAACCCGCGCCGGTTCCCGAGCGCGCGCCCGATTGTTTCAGAGCGATGCGCTTGATCGCTTCGTGCGCTTGCGGATCGGTTGCCGAGACCGCGATCACTCGCCACCAAAGTTGCTCGGCGGTTTCCAGATCGCCGTCCGCCTCGGCTTGCAGGGCGTCCAGCTTGATCGGCGCGACATCCTCAAGAGTGGCGAATCGGGGCAGCAGGATCAGGTGCCGCTTCTCGATCGGCTCGGCGTTCGTGTAGGGGGTTTGGCGCGGCCGGCGGTAACGAGTGCAAAGCTCGGGCACCCGGAAGCGCAGATACTGGTCGAGCCGTTCGACCGTGGCGCAATTGCTCTCGCCTTGCAGCCGCAATCCTTGCAGCAACGTGTGCGTGAAAGCGCCATGCTGCAATTCTGCGATCTCGTACGAACGCTCGCTCGGGCTGCATGAGGAAATCGTCACGACACCGCTCTGCCGCTCGGCGCCGATGCCTTGTCCCTCCCGCGCTCCCTCATTGCGGCAGGCATCCAGCAGCAGCACAACGTTCTCGGCGCCCGACCGGCGCAGCCGCTCGGCGACGTAGGCTACCGGGATCGCCGTCTCCTCGACATTGCCGGGATCGGCGTCGATCGGCATCAGGTAATCGCGGTCCCGCTCGCGCTTGCCGTGCCCGGCGAAGAAGAACCAGAAATTATCAGCCGGTTTCAGAAACCTTTGCTCGAACCGGACACGCAGGAACCGGCGCATGGTGCCAAGTGTCGGAACGGCCTGGATCGGCTCGCCGAAATCCGTTTGGATCGGCGGTGCATCGTTAGCGAAGAAATAGACCTTCGCGAAGCCGACCTCCTTCTCGAAGAAGTCACGCAGCGCCGTTGCGTCGGCTTTCGCGTATTCCAGGGACTGCAAATTATCGTAGCGGTCGATGCCGATGCAAACCGCCCAGTTCTCGCTCATGCCGGAGCGTCCTTTCGCAGCCGGGACAAGCGTTCACGGTGCCGCTGTCTGTAGCGCAAGAACGTTTCTCCTGGCGGCCATAGCGGTCTTTCCGATATTATCCTGGCCGATTACCGGTTAGTAGGCTCAATCGCCTCGTCCGGCCCGCCTGTCGGCGACGCGATCGAAGGAGCATCCCATGAGGATTCTGCTTCCCGCTCTGGCCGCGGTATTGACCGCATCGATCATCCAGCCGGCTCCGGGTTCGGCAGCCACGCGATCGTCACCCGGAAGCTGCATCGGTTCGGCCGTTTGCACAGCAATGCAGGCCGGGAACGTATTGCTCGCCGCCGGGCATGGCGGGGGAATGGGCGGCGGCGGGGGCGGCATGGGTGGAACCGGCGGGGGCATGGGCGGCGGCACCGGCGGCGGTATGGGCGGCGGGACTGGCGGCGGTATGGGCGGGACCGGCGGCGGAATGGGTGGCGGCTCGGGCATGGGAACGGGCGGGAGCGGCGCTGGCTCGGGCAGCAGCGCGGGCAGCTTGAACGGTGAGCGGCACTGGTATCAATGCGTCACCCCGTTCGGACGCTGCTCCTACGCGGCCAGTGGCTCGCCGTCCAAAGGCGATTCCTGTTACTGCGCGAGCGCCCAAAGCCCCGGCAAGATCGAGTAGGCAGGCGCGGTCTGGCTGCTACCGCGGCCGAAGCGAATAGGTCTCCGCCGCGCCCGGAAACGCTCCGGCGCGCACATCTCCCGCATAGGCGGCAGCGGCGGAGGAGATTACGTCGCGAAGCGCGCCGTAGCGGCGCACGAAACGTGGCGTCCACTCGAACATGCCGAGCATGTCATCCGTTACCAGGATCTGCCCGTCGCAAGCGGGCGAGGCGCCGATACCGATGGTCGGCACGGCCACTTCCTGCGTGATTTCGGTCGCCAAGTCATGCGCGACACCTTCGACGACGATCGCGAAAGCACCCGCCCGCTCGGTCGCCCGTGCCTCGGCCAGCACCCGATTGCGCTCGGCGGTGGAGCGGCCCTTGGCGCGGAAACCCCCCTCGACATGCGTTGCCTGAGGGCGCAGGCCGACATGACCGAGCACCGGAATGCCGCGCTGGACGAGGAAGGCCACCGTCGCCGCGATCGCCTCGCTCGAACTCGACTTTAATGGCCTGACAGCCCGTCTCCTGCATCACCCGAACCGAGGACCGGAACGCGGCTTCCGGGCTTTCCTCGTAGGAGCCGAAAGGCAGATCGACGACGACCAGCGCGCGCGTCGAACCCCGCATGACGGCTTGCCCGTGCAGGATCATCATCTCGAGGCTCACCCCGACCGTGTTGGGCAATCCGTGCAGAACCATGCCGACGGAATCCCCGACAAGCAGCAGATCGACATGCGGGTCGAGCAGCTCGGCCATCGGGGCGGTGTACGCGGTCAGACACACGATCTTCTCGCCACCCTTGCGTGCCGCGATCTCGGGGGCGGTCATGCGTTTGGTGACGCCGTGCTTCGACATGGGACGTTTCCGTCGCTACATGATTCCGGTCTTGCCGAATATCGCTTCGGTCGTCTGGCCGCGCTCGATCATGGCGCGAACCTCACCTTCGCCGGCCACCTTGGCCAGCGCCTCGCGAACGATATCGGCCGCATGGGCGTGAGGGATCGCGAGCACGCCGTCAATATCGCCCACGATCACGTCACCGGGATGGACCTCTACGCCGTTGGAAAACGCGACGGGGCAGCGGAAGTCGATCACGCGGCCGCGCAGGCGTTGATCCTGCGCATAGCTGCCGCGGGAGAAAACGGGAAAGCCGAGGCCGGCGGATTTCCTTCGTGTCGCGGTGAAACCCGTCCAGCACGGCGCCAGCCGCTCCCAGCGTCTTGGCTCTGGCGCTCATCAGCCCACCCCACAGCGCGTAACGGAGCGAAGCCCCGGTCGCGATGTAGACCTCGTTCGGCTTGAGTTCGTCGAGGGCGCGCAACATGAGGCCGAACGGTTCGCGCTGGCCGTTATGGCCGACCATCTCGCCGGCGCAGTCCGCTTCCAGCACGGGCATGGCGCGGCCGACCAGAACCGTGTCCGGCGTGAGAGCGCGGATTTCCGGCGGAAGGAATTGCCGGGTGAATCCCGCGGCGTCCAGCACATCCCCGATCGCCGCCGTGAACAGACGCTCGCGAATGATCGCGAAGATGTCGGCGTGATCGCTCATCCAGCCGGTCTCCGTCTCAGATCACGCCGCCCTCGCGCAGGGCCGCGAGCCGGTCCTCCTCAAGCCCCAGCCGATCGCGCAGAACCTCTTCCGTGTGCTGCCCGAGCAGCGGCGGCGGCAGGCGGTAGTCGGCCGGGGTGCGCGAGAGGCGCACCGGGTTGGCGATGACTTTTACCGGCGAACCGGAGGCGTGCTGCATCTCGCGAACCACCTCGCGCGCCTGCACGTGCGGGTCGGCAAATACTTCCTTGAGCGTGTTGATGGGTCCGCAGCCGATCTTCAGCTCCTCCAGGCGCCGCACCCATTCGCCCGTGGTCTTGGTTTTCATCACGGGCGTCAGTGTGTCCGTGACCAGCTTGCGGTTCTGGACGCGCGCCGCATTGGTGGCGAACCGCTCATCCTCGAGCAGATGGCTGAGGCCGAAATTGTCGCAGAACCGCTTGAACGTGGGGTCGTTGCCGATCGACAGCACCATGAATCCATCGGCGGTCGGGAACACCTGATACGGCACGATGTTCGGATGCTGATTGCCGAGCCGTGGCGGATTCTCGCCCGTCGCCAGGAAGTTCATCCCCTGGTTGGCGAGCCAGGCGCAATGGGTGTCCAGCATCCCGATGTCGATTTGCTGCCCCTCGCCGGTCTGCTCGCGGTGGCGCAGCGCCGCAAGTACACCGATGCAGCCATAGAGGCCCGCGAACAAGTCGGCGAGCGGCACGCCCACTTTCTGTGGCGCTCCTTCAGGCTCGCCGGTCAGGCTCATGATGCCGCCCATCGCCTGCACCAGGCTGTCGTAGCCAGGGCGTGGCGCGTACGGCCCGGTCTGGCCGAAGCCGGTGATCGAGCAGTAGATCAGCCCAGGAAATTTTTGGCGAAGCTGCTCGTAGCCGAGACCATATTTCGCGAGCGCGCCCACCTTGAAGTTCTCGACGAGAATGTCGCTTTGCGCGATCAGGTCCAGCGCGATCGCCTGCCCTTCCGACTTCGCGATATCCAGGGTGATCGACCGCTTGTTGCGGTTCACGCCGACGAAGTAGGCGCTCTCCTTGGTTCCAGGCATGAACGGGGGAGCGAAGCCGCGCGTGTCGTCGCCCGCGCCCGGCTTCTCGATCTTGATCACGTCGGCGCCGAGGTCCGCGAGCATCTGCACGCAGGTGGGCCCTGCCAGCACGCGCGTCAGATCGAAGACCTTGATGCCTTTCAGCGGTCCGGTGGGCTCGGTCATCGTTTCCTCTCTCCGGGTTATTGCTTGCGACGCCGCGGCGGGGCGGGTTCGGCCAGAATCTCGTCCACGGCCGGGGAACGTACGACGATGCCATCACGCGCGAACGCCTCGTGGTTCGCCTCGATCGCCTCGGGGTCGTACAAGTAATTGACCATGATGCCGAAGGACTCCTTGATCCCTCTCGGAGCGATGTTGCCGAGCCAGTTGATCCGCTCCAGCCGGGCGCCGTTGCCGAGGTGAAACCGGGCCACCGGGTCCGCGGAACCGCTCCTCTCCGTCGGGGTCGTGAGATAAACCGCGCAGAGCCGTACCAGCGGCCCTTCCAGGGTTGCCGCGGTCGCCGCATCCTCCCACCAGCGATCCGTGTTCGCCAAAGCGCGAAGCGCGGCCGCCCCGTCGCCAGCCGGGCGTCCCTGTCCGGCCGCGCCGGCCAGCGCCGCGCTTTCCTCTGGGCGGAGCAAATCCTCGGCTCCCTGCTCCTTATTGCCGCCGAGCCGCTTCTCCAACCATCGCCGGAAGCCCGGCACCGGCGAGAGCGTCGAGAACCGGGTGAGACGCGGCAGCTCCGTCTTCAGCTCCTCCACGACCTGCTTGATGAGGAAGTTGCCGAACGAGACGCCCCGCAACCCCTCTTGGCAGTTGGAAATGGAATAGAAGATGGCGGTATCCGCCCGGGCCTCGCGCTCGCGCTGCGCCCGTTCGTCGTCATCGCGCGCGAGCAGCGGCTGCACGGCCGAGGCAAGTCCTTCGGTCAACGCGACCTCGACAAAGATGAGCGGCTCGCCCGGCAATGCGGGGTGGAAGAAGCCGAAGCAGCGCCGGTCGGGCGCGAGGCGCCGGCGTAGGTCGTCCCATCCCTGGATCTCGTGCACCGCCTCATACGCGATCAGCTTTTCGAGAACGGCCGCGGGGGTCTGCCAGTCGATCCGTCGCACCTGAAGGAAGCCGCGGTTGAACCAGGACGACAGAAGATGGCGCAGGTCGGAATCGAGCGGCCGCAATGCGGGCTCCTCCCGCAGCTTGCCGAGCAATTCCTCGCGCATCGCGACCAGAGCGGCGGTCCCGCCGGGCGACATGTTCATCCGGCGCAGCAACTCCTGACGCGGCGGTTCCGCGGCCTCGTGCAGTTGCGTGACGCGCTCGGGGCTCGGATCGGCAAGGTAGGCGTTGGCCGCCGCCTTCAGCCCCTTCTCATCCGGGAGGAAGCCGGTCGCGAGAAATCGGAAGAAGGCGAGGCGATCCGCCGGATCGAGATCGCGCAGGACAGCGTGCAGCTCGCGCGCGACCGCGGCGCCCGAGGCCTCGCCGCGTTCCGAAAGCAACGCGCTCGCAAGCTGCCGGCTCCGTTCCATCGGGGGGACGGAGACCGAGGGGACGGGCGCGTATTCGCGGCCGCGGTCGGCGATCGAGGTCCACAACCGTTCCAGCCACGAGCGCCGTTGGAGCGTGATCGAGGAGCTGGCTGTGGACCGGGAAGAAGAGGCCATGGGTCCAATCCTTCTACTGCCCCTGAAGCGGACCTTTGCCAGTTTGGGAGATCGCGTCCCCGGAGGCAATTCGGGGTCCGATCGGCCGATGCCTGCTTTCGTTGTTGGCTCAAATCGGGAACAATAGGCCCGCCTCACCAAGTCCGCCCGACAGGGGGAGCGGAGGCCCTGAGTGTTACGTGGGGAGACGATGGAACCGAGCTCGGTCTGGCAGATAATCGTGCAGCGGGCGCAGGTGCTGGAGACCCGCTTGCTCCAGGACGTTCTCGTCTTCACGAACCTCGTCCAGATTCCGGCGGTCATCCTCACCGGCAGCATCGCCTGGCTCATCTGCCACCCCGTCCGGCAGTGGGTCACGCGGTGGGTCGAGCGGGTCGCCGAACACAATCATTGGGATTGGGTCTCGCACCATCGGGACTGGATTACCGAGCGGCTGTTGCCGCTGCTGACGCCGACCGCTTGGGTAATCGGGCTCTGGGTCGCGGTCGCACTCGCGAACCGGCTTGGTTGGCCGCACGACGCCGCGGACATCACGATCAGCCTGCTTCTGGCGTGGCTGGTGATCCGGCTGGCGGCCGACCTCGTGCCCTATGCCGCGTTGGCGCGACTTATAGCCGTCATCGCCTGGGTCGTGGCGGCGCTCAACATCGTGCATCTGCTGTCGCCGACGCTGGCCCTGCTCGACAGCGCCGCGGTCGTTATCGGCGGGCTCCGAATCTCGATCCTGACCGTGGTGAAGGGAGTCGTCTCGCTCGCCGTGCTGCTCTGGGCGGCCACGCTCGCCTCCGACCTGTTCGAGCGCCGGATCACCCGGGTTCCCGAGATAACGCCGCGCGCGCGTGTGCTGCTCGGCAAGCTCATCAAGGCGACCCTCATCACGCTCGCGATCGTCGTCTCGCTTACCTCGATCGGGGTGGATCTCTCGACCTTCGCGTTGTTTACCGGCGCGCTCGGTGTCGGCGTCGGCCTCGGATTGCAGCGAACGGCGTCGAACCTGTTCAGCGGCATCGTCCTGCTGCTCGATAAGTCGATCAAGCCGGGCGACGTGATCCAGGTAGGCGGCACCTATGGGTGGGTTTCGTCGCTCGGCGCCCGCTACGTCGCCGTCGAGACCCGGGACGGCACCGAGTTCTTGATCCCGAACGAGGACATCATCACGCATCAGGTGCTCAACTGGTCGCACAAGAGCGAGCGTGTGCGGCTCAAGGTGCCGGTGCGCGTGCCGCACGATTCCGATCTCGATCAGGTGCTCGCGTTGATGCTCGAAGCCGCGAGCCGCCCCCCGCGTATCCTGTCCGTGCCTCCGCCCAACGTGCTCATCATGGCTTTCGGCGAGAGCGCGATCGAACTTGAAATGCGTTTCTGGATCGAGGACGCGCAGAATGGCGTCCAGAACGTGAAGAGCCAGGTTCTCTACGAGGTCTGGCGGTTGTTCCAGCAGCAGGGCATCCGGATTCCGTTACCGAAGCGGGATCTTTACGTGCAGTCTCTCGGCGAGGGCGCCGAGAGCGCTGGCGAATCCCCGCGCGTCATCATGGCTCCAGGAGTTCACGAAGCTTGGCTAGGAAGCGAGCAGCCGCCTGCTCCGGCGGCCACGGCCGCCACGGCTCCTCGCGATAGAGTTGCGCCAGAGGATCGGCGTCCATCACCGGCGCTCTGATGCCGAGCGCGTCGCGAACTTCCTTCCGGGTCCATCCCGCGACATGCACCGCCTCGGCCGCCGCTGCCGCCACGTCGCAGATCTTGTGGGCGCGCTTCTCGGCCTCCGTCCAGGGAGGCAACTGGTAGCGGACGGCGATCGCGGCGGCGAGGCGTGCTTGCAGGTCGGCGAAAGCCGGCCCGAGGAACGGTTTCAGCGGCGAGATGCAGTCGAAGTTGATGAGCCCCTCATCGGCGTCATGCAGCAACTCGCGGAGCTGCTGACGGGGGTTCAGCGGTTCCCAGGCTTCCGCGCGACGGAGCACGAGCACGAACAACGAGTGCTGGGCGACCGACAGCGGCGCGTCCGGCCAGATCGAGTGCCCGCCCCAGCGGAAAGTGCGGGCGAGCCCGGTCGCGAGGTCCTCGTCCGTCCAGTCGAGGGGCGTCGGCGCCAGCAGGTCGAGCCGCCTTCCGCTCGGCAGGCGGACCCAGGCGCGGGCGGGGGATGTGTTGCGCTTCTCTTGTGCCGTTTCACCGCCCCGTTTTCGATCCGGCCCGCTTCGCTCAGCGCCGCGTGCGGAGGAATGTTCTGTTCCGGCTCGCCATATTCTCCATCGCACAACAGGCCGCAACCTCCAAGATCATGATTGGATCGAGTTGATCCAATCATGATCTATAAGGCTTTGTTTGATTGCATGATTCACGTCTCCGGCGGTTCCGCCTCCGACGATCATGCTTCTAGGTTGCGCGACCCGCTCCATGTGATTGGGTGCGCAGGCCTGTGTAGTTGCAGTTCAGTAACATTATCGGCGCAATTCCGCGCGCCCGCTCAGGCTTTCGCGGAGAGCCTGGCCAGCATCTCCATGAGCTCTTGGTCCGTCAGTTGGGCGAGCGACGAATTGAGGCCGTGCCGGCGGGTCCCATCGAACTCGTTCGATGGGGTCCCGGTCCCATCGGACTTCCCCGGTGGGGTCCCCTGGCGCGGCGGCTCGGGCGGGCGCGGCGGTGACGGCGGCGGGTCCCATCGAACCCGTTCGATGGGGTCCCGCGGCGGGTCCCACCGAACCTGTTCGATGGGGTCCCGTTCCCATCGGACATCCCCGGACTTGATCCGGAGATCGGATTCCCGTTCCGGCGGACTGCCGCGCTCAGCGGCGGCAGGAGCGTCGGAAACAGCGGGTTCTTGAACGGGTGCGGCGCGCCGTTCGGGCCGGGGCAGCGCAAGCGCCGGTCCCGGCTCGATGCCCAGCATGTGACAGAGCGGACGGAGCAGGCGGCCGGCTTGCGGCGCGGCTGCGAGAATCTCCTTGAGCTCCGGGTCGGTGAGCCAATGCCGCACCTGCCCGGCGAGTGAGCGCGTCTCGGGCACGAGGCGAAGCAGCCAAGCAAACCCGCGCGGCAGCTCGACCGTGGGCCGGCTCGGCGGGTCTCGCGGCGGCGCTGGCCCATCCGCGCGGCGCGTCACGCGTTGAGCGGGAACCCGGCCCGCGCGGACTTGCGCGACCAGCGCCGTGAAGCGGGTGACGATACGGCCGAACCGCCCCCAGAGCAGAACGATGATGGGCGCCGCCGCCCGGTTCTTCGCGCCCCACGCCGCCACGGCGCACCGAATCGCTTCGATGGTGCATGCCAAGCGGTCGGTGAGACTTATGGGAAGGGAAGGAGCGGCCTGGATCACCCAGGAATATTATCCTACGATCGCGAGGTGTGGCAAGCACCTAAAATGCGCGAAATAGGCGTAAGGGCGTGCCGGGCATGTCTGGGCGATCGTGCAGTTCTCGCCTCACAGCGCTTCGTATACCGTAAGTCGATGCAGGGGAGAATGGTGGCGAGTTGGTTTCGAGCGGGTCGGCGCGAGAAGGTCGAAGCCGCCGGCCGCTCGGCAGGCGCACCCAAGCGCGGGCGGGGGATGTGTTGCGGGTTCGCTGCTTACCCGGCGCCTTCGCGTTGCGGCCGGCGGGTGTGGGAACTTGCTTTTTGGCCTCCGGAAAGCCCTCCATTGCGCGCCGAACTTACGAGCAAGGGCCGTTCGGCGGGATAAGACTCGCGATGCAATCGACGAACCGATGCGCCATCTAAATTGCCGCGCCCGCGCGCTCGGTGGATACCATCGAGTCGGGGCCGGTCTCATAGTCGGCCAGGGCTTTAAGGTCGTAGGTCCGGCCAAGGAACGCCCGCAACTCCAGGTCAAAGCGCGGGTCATCTTTGGAGAGCCGCCCGAATTCAGCCCGCACACGCTTATGACTTTTGGTGATTTCCCCGCTGCACTCGAAGATAAAGGCTTTCGCCGCATGTAGACCCGCGAGATAGGCAGCGCGACCCGCTTCATCGGGCCAATTGCTGGCGAGCATTCCTTGTGCCTTGTCAAGAAACTCGTGCGACTTCTGCAAGAACGCTGCTGTCTCGGGCTTCACAGATCTATGCCCGCCGCACGAATTTCGTGCATGAGCGGTGTGCGCTCCTCGTAGGAGCCGGCGCGATACGGCATCGCGTGGATGAACTCGCCGGTCTCTTCGAGAATGGCGGTGCTGAGGTCGGCAAGCCGGTCCATCTCCACGAACCGGTCGTCCATGCCCCGCAGAAATACCGCGACGTCGTAGTCGGAATCCTCTCGCGCGTCACCTCGCGCGCGGGAGCCGAACAACACCACGCGCTCAAGGCGGTCGCCGTAGACTTCCGTCACGGACGCGCGGAAGCGCTCTAGCACGGGATCATCGGGCAGTTCTCGCCTCATAGCGTCTTGATTATATCGCAAGTCGATGCGGGGAGAATGGTGGCGAGTTGGTTTCGAGCGGGTCGGCGCGAGAAGGTCGAAGCCGCCGGCCGCTCGGCAGGCGCACCCAAGCGCGGGCGGGAGTTAGGCTGCGCGTCGATTTTTCTCCCCTCTGCTCCGGATTACCTGTGGCGATATAGTGCCCGCCCCACTTCCCGATTACCCGAACGTCCGCTTCGGCATGGAGGGTGCCGGATACCGGCCCATCTTGGAATTCCAGTAAGCCCATGAACGCGGGTCGATGATGCCGGGAGGCGCTTTGTCCAGCGCTTCGCGGAAATCCTCGTCCGACACGTAGCGCCGCAATGCCTTCATGTCGTCGTGTGTGGCGTACACCATGGCGTAGGCCATGAAACGGATCGGGTCTTCGAGCGCTTGCGCAGGTTCCTCAAACCATACAATCCTCCGCGCTATCGGCTCGGTTTCGGGATTGAGCGGGATCGGCTTCATCCGATCGGCCCGGCGTCGCGGCCGCCGTGCTGTGCCGGCCTAGTGATCGTGGGAAGCCGGTCTAGATCAACCTCGCGTGCCGCTGTGGCCAAGCGGTCTTTGATCGCTCTGGAAAGGCAGCGCACATTGCCGTCCTCGAAAGTGCGGGCGAGCCCGGTCGCGAGGTCGTCGTCCGTCCAGTCGAGGGGCGTCGGCGCGAGCAGGTCGAGCCGCCGGCCGCTTGGCAACCGAACCCAGGCGCGGGCGGGGGATGTGTTGCGCGATTCAGCCAACCTTGGCTCTCCCTACGGGTCCTCTCGCTACCTCCGGCGGTGAGGAAACGTCGCTTTTTCTTGGGCTGCAGCAATTGCCTTCATTATGCACCGGCATTACACAAAAACCATGGCTTTTTCAGGATGTCAGTTGCGGCCAAAACTGAACTTGCAATGAGCGCTGAAGAGGTGTGACCCAACGTGACACAGCAAGTGGCGAATTCGTCGGCCCTGTCTCCATCCGTCCGCAGCAAGACGAGTTCCCGGTGGGTTATCATGGGCCTGATCTTCGTGGTCTATACGCTTGTTGCCGCGGACCGCGCGAATATTGGCATCGTCCTGCCGTTCGTGAAGAAAGAATTCAGCATGACGAACACCGAATCCGGTGCCGTCATCAGCCTTTTCTTCATCGGGTATTCGTTGGCCCAGATTCCCTCCGGATTTCTCGTCAAGCGGTTCGGGGTGCGCGCGGTGTTTCCGCTGTTCATGGTCTTGACCTCCGCGTTCACGGCTCTTCTGGCCACGGCGTCATCGGCCCTGCAGATGAAATTGAACAGGCTCGCGCTTGGACATAGTGGAAGCGCCGCTTCCGGTGGCGATGCTATCCACGATCAACCGCTGGTTCCCGTCAGTGGAGAAGGGAACGGCGGTGGGTATTTTTCTCGCAGCAGCAAAGTTCGGTCCGGTTCTGGTTCCTCCGCTCGGCGCCCTGATTATCACCTCGTTCGGATGGCAGTACGTCTACTACATCTGCGCCGCGCCGGGCGTGCTGTTGGCTACAGCCTGGTATGTTCTGGTCGCGAATGACCCGGCAAGGAGTCGCTTCACCGTCGGCGTCCGAGGTCCAGCATATCACGTCGGAAACAGCCCCTCTTTGCTCCGGTTCAGGTCGGAAAGGAAGAAGGGGCAAGGTCGGTGCGGCGGCCCGATGGAAGTCGTTTCGCTGGCTCGACCGAATTATCCAAGGAGGCGTAATCGGTCCGATCTCGACCACGGCCGAGACATTCAAGAATCGCCGAATGTCTGGGGGCTGGCAATCGCCTACCTACTCATGACGGGAATCATCAACGTTATCCTCGCGTGGCTGCCGACATACCTCACGACAGTAAAGCAGCTGTCCATCATGAACGTCGGCTTCATCGCCTCGGCACCCTTCATCGGAGGCGTGCTCGGGAACCTACTCGGCGGGGTATTCTCTGACCGGGTGGTGGGAAAGCGGCGGAAGCCCACGATCATCATCACCGCGCTCTCCAGCGTGTTCATGATGTATGCGCTGATCCATGCGCCGAACCAGCCGCTTGCACTGATCGTGCTACTCTTTTTCACGGGCCTGCTGCTTAATCTGGGCTATTCGTCCTTCACCGTGTATCCCGCCGGACTGACCACCAAGGAGACGTACCCTTCGCGGTGTCGATCGTAAACACCGGGGGGCAGGCAGGAGGCGCCGCACTTCCGTTCGTCACTGGGCTGATCCTCGACGCCTATAACTGGGACGCCGTGTTCCTGTTCCTGGCCGCGTCGTCGTTGGTCGCGCTGTTGGTGATCGCCTTCGTGGTCGAGCCGATCGAGAGTGGGGAGATGCACGCGCGCCGTCGCGCCGACGTAGGCTCCACGCGAGAATGTGTTCAAAAACTGCGGCAAGCTCTGCTTCGGTTCTTCAAGCGGCTCCGCAGGTGAAATCCCGGCGTCCTTGCTCCGGTAGTGTTCAGTTTGAATTTCCGCAATGGGTGGATAGCGGTTGTAGAGGGTCTGCGGTCCTGAGGTCCGCTCTGCGCCCATTGCGGCTGGCAAATCGACAATATCACCATCCCGAAAGCTGACGCGGCGGGCTCTCCTGGTTCGAGGCGACGGGCGGCGGCAAACCATCCTCGACCGCAATCAAAACTTTCGATAGCCACTGGGACGCGCAGACAATGGCCATTGGGCGTCGCCTGACGTTTCAGCCCGCAGCCGGCCTTGTTGGGCCGGAATAGATCAGCCCGCCAAGCACCGCCGCGACCAGCAGCAACGCCGGCACGTCGCCGAGCATATGCCCCATATGCGCACCGGGGCTGTAGGATTGGACCGCCATGATTAGCGCGTGCACAACACTCGACCAGATCGTGAAGTCGATCAGCGACCGATGTGCTGCGGGGTCGCGCGAGGCACGGATCAGGAATCTCCCGAGCGTTGCGTAGATGCCCACGATCATCAAGAAATAGTGCGAGGCGGCAGGCGGGCCGTCATGCCAAGCCCAACCCGACGGCCAGACGATCGCAGCGGGTAGACGAGGCAGAACGCGACACCGAATGCAATCAGCGCGATCTGCAACAGTTTCAGGCGGGACATGGACGTTCCTTCCTTCGGTGAGCGAACGCGCCCTGTCGGGGGTGAGGGTAGGTAAGTCCAGCCTGAGTGTGTAACGTATCGTGCTCCGATGTCCGCTTCGGTGTATAGGCCTCCCAGAACGGGACAGTTTGAAATCGGCTAAGACCGGACCTCGGACGGACAGCAGCGTAGGTTCTGTTAAGGGTCGGAAGCCGAAACCTAAACTGCGACACTACCCTTGCTCCGGCACTCCATAACGCTCAGAGATAGAATAGGAACATTGGCCGGCATCAGTGCGCCCCCTTGCCCGTGATGCGATCCATCAGCGCGAGCAACACGCCGGAGACAACAAACGCCATGTGGATGCCGAGCAGCCACCCGAGCTGCCGGTCGCTCAGGTGATCCACGTTCATGAACCCCTCCAGCAGGTGAATCGCCGAGATCGCGACGATGGAGGCCATCAGCTTCAGCTTCAGATCGCCGAAGCCGATTCGCCCCATCCACGCCAGCCGCTCCTCATGGCCGCCGATGTCCAGCCGCGAGACGAAGGTCTCATAACCGCCGAGGATGACCATCAGGAGCAGGTTAGCCATTAGCGACAGGTCGATGAGGGAAAGGATTCCGACCGTGATCTCCTCGCCGCCCGCCGTAACCGCGTGCACGAACAAGTAGAGGGCATTCAGCACGAATTTCACCAGCAGCACGAAGAGACACGCGGCGAGGCCGAGATAGAACGGCGCGAGCAGCCAACGGCTGCCGAAGATCGCACGCTCGAACAGGCGCTGCGTCCGCAACGCGGCGGAGACCGGTTGCAACTCCTCGTTCATCCCCTCACCGATTGGCGGCCGTGCTGGACTGGCCCGCGATCATCTTCAGCAGCTGCACGCCGTGCGCCGTGCGCGGCAGCACCGCCTCGTTCTCCTCGAAGATCATCACGTCGAGATTTTCGAGAAGAGCCTCCCTCCGCTCCTCCGCATCCACGGCCAGCGGTTTCGCGGTGCCGCCCGGATAACGGAAGTGCTTGAGGTCCCAATAGAACCAGTCGCTGATCTCGGGAGGGCAGGCAATCGCCGCGAGCGCATCGTCGAGCTCGAACAGGAAGCTGCCGCCGACCTCGGTGATGCGTGCCGGCCGGCAGGACGCGGGCGGGACGGAATGGAAGGTGACGACCGGGACCTCGTAATGCGTGTCGGGCCACATGAGGTTCAAAATCTCGATCAGGTCGCGATCCGAGCCCTGCGGCTTGAACGAGCGTTCCCAGGTGAGGGTGAACGGGGTCAGGATCGGCGATTCATGCAGCGCGTTGAGTTTGTCCGTGAGCGCCTGCGCGGCGAGCCCGGCCGCGAGCATGTTCCAATGAATGCCGCCGCGCGGGAACATGGAGATCGGATACGATTCGCGGGCCTCCGCGATCAGCGTGGCCGCGTCGAGATAGTGAACGCCGTTCCGGTCGAGCATCTGCCGGTAGACGGCGACCTTGTGCTGCCGGTCATACGGTTTGGAGGGGCAGTTCAGCCCCGCCGGTAACGCCTCGGGATAGATTGCGGGCTTGGACGGGGTGATCACGTACAGAAAAATTTTCCCGCGCGCCTCGAAGAAATCCTGCATCTCCCGAATTTTTTCGGCCCAGGCCTCCGCCTCCGGCGTGAAACGCGTCAGGTCGCGCGAGCAATAGTCGTCCAGGTACTCCTTCTGGAACAGCTGACGGTCGCGGCCGACGATGACATTCGGCGCGGCGGACATGCCCAGCAGCGAATAATAGATCTGGTTCTTCCAGTGGATCGCCGGCCGGTAGATCGGCGATAGCGTGCCGATCACGTGCGACACGTGCGACTGGAACTTGTAGCTGAGCAGGCTCTCCATCGACAGATCCGGCGCGGCGTCCTGGAACACGCCGGCGATCGTATTGTTGGTGCGAAAGCGCAGTTTCGGAATCAGCTCGCCAACCGTGGTGTTCCAGGTGAGATACGCCCAGGACGCAAACAAGATTGCGGCACCGATGAGGGCCGGGATGTGAGCCGGTTTGAGCCAGCGGCGAATGGACGAGAGCCGCATGTCAGAAGCGGAAATAGAGGAAGGGAGTGAACGGATCGGCGACCGCCTTTCCCACGGCGACGACGAAAAGCAGCGAGAGCGCGGTCTGCACGGCGATACCCCGCGCCGGCCCGTTCGCCACCCAGTCGCGCAGCCGGTCGAACCCGGGCAGACGCGGCACCACGCACACGAAGGCGGCGATCGCGGCGGCGATGGTCATATCCGGGGTGATGAAGATCGGGGCCTTGCCCGAGGCGAGGCCGGGTTGGGCCATCGCCGCGAAGAACTCGCCCGCCTGCTGGAGCGAATGAGCGCGGAACACGGTCCAGCCCACCATCACGACGGCGAAGGTGAAAAGATTGGCGGTCCAGCGCGGCAGACGGTCGAGCAACCGGAGCAGAAACAGCTTCTCCAGCACGAGAAACAGGCCGTTATAGGCACCCCAGGCGATGTAGGTCCACGCCGCGCCGTGCCACAGGCCGGAGGCCAGGAAGCAGAGCCAGAGGTTGAGATAACGCCGGCTGGGCTTCACGCGGTTGCCGCCGAGCGGCACGTACATGTACTCGCGGATCCAGGTTGACAGCGAGATGTGCCAGCGTCGCCAGAATTCGGTGATGCTGCACGCGATGTAGGGCATGTTGAAGTTCTCGAACAGGCGGAAGCCCAGCATCCGCGCGAGCCCGATGGCCATGTCCGAATAGGCGGAGAAGTCGAAATAGATCTGGAACGTGAAGAAGATGATTCCCCACCATGCCTCGGCGAACCCGATCGTGCCGGAAGGGGCGGCGAAGATCATGTCCGCCCCGCGGGCGAGCGTGTCGGCGATGATGGTCTTCTTCACCACGCCCAGCATGAAGCGGAGCAGACCGGCGGAGAAATCGTCGAAGTTCGCCTTCGGCAACCGCATGAGCTGGGCTTCGATCTCGTGGTATTTGATGATCGGTCCGGCCAGCAGCTTGGGGAAGAAGAACACGTAGATGAGGTACGTGAACAGGTTGCGCGCCGGCCGGCTGACCCGGCGATAGACGTCCACCAGATAGGTGATCTTCTCAAAAACGACGAAGGAGACGCCGACGGGCAGGGCGATCAGCGGGTTCTGTAGCGCCGCGACGGAAAAGCCCGACAGCACGACGTTCAGGTTGTCGAGGAAGAAATGCGTATATTTGAAATGAACGAGCAAGGCGAGATTCAGCACGACGCCGAGCGCGAGCAACAGCTTGGCCGAACGGGAGCCCCGTTCCATCCGGTCCATGCGCCCGGCGATTACCCAATCGATCGCCGCCGAGCCAAGCACGAGCAGCGGAAAAAGCGGATCGCTCCATTCATAGAAGGCGAAGCTGCCGAGAAGGATTATGCCGCCGCGCAGCCAATATCGCCGCTCGCCCAGCAAATAGAGCAGGTAGAAGCTCGGAAAGAAGACGAACAGGAATAACGGCTCGTAGAACAGCATCCAGCGGAGGTCCGGTCCGATTTTGCTCCGGCGTTGGATTCGTGCTGCTGCCGGCCGATTTCCGCGGGTCTATACGGGATGCCGCCGAGCCTGCCAAGAAATTCGGCCGGGGGGCAGGTTCACGCTGTCTGCAAGGCGGCCACTTCGCGGATCTTGCGCGCCATCGCGGCAATGCCGTTGCCCCGGTTGGTGGAGAGAGCCTCCAGCAATCCGAGGTCCTTCAGGAAGACGGGGTCGGTCTCCAGGATCTCGTCGGGCCTCCGGCCGGAATAGACCCGGAGCAGGAGCGCGATCAGCCCGGAGACGATGGCCGCGTCCGAGATCCCGGCGAGATAGAGCCGCCCATCCCGGAGTGCCGCCTCCATCCAGACCCGGCTCTGGCATCCGGGCACCCGATGCGCGTCGTCGGTCCATTCGTCGGGAAAGGGGGGCAGCTTACGGCCGAGCTCGATGATGTACTGATAGCGGTCCATCCAGTCGTCGAAAACGCCGAGCTCGTCCCCGATCGCGGCGACGGCCTCGGCAGCGGTCGCCTCCTCGGGGCGGACGAAGGGATCGGACATGCAGGGGATGTGCGGACCGGGCGGAGCCGCGTCAAGGCTGCGGTACGGCGTGGGTGCGGACCCAATCCGTGAAGTCCTCGTCAGAGAGGTCCCGTGCGGCCATGCGCAAGGTCATGATCACGGCATCAGCGTCGCTGACCGGGAAGTCGATCCCGTTTAGCGCGAGGAACGTCTCCAAGGCGACATAGGCGGTCCGCTTGTTCCCGTCGATGAACGGGTGATTGCGGGCGAGAGCCAAGGCGTAGAGGGCGGCAAGCTCCGCGACGTCTGGCTCCGCGTACCCGGCCAGATTGAGCGGGCGGGCGAGCGCGCTCTCCAACAGCCCTTCGTCGCGCAGGCCGGCCGCGCCGCCATGCTCGGCCAGTTGTTCGTCGTGAATAGCGAGGACGAGTTCGCGCGAGAGCCAAACCGTCACTTCGCCAACTCGCGCAGGACGGCGCGGCGCTTCTTCATGATCCGCCGCGCCACCTCCATCTGCGCCTCGAATTCGGCATCCGCCGTGGTGAGCCGCAGCCCATCCGGCATCTCCACCGCGTACAGGGTGTCGCCCTTCTGCACTCCGAGCTTCACCAGGAGCTCCTTGGGCAGGATCACCCCGACCGAATTGCCGATGCTGGTCAGCTTTAATGCCGTCATGGAACCCACCTCCGGGCTTCAGTTATAACCCATGTGGGAACCAGGCGCTACAGAATGAAGCGGCTCAGATCCCCTTTCTGGGCCAGCGGCGCGACACGCTCGTTCACGTAGGCGGCATCCACCGTGATCGTCTCGCCACCCCGGTCGGTCGCGGTGAAGCTGATCTCCTCGAGCAGGCGTTCGAGCACCGTGTGCAGCCGCCGGGCGCCGATGTTCTCGACCCGGTCGTTGATGTCCGCGGCCAGTTCGGCCAGTGCGTCGATCGCATCGTCCGTGAACTCCAGCGTCACCGCTTCGGTGCCCAGCAGAGCCGCATATTGCTTGATCAACGAGTGCTCGGGCTCGGTCAGAATGCGGCGGAGGTCGTCGCGGGAGAGGGGGGCCAACTCCACCCGGATCGGCAACCGCCCCTGCAGCTCGGGCAAGAGATCCGCGGGTTTCGCCAGATGGAAGGCGCCCGACGCGATGAACAGGACATGGTCGGTCTTGACGGTCCCGTATTTCGTGCTGACCGTCGTTCCCTCGATCAGCGGCAGCAGGTCACGTTGCACGCCCTCGCGCGACACGTCGCCGCCCCGGAACCCGCCCTCCATGGTGCGCGCGCAGATCTTGTCGATCTCGTCGATGAAGACGATGCCGTTGTTCTCGGCGTGCGCGACCGCGTCCTTGGTGAGCCGGTCGTTGTCGAGCAGCCGATCCGCCTCCTCGCGCTCGAGCGCCCGGCGGGCCGCCTCGACCGTCATGCGCCGCTGCTGGGCGGGGCGGCCGCCGAACATGCCTTTCATCATCTCGCCGAGATTGATCATCTGCCCGGGCGGCATCCCCGGAATGTCGAGCTGGCCGATCGGGAGGCCGCTCGCAGGCTCGCTGACCGAGATGTCGATCTCCTTCTGCTCGAATTCGCCGTTCCGGAGCATCCGGCGGAACTTGGAGCGGGTATCAGCCGCCGCGCCCTCGCCGACGAGGGCGGTGATCAGTCGCTCCTCGGCCGCCAGTTCCGCCTTCGCCTGAACTTCCTTGCGGCTCGCGTCCCGCAGCATGTTGATGCTGACCTCGACCAGGTCGCGGACGATGCTCTCCACGTCACGTCCTACGTAACCGACTTCGGTGAACTTGGTCGCTTCCACCTTCAGGAACGGCGCCTGGGCGAGCTTGGCCAAACGCCGCGCGATCTCGGTCTTGCCGCAGCCAGTCGGGCCGATCATGAGAATGTTCTTGGGCACGACCTCCTCGCGAATCGCCTCGGGCAAACGCTGGCGACGCCAGCGGTTGCGGAGCGCGATCGCAACGGCGCGCTTGGCGTCGTTCTGGCCGACGATGAAGCGGTCGAGCTCGGAGACGATCTCTCGCGGCGAATAGGTCGGAACTTCCATCAAATGGTCTCTACGATGACGTTGTTGTTCGTGTAGACGCAGATCTCGGCGGCGATCTTCATGGCGCGACGCGCGATCTCCTCGGCGGACAAGCCGGAATTCTCGATCAACGCCCGGGCCGCCGCCAGGGCGTAGTTGCCGCCCGAGCCGATGGCGATCACGCCATCCTCCGGCTCCAGCACGTCACCGGTGCCGGTGAGTGTGAAACTCCGGTCCTTGTCGGCGACCGCCATCATCGCTTCGAGCCGCCGCAAATAGCGGTCGGTCCGCCAGTCCTTCGCCAATTCGACGCAGGCGCGCTCGAGCTGGCCGGGGAATCGCTCCAGCTTGGCCTCGAGCCGCTCCAGCAGCGTGAAGGCGTCCGCCGTCGCACCGGCGAAGCCCGCGAGCACGGCGCCACCCGCGCCTATGCGGCGCACTTTCCGGGCGTTGCCCTTCACCACCGTTTGACCAAGGCTGACCTGACCGTCTCCGGCCATGGCGACGCGCCCCTCACGGCGGACGCACAGGATCGTCGTCCCGTGCCAGCCGACGGGGTCGTGAAGGGAAGGGGGGGTGTTCTGCATAGCCGCGGTAGATGGCGCGGCCTCCAGGTTCAAGCAAGACTTGAACCAGCTTGGGCATCTCTTCGGCTTTCGCAGGTCAGGCGCGCGTTTGCCGAATTGAGTGGCGACGACGGCCTGCCCGCGGAGTCGTGCGTGCGGGCAGGCCTATCAATCGTCACACGGCCTGCTGAGACCGGATCGTCGTCGTGGTGGTCGTGACGGTGATGTCGCGATGCAGCCAGCGGGAAACCCAGCCCGCCAGCAAAGCGCCGACCAACGGTGCCAGCCAGAACAGCCAGAGTTGGGCGATATGCGGGCCGCCCGCGAACAGGGCCGGCCCGGTGCTCCGCGCCGGGTTGACCGATGTGTTGGTCACTGGGATCGAGATCAGGTGGATGAGGGTGAGGCACAGGCCGATAGGAATGCCGGCGAAGCCCACCGCCGCGCCCTTCGACGTGCAGCCGATGATGACGAACAGGAAGAAGAAGGTGAGCAGAACTTCCGTCAGCGCACACGCGCCCAGACTGTATTTGCCGGGGCTGAAATCGCCGTAGCCGTTCGAGGCGAAGCCATTCAGTTCGAAGCCGGGCTTGCCGGAGGCGACCACGTAGAGGACCGCCGCCGCCAGGATGGCGCCCACCACCTGCGCGATGATGTAGGGCACGACATCGGCGGTCTTGAACTGTTTGGCGGCCCAAAGCCCGACCGTCACCGCCGGATTGAAGTGGCCGCCCGAGATGTGGCCGACGGCATAGGCCATCGTGAGTACCGTAAGGCCAAACGCGAAGGCGACCCCGAGAAAGCCGATTCCAAGCGCCGGAAAGGCGGCAGCCAAGACCGCGCTGCCGCATCCGCCGAAGGTAAGCCAGAAGGTGCCGAAGAACTCCGCTCCGGCGCGACGTGACATGTCCATGAATCCCCCACACTTAGGTCCAGGCCGGTCAGTTTGCTGGTCGCTCGCGAAGCTTGGCAACTGCAAAGTAGTGCGGTTCCGAAACGCGCAACCCCGCCTCGGCATTCCCGTTGTGGATCGGCCACAAACAGTTCGAGGCAAGGAATGACGTCATCGCCTTCTTCTACGATCCGATCAGAGGTCGCCCTCGTGCTGTCGGGCGGCAGCGCTCTTGGCGCTTACGAGGGCGGTGCGTACGCAAGCATGCACGAAGCCGGCTTGCAGGTGGATTGCATCGCGGCCTCTTCGATCGGTGCCGTCAACGGCGCGATCATCGCCGGCAATCCGCCGGAGCGACGGGTGGAACGCTTGCGCGAGTTCTGGGATCGTGTCGCGTCGTCCCTGGATAGCGGCGTGATTTCGGGTCCGCTGCGCCGTCCGCTGCAGGTCGTAAGCGCGATGCAGTCCCGCCTGCTCGGGCGCCAGAACGTCTTCCGATTGAACCTCACCGGCCTGCTGAGCATTCTGCCGGGAATGCCGGCGGAGCCGGCCCTCTACGACCTGAAGCCGCTGCGCGACACTCTTGAGGGCCTGATCGACTTCGACCGGCTCAATGGCGGTGCGCCTCGATTGCTGGCGCTCGCGGTCGACGTGGAAACGGGCGAGGAGGTCGTGTTCGATACGGCGAAAGAGCGCCTGAGCCTCGACCACATCCTCGCGAGCGCCTCGTTGATCCCGGATTTCCCGCCGATGGGCATTGGCGAGCGATTTCTGGTCGATGGCGGACTGGCCTGCAACACGCCGGTCGATCTCGTGCCGCTTCCTTCGCCCGGCACCAACCTTCTCTGTGTGGTCGTCGATCTTTTTCCGCTGCGGTGCAGGCGGCCGAAGAGCTGGATGGAGGCCTCGGAGCGTCAGTCCGATCTCCTGTACGCCAATCAGACGCGCCGCACACTTCGGGCGATGTCGGAGGCAAGACGGCTGCGCGCGGAGGTCCGCACCGTGCTGGCCCGTCTGCCGCAGGAAGCGCGCGGTACGCCGGACATCGCCGCCATCGCCGAGACAACGGGCGCGGACGAGGGAGACATGACGGTGGTGCGGGTGGAGTACGCCGCTTCTGCGGAGGAGACCTCGATGAAGTCGTTCGATTTCTCACGGGCGGCGTTGAGACACCGCTGGGACGAAGGAGCGCGGGATATGGCAATGGCGCTGCGAGGCTGGAAAGAGCCAGCCGCCGCATGAGCGAGGAACTTCCGCATGGCCCGCTCGGGCCGCGAACCGTGCATCTCTGCGTCGATATGCAGACGCTGTTCGCCGAGCGCACCGACTGGCACCTCCCCTGGCTGGAGAAGGTGTTGCCGACCGTGCTCCGCATCGCCCGTGCTCGCCCCGAACAGACGGTGTTCACGCGGTTCGTCCCGCCCGACCGGCCGGAGGACGCACAGGGCACATGGAGAACGGGACTACGAACGCTGGAGTTACATGACGCGAGAGCGTCTGGAACCGAAGATGATCGAGTTGGTTCCCGAACTCGCGGCCCTGGTCCCGCCGGCGACGGTCGTCGACAAGCATCACTACTCGCCCTTTACGCGATCGGACCTGCTGACGCTGTTGCGACAACGCGAGGTGGACAGCCTCGTGATAACCGGGGCGGAGACCGATGTCTGCGTCCTCGCGGCGGTGCTGGGCGCGGTGGATCACGGCTTCCGCGTCGTGCTCGCGAAAGACGCGCTTTGCAGTGCTTTCGACCGCACGCATGACGCGCTGCTGACGCTGTACCGGCAACGCTTCAGTCAGCAGATCGAGGTAGCGGAGACGGACGCCATTCTCACGAGTTGGCGTAGCTCCTGGCTATGAAGCCGAATCCTGTTCGGACAGCATCTCGTGAAAGTAAGCGATCGTGCGGCGTAGCCCCTGATCGAGTGGAACGCGCGGCTCCCAGCGGAGCGTCTGCTTGGCCTGTGTGATGTCCGGGCAACGCTGGAGCGGATCGTCTTCGGGCAGTTCGCGATAGACGATCCGCGAGCGCGAGTTGGTCAAAGCGATAATCTGCTCGGCGAGCGTGCGAACCGGAATCTCCTGCGGATTCCCGACATTGATCGGCCCGGTGACAGCATCTCCGCTTGCCATGAGGCGTAGCAGCGCCGCGATCAGGTCATCCACATAGCAGAAGGCGCGGGTCTGGCTGCCGTCCCCGTAGATGGTGATGTCCTCGCCCTGGAGCGCCTGCACGATGAAATTGGACACGACGCGGCCATCGTTGGGATGCATGCGCGGCCCGTAAGTGTTGAATATGCGCGCTACTTTGATCCGCACGTTGTGCTGGCGCCGATAATCGAAAAACAGCGTCTCGGCGCAGCGTTTGCCTTCGTCGTAGCAAGCACGCGGACCGCGCGGGTTGACGTTGCCGCGATAGTCCTCGGTCTGAGGATGTACGGTGGGATCGCCGTATACCTCGCTCGTCGAGGCTTGCAGGACTTTCGCACGAACCCTTTTGGCCAGACCGAGCATGTTGATCGCGCCGATCACGCTCGTTTTGGTGGTCTGCACCGGATCGAACTGATAGTGGATCGGCGAGGCCGGGCATGCGAGATTGTAAATCTCGTCCACCTCGACATAGAGCGGAAACGTCACGTCGTGACGCATCGCCTCGAAGTGCGGGTCGCCGTGCAGATGCGCGATATTGTCTTTTCGCCCCGTAAAATAGTTATCGACGCACAGCACATCGTCGCCCTGCGCGAGCAAGGCCTCGCAGAGATGCGATCCAAGGAAGCCGGCGCCGCCCGTGACGAGGACTCGCTTGCGGGTGAGTGTCATGCGTGAACCTTGGTGCAGCGTTCGCCAGCGAAACGTATGCGGCGATCCGGTTTGGCAGGCAAGCATCTCAGGCAAATCTCGTGGCGGAGGGCTCCGCTTCGGCGCGTCAAGGCGCGTACTCCTCCACCTGGAGCGGTGCTCGGGCGGAGAAGGAGCCGGATCGTGGTGCCGCCACGGCGAGCCCCAACGGTACCCTTGGTCGTGAAGAACGGCTGTAGCGCTAGAGGTTCAAAGGCCTGGACCCGACTTGAGGATCAGCCGGCGTGGCGGGCCGTTCAACTGCTCGCGCGTCACGCTGGAATTTGCGCAACGTCGCCGGGCGCGCTCCGTTGTCCTGCGATCGTAGGAGGACCCCCGGATGAGCGACATTCCCCCCCAGAAGCAAGACCGCCAGCCTGGCGTAGAAGCGGAGATGGAACCGAGACCTCGCGCCGGCATGGAGAATTATCGCGGCTCAGGCAAGCTGGCCGGCAAGGTCGCGCTCATTTCCGGGGGTGATTCCGGGATCGGGCGGGCCGTGGCGGTCGGATTCGCCAAGGAAGGGGCGGACGTGGCGATTCTGTATCTCGACGAGAAGCAGGACGCCGAGGAGACCCTCCGCATGATCGAGGCGACGGGCCGAACCGGGCTCGCGATCGCCGGGGACATCGGCAATTCCGGGTTCTGCAAGCAGGCTGTCGAGCAGGTCGTGAGCAAGTTCGGCCGCATCGATATCCTCGTGAACAACGCCGCCGAGCAACACATGGCCGAGAAGCTCGAAGACCTCACGGATGAGCAGCTCGAACGGACCTTCCGCACCAACATCTTCAGTCAGTTCTATCTGACGCGGGCGGCGCTGCCGCACATCCCGGAAGGCGGGGCGATCATCAACACCACCTCGGTCACGGCCTATCAGGGCAACCCGACCCTGCTGGATTACGCGAGCACGAAGGGCGCCATCGTGGCCTTCACCCGCTCACTGGCGAAGGCGCTGATGGAGCGGAGCATCCGGGTGAATGCCGTGGCGCCGGGGCCGATCTGGACCCCGCTCATTCCCGCCAGCTACCCGGCGGAGAAGAGCGCCAAGCACGGTAAGGCGGCGCCGATGGAGCGGCCGGGCCAACCGGACGAGGTCGCGCCCTCCTATATCTTCCTCGCCTCCTCGGATGCTTCCTATATGAGCGGCCAAGTGCTGCACCCGAACGGCGGCACCGTGGTCAACGGATAGGAGACGCCGCATGTCCGATCGCCCGGAACTTCCTCCCGAGCCCCAGCTTCCGCCTGACCCGCCGGTTCCGCCGAGCGAGGTCCCGGGAAGCCCGCCCGAGGTGCCGACCTCGCCCGACCCGGTCCGGACGCCACAGCCGCCGCAAGCCTGACGCGGCGAGGCTGGGTAGATGCAGGCAGGCCGGCGGGGTGCGGCGCGATAGTCACAGTCGGCGGCCCACATCTTACCCCATATCGTTTCTGTATCGATTTTTGATCCAAGAACGGAATATAAGCACCGGCCCTCGCCATCACCGATGGCGAGGGCAGCGCATCGAAACCATGCGGACCCGGCATTAGCGGCCGGGTCCGACCTCGCCTTAGATCGGCCGTAAGACACGCCGAGGCCCTGCATCCGTGAAGGGTCCTGCGCCGAACAACCGGCGTGATGTGTGACCGCGTTCACAGCGGGCGCCGAGGAAGCTTGGCTACGGTTTCGTCACGCGCTTCGCCTTGAAGGACCTTTGTTTGGAGGTGGTACTCATGTCGGCTCCCATCGCCCGCCGCGGCCTGCTTGGTTTCGCCCTCGCCGCCGCCGTCGCGGTTCCATTGCTCCCGCGCACGGCCGGCGCTCAGTCAGCCGACGCCGACATCATCGCGCCGGTGCAGCGGCTGAACGACGGATTGCTGGCGATCATGAAGTCCGGTCAGCGCACGCCCTTCCAGCAGCGCTATCAAACGCTCGCCCCTATCGTGGAGCAGACCTTCGACCTCTCGTCCGTCCTGCAGCTCTCGGTCGGCCCGCGCTGGTCCACCCTTTCCGCCGATGACCAGACGAAGCTGATGCAGGCGTTCCGCCGCTACACGATCGCGAACTATGTGGCGAACTTCGATTCCTTCTCCGGCCAGATGCTTCAGATTTCTCCCTCCGTCCGGAGCCTGCCGAACGGAGACCGGGTCGTGCAGACCACGATCGCCTCGCCGGCCGACGCCAGCCACACGCTCAGCTACGTCATGCGGCAGACGGCTTCAGGGTGGAGGGCGGTCGACGTTCTGGCGGACGGCGCGATCAGCCGCGTCGCGGTCCAGCGTTCTGACTTCCGGAGCGTGTTGGCGAGCGGCGGCGGCTCCGCGCTCGTCGCCACCCTGGAACGCAAGATCGCTGACCTGTCCGGCGGTAGGCTGGCGTAAGTTTCGCGCCGCGGCATCAACCCTCCGGCGCTCATGCCCGGCGGAGGGTGGAGGCGCCGTGTGTCAGCCCGCTGACGATGATCAGGGTGACCACGTTCAGCACAAGGGCGACGATGCCGACGTTGAGATCCCGTATCGCTGCCGGCAGCGCCGGGAACAGCCGCCCGATCGTCGTCTGCGTGAGCGTAATCGCGGCGACGGTCGCGATCCCGACGGAGATCCCGGCGAAGGCGCCGGCGCGGGTCACGGGATTTCGGGGAGAGAGGCTCATGATCAGCGAGGGAAAGAGCTGGGTCACGAAGCTGTATCCCATGAGCAGAAGGGCCACGATCGTCTCGCCGCCCTGGAGCGTGAAGTAGACAGCTACCAGCGCCACGACTGGCACGAGCCATCGCGCCACCTGGGAAATCTGGTTGTCATCCGCCGAAGGGCGGGCGACCCGGTACAGGTTGTTGGCAAGCAGCGTCGCCGCCGACATCAGGATCATCGAGCCCGGGACGATCGCGGTGAGCACGCCCGCGGAGCCGATGATGCCGATCACCCACGGGTCGAATGTCTGGAGCGACAGGCGAAACAACGAAAGATCTATGTCGCCGCCCTTGAGGCCGGGAACCTGGAGAACCGCCGCGAAACCGACGAAGAAGACGAACAGCAGGATGAGTTGATAGAGCGGCAGGACGATCGCGTTCTTGCGAAACGTCTGCTCGTTCCGCGCCGTGTACAGCGAGCCGAACGTGTGCGGCCACATGTAGAAGCCGAGCGCCGTCAACAGCACGGTCGAGACGAACCACGCCGGGCTCTCGCCGGTGGCGGGAAGCTTGAGGAACCCAGGCCGCGCCGCCTCGATCGCCTCGAACATCGCGCGAAGGCCGCCATAATAGTGGATCGGCAGGTAAATGCCGAGAAAGAGCACCACGGCGAGGATCGTCATATCCTTGACCGCTGCCGTCCAGGCGGAGCCGTGCACACCGGAAACCATGACATACACGGTGACGACTGCGACGCCGATCCAGACGGCGATCGCGGGGGAGATCGCGCCGTAGGATGCGGTCGACATGATGATGCCGAGCCCCTTCAACTGGAGCACCATGTAGGGGATTAGCGCGACGATGCCGACCAGCGCGACCAACACGCCGAGCGCCCGACTCTGGTATTTGGCGGCGAAGAAGTCCGGCTGCGAGATCAGGCCCCGCACCTTCGCGTAGCGCCAGATCGGCGGCAGCATCCAGTAGGACAGGATGAAGGCGAGGCAACCGTAGCCCAGGATGTAGTACGCGGGTCCGCCTCTGCCGTAGGCGAAGCCGCTGCCGCCGAGGAAGGTGAAGGTCGTGTAGATTTCCCCGGCCATCAGCAGGAAGACGAGCAGCGCGCCAAAACCGCGCCCCCCCACCGTCCATTGCTCCAGGCTCATTTCCCGGCCGCCCCGCGCACGGATACCGAGCGCGAGGGCGAACAGGATCGTCGCGAAGATGATGATCAGCGCGGCGTTCATGACGGGGAATCCTGATCCTGGTTCTGGGGATCACAGCGGTAGATCACAAACATGATCACCGAGGTCAGCACGATCCACAGCACCAGCCAAAACAGGAGAAAGGGCATCCCGAGAATGAAGGGCGTCACCCGGTTGAAGACGACGGCGCCCCCGAGAATTCCGAGAAAAGGCAGCACGGCCAGAAAACGGACGTAGGACAAGGCCCTCTCCCCCCGATCTTGCTGCGCCACGGCGGGCGGCGGACGGCGCTCGCGGGGCCAGCCAGGTTGACCGCGCGGACCGTTCGCTTCTGCGTGCCCGAGTCTGCTACCAGGATCGGATACCCTGCTATGGATCGTTCATGCTCGCAACTCTTGCAGCCCTCTTGGGCGCCGCAACCATCGCAGTTCCGATCACCCGTCGTTTCGGCTTCGGCAGCGTGCTCGGCTATCTGCTCGCTGGCATCGCCATCGGTCCCGTCGGCTTTCGCTTCATAACCGATGTCGGACAGATCGCCGGGATTTCCGGCCTCGGCGTCATCATGCTCCTGTTCCTGATCGGGCTGGAGCTACGGCCCCAGCGCCTCTGGGTGATGCGCAAGGCGGTGTTCGGCCTCGGGCCGGCCCAGGTGGTCGTCACCGGCGGTGTGCTTGCGGTATTGGCGCATGGGGCGGGGCTGGATTGGCCGTCCGCCTCCGTGCTGGGGGCCGGTCTCGCGCTCTCCTCGACGGCGATCGTCCTGCCCTTGCTGGCCGAGCGGGATCTCTTGGGGACGCGGGCGGGGCGCGACGCCTTCGCGGTGCTGCTGTTCCAGGACCTTGCCTTCATCCCGATGGTGGCGATCCTTCCCGCGCTGGCCAGCGGCGACGTGCCCGATCGGGTTCCCTGGGTCGATGTGGCCAAGGGCGCCGCCGCCATTGCGATCATACTCGGAGGCGGCCGTTTCCTGATGCGGCCGCTGCTGCGGGTGGTTGGCGAGTCTGCGGACGCCCGAGGTGTTCACCGCGGCGGCGCTGCTGATCGTGGTCGGCACCGCCGCCCTGTGCGAGGCGGCCGGATTGTCGATGTCCCTCGGCGCGTTTCTCGCCGGGGTGCTGCTGTCGGATTCCGAATATCGCCACGAGTTGCAGGCGGACATCGAGCCGTTCGAGGGCTTGCTGCTGGGCTTCTTCTTCATCTCGGTCGGCATGTCGGTGGACGTCCATCTCGGGGCGGCGCATCCGGCGGCGCTGATTGTCGGCGTTCTGGTACTCGTTCTGGCGAAAGCAGCGATCGCATTCGGGCTCGGCCGGCTCGCCGGCAAGTCCAATCGGCACGCGCTCCGCTTGGCGGCTGCCTTGCCGCAAGGGAGCGAGTTCAGCTTCGTGCTGTTCGGCGCGGCCGTGGGCGCGAAGGCGATGTCGCCGACGCTGGCGGATTTCGCCACCCTCCTCGTCGCCGCCTCCATGATCGCGACCCCCGTGCTGTTCGCGGCCTCGGAGGCGCTGCTGATCCCGCGCCTGCAGCGCCGGCGCGAGCCCGAGTACGATGCGATCGACGGCGCGACGGCGCCGGTCATCATCTGCGGCTTTGGCCGGGTCGGGCAGATTGTCGGCCGGGTGCTGCGGATGCGTCATATCGACTTCACCGCGCTCGAAAAGGATTCCGGTCAGGTCGAGGTCGTACGCCGGTTCGGCACGCGCGTCTATTACGGCGATCCTACCCGCGTAGACGTGCTCCGGGCCGCGGGGGCGGAGTCGGCCAGGCTGATGATCGTCGCCCTGGACAACATGGAGGAAACGACCCGCGTCGTGGAAATGGCGCGGCGAAACTTTCCCGATCTGCATATTCTCGCCCGCGCCCGAAACCGCTTCCACGCCCACTTGCTGATGGACCGCGGCGTCGACGGGCTCGTCCGGGAAACGTTCTACTCAAGCCTGCGGCTGGGCGAGATGGCGCTGACCGCGCTCGGCATCGCGCCGGCGGAGGCTGCCCGGGCCGTGGAGCTGTTCCGCGAGCACGACGAACGGAACCTATCGGAGACGCAGGCGATCTACCGCGACGACCAAAAGGTCCTCCAGAGCGTGCAGGAAGCCGCGCGTGAGCTGGAAGGGCTGTTCGAGGCGGACCGGACGGACGACGAGGCGCCCGCCCCGGCCGAGTAGAGGTCGCACTCTCGAACGGAACGGCGGTTCGCGGGTTTCAGCCCCGCATTCTGTGGGAGGAAAGCCATGCGGGCGACCGAGCGCAACGAGACCGCGCCGCGGGCGGTTGTCGAGAACATCGAGACCATTCTGAGTCTGGAGAACGCCGCCCTGCGGTCGCGCACCCCGGCCGACAAGGCTTCCGACGGCATCGCCTCCTTCGTCGGCTCGCTGACCTTCGTGCTGGTGCATGTGGTCTGGTTCGTCGCTTGGGCGGTTGTCAATGCCGGGCTGATCTCCTTCATCCCGGCCTTCGACCCCTATCCGTTTCAGCTGCTCTGTATGATCGTCTCCTTGGAAGGCGTGCTGCTTTCGACCTTCGTGCTCATCAAGCAGAACCGGATGAGCTATCTCTCCGATCGCCGGAACCATCTCGATCTGCAGATCAACATGCTGTCGGAGCGGGAAGTGACGCGGCTGCTGGTGGTCACGGACCGGATCGCGCGGCACATCGGCGTGGCGACCGAGCCGGCCGACGAGCAGGCCGCTGAGCTGAGCCAGGATACGGCGATCGACAAGCTGATGGGCGCGATCGACGAGAAGCTGTCCGAGGAAGACTGACCATGCAGCCGGAGCAGGGTTTGGCGCGTTAGGGCGCCCGACCGCTCATGGACGCCAGCACATCCTCCCCTCCCGAAGTCGATGCCGCGCTACTGGATGATCCGGTTGCGGCAGCGAAAGCCGCGAGCCTCCGTTACGTCTCCGACCGAACACCCGGAATCACGCGGGAGCGTGGTGGGGAGGGGTTCACTTATCGCAACCCGGACGGGTCCGTCGTGACCGACGACAAGACGCTGGCCCGCATCAAGGGGCTCGCGATTCCGCCGGCCTGGGAACGGGTGTGGATCTGCCGGCTGCCGCATGGTCATTTGCAGGCGGTCGGCCGGGATGCGCGCGGGCGCAAGCAGTATCGCTATCATCCGCGCTGGCGGGCCGTGCGGGATGAGGCGAAGTACAGCAAGATGCTGATCTTCGGCCGCGTGCTGCCGCAGATCCGGAAGCGGGTCGAAGAGGATCTGGCGAGGCCCGGTCTGCCGCGCGAGAAGGTTCTGGCGGCGCTCGTGCGACTGCTTGAAACGACACTCGCTCGCGTCGGCAACGAGGAATACGCCAAGGCGAACAAAAGCTTCGGCCTGACGACGTTGCGCAACCGTCACGTCAAGGTGGCGGGCAGCCATCTGACGTTCGACTTCCGGGGCAAGCACGGCGTCAAGCATCACATCGACCTGCAGAACCGGCGGCTCGCGCGGATCGTCAAGCGTTGCCTGGACATCCCTGGGCAGGAGTTGTTTCAGTACCTGGACGAGGACAATGAACCGCGTGCGGTCGGCTCGGAGGACGTGAACGAGTATCTGCGCGAAATCTCCGGCGAGGACATAACCGCGAAGGATTTCCGCACCTGGGCGGCCACCAATCTCGCCGCCCTGGCGCTCCGGGAGTTGGAGGCATTCGATACCAAGGCCAAGGCCAAGAAGAACGTCGTGGAGGCGGTGGAAGCGGTCTCCAAGATGCTCGGCAACACGCCCGCGATCTGCCGGAAGTGCTATATTCATCCGGCGATCTTCGACGGCTATCTCGACGGTAGCCTGGTCGAAGGATTGAAGGCGCGCGCCGACGAAACCTTGGCCCACCCGGAGGGCGGACTGACCGCCGAGGAAGTGGCGGTGACAGCGTTCCTGAGCCGCCGGCTCGGCGAAGCGATCGCGGAGCAGAAGACAGGCTGATTCCTACGCGATGACCCGATCCATCGTCGCGGATTCTCTGGCGGGACGGAAGGCTTCCACCCGAGGCGTTGGAATGTTTGCACCTGACCGGTGCCGATCCGGTGCTTCCTTCCTCGTTTCGTGTCGGCAGCGCGGCCCAGAGCGCGATCGCCGCGGCAGGGCTGGCCGCGGCGGAAATCTGGCACGTTCGCGGGGGCGCGCGTCAGCGTGTCCAAGTGGACATGCGACATGCCGCCGCCGAGTTTCGCTCCGAACGATACCTGCTGATCGACGGCCTGCCGCCGGATGACTTCCACGATCCGATTACGAGTGTGTACCGGTGTGGGGATGACGGGTGGGTACGATTGCACGCCAACTTTCCGCACCATCGGGACGGGCTTTTGCGGCTGCTCGGCTGCCGTCACGAAAAGGCGGAGGTGGCGCGGGCGTTGCGAACCTGGCGCGCGCTGGACTTCGAGGAAGCGGCGGCGGCTGCGGGTCTGTGCGCGACCGCGCTGCGCGATTTCGGAGCCTGGGACGCGCATCCCCAAGGGCAGGCTGTGCCGCTGTTGCCTCTCGTCTCGATCGAGCGGATCGGCGACGCACCGCCTGAGCCTCTCCGTCCCGCGCAGCGCGCCCCTTTCCGGCGTGCGCGTGCTCGATCTGACACGGGTGATCGCCGGGCCGGTCTGCGGCCGCACACTGGCCGCGCACGGCGCCGACGTTCTGCTCGTGACCAGCCCCAATCTGCCTGCTGTGCTGGTGGCCGATACGGGGCGGGGCAAGCTCTCGGCCCATCTCGACCTCAAGCAGGCGGAGGGGCGCGCGGCGCTCGAGTCCTTGCTGCGCCGCGCCGACGTCTTCGTGCAGGGCTACCGCCCGGGCGGGATGCGGAGCCTCGGCTTCGGGCCGGACCAGGCGGCGCGGATCCGGCCTGGGATCATTTACGCATCGCTCAGCGCTTATGGGGCGGAGGGTCCCTGGGCGGGACGGCGCGGATTCGATAGCCTGGTGCAGACGGCAAGCGGCTTCAACGCGGCGGAAGCGGAAGCTGCTGGAGCAGGTGAACCAAAGCCGCTGCCCGCCCAGGCGCTCGATCATGCGTCGGGCTATCTGCTCGCCTTCGGCGTGCTCACAGCACTATTGCGCCGTGTCAACGAAGGCGGAAGCTGGCAGGTTCGCGTCTCGCTCGCGCGCACGGGCCACTGGCTGCGCGGGCTCGGACGCTTGCCCCAGGGCTTCGACTGCCCGGAACTCGAACGAACCGAGCTACGGGATTTGCTGGAGGAGACCGACTCCCCATTCGGTCGCCTTGCCGCGATCCGTCATGCCGCGCGCCTGGCCGACACACCGCCCCTTTGGCTACGTCCTTCGATACCCCTCGGGACGGATCGGCCCCGCTGGCCGGAATAAGCTCCGGCCAGCGGCTCGATGTCAGTGCGCGACGCGCATCTCGCGCGATGTGTCGCCGTAACGGCCCCGTTTGAGCTCGCAGATGAGATCGTGGATCTGCCGCCAGCGTGCGAACTCGGCAGTGTCTCCCTTGATCTGCATCTCCGAAGCGCGCTCGAGCGCAACCGCCTGAGCCCGTGGGCCATACCTTCCGATAACCGAGCGGGCGATCTGTCTCGGATCCTGAAACTGCATGGACCTTTTGCCTCCTCTGTCTTGACGGCGAATCTGCTCCGCTTACGCGAGCGAGGAAGCGGGGTTCAGTGCATGGCTGCTCAGCGCGGCGCGCGACCGGGGGCGTCGAACCCGAGGAAGCCGGAAGCGGGGGCCGGGGTTCCGCCGTCTCCGGCGAACAGCCGGGCGGTCTGCGGGGCGGCCGGGGCGGCTTCGCGCACCGGGCCGGGCGGCGGCCTGCGCTCCGCTTTCTGATTCTTCGCGGGCTTGGGCGGCGGCGCTTCCGCCGCTTTCGCCGCGGCGGCGGCGGCCCGTTGCCGGGACCGCTGCCTCGCATGGACAGCAGCAGGAACGAGATGTCGTTGCGGCCGAGATCGACCGAGAGCTCCATCGGCGTCATGCCGAGCACGTTCCGGGCGTTCAGGTCGGCGCCTCGGCTGATCGCGTCGCGCGCCGTGGCGATGTCACCCCGGTTGATCGCGTCGAACAGCGCATCGTTCGGCTGCAGGTCGGAAGGGGGCCGGTCGGGCGGGGCCACCATCTCCTTCGAGACGCGCGCGCCCGGCAGGGCGGGCGGCGGAGGCGCCGGGGGCGGCCCGGCGTTCTTGGCCTTACTGCCGAGGCCGGGCCCGGCGATAAGCTGCGCCTCACCGGCCGTGGGGACGATGAGCACCCCTGCCGCCAGCGCGGCAAGGAGGACGAAGCGGGATGCGATCTGTTCCATGCGGACGTCTTCTATCCCATGCCCTGGTTCAACCAAAAGAAGCCGGCATTCAAATAGGCGGCGTAGGCCGTCCAGGCGAGATAGGGTGCCAGCAGCCAGGCGGCGAGCCGGCGAACCCGCGCGAAGGCGCGGATCGTGAGCCCGAGCAGGATGAGCAACAGCACGATCACGATGAGCCCGAGCATAGGGCTCCGCAGGCCGAAGAAGGCGGGCGTCCACAGCGCGTTCAGCAACAGCTGCCAACCCCAAAGCCGAAGCGGCCGAGCCGCCCCGGTGCGTCTCCACACCAGCCACGCTGCGCTGCCCATTAGGACATACAGCACCCCCCAGACCGGCCCGAAGACCCAGCTTGGCGGCGTGCCGGGCGGTCGCACCAGCGAGAGATACCAGGTGTGCACGCTGGTCGCGGTGATGGCGCCGTCAGCCGCGCCGACAAGCAAGCAGAGACCGACGAACCCGATGAGCGCCAGAGTCGGGGACCAGGGGGTCGAGGAGCCGGGGTAATAGCCCCGTTCATTGGGATCGACGTTCTGGAAGACACGATCCTTTCGTCAAACGGGATTGCGGATGAGGGGCATGTAGGCGCGGTATCGGCGGGTGAGGAAGATGCCTCAAGCGCCCTCCCGCCGCCAAGCCATCACGGCTAGTCCGAGGATCAATGGCAGCGCCAGCCAGGGCGGCAGAAGTGCGAGTGCGGCGATGCCAGTCACCAAATGGTCATGCCGGCGTTGCAGCCCGATCCAGCCGCTGCCGGATGCGTCCCGGTCCGGCTCGGTTCGCGTGAGCGTGGGCACGTTTCCGCCGGGCGTGCCGTTATCGAGCCAGTGAATCCCGCCCCCCGACGAACGTGCGAGCTTGGCCAGTCCGGTCGCGGTCGCGCGAAGGTCGGCGATCTCGGGCGGATTGGCGGTGCCGGACGCGGCGTAGGCGCTCCGGCCGAAGCCACCGACCGCCCAAACGCCGGGCTTGGGAGCGGGCAGGCTGGCGGTGGCGCGGCCGGGCGAGACCTCGGTGAGCGCGAGGTGGTCCGTCTTGCCGTCCGGGTCGGTGACGGTGATTTCGCCGGGAGGACCCGCTTCGATGGAACGGTGCTCCACGCGAAGGACGCCGTTTTCCACCTTCGCCGTCAGCGCGTTCTCTTCCAGCTCGGGCTCCTGCATGAGCCAGTGGGCGACCCGGCGCAACAGCTCGGCTTGCGGGCCGCCGCCCTGGTGCCCGCGCGACCAAAGCCAGATCTGATCGGATAGCAGGAGGGCGGCGCGTCCTTCTCCCACGCGGTCCAGCACGAGCAACGGGTCCCCGTCCGGGCTGCTCATCAAACGTCTGGCCATGAACGTCGGCCGGCTCGATGCGCCGATACCAGGAGCCCCAGCTTGGCGCGCTGTCGGCCTCGCCCCGGTTCGCGCCCTCAAGATTTTCCGTGACTGGGTGACGCAGGCCGAGTGGCGTGACGCGGGGCCGGAAGGCACCCTCCACGACGGCGTCGAGCGGCGCCGGCCGGCCTGGGAGCACCTCGCCCAAAGGGGTCGCCGCGAGACTGGCGGGGCCGGAGAACTCCGGGCCGACGCTGAGCAGCAGCGCACCACCGTTCTCGACGTAGTCCGCGATATTGCGCAAATAGGGGAGCGGCAGCAGGCCTCGGTTCTGGAACCGGTCCAGCACGATGAGATCGAACTCCTTGATCTTCACCTGGAACAGTTCCCGCACCGGAAAGGCGATCAACGCCAGCTCGTTCAGCGGCGTGAGGTCGTCCTTCTCCGGCGGACGAAGTATCGTGAAGTGTACGAGGTCGACGGATGGATCGGCCTTCAGCAGCCGCCGCCAGGTGCGCTCGCCGGAATGCGGTTCGCCAGAGATCAGCAGCACGCGCAGCCGGTCGCGCACGCCGTTGATCTCCACGACCGCCCGGTTGTTGACCGTGGAAACCTCGCCCGGAAGCGGATCAGCCTGCAACTCGAGCACGGTCGGCCCTGCGCGCGTGATCGGCACTTCGATGACATGCTCGCGGCCGATCGGAAGGCTCTCGATCCGGGGCGGATCGCCGTCGCGCCGAATCGTAAGCCGGGCGGCGCCGGACGGATGCGGCACACCGAGATCCTCGATCGCGACCCGCAGCGTCACGGGATGACCGACAATTCCGTACGAGGGAGCCTCGATGACGCGCAGGCGGCGGTCGATCTCCTCTCCTCGCGCCGGGATGAGCACGTTGAGCGGCACGCCGCCCGGCGCGGTCTCGGGAATGTCGTGCACCTGGCCGTCGGTGATGGCGACGACCCCGGCGAGCCGCGTGCGAGGAATGTCGGCGAGCGCGCGGTCGATCGCCGCGAACAGCCGCGTTCCGGCGTTGCCGCTTTCGGGCACGGTGATCGTGCGCAGCTCCAAGTCGGGCAACTTCGCCGCCTGCTGCTCGATGGCGCTGTGCGCCGCCTCGGCGAGGCTCGCGCGGTTGCCGACCTGCATCGAGGCGGTCTGGTCGACCACGAGGAGACCCACATCCGGCAGGGTTTCGCGCGTCTCCTGCACGAGGCGCGGTCCGGCGAGCCAAAGCAGCAGCACCGCGAAGGCAAGACCCCGCCAGACGGTCCCGCGCGCCCGACGCCAGGCCGCGGACGCGAGCACCAAGACGCACAGAAGAGCGAGCAGCGCGATGAGCCATACGGGAACCAGCGGGTCGAAGCGGATACTCGCGATCGCCTGTTCGAGATGCATGCTACTGGCCCAACCTCTCGAGGATGGCCGGCACGTGCACCTGGTCGCCCTTGTAGTTGCCGGTGAGCGCGTACATCACGAGGTTCACCCCGAACCGGTAGGCGAGCGTACGCTGCCGGGCGCCGCCTGGAATAACGGCATACGGGTTATGCCCGGCCGAATCGACGGCCCAGGCCGCCGCCCAATCATTGCCTCCGACGATGACCGGACTCACGCTGTCGTTCGCCCGATCTTGGTCCCGCTGCACCCAAACCGTGTCGCCCGTGTAACGGCCTGGAAAGTCCTGCAAGAGGTAGAACGCGCGTGCCAGGACGTGCTCGGTGGTGAGCGGCGCGAGCGGCGGAATCACCAGCCCCTGTGCCACGCGGCGCAAAGCCGATTCCGCGCCCGGCGCGAAGCCCGCCCCGCTGCCGCTGTCACGCGTGTCGATGAGGATGATGCCGCCCCGGCTCATGTAGTCGTTGAGCGCGGCGGCTGCATCGGCGCTGAGCGGCCGCGCATCGGGCGTGATCGGCCAGTACAGCAGCGGATAGAAGCTGAGGTCGTCATGACCCGGAGCCACCGCGTCGGGCTCCACCAGCGTCGCCGCCGTGCGCCGGTTCACATAGTCTGACAATCCCTCGAGACCCGCCCGCGAGATACCGTCGATCTGGTCGTCTCCGGTCGCGATGTAGGCGAGCCGTGTGGCGAGAGCCGGGGACGGGTTGGTCTCCAGCGCGCGTGCCGGCGCGACGGGGGCCAGGAGCAACAAGGCCGCGAGGGTCGAGCCGACAAGAGAACGGCGACGCAGCAACCCTCGAAGACCGAGCGAAAGCAAGAGATCCAGGGCCAGGAGCACGATGGCGGCCGCCAAGAACCAGGGACCGAGCGCCCGCTCGGAGGCGCGGGTGACGAGCGGCTCCACTTTCGCGCCGGAGACGACCGGCGCGGGCTGCAAGGCCGGCAAGCTTGCGCCCAGATTGAGCGCCTCGCGGCCGTTCTCCGGCCCATACAGGCCCGGCGGATGGCGGGGCGAGACCGGCGTGGAGGCGAACGCATCGGCGGCGAGTCCGGTGGCGGCCTGCGGAGGGTTCGACAGCATCCCATAGCCGTCGAGCGTCTCCGCCGGCGCGAGCAATGCCGTGCCTTCGGCCCCGGTCACGCCGGCCGAGAGCCGAACCAGCCGGCGCAGCATGTCGACGAAGAGGCCGGAGAGCGGCAGGTCCGACCAATCGGCGTTTGCGGTGACATGGAACAAGACGACGCGCCCCGCGCCCATCGGGCGTTCCGTCACGAGCGGGGTGCCATCGGCCAGCGCCGCCCAGGTTCGCCCTGCCAGTTCGGCGGAAGGCTCGGCCAGCACTTGGCGCGTGACCCTTACCTCCTCCGGGACCGGCAGGCCGGAGAACGGCGAGTTCGGCGGGAACGGGGCCAGCCCAGCGGGCTGACTCCAGGACAGTGCCCCGCCAAGCTGCCGGTCACCGCCCAACAGCGGCACGGGCAGCAGCGGGTCGGACTGTCCGATCGGCTGCTCCGCGGTGCGCGGCCCGGCGAACCGGACCAGCAGTCCGCCCTTCTCCACCCAGCGCTCGATCGCATCGCGCTCCTCTCCTTCCGGCAGCGGACGGTCGGCGAGGATCAGCACTGACAACTGGCGCGCGAGCAAGGTTCGGAAATCGCCCTCCCGGACCTCGGTGAACGGGCCGAGCGCGCGACGCAGGTAGTACAGCGACCCGGTGAGCGGTGCCCGCGCCGCGGCCTCGTCACCCGCCAGAAGGCCCACGGGCCGCCGGCGCCAGTTTTCATCCAGCAGCACGACGGAGGCGACGGAGGGAGGTCCCTCCAGGACGAGGCGGCTCAGGCGATTGCGCAATTCGGGCGGAAGGGCGATCCCCGCCTCGCTGCTCGTCCCGCCGGCCGGGATGGTCAGCGTCGCGCGAGCGAGGGTGCGGCCGTCACCGCTTTGCGCGAGCACGGCGGCCTCGGTCGGCGCGGGCGCTGGTGTCTGCTCCAGCCGCGCGATCAAGCGATCCGCCTCGGCGCGTGGCGGTAGCAGCACACGGGCGGGCGGGCCGTCGCAGCAAAGCTCCGTCACTGACCCGGCCTCGCCGAGCGCGGCCGCGAAGCCCGCGAAGGCATCTGTGTGTACCAGGCCGTCGGCCACGTACACGATCGCCGTGCCCGGCTGCTTCCACGCGCGCAGCGCGGCGGCGGCGCCGTTATGATCCGGGGGCCAGGGCTCCGGCTGCAAGGCCGCGAGCCTCGCCCTGAGCTCAGGGACCGGCATCGGCGCGCTCGCTTGGGGAACCGTCCCGGACCCGTTCGGTGCGGTGGCGAGCAGCGCCGCCTTCCGGCCTCCTCGTTCCGCGCGATCCAGTGCCGCCCCCGCCGCCTGCATCCGGCGCGGCCAGTCGGCGGCAGCCGCCCAGCCATTGTCTATCACCAGCAGAACCGGCCCGCTGCCCGGGAAGAGCGCACCCGCGTCCAGAATGGGCCGGGCGAGCCCCACGATGATGAGCGTCGCCGCGAGCATCCGCAAAGCGAGCAGCCACCAGGGGGTGCGCGCCGGGGTTTCCTCCTTGGCGTGCAAGCCGGCGAGCAGGCGGATCGCGGGGAAGGTCTGGCTGCGCGGCGCGGGAGGCGTGACGCGGAGCAGCCACCAGAGAAGCGGCAAGGCGGGCAGCGCGACGAGGACCCAAGGAGCGGCAAAGATCATTTGGCGGCAAGCGTCGTATAGAGGCCAAGCAGGGCCGTCTCGGGCCCGTGATCGGTCCGGTGAACCCCGAAGGTGAAGCCGGCCGCGGCGCAGATCGTGGCAAGACCTTGCTGATGGGCTGCGAGTCTTCGGCGTATTCCTGCCGCACGGTCTCGACGCGCGGGATGAGAGCGTCTTCTTCCCGCTCAAGCCCGAGGAAGCGAACACGTCCCGTATAGGGCAGAAGCGCCTCGGCCGGGTCGAGAATCTGCAAGAGGTGGCCCGCGAGCGGGATCGCGGCAAGCCGGCCCACTGCTTCATGGATCTCGGGCAGCGGCGAGAGAAAGTCGCCGAACAGCACGACGCGCGCATGGCGGGGCAGGTCGAGGCGAGGCGGCAGACCGGTTCCCTCCGGCTCCGCCTGGCCCAGCCCTTCCGCGAGCCTGTCGAGGCCGGCGCGTCCCCAGACTGGACGGGAGCCGGGCTCGATCATCCGTACGCGCTCTCCTCCGCGCAATAACAGCGACGCCAGGGCGAGCAGCAGCAATTCCGCGCGCTCTCGTTTTTCGACCGGCCCGGCGCCCGAGCGCCAGCACATGCTCGGCGACCCGTCGCGCCAGAGGCAGACCGTCTGGGCTGCCTCCCACTCCGTCTCCCGAATGAAAGCGCGGTCGGATTTCGCCGACTGCCGCCAGTCGATCCGAGCGACGGCGTCCCCGGCCACGAAGGGACGGAATTGCCAGAAGCTATCGCCCTGGCCGACCCGCCGGCGCCCGTGCACACCTTGCGCAACGGTCGCGGCGACCCGCTCCGCGGCCACCATGAGAGGGGGCAGCCGCGACCCGAGCGCCTCGGCGCGCCGCGGAGCCGCCGCCGTCCGGGCGACCGCCCTACCCAAGGCGGGCGACAAGGCGATCGATGACCTGCGCCAGCGCGATGCCGTCCGCCCGGGCCGAAAAGCTCAGCGCCATCCGATGGCGCAGCACCGGCCGGGCGAGGGCGACGACGTCGTCGATGCTCGGCGCGAGCCGCCCATCGAGCAGCGCCCGGGCGCGGGTCGCGAGCATCAGGGCTTGGGCCGCCCGCGGACCCGGACCCCAGGCGACATGGCGCCGCACCAACTCATCCTCGGCTGTCTCCGGCCTGCCGCCACGGACAAGCGAGAGGATCGCTTCGAGCACTTTCTCACTGACCGGCACGCGGCGAATGAGCGCCTGCGCCGCCATAAGCTCAGCGGCGGTCATGGCCTCGACCGGACGCGCCTCGGCGCTTCCGGTGGTCGCCAGCAGCATCGTCCGCTCGGCGCCGAGATCGGGATAGCCGACATTGATCTCGAGCAGGAAGCGGTCGAGTTGCGCTTCGGGCAGCGGATACGTGCCTTCCTGCTCGATCGGATTTTGTGTGGCGAGCACGTGGAAGGGCCGGGGCAGCGGATGCTCGACGCCGCCCACCGCGACCCGCTGCTCCTGCATCGCTTGCAGCAGCGCCGATTGCGTGCGCGGGCTGGCGCGGTTGATCTCGTCCGCCATCAGCAGCTGACAAAAGACCGGGCCGGGTACGAAGCGAAAGCCACGACGGCCCTCCGCCTCCTCCAGCACCTCGCTGCCGATGATGTCGGCCGGCATCAGATCCGGCGTGAACTGCACACGCTTGGTCGCGAGACCCAGCACGATACCGAGCGTCTCCACGAGACGGCTCTTGCCCAGGCCCGGGACGCCCACGAGCAAGACATGCCCGCCCGAGAGCAGCGTGATGAGGGTCTGATCGACCACGTCCTGCTGACCGAAGATCACACGCGCGATCGCGGCGCGCACGGTCGCGATGCGGGCGCCCAGCGTCTCGACCTCCCCAAGTATCGCCTGGGCGTTCGCCTCCCCCCGGTGATTCAGGTTTTGCTGGCCGGTTGCCAGCGCGACTCTACTTTGTGGCAAAGGGGCCATATCGGCCGTCATGCGGGTTCCTGCGTCTGGGTTTTGGTCCGTCGTCACCATGTAGGCACTTTCACGGACAGGGGGATGCTACCTATATCGCCCCTCGGGACGGAAGAACGACGACGCCGCGCGACGCAGACGTGATGCGTGGCTCGGAGAAAAACAGCGAGGGACTCGATGCGGACAAGCCTGTTGACGCCGGCCGGTGAACCGCAACCCTCCCAAGCGCTTCCAGCCGGCGTTCAACCAGGCGTGCTCGGTGAATTGCGTTCGGCCAGGCCGAAACCGAGGCGGGCGCCGGTCGAATGCGGGGATCTCCCGTTTCTCATCCGCAGGGACGGCAGTTGGCTCTATCGCGGTAGTCCGATCGGACGGAAGGAACTCGTCTGTCTGTTCGCAAGCGTGCTCAAGCGCAGCGCCGACGGCTCGTTCTGGCTCGAGACGCCGGTCGAGCGGGGCCGCATCGAGGTGGAGGATGCGCCTTTCGTCGCCGTTGAACTGGATTGGACCGGCAACGGCCGGCATCAGATCCTCTCGTTCCGCACGAACGTCGATCAGGTCGTCAGCGCAGGTCCCGATCATCCGATCCGTATCGCCCATGATCTGCTGACCTGCGAACCGACGCCGTACATCGAGGTGCGTCCGGGAGAGGGGAATTGGCCGGTCGAAGCCCGGCTCAATCGCTCCGTCTATTACGAATTGGTCGCTCTGGCGGTCCCGGAGTGGGTCGGCTGCCGCCGCATGCTGGGTGTCTGGAGTCGCGGCCGGTTCTTTCCCCTGGGCGAGATGCCGAACGGCGAGGAATAACGACGCCGGCGAAGGGAAGCGACGAGAGTGGACCCAGCGGTCTTGCGCGCCCGCCTGAAGGCGAGAAGAGCGCGCCAAGCGGGCAATCGCGCACCCGGAAATACGACCGCCGGCCCTGCCTCTCCCGATGCGATCGCAGCGCCCGTACGCTCCCATGATGGGCTTGATCTGGCTGACCGTCCTCTCGTCTCCGCCGCGGTCCTCGTGCCGATCATTCTCGGCCCGACTTCCGGCGTGCTGCTGACCAAGCGGACCTCGCACCTGAGCAGTCATGCGGGCCAGGTAAGCTTCCCCGGAGGCCGCATCGATCGAGCCGACGCCAGCCCCGAAGCCGCGGCGCTGCGTGAGGCGAAGGAAGAGATCGCGCTCGATCCGGCCCGCGTCGAGCTGTCCGGCAGGCTCCCCGAATACGTCACCGGGACGGGCTACCGGATCACCCCCGTGCTGGGCCTACTGCCGCCCGGATTGGAGCTGACGCCCTCGCCGCAAGAGGTCGAGGCGGTTCTCGAGCTGCCGATCGCGGTTCTGCTCGATCCCGACGCTCCGCAGCGCCGTCGCGCCTTCTTTCGTGACCGGTGGCGGGAGTTCTGGGTATGGCCGCACCCAGACCACTATATCTGGGGTGCCACGGCTGCCATCCTGGTCCAACTCGCGAGCATCCTGCGCGATACTGACTGAGGACCCTCGATGCTGCGCCTCGCCGAACTGGCGCTGTTTCTCTCTCCGATCGCCGCCTACATGATCTGGCGCTTCACAGCGGCGCGGGGCGGACCCTCGCCCATCATCCTGGCTGCCGCCTGTTGCGGGGTGGCGCTGCTGGCCGGGGCGCTTGTCTGGTTCGCATTGAACAACACTCTGCCTTCGAGGGGGCGGTACGTGCCCGCGGAAGTGCGAAACGGGCGTATCATTCCCGGCCACACGGCCGCGCCGTGACGGACCTCCCCGCCCTCACTCTCGATCATCCCGCGTTCCTCGCAAGACCCGGCGCTCGGGACGGTTCTGACGAATCCTGCCGGAGGCCCGGCTGGTCGGAGGCTGCGTTCGGGATGCGCTCGCGAGCCGCCCGGTCTCCGACATCGATCTCGCGACCCCACGCCGGCCCGAAGAGGTGATCCTCGCCTTGGAGGGCGCCGGGCTGCGGGCGGTTCCGACGGGACTGGACCACGGCACGATCACGGCCGTCGTGGACGGCCGCGCTTTCGAGATCACCACGCTGCGCCGGGATGTCGAGACCGACGGACGCCACGCCTCGGTTGCGTTCACCGCTGATTGGCGTCTCGACGCCGCCCGGCGCGACTTCACGATGAACGCGATGTCGATGCGTCCCGATGGCGCGGTGTTCGACTATTTCGGCGGCATCGACGACTTGGCGGCGGGGCGCGTCCGGTTCGTGGGCGACCCGGCGACCCGGATCGCGCGAGGATTATCTTCGCGTGCTGCGATTCTTCCGCTTCCACGCGCGGTACGGCCGGGGTGCTCCTGACGAGGCGGCGCTGGCAGCCATCCGAAGCGCCGCGCCGCAGCTTGCGAGACTTTCGGCCGAGCGGGTCTGGGGCGAGCTGGTCCGCATCCTGGCCGCGCCCGATCCGACGCATGCGGTCAGAGCTGATGGACGAACTCGGCGTCTTGGGCGTGATCGTGCCGGAAGGCGCCGCGCCGGCCCGGCTCGCCCGGCTCGTCGGGGCCGGGGCGCCGGCCGACCCGGTGCTGCGCATGGCAGCCCTGCTGGCCGCGGACGCAGACGCCGTAGCCTTCGCGGACCGGCTCCGACTCTCCGGGGCGGAGCGGGAACGGCTCGCCGCGTTACGGCAACCGCCTTTCCCCGATCCGGCTGCCGACGACGCCGCGCTGCGTCGGATGCTCGCCGACACGCCGCACGAAATCTTATTGGGGCGGGCTTGGCTGGCGGGCGACGGCGGGGCGGATTGGGCGGCGCTGCGAGGCCGGATCAGCACGATGCCGGCTCCGATCTTTCCGCTCCAGGGCCGGGACGTGCTGGAGCTCGGCGTCCAATCGGGGCCACGAGTCGGAGCGTTGCTGCGCGAAGTTCGCGCATGGTGGCTGAGCGGGGGCTGCATAGCGGACGCCGACGCCTGCCGGCGGGAACTGGCGAGGCTGGCGCGCGGCTGATACGACCTCCGGCGATGAGGACCGATGGGCTTTCCCCTTCCCCCAGTCGCGGCGACACGACCCGCGCCTTGCTTCGCCGCCTTTGGCACGAGCACATCAGACACCACCGGGGCCGCCTGCTGCTCGTGCTGCTGCTCACCGGCATCATGGCGGGAACCACGGCGCTCTACCCGGTGGTGATCGATCACGCCTTCCAGATGTTCACCGAACGGGACCGGCGCATCCTCTACCAGATTCCGATCCTGGTGATCGTCGTCACCTCGGTGAAAGCGGCGGCGCAGTATTTCCAGAACACGCAGGTTCAGCAGATCGTGCTGCTGGTGATCCGCGAGCTGCAAGGGCGCATGTTCTCGCATCTCGTGCGCAGCGATCTCGCGCGCATGGAGCGGGAAGCGCCGGCGCAGCTCGCAGCCCGCTTCACGACCGATGCCACGATCATTCGCGAAGCGCTGGTGCGAGCCGTGAACGGCGTCGCCGATGCGGTGACGGTGATCGGGCTGGTTGCCTCGATGCTGTATCTCGATTGGCTGCTCAGCCTCATAGCCGCCGCGCTCTATCCTCTCGCCGCCGTGCCGATTCAGCGCATCGGCAAGCGCATCCGCCGCGCCTCCGGCGGAATGCAAGAGCGTATGGGCGAAGCGGCGGCGTTGCTGAACGAGAGCTTCGCCCAGGCCCGCACGGTGCGCGCGTATCGTCTTGAAGCGGAGGAAACGCGCCGCGCACAGGACGCCTTCACCCAGCTCTACCGCGCGCTCCTGCGCATGACCCGGTCGCGGGCACGGGTCGATCCGGTGCTGGAGGTCTTGGGCGGAGCGGCCGTCGCGGCGGTGATCGGCTTCGCTGGATGGCGGGCGGCGATCGGCACGCACACGATCGGCAACTTCACCGGGTTCATCGCGGCGTTGCTGATCGCGTCTCGCCCGCTGCGCGCGCTCGGGTCGCTGAATGCCGCAATACAGGAGGGGCTCGCGGGGCTTGTGCGCGTGTTCTCGATCGTCGACGAGCAGCCTCGCATCGTGGACGCGCCGGATGCGACGCCGCTCCCCGCCGGACGCGGCCACGTGGCTTTCCGGGACGTGGAATTCGTCTACCCCGATGGCCGGGCCGGTCTCGCGGGTCTCACCTTCGAGGCGGCCCCGGGCACGACTGTCGCGCTGGTCGGACCCTCGGGCGCCGGGAAGTCGACCGCGCTCGCACTCATCCCTCGGCTGCAGGACGTGACCGGCGGCGCGGTGACGGTGGACGGGGCGGATGTGCGCCGAGTGAGGCTGGCCAGCCTGCGCGACGCTATTGCCTATGTTGGGCAGGATACGTTGCTGTTCGACGACACGGTCGAGGCCAACATCCGCATGGGCCGGCCCGAGGCTGACCGGGAGCAGGTCGAGGCCGCCGCCGCGGCTGCCGCTGCCGCCGAGTTCATCGCCGCCTTGCCGGACGGCTATGACACCCGGGTTGGCCCCGGCGGTCAGCGCCTTTCGGGGGGGCAGCGCCAGCGGATCGCGCTCGCCCGCGCCTTGCTGCGCAACCCTCGCATCCTGCTGCTCGACGAAGCGACGAGCGCCCTCGATACGGAGAACGAGGCCGCCGTGCAGGCCGCACTTGCCCGGCTGCGCCAGGGCCGCACCACGATCGTCGTCGCGCACCGGCTCTCCACCGTCCGGGACGCCGACCTCGTGGTCGCGATGGCGGAAGGGACCGCGGTCGAGCAGGGCACCCACGCCGCTTTGCTCGAGCGGGAAGGATTATACGCTCGCCTTGTTGGAAGCCAGGCGCTCGCGCAATAGTTGTGTGATCCGGCTTGCTGCCGAGGCAAAACGGCGTGTAAGCATGCTGGATCGGCTTACTCCGGCCGGCATACTGGGCCGCTGTTCTCGACGACGTTCAGCTATCGGCCCTGTCACGTGAGCGTGTGCGCGGGCTGCCGGAAGCCCTTGCAATCGCATCTGTTCGCGGGAGGTTGCGTAAGGGTGCGCCTTCGCCTGACCGGCCAATTCGGTCTGGCGGACAGAGCGGGAGCGTATGGATGGTCGATCGGCAAAGCACGGAGCACGGCCGCCACGATGAGGCGGACGAGCGGCACGAGCCCGAGAGCCTCCGCGAAGATGAGCCATCGGAGCAAGTTGACTCCCGAGAGCATCAGACCGGCGGAGAACGGGACCGGAAGGCCGAGGAACCCGGCAAGACGCGCCGCCGCTCGCCCTGGCGCCGCGCAATTCTGATCCTCGTCTTGCTGGTCGCCGTGATCGGCGGAACCTATTACTGGTGGTCGACCAAGGATATCGAATCGACGGACGACGCCTTCACCGACGGACGCGCGGTGATGATCGCCCCGCATGTCTCCGGCTACGTGATCGCGCTCGAGGTCACGGACAACCAGTTCGTGAAGCAAGGCGACGTGCTGCTTGAGATCGACCCGCGCGACTTCATCGCGGCCCGGGATCAGGCGCAAGCGAATGTCGCGAGCGTGCGCGGCCAGCTCGATGCGGCGAAATACGCGAGCGAGGTCGCAAGGAAGAACTTCCCCGCCCAGCTAGCGCAGGCGCAGGCGCAACTCGCGAGCGCGCGGGCCAATTTATTCAAGGCGCAGACCGACTATCAACGCCAGCACACCCTCTCGCGGGCGGCGACCACGCAGCAGGAGATCGATGCCTCGACCGCCGCCTTGCAGCAGGCGCAAGCGCAGGTCGCGCAAGCGGACGCGCAAGTGCAGCAGGCGACACCCGTGCCGCAGAATATCGGCCAGGTCGAGGCGCGGGTCGAGCAGTTGGAAGGGATGCTGAAGCAGGCCCAGGCGCAGCTCGATCAGGCAAATCTCAACCTGGCTTGGACGAAGGTGACGGCCCCGCAGGACGGCTGGATCACCAAGCGAAGCGTCGAAAAGGGCAATCTGGTGCAGTCCGGTCAGAACCTGCTCTCGATCGTGACTCCGGAAGTATGGGTCACCGCCAACTTCAAGGAAACGCAGCTCAACCGGATGCGGCCCGGCCAGACGGTGGATATCGACGTGGATGCCTATCCGGGCCTGAAGCTAACCGGTCACGTGGACAGCGTGCAGCTCGGCACCGGCTCGCGTTTCAGCGCCTTCCCGGCCGAGAACGCGACCGGCAATTTCGTGAAGATCGTGCAGCGCGTGCCGGTGAAGATCGTGATCGACAGCGGACTTGACCCCAAGCTGCCGTTGCCGCTCGGCATTTCAGTGACGCCGACGGTGCGCCTGAAGTGAGCGGTCGCGCCGGCCCGGAACACGACGAGAATTGGCGGCCGCGGGCCAATCCGTGGCTGATCGCCGTGGTCGTAACCTCGGCAGCGTTCATGGAGATCCTGGACACGACCATCGTGAACGTGTCCCTCCCGCATATCGCGGGAACGGTCTCCGCCAGCTACGACGAGGCGACTTGGACGCTCACCTCCTATCTCGTGGCGAACGGCATCGTGCTGCCGATCTCGGGGTGGCTTGGGAGACTGTTCGGGCGCAAGCGCTACTTTCTCACCTGCATCGCCATGTTCACCGTCTGCTCGTTCCTGTGCGGCATGGCGACCAGCCTCGGCCAGATGATTGTGTTCCGTGTGCTGCAAGGGTTCTTCGGGGGAGGGTTGCAGCCGAACCAGCAATCCATCCTCCTCGACACCTTCGAGCCGTCGGAACGGGGCAAAGCCTTCTCAGTCGTGGCCATTGCGACGATCGTCGCGCCTGTTATCGGGCCGACGCTCGGCGGTTACATCACTGACAATTTTTCGTGGCGCTGGATTTTCCTCGTCAACATACCCGTCGGCATGTTGGCGTTCTTCGCGGTCGCGAGCCTGGTCGAAGACCCGCCCTGGGTCGTGCGCGAGCACGAGGAAGGTGATAAGAGCATCGACTATCCTGGGCTCGGGCTGATCGCGGTGGGCTTGGGTTTTCTCGAGGTCATGCTCGATCGCGGCGAGGACAATGACTGGTTCGGCTCGCCGCAGATCCGGCTGTTCGCCTTCCTTGCCGCCGCCGGGATCATCGGCGCGATCGTCTGGCTGCTTTATACCGATAAGCCGGTGGTGAACCTCCGCGTTTACAAGGATCGAAATTTCGCCATCGGCACGGTCGTGATCTTCGGGATCGGCTCGATCCTGTATTCGAGCGCCGTGCTGATTCCCCAACTCTCTCAGCAATGGCTGGGCTACACGGCGACCTGGGCCGGTCTCGTGCTCTCTCCCGGCGCGCTGATGATCATCTTCATCATCCCGTTCGTCGCCCGGCTTGTGCTCCCCAACGTCCAGACGCGCTACATTATCGCCTTCGGGTTCTTTAGCCTGGGTTGCGCTCTTCTCTACGCGCACACGATCAGCCCTCAGGTCGACTTCACCACGCTCGCCCTGATGCGGGCGGCGCAGACCTTCGGGCTTGCCTTCCTGTTCGTTCCGAACAGCACCATCGCTTATTCGACCTTGCCGAAGGAGCTGAACACCGACGCGAGCGCCCTTTATACCATGTTCCGCAACATCGCCGGATCAGTCGGAATCTCGATCTCGACGTCGATGGTGGCGGAACGTGCGCAGGCGCACCGGGCGCTTCTGGCCGACCATCTAACGCCCGCTGAACCCGAATTTTCAGAGCTTGCTCGATCAATACCGAAGCACGCTCGAGTCGCTGGGTCACACCGCCGCTTCCGCCGAAAGCCTGGCAATGGGCATGATCAACCACACGCTCAACGTTCAGGCGGCGATGCTCGCCTATATGGACGTGTTCTTGTGGTGCGCGATCGCGGCCTTCTGCATCGTGCCGCTGACGTTCCTTTTCAGCCGAGGCGTGTTCGGCGGCAGCGCCGCGCCGGGAGGGCATTAGCTCTCACGGCCACTTCACCTCCGGCGGGAGGCTCATGAGGATCGCCTCGGTGTTGCCGCCGGTCTTGAGGCCGAACAGCGTGCCGCGGTCGTAGATCAGGTTGAACTCGACGTAGCGGCCCCGGCGCACCAGTTGGTGCTCGCGATCCTCCGCCGTCCAGCGCGCACCCATCCGGCGGCGCACGATGCGGGGGAATACGTCGAGAAACGCGAGGCCGACATCCTTGGTGAAGGCGAAATCCGCATCCGCGTCGCCGCTGGAGAAGTGATCGAAGAAGATCCCGCCCGCGCCGCGCGGCTCGCCCCGGTGCGGCAGATAGAAGTAGCGGTCGCACCAAGCTTTGAACTCCGGGTAATAACCAGGGTCGTGCCGGTCGCACGCGGCTTTGTAGGCTGCGTGGAAGTCCGACGCGTCCTCGCCCGATTCCGGCGTATCGAGCCGCATCGGGGTGAGGTCGCCCCCGCCGCCGAACCACCCCTTCGTCGTCACCAGCATGCGCGTGTTGAAATGCGCGGCCGGCACCTTCGGACTTTGCATATGTGCAACCAGGCTGATCCCACTGGCCCAGAAGCGCGGATCATCTTCGGCGCCGGGGATCTGGGCGCGAAACTCCGGGCTGAACTCTCCCCACACGGTCGAGACGTTCACCCCAACTTTCTCGAACACCCGGCCGCGCATCACGCTCATCACGCCGCCACCCCCGTCCGAGCCGTCCGGCGTCGGGCGGCGCCAGGCGGTCGGGACGAAGCGGCCGGCCGGGTGATCCGAGGGTGACCCGCTGTGATCGCTCTCGATCGTCTCGAAGCGGCGCAGAGGCGGTCGCGCAAATTCTGGAACCAGGCTCGGGCGGCCTCCTTCAGCTTTTCGTGCGGCGGCCGGGCGGCATTGTGCGAAGCCAGGGTCATGCAGGCAATTCCATGTTTCCCGCGAAGTTAGCCGCTGCGGAGCGTGTGTTGCAGGGGCAAAGTCTCGTCCCTAGTATGCGGCCCGGACCGCACGGACAGCAGCGGAGCCCCGCATTGCCGGGCTCTGGAATGGCTGCGTGGCACACAGGGGAAGACGGGCCGCCCGGCCTGGGATCGAGGGGAAGATGGCAGAAACGTCCGCGGCAGCAGCCGTCGCCCAGCATGGCCAACCCGATATCGTATCCAAACGGGATTTCCTGAAGCTGGTCACGGCCGCGGGCGCCGGCATCGGCGTCTGCGCGCTCGCCTGGCCCTTTATCGACTTCATGAACCCGTCGGCGGACGTGTTGGCGCTTTCGTCGGTCGAGGTGGACCTCACGCCCATTGTCGAGGGCCAGGGCATCACCGTGGTTTGGCGCGGCAAGCCGATCTTCGTGCGTCATTTGACGGGCAAGGAGTGGCAGGAAGCAGCGGCTACGCCCCTCAGCGACCTTACCGAACCGGTACCCGCGGCCGATCGCGTGAAGTCCGGTCACGACCAATGGATCGTCGTGATCGGGATTTGCACGCATCTCGGCTGTGTGCCGCTCGGCAACAAGCCGACGGACCCGCGTGGCGACTACGGCGGCTGGTTCTGCCCGTGCCACGGCAGCCAATACGACACGGTGGGCCGCGTTCGCCACGGTCCCGCGCCGCTGAATCTCTATTGCCGCCCTACGCCTTCACGAGCGACACGAAGATCAAGATCGGCTGACGTCCGACCCGCCCGAGACGAAAAGGTCTATCCCATGGCCGGCCTGTACAAGAGCGATTTCAAGAATCCGGTGGTGAACTGGATCGACACGCGGATGCCGATCTTCACCATGATGCAGAAGGAGTACGGAGTTTCCCGACTCCCCGGAACTTCAATTATTTCTGGAATTTCGGCGCGCTGGCCATGATCAATCTCGCGATCATGATCGCGACCGGCATCTTTCTCGCGATGAACTACGCCCCGAACACCGAGCTCGCCTTCGACAGCGTGCAGCGGATCATGCGCGACGTGAACTACGGGTGGATGCTGCGCTACATCCACCAGAACGGCGCCTCGATGTTCTTCATCGTGGTCTATATCCACATCTTTCGCGGGCTCTACTACGGTCCGTACAAGTATCCGCGCGAGCTGCTGTGGATCATCGGCGTGGTTCTCCTGCTGTTGATGATGGCGACCGCTTTCATGGGCTACGTGCTGCCCTGGGGGCAGATGTCCTACTGGGGTGCGACCGTCATCACCAACCTGTTCTCCGCCATTCCGCTCGTCGGTGAATCCATCGTCACCTGGCTGTGGGGCGGATTCAGCGTCGATAACCCGACGCTCAACCGCTTCTTCAGCCTGCATTATCTGCTGCCCTTCGTGCTCTTCGGGCGTGGTGTTCCTCCACATCGTGGCGCTGCACATCACCGGGTCCGGCAATCCGCTCGGCATCGACGTGAAGAGCCCGCAGGACACGCTGCCCTTCCACCCGTACTACACGATCAAGGACAGCGTGGGCATGTGCGTCTACCTGATCGTGTTCTCGATTTGGTGTTCTTCGCGCCGAATTTCCTCGGCGATCCGAACAACTTCATACCGGCCAATCCGCTACAAACGCCCGCAGATATCGTGCCGGAATGGTACTTCCTGCCCTTCTACGCGATCCTGCGCGGGGTGCCGAACAAGCTCGGCGGCGTCACGCTGATGTTCGGCTCGATCATCGTCCTGTTCGTGTTGCCGTGGTTGGACACGAGCCCGGTGCGGAGCTGCCGCTTTCGGCCGCTGTATCGCCCCTTCGTGTTCCTCCTCGTGGTCGCGCTTATCGTGCTCGGCGTCGTCGGGGCGCACCGGCCGGAGGGGATTTGGGTGGTGCTGGGCCGGGTCGCGACGACGTATACTTCTTCCACTTCCTCGTGCTGTTGCCGGTATTGGGAAAGCTCGAGCGGCCCTTGCCGCTGCCCGAAAGCATCAGCCGGCCGGTACTCGGCGGCGGGGGGCCGTTGCCGTCCGGTGCGGCGGCCAAGCCGATGGAGAAGGCGTGATGCGCGCGCTCCGTTCCAGGCTGGCACGTTCGCTTCTGCCCGGCGCCATCGTCGCGGGCTTCGCTCTGGCCGGCGCCGCGCGTGCGCAGGAGGCGCCCGAGCCACCGTCGGAGAACTGGAGCTTCAGCGGCCCGTTCGGCGCCTACGATCTTGCCGCGGCGCAGCGGGGCTTCCAGATCTATTCGGAGGTCTGCTCGAATTGCCACTCGATGCGGCTGATGTTCTACCGCAACCTGACCGGGATCGGCCTCAATCTCGACCAGATCAGGGCGATCGCCTCGAACGTGCAGGTGCCGGCGGGACTGAACGACCAGGGCGAGCCCGTGACGGGGCCAGGCTTGCCGTCGAGCCACTTCCGCTCGCCTTTCGCCAACGAGCAGGCGGCGCGTGCCGCGAACAACGGCGCATTGCCGCCGGATCTGTCGCTCATCGTCAACGCGCGCGAGGGCGGCGCGAACTACGTTTACGGCATTCTCACCGGCTATGAGGATGCGCCCGAAGGCTTCAACCTGATGGAAGGGATGAACTACAACAAATACTTTCCGGGCCATCAGATCGCCATGCCGAAGCCGCTGAGCGAGGGCCAGGTGACCTATACCGATGGAACACCGAACACGCTCGAGCAGGAAGCGCACGACGTGGTCACCTTCCTGGCGTGGGCCGCAAACCCCGAAATGGTGCAAAGAAAGCAGATCGGTGTCCGTGCGGTGCTGTTCTTGGTGCTGATGACTGGCCTGACTTACGCCGTGAAGCGGAAGGTCTGGGCGGAGGCGCATTGAACGCGGCGGTCGCCCTGTGATCGAGCCCGTCATCGGCATTGTGGGCGGTTCCGGCCTCTACGACATCGAGGGGCTGGACGAGAAATTCTGGCGACAGGTCGATACGCCCTGGGGACCGCCTTCCGACGCGCTATTGTTCGGGCGGCTGGACGGCGTGCGTTGCGTGTTTCTTCCCCGGCACGGGCGCGGGCATGCCCTGTCGCCCACGCATCTGAATTATCGCGCCAATATCCACGCGCTGAAGTCTTCGGGCGTCACCGACGTGCTCTCGTTATCGGCTGTCGGAAGCCTGAAAGCGGAACTGCCGCCGGGTCATTTCGTCATCGTCGACCAATTCATCGACCGCAGCTTCGCGCGGGAAAAGAGCTTCTTCGGCGAAGGGATAGTCGCGCATGTCTCGATGGCGCACCCGGTCTGCTCACGGCTCGGCGACGTCCTGGAAGCAGGCGCGCGCGACCTCGGGCTGCCCGTGACTCGCGGCGGCGCGTATCTCGTGATGGAGGGCCCGCAATTCTCCACCAAGGCGGAGAGTGAGCTGTACCGCTCATGGGGGTGCAGCGTCATCGGCATGACGAACATGCCGGAGGCCAAGCTCGCCCGCGAGGCGGAGCTTTGCTACGCGACGGTCGCGATGGTGACGGATTACGATTGCTGGCATCCGGACCACGACCACGTCACCGTGGATGCCGTGGTGAGGGTTTTGCTCGAGAATGCCGACAAGGCGCGCGCCCTGGTCCGCGCCGTCGTTCCGCCGCTTGGGGCGTCACGCGGATCGTGCCAAGCGGGCTGCGACCACGCGCTCGATCACGCGATCATCACCGCCGCTCAGCTGCGCGATCCGGCGCTGATGGAAAAACTCGACGTCGTGGCGGGGCGGGTGCTGCGGCCCGCCTGACGGGGCTGGCCGCAGCGGAGGATCATATCCGCCCGAGAACGAGCAGAATGATCACGATCAGCAGCAGCAGTCCCAACCCGCCGGACGGGTAGTAGCCCCAGCCGGAGCTGTAGGGCCACGACGGCAACGCGCCGAGCAGCAGGATGATGAGGATGATCAGGAGGATGATACCCATCGTGGGGCAACCCTTTCCGGTCTGGGAACGACGAGCCCAGAACGCACAAAGCCGCGGCTAGTTCACGCGCCTGCGATTTAGCCTCGTTTTGGGCTGACTGTGAGCGGCTACCCAACCCCCGTTCGTTCCCGCGAAAGCGGGAACCCAGTCCCGCGAAACAATGCCACCATTCATAATGCGAGAGACCTGGCTCCCCGCCTGCGCGGGGATGAACGGAATTTTTGCGTTATCGCGTTCCAGTCAGCATAAGGAGTTTAGCCTGGCAGGCGCTCGGCTCCCGCGCTTTCGGTCGCCGGTCCGCTGACCCACTCCCGCCAAAGCAGCATCAGCGCCGCCATGATGGCTGGGCCAAGAAACAGGCCGAGCAGGCCCCAGGTCTCCACGCCGCCAAGGATACCGAACAGGACCCAGAGGAAGGGCAGACGGGTCGATCCGCCGATCAGCACCGGCCGGATGAAATGGTCGGCGATGAACACGACAGCCAGGCCGAAGGCGAAGACGATGGCTGCCGCCAGCGCCGCGCCCTTTGCGAGCAGCAGCAGGGAGGCAGCGCCAAACACCAACGGCGCCCCGAACGGGATCATGGCGGCCACGGCCGTCATGGCCCCGAGCAGCGTCGGATGACTCACCCCCGCGATCGCGTAGGCGATGCCGAGCAGGAGCCCTTCGCCGAGGCCCACCAGCACGAGCCCGTCCACCGTGCCATGCACGGAGGCGATAACCTGGCGGGCGAGCCGCTCGCCCCGAGAGCCGAACGCTCGGTGGCTGGCCCGGAGCATCTGCTCCGTCAGCCGCGGTCCATCGCGGAAAAGGAAGAACAAGGTCAGCAAGGTGAAGCCGAACAGCACGATGCGATGGACGAGCTGCGAGCCGATATGCCGGCTGAAGGCGACGACCTCGCCGCGGCTCATCCGTTTCAGGAGATCTTGCGCGCTATCCGGGTCGCTCAGATTGTCCTGCCACCAGCCGGCGGCCTGCGGTCCGGCATAGGGGAGGTGCGACACCCAATCCGGTACCGGCACGCCATTGTTCTGGGCGTTGTCCACCCAATCGAAGAGGCTATGAGCCTCGCGGGCGAGCTGCACGGCCAGGATCGCGAGCGGGATGATGAAGACGAGCGCCACGGCGGCCGTGAAGCAGGCCGGCAAAAGGATGTTGTGCTTGCCCGGCGGCCAACGCCGTTGCGCGCGTTCATAGGACGGCCAGATCGCGATGGCGAAGATCGCGGCCCAGACCAGAGCCGGAAGGAAGCTCTGGAGTGTCCAGAGTCCGAGGCCCGCGAGCCCGATGGCGAGCGCCGCCCTGGCGATTCGCTGCGAGCGAGTCGTCTCGGTCAGTGAACCCGGCGGGTGGGGGCGAATGGCGGTAATGGCTGTATCCATCCTGTTCAAACGAGGTGCTTGGCGAAGAACGCCAGCGTCCGTTCCTGAGCGACGGCGTAATCGGGCGGGCTGAAGCTCTCCCGCTCATCGCACCCGAAGCCGTGCCTCGCGCCCGGATAGACGTGGATCTCGGCCCCTGGCTGCGCCGCGCGGATGGCCTCCACGTCGCTCATCGGTATCGAGGCGTCCTGATCCCCGAAATGCATCTGCACCGGGCAGTTCGGTTTTTCCGTGCGGGTCCCGGCGATGCCGCCGCCGTACCAGCAGGAGGCGGCGGCGAAAAGGCGGGTACGGGTCGCGCCCCACCAGGCAACGGTGCCGCCGTAACAGTAGCCGACGATGCCGATCTTCTTGCCCGCGAGCCCGTCCGCCGCCGCCTCGATGTCGGCCATCACCCCGCTCTCTTGCAGTTTCATGCGAAGTTCGCGGCCGCGCACGATATCCCCTTGACCGTAGCCGAGCTCGGCTCCCGGCTCGACCCGATCGAACAGGGCAGGGGCGAGCACCGCGTATCCGGCGGCGGCGAACCGATCGCATACGCCGCGCATGTGGCGGTTCACGCCGAAAATCTCCTGCACGACAACGAGGCCGCGGCCCCCGTCCGCCGGGCCGGCGCTGTAGGCGGAGAGCGTATGACGGTCGGCCGCCATCAGCTTGACGGTCTGGCCCATGATGTTTCCTCCCGGTCTCGCCTCCGTCCGACACTTACAGCATGGCGTGCGCCCGTGCAGCGTCAACTTATCGACGCGGGAAGCGGCACCCCGGGGCCGGGCCGGTCGCAGGATCGGCAAATCGCCCGCTCTCCGCCGATGCCGGTAGGCGGTCGACCTCCACGCCGGCCAAGATGAACGGGCCGAGACCGTGGAGGTTATCGGTCGTGATCGGCTGCTCAACATAGTATTCGAACGATCCGTCGCGTCCGCCGGGGATCGAGTTCCCGGCGGCTCGGCGGCGGCGCTCCCGGCGGCCACTCGGTGGGCGGCGGTCCCAGCCCGGCGCTCCGCACGATGCTGGTCAGGCTCCAGCGTCCCTGCGCATCCCGGACGATCTTGTCGCGGACCAGCCCGGCGAACCCGCGAACAGAAGGTGCCGCGAAGTCCGTACCCAGGTAGCCCTTATTCACGCCTTTCGCGAGGGTATAGGTGTAGATGGCCGACGCGGATGCCTCGGTGTAGTTGCCGGCCCGCTCGCCTTGATCGACCACCTCCCACCACAGGCCGGATTTCGGGTCCTGGAAGCGGACGAGGGCGGGGGCGAGATCGCGTAGTACCTGGACCAGATAGGCGTGCAGCGGATGCTCGGGCGGCACTGAAATTGAGCGTATCGACCAGCGACATCGCGAACCAGCCCATCGCGCGGCCCCAGACGGAGGACGACGTGCCCGTCTCGCGATTGGCCCAGAACAGCTCGTGACGCTCGTCCCAACCGTGGTAGTAGAGGCCCGTCCGCGGATCGCGATTATGCGCGACCGTCGCGCGATACTGCTTCAGGATGTCGTCGAAGTCGCCCGGCTGGTCGAACATCTTGGCATACCGGGCGTAGAACGGCTCCGTCATCCACAGCCCGTCGAGCCAGATCTGGTTGGGTGCCCAGGCGAAGGTGCCCTCGCTGGTCCGCGGCAGGGCGGCCAGCCGCCGGCGCATGGCGTCGGCCGCCTTCCGGTATTTCTCGTCATGCGTCCGCTGATAGATATCGAGGAGGACCAGGCCGGCCGGCATGGCGTCGAGGCGGAAGCCGCGCTCGGGAACCCGCTTGATGCTGCCGTCGTCGGCCACGAACGATCCCACGATGTCCTCGCCGTAGTCCCGCAGCGCGGTGTCGCCCGTCCGGTCCGACAGGCGGAGCAGGGAGATCGCGAACAAATCGTTCGAGTAGTCGAGGGTGGCGTTTGGCTGGCCGAACGTCAGGACGTGACCCAGACGATCGATCGCCGATCGCGCCACGTCGGTCGCCCACTCAATCGCGCTCCCGCCACAAAACGTCGGCTTGGCGGGCTGGGCGAGGCCCGGTGCGCGGGCACTTAGCGAGATTGCGGCGAGAGCGACGAGCCCGCGGCAGGCTTGCCGCCGCGAGGTCAAAAGCATCCGCTTCTCCATGTTTTCTTGTCCGCGTCCCGACTTGAAGGCGGGACGGACGCTTAGTGTAGCAGGACGCGGCCTACCTCACATCGGCGGCGTGGTGATCGTGAACACCTCGCCCCCGTAGCCGGCCTCCGCTGGAATGCGGAGGGTTCGCCGGCCGTTCTCCGTCGCCACCAGCTCCGGGAGCACGGTCACGATCGATCGTGTTCGCGCGTCCTCCATCGCAGCCTCGGCTGTGCGGTGCGCGCCGAGCTTCGTCAGGTTCAGTCGAGTGGGGAACATCAGCTTGCGGTTCCCTGCATCCGCCTCCGCCACGGCGCGGCTCGGGGAGAGCCAGGCGGAATCGACGGATTCGCCCCCGTCATGCACGCCCACCTGCTCTTCGGGGGCCGAGGCGAGGAAAAACAGCGTGTCGAACCGCTTGGGAACCGGGGCCGGGGTGATCCAACGCGCGAAGGGTACCAGGAGGTCGGTCGCCAGCACCAACTCCTCGACCATCAGGACATCGGCGAAGGTGATCTCGCCTTGGCAGAGCGGGGCGCGCTGGGACGCCTCGATCGCCTGGAGCCGGTCGGCGGCGACCAGGGCCTGCGAGCCGCGCGGTCGCGCGAGCAGGATCCCGCATTCCTCGAACGTCTCGCGAATCGCGGCGACCCGGAAGCTCATCGCGGCGGCATCCAGGCCCGAGGTGTCGGGGCAGAGATCGGGCTGCTCGGCGATGAGATGATCGCCGGAATCCACCCGGCCGCCGGGGAACACCAGCGCGCCTGAGCCGAACACGATGTCCTGGTGACGTTCCACCATGAACACCTCCAACCCGTCCGCTCCATTCCGCAGGAGCAAGACCGTCGCGGCCGGGCGCGGTGCGTCGTGATCAAGGGCCATGACTTGAACACAGCACTGCCCCCCTGGCCGGAGCAAGCACGCGAAGGGCTTAAGAGGTGGCTTTGCGCAGATGTGATGCTAGAATCGCCGTGACGCGAAGGACTTTCGATGACGTTCGAGGCCCGAGAGACCCGCAGCTCCGCTTGTCCGCACGACTGTCCTTCCACCTGTGCCTTGGAAGTCGAGGTGTTGGACGGGAGGCGCATCGGCGCGGTGCGCGGGGCGGAGGCGAACAGCTACACCCGAGGCGTCGTCTGCGCCAAGGTCGCCCGCTACGCCGAGCGCATCCACCACCCGGAGCGCCTCACAACCCCGCTGCTGCGTACCGGCCCGAAGGGCTCCGGTCAGTTTCGGCCGATAGGCTGGGAGGAGGCGCTGGACCGGGTCGCGGAAGCGTTCATCGCGACCGCCCACAAGCACGGTGCCGAGGCGGTCTGGCCCTATTACTACGCGGGCACGATGGGCCTTGTGCAGCGCGACGGGATCAATCGCCTGCGCCACGTCATGCGCTATGCCCGGCAGAAGAAAACGATCTGCACGGCGACCTGCGAGGCCGGCTGGATCGCCGGCGTCGGGCGATTCACCGGTCCCGACCCGCGCGAAATGGCGAAATCCGACCTGATCGTCGTCTGGGGCGGCAATCCCGTCGGGACCCAGGTGAACGCGATGGTACACATCACCCGCGCTCGCAAGGAGCGTGGGGCGAAGCTCGTCGTGGTCGATCCGTACCGGACCGGCACGGCGCAGGCGGCCGACCTCCATCTCGCGCCTCGCCCGGGCACGGACGGCGCGCTGGCCTGCGCCGTCATGCATATCGCGTTTCGGGACGGATATGCCGACCGCGCCTACATGGCGCAATACGCCGACTGCCCCGACGCGCTGGAGACGCATCTGCGATCGCGCGGACCGGAATGGGCCAGCAGGATTACCGGGCTTTCGGTGGAGGCGATCGAGGGATTCGCCAAGCTCTACTGCGCCACGGAGCGCAGCTATATCCGCATGGGATACGGGTTTTCCCGCTCCCGCAACGGCGCGGCGAGTCTGTTCGCGGTGAGCTGCCTGCCGACGGTCACGGGCGCCTGGCGCCATGAAGGCGGCGGGGCGTTCTGGAGCAACCGCGACATCTATCGCTGGGACAAGACGCTGATCGAGGGGCTCGATGCCCGCGATCTCTCGGTTCGTGAGCTGGATATGAGCCGGATCGCGAGCGTGCTGACCGGGGATCGCGAAGCGCTTGGTGGCGGACCGCCGGTCAACGCCATGCTGATCCAGAACACAGAATCCCGCCGTGGTCGCACCGGACAGCAACCGCGTGCGTCGGGGCTTTCTCCGCGACGATCTTTTTGTCTGCGTACACGAGCAGTTCATGACCGAGACGGCGCTGCTCGCCGACATCGTGCTGCCGGCGACGATGTTCATGGAGCACGACGACATCTATCAGGCCGGCGGACACGGCCACATCCAGATCGGCCCCAAGCTCATCGACCCGCCGGGCGCGTGCCGCTCCAACCACGAGGTTCTCCAGGGTCTCGCGTCACGGCTTCACGCCAAGCATCCCGGTTTCGAGATGACCGCGATGGAGATGATCGATGCGTTGCTCGTCTCCTCGGGCTGGCCGAATGCGGCGACCGTGCTGCAACGACGCTGGATCGACGCGCAGCCTTCGTTCGAGGAAAGTCACTTCCTGCGCGGGTTCGGTCATCCCGACCGGCAATTCCACTTCGCCCCGGATTGGAGCCGGGTCGGCGCGGACCATGCGCGCATGCCGAAGCTGCCCGACCATTTCGCCGTGATCGACGAAGCCACCGCCGATCGCCCGTTCCGACTGGTCGCGGCGCCCGCGCGGCAGTTTCTCAATACCACCTTCACCGAGACGCCCAGCTCCCGTGCGCGCGAGGTTCGGCCAACCGCGCTCGTCCATCCCGAGGACGCTGCGCGGCTTGGCGTTACCAACGGCGGCGAGGTTCGGCTTGGCAATGCGCGCGGCGAGGTGGTCCTGCATGCTCGCATTGCCGATGGAATGCAGCCGGGCGTGATCGTGGTCGAGAGCATCTGGCCGAATCGCGATTTCGCGCATGGCATCGGCATCAATGCGCTGACAAGCGACGATCCGGCGCCGCCGATGGGCGGTGCGGTCTTCCACGACACCGCGGTTTGGATGCGCGCCGAGGCCGCGGAGATGCCACTCGCGGCTGATTAGATCCGCGGCGCGACTTCGTAGCGTTTTCACAACCGGTTCCGGACCGAGCTCGGCATTGCCGCGCAGCGGACGTGGAAGGAAATCCGATGTTGCTCGACCACCGCACCTACACGGTACACCCTGGCACCCTGACGAAGTACTCAAATTGTACGAAGAGCATGGGATGGCGGCACAGAAGCGCCATCTCGGCGAGCCGTTCGCTTATCTCATCACCGAAACCGGGGAGCTCAACACCTTCGTCCACATCTGGGCTTACGAGAACGCGGGCGACAGGGAAAAACGGCGCGCGGCGATGCAGGCAGACCCGGAGTGGCAGGCCTATCTACAGAAAAGCGCTGAAGCCGGGTACCTAATCGGGCAGGAGAACAAGCTCATGACGCCGGCCTCGTTCGCGCCGATCAAGCGTTGAGACTGCCCTTTCCAGTCGCCCGGCGGACCTGCCAAGCTCGGCGTCTCATGCGGAGGCCTCGACCATGTTCATCGCCATGAATCGCTTCAAGGTAACGCCCGGTGCGGAAGCAGCATTCGAGAAGGTTTGGACCAGCCGGGACACCTACCTCGAAGAGGTGCCGGGCTTCATGGAGTTCCACCTCCTGCGCGGCCCGGAGCGGGACGATCACGTGCTCTACACCTCGCATTCCATCTGGCGGAGCCGTGAGGCGTTCGAGGATTGGACCCGCTCGGAGGCGTTCCGGCGCGCGCATCGCGATGCCGGACAGAACAAGCCCCTTTATCTCGGTCATCCCGAGTTCGAGGGGTTCGAGGTGATCCAGACCGTGCGCGGTCGCGTCAGCGCGCCGGGGCGTACTTCTGGTACAGCTCCTGCCCCAAGGTCTTGAGCGCGTTATCGGCGTTCGGGCCGCCCACGTTGGTCATCAGCACCAGCGCGAAATCGATTTTCGGCTGGACCAGGATCACGGCGAAGTTGAGCGTGTTCGAGCCTCCGTGGACCAGGAAAGGCTCGGGCGAATAGGGCAGGGTCGCGGTGCCCCAGCCCAGCCCGTAACCGCCTACCGAGGGCGTCCCCGGCGGCGCATCCGGTTTCGGCGGCATCTCGATGACCTTGGTGTGCAGCTTGCGCATCGTCTCCGGCTGGATGAGCGCCGGTCCGCGCCGGCCCTCGGCCGCGTTCCAGCCGGCCCAGCGAGCAAAATCCAGTACCGAGAGATGCACGTCGCCGGCCGGGCCGATGATCGCAGGAACATCGCCGTTCGGTCCGGCCAGCATGGGCTTCAAAGTGCCATCCGGCTGCATCGCATGTCCAAGCGGCGCATCCACCCGACCGAACTCGACTGGGGGCCGAAGCCGGCCGATTTAAGTCCAAGCGGGTCGAATACCCGCTCCGCTACGAGTTCTTCCCAGGTCTCCCCGCCCGCGCGTTCGATCATCGCACCAGCAAAGGTGTAGCCCAGGTTGGAGTACGCGAACCGCTCGCCCGGCTTCGACTCTAGGGGCTGCGCGCTCCATTGTGTCAGCAGCCAGTAACGCAGTTCGTCGAGATTGCGGTCTTCCTGCGCGAAGGACTGCACGATCAGCTTCCTGATCGCATCATTGTCGCTCGGAATGCCGCTCGTGTGCGACAGGAGTTGCTCGAGCGTGACCTCGCGCAGCCCCGTATCCATGGTCGGGCGCAACTCGGGAAACACCTCGCCGACCGTGCTGTCCCAGCGCAGCTTGCCCTCTTCGACCAGCATCGCCGCGAGCAGCGCCGTCATGGCCTTGGCGTCCGATCCGATATGGAAGCGGTCGCTCAAGGTGACTGGCGTGTCGGTCCCGGCCCGCCGCGTTCCCACCGCACCGGAGGCGACGATCTCGCCCTTCGCGACTACGGCGGCGGCGAGCGCGGGCAGCCCGTAGCGCGTCAGGTAGTCTTGCAAGATTGCGTCGAGCGAGGTGTCGCGCTCGCCGGCTCCGTCCGCCGCCTCACTTCGCTGGGGACGCAGCGACGCGGCGAAGACCGTGAAGAATGTCGCTGCCGTCATGAGCTGCCTGCGGTCCATTGAACGTCCTCCCGTCGTTTCGTTCCGGTAGCATGGAACCCGGTGCGGGCGCATCTCCGCTACGCGGAGCCGGAGCGTTGACCTGACCGCGCGGGCGCTGTCTGCTTCGAGCGAGCGGGAGGAACAGCACACCATGCCGCAAGCCAGGCTCAAGCATTTCGGCTGGGGTCGCGAAGGCGAGGGGATGACGCAGGACGAGGAGGCGTTCGCCCTCAAGGTCTATCGCGAGCAATTCGGCGTGAGTGAATTCGAGACCCTTCCCGTGCCTCCACTCGATCAGCTCCGGTTGCGTGCGCCACGTTTGTCGCCGCCCAGCGCCATCTCCGCCTTTTGCTCTGCCGAGCATTATGACCGCGCAGCACACAGTTTCGGCAAATCCTACCCCGATACCGTTCGCGGGATGCTGAACGACTACAGCACCGCTCCGGACGTGGTCGCCTATCCGCGCACCGAACAGGAGATCGCGGACGTGATGGACTGGGCGGGCGGCGCGCGGGCGGCGCTGATCCCGTTCGGCGGCGGCAGCTCGGTCGTCGGCGGCGTCACCGCCGACCAGGCGCGGCATCGGCCCGCCGTGTCGCTCGACCTCCGCGCGATGGACAAGGTGCTCGAATTCGATCGACGCCTCCCGCGCCGCTCGCATCCAAGGCGGCGTGTTGGGACCGGCGCTGGAATCGCAGCTCAAGCCACACGGCGTCACGCTGCGGCATTATCCGCAAAGCTTCGGTACTCGACGCTCGGCGGCTGGATCGCGACGCGCTCGGGGGGCCACTTCGCAACCCTCTACACGCATATCGACGATCTCGTCGAAAGCCTGCGTGTCGTCACGCCCGCCGGAACGCTGGAAACACGCCGCTTGCCCGGATCCGGGGCGGGGCCGAGCCCGGATCGGCTGTTCATCGGCTCCGAAGGCATTTTGGGCGTGATCGCCGAGGCCTGGATGCGAGTCCAGGAGAGGCCGCGTTTCCGTGCGGGCGGCGCGGTGCGGTTCGCGGATCTCCACGCTGCCGCACGGGCCGTGCGCGCGATCGGCCAAGCCGGGCTGTATCCGTCCAACTGCCGCATCCTCGACCCGCAGGAGGCATACAATACGGGTGCCGGTGACGGCACGGCCGCGGTCATGGTGCTTGCCTTCGAATCGGCGGATCATCCGCTCGATGCCTGGATGGCTCGGGCGCTGGAATGCTGCCGCGATCACGGCGGCACAGCCGAGGGCACGGCAAGCGCGGACGCGCACCGGCAGGGCGCCGCAGGGCTCTGGCGCAACGCGTTCATCCGGATGCCGTATGCGCGCGAGCGCATGGTGCCCCGGGCGATCATTACCGACACGTTCGAGACCGCGATCACCTGGGATCGCTTCGAGGTGTTTCACGCGACCGTCAAGCGGGCGACCGAGGACGCCATTCGCGTCGCAACGGGCCGCCCAGGCCAGGTGACGTGCCGCTTCACCCACGTTTACCCGGACGGCCCCGCGCCCTATTTCACCTTTCACGCGCTCGGCCGGCACGGCGCACTGCTCGAGCAGTGGGAAGCGATCAAGAGCGCGGCGAGCGATGCCCTGATCGAAGCCGGCGGTACGATCACGCACCACCATGCCGTCGGCCGCGATCACCGGCCCTGGTACGACCGCCAGCGGCCCAAGCTATTCGCGGCCGCACTCCGCGCATCGAAGCGCGTTCTTGACCCCGAAGGCGTGATGAATCCGGGTGTGCTGGTCGATCCTTGAGCGCCTGAAGGGAGACCTCCGCCCCAAAGTTGCCCGCTTAACGTCCTATTCAACTCGTTTGTGTTTGGATGCGTAGCGGATCATTGTAGGTGCGCGCATTCTCCTCCAGGAGCAGCGATGCTGATTTGTCAGCTCACCGATTTGCACATGCGGCCCGAAGGACTCCCGGCCTATCGGGTCGTCGAGACGAACATGCTGACGGAGCGGGCTTTCCGGGCGGTCGCTGCGCTCGACCCACGGCCGGACGCGGTCGTCATCACGGGCGACCTCACGGATTGCGGCCTGGCGAGCGAGTACACGCTGTTCTTGCAGTTGCTCCGGCGGCACCTTGCGATCCCGGTCTTCGTCATTCCGGGCAATCATGATCGGCGCGGCGCCTTGCGGGAGGTCCTCGCGGCCCTGCCGGGGGTCACGAGCGATCCCGAGTTCGTCCAATATGCGGTGGACGACTATCCGGTCCGGCTGGTGATGCTGGACACGCTGGTGCCCGGCGCTCCCCATGGTGAACTCTGTGCGAGCCGCCTCGCGTTTCTGGAGCGGACACTGGAGCAGCAACCGGAAAAGCCGACCATCATAGCCATGCACCACCCGCCGTTCACTTGCGGGATCGAGCACATGGACCGGATCAATCTTCGTAATGCCGCGGATTTCGCGGCCGTGATCGCCGTGCACGCTCAGGTCGAGCGGATCATCTGCGGCCATCACCATCGGCCCGTGATAGCTCGGGTGGCCGGCGCGATCGCCTCCATCGGGCCGTCCGTCGCGCATCAGGTGGAGCTGGAACTGCGCCCCCAAGCCGAGGGGGCCTTCGTCATGGAGCCTCCCGCCTTCCAGCTCCACCGCTGGACCCCGGCCACCGGCCTCGTCTCCCACATGGCCTATGTCGACGACTATCCAGGGCCCTTTCCGTTCCGCAACTCCGGTTTCGCGGGCTCTTGCTCCGAGTAGAACTCGCAGCGCATCTCGTGCATTACGGGCCGCTGAACGCAGGGAAGGGTCATGGCCGATATCGAGCAGCGCATCCGCGAGCGAGCGTACCGCATTTGGGAAGAAGAGGGCCGTCCGCAGGGGCGGGAGCTGGAGCATTGGGAGCAAGCCCGTTTCTTGGTCGGGCTCGAAGACAATGCCGAGGCGGGCAAGTTGCCCAACCCGGTCGTGACGGACCGGGAGAAGGGCAGAACCACGCCCTCGCCACCGGAACCTATCGAGCCGATCGAGGCGCTCGAGAATCAGGGCGAGTTTCCGGACCGCTTCGCCGATCAGGGCGAGAAGTCGGCCGGACCCATGCGCCGGCGTCGCAAGCCGGCTACCGCCGAAGGCTCGGAGGAGGCGCGTTCGTCACCGTCCAAATAGGGCGGCCGCTCGCTTCATTTCGGCACTACCTGTGGGTTTCCCCCTGGAGTTCCGGGAGGTGGAATGACCGGCATCGGGTAGGCTTTCGGGTTCGGCGGAGGTTTCGTCATTTCCGAGTCCGTCGATGTAGGCGGATGAATGACGCTGGGTTGCTGCCCTGGTATCGCGCCCGCCGGCGGTAGACTGCCACCTCCGGGTGGGGTCGCCGGCGCGGTGCTTCCAGGCGGCAACTTGGGAAGCCCAGTGTCCTGCGCCTGGGCAGCTTCCAGACCCGCGCAGGCGGCGAGGCCAAGTGCGAGCAGGACCCAGGGCAGCCACGGGCCGGGATCTCTTCGCCTGCGACGCGCGATGACCCGGACACGTTCTCGAGACATTTCATTCTCCGGCGGAGAGCAAATGCACCGAGAACAAAGCGTCCGGATCCGTCCACAGTTGCACACTGGCCCAGCCTGCCTCGCTCGACAGGGAGCGAAAAGCGTCCACGGAGTGCTTGTAGCTGTTCTCGGTGTGAATGCTTTCACCGGCGGCGAAGTGAATGGAGCGGCCCGCGACGTGAACGGTTTGGGCGCGCCGGCTGACCAAGTGCATCTCGATCCGGCTCTCAGCCGCGTTCCACAAGGCCAAATGGGCGAAGTTTTCCGGGTCGAAATCCGCCGCCGCCTCTCGATTGAGGCGCGCCAGCACGTTTCGATTGAACGCGGCCGTCACGCCCTCGCCGTCGTCATAGGCGGGGATCAGGATGGATAATTCCTTCGGCAGGTCGACCCCGACAAGGAGCAGCGATCCAGGGCCGAGCTCCGCGCGGGCTTGCCGCAGGAAAGCTTGCGCCGCGACCGGTTCGAGATTCCCGATCGTCGAGCCCGGAAAGAAGCCGAGACGCGCACCCTCCGCCAGACTCGGCGGCAATGCGAGCGGGGCCAGGAAATCGGCGGCAACGGGAACGATGCGCAGCCGCGGAAATCGCCGGCTCAGCCGCCGCGCCGCGGCCTGCATAGCCGCATCGGCCACGTCGATCGGGACATAGGCGGCGGGAGCGCGCAGCGCCGCAAGCAGGATGGCCGCCTTGGTCTCGCTTCCCGCACCGTATTCGACCACGGTTGCACCGGGCGGCACGTGGGCCGCGATCTCCGCGCTTCTCTCTCGCAGCAGTGCGAGTTCGGTACGGGTGACATCGTACTCGGGAAGCTCGGTGATGCTTGCGAAGAGCCGGCAGCCTTCGTCGTCGTAGAATAGCTTCGGCGGAAGGGTCTTTCTCTCCTTTGTCAGTCCCCGCAGCGCCTCCTCGGCCACCGGGTGCGCCAGACGCGCGGGTTGTTCCTCTGCATGGCGACGGAGCGCGGAACTGCCCTTGGGCATCGGACTTCCTTCTTCGGCTTCGGTGAGAAGGCGGGGAGTCGGGTCCTCAGTCCCATCGCGCCAGGCGCACGCCCGAGAACTGCCAGCGCCGATCGGGATAGAAGAAGTTGCGATAGCTGGGGCGGAGATGTCCCGGCGGCGTCGCGAACGAGCCGCCCCGCAGGACCATCTGGTTGATCATGAACTTGCCGTTGTATTCCCCGATGGCGCCCGGGGCCGGAGTGAAGCCGGGATACGGCGCATAGGCGCTGGCGGTCCATTGCCACACATGGCCGGTCCACTCATGGATGCGCTCGTCTCCGGCCGCCGCCTCCCATTCCGCTTCGGTCGGCAGGCGGGCTCCCGTCCAACGGGCGAAGGCGTCAGCCTCGTACCAGCTGACGTGCCGGACGGGCGCGTCCGGGTCGATAGGGGCGAGCCCGCCGGGTCCCATCTGCCACCAACCGTCCTCGCGTTGGCGCCAGTAGAGCGGCGATTCCCAGCCCTGATCGAGCACCGTCGCCCACCCGTCGGACATCCAGAGCGTCGGCGTGCGATAGCCGCCATCCTGCATGAAAGCGAGCCAGTCCGCGTTGCGCACCAACCGGTCCGCGAGCCGGTAGGGTCGCAACAGCACCTCATGCCGGGGGCTCTCGTTATCAAACGCGAATTGGTCGCCCGAATGGCCGATGGCGACGACCCCGCCCGCGAACCCGATCATCCGGGTAGGACCGGAAGCCCCCGGGTCCTCCCTCCAAGGGGGGAAAATCGCGGGTGCGAGAGGATTTTGCGCGAAGGCGTGCAGCATGTCGGTGACAAGCAATTCCTGATGCTGCTGCTCGTGATGCAACCCGAGCTCGAGGAGACCGAGGATGCACCCGGCCCTCGGGTCCTGCGCGTCGGGCGGAGGCAGCTCTTCGAGGAGTGCCGTCATCGCTGCGTCGACCTGGGCGCGGTAGGCGCTGATCTGGCGGGCGCCCGGACGCGTCAGCAGGCCGCGGCTGGGGCGTGGGTGCCGTGGTCCGACCGCCTCGTAATAGGAATTGAACAGGAAGCGAAAGGCCGGATCGAACCGCGTGTAGCCGGGCTGATGCGCGGCTAACACGAACTCCTCGAAGAACCAGGTGGTGTGGGCCCGATGCCATTTCGCCGGGCTGGCGTCCGGCATGGACTGGACGCACTGATCCTCCTCCGTCAGTGCGGCGACGAGGTGCTCCGTATGGTCCCGAACGGCCTTATAACGCGCGCCGGGCGGACATGGGGGGTCGGGCTGGCCGGGTTCCGCGCTGTCCGGCGACGGGCCAATGGCGACTGTCTGGTCCATGCTGGCCCCTCGTGCCTGCGTCCGGTCAGAACGGGTTTGCCACATATGGGTTCCGGCCAGCCGGCCGCCAGTTAACGGCGCGGCGGGGCGGGTTAACGTTTCGGTACCGGTTGTCTGCTTCATTGGTCGCCCGATACGAGTGGAGATCGGAACGATGCTCTCTTCCTGGTTCGATTGGTTCGGCGCCGTCACGGAGGGCGGGTCGTTTCCGTGGCTGCTCGCCGCCGGAACCGTTGCCGGGCTGCTCGGAACCGCCGCGTTCCGCAGAAGCAGCGCGCCGCCCGTGGCTCAGCCGGCGGCTCCCAACCCCGAACTGGATGAGACGCGTCGCTTCGAGCCCAGCATTCTGGCCTGCCGCGGCGAGCAGTTGTCCGTCGCGTCGGAGGCGCATTGGGCCATGGCGGCGTTGGCCGCCGAGGCCCAGCGGCGTGGCGTGCGCCTGGAAGTGGCGGTCGCCCCGGGGCTCCGGGCCTGGATGGACCCGCGCGCCTTTCGCAAGCTCCTCGTCGAGATGATCGCCCACGCGATCGACGCCGCGCCGTACGGGCGGGTTCTCCTCGCCGCCGGGGCGCATGGCGGGCGCGTGCAGATCGGCGTCACCCACGACGGTCCGGCCGGAACACGCGAATCCGTAGAAGGCACGCTCCGGCCGGTGAGCGACATCGCGGCGATGACTGGCGGAACCTTCGAAGTGATCGCCCGGGCCGGGCACGGAGCGACGGTGCTGGTGCGATTGCCGGAGCCGACAACCGCCACCGTTCGCGCGCCTCAGCCCGCGGCCGCAGCGCCGGAGCGCGCACAGCGACCCGCCTCCCCGGAGCGGGTCGCTCAAATGATCCCCGAGGCAATGATCACGCCATAAAGCGCCGCCGCGCCGCCCAGCAAGCCGCCCGCTGCCGCCAGGGCGAGCACTTGCGTCACGATGGAGACGGAGGCGAGCACGATCGCGATCTGGAGCGCTCCCACCACCAGTTCGAATTGGTGGTAGCGGTGAAACTCGTGGTCCCGCAGTTCAGCCTGTTGGTCGGCGCGTTCCTGGAGCTGCTTCATGCCCTCGCCGCCCGGCTCGTCCCGCAACCGGGCTTCGTTGTCCTGGGCGGTCTTGATCCGGGCGCGAACGGCCTCGTCCCCGGCCGAGGGAAGGCTTTCGAGGAGACTCGCCTCGGCGGCGCGGACCGTCGCCCGCACGTTCTTGGCCTGAAAGAAATTCCAGTCGTCGCTGAGCGAGATGTGATGGGTCAGGAACGCGCTCTGGGCGCTCTTCTCCGCCATCTCCGATAGGGCGAGCGCCGCTGCGAGCGCCGCGATCAGCAGCGCGATCCGAGGCGCCACGGGATTTCCCTCGTGCGTGGCGTGATGGGCATGCTCGATGCCCTCCTTGGCGTGTTCGATCGTGTCCGACATTCAAACGTCCTGTGCTTCGCGGCTGCGATCCGGCCAGCCGTTTGCGAGTCGGCCGGCACGCAAAGTGTACATCCGCCGGGCGGCTCCCAGAAACCGAGCGTGGGCAACCCGCCGGGCGCCCCGCCCGCAGCCGCAAGCCGGTTTCCGCCGGACCCGACCAATCCGGATGGCGAGAAGGCCACGCCGAAGGACGTCAGCTGGACTCCTTTTATGCTGACTGGAACGCGTTAACGCAAAAAATTCCGTTCATCCCCGCGAAGGCGGGGAGCCAGGTCTCGCATTATGAATGGTGGCATTGTTTGGCCGGCTGGATTCCCGCTTCCGCGGGAACGAACGGGGGTTGGGTAGCCGCTCACAGTCAGCCCAAAACGAGTTTAAGAAAAAAGCCGCCGGCCCTCGCGGACGGCGGCCTCTTCTCAGGCGGGAGAAAGGCGGTCAGGCGGCCCGCTTCTCGAGCGCCTTCTTGTTCAAGTCCTTGTTCGCGAGCTGATTGAGCAACGTGTCGGCCTTCTTTTCCTCTTCGAGCGTCTGCTCGAGGAGTTGCGCGATCTCGTCCTGCCCGGCGGCTTTCGCCCAGGCAACCAGCGTGCCGTAACGGGCCATCTCATAATGTTCCACTGCCTGGGCGTTCGCAGCCAGCGCCGCGTCGAGCACCGGCCCCTTCTCGAACTCGCCGACGATTTCCTCACCCTCCTCGATGATGCCGTTGATCGCCTCGCAGGTCTGGCCGCGGGCGCGGGTGCCAAGCTTCTCGAACACCTGCTGGAGCCGCTCGACCTGATGTTCCGTTTCCTCCCGATGCGTCTGGAAGGCCTGCTTCAGCTGGTCGCTTTCCGCCGCCTTGGCCATCTTCGGGAGCGCCTTCAGAATTTGCCGCTCGGCATAGTAGATGTCCCGTAGAAAATTGAGTGTCAGGTCGTTCAGGTTTTTCTGGGTAGCCATCGTGCGTTTCTCCGGGGCTTTAGTGGAGGCGGCCCCTTGCCGCCACCCTCCAAGCTAAGCGGCCGCAGCGCACCCAGGTTGCTTTCAAAACCGCAACGGGAGCGGAACTCACAACCGGTCGGGCGGTTCTAGCGGCTATGTAAGAGGTGCCCGGAGAAGTCCGATGCTTTACTGGATAGTGTTGTTGATCGTGCTGGCGATCATTGCCGGCATACTGGGCTTCGGCGGCATCGCCCATACCGCGGTAGGTATTGCCCAAATCCTGTTCGCGATTTTCCTCATCCTGCTCGTCGTCTCGCTCATCTTCGGCGCTGTTCGCCGAAGAGGCGGGCCTTAAGCGGCCGCGGCTTCGGCGAGACCCGCCAGGCCGGACGCCCTCCCGGCAACGACCGTCGGGTCGAGCGCGTGGCCGCTATCGTTACCGCCTCTTGCCGGCGTCAGGAGGGAGTGTAAGGCTCGGGCCCGATGAGGTCGCGTTTGTCACATCGGGCGCTCTCTTTGAGCCGGCGGCTCGGCCACCTGTTCGCGTGCGTCGCGTTGCTCGCCCAACTGGCCCTCGGAGCCGCCGTCCCAGCTTCCTATCCTGACGCGCGCCTCGCCGCGTTCGAGTTCGATCTGCCATGCCGGGTCTGCATCCGCGGACCGACATGACGACCGTAGCCCCTGGGACCGTGCTCGCGGTGCTTGCGCGATTTGTCCCTGGTGCGCGCCGCTCGCCGGCCCGGCTCCCCTTCCCGTTCTGTCAGCGAGCTTCGCGAGCCCCGAATTCGCGGTCGTAGCCGCCGTTTTCGCTGCTCTTCCACCCCCGACCGGCCCGCCGGCTCGCTTCGCCCGGCCCGCCCAGCCCCGCGCCCCACCCCTCCTGGCCTGAATCCGCGCGATCGACCCTGCGCGCCCGTCCGCGCGCCGTGCTTCAAGCTAATGGGGAAATTCACATGTTTCGCTGGAGACCGGCGGCCTTCGCGGCCGCCTCCCTGCTGACTGCCGGCCCCGCACTCGCGCATGGGATCGCGGGAGCCCGCGTTTTCGTCACCACGCTCATCATCGACGACCCGGCCGTCTCGGACGAGATGTCGCTGCCGACCGTGAGCTATACCCGCGAGGGCGCGGAAGGCGGTCCGGGTCCCACCCATGAATGGGACATCACGGCCGAGTTCGATAAGAGAATAACCGAGCGGTTCGGCGTGGGCGTGAATTACGGCTACACGGTCCTGAATACCGAACACGACAAGACCCGGACCGGCTTCAGCAACCTCGTCATCTCCGGCAAGTATCAGGCGTATGTGAACGCGGAGCACGAATTCCTGCTCTCCGTCGGGGTCATACGGGAATTCGGCAGGACGGGAACCCGGCAGCACGGGCGCGGACGAGTACGGGGCGACGACGCCGACTGTCTATTTCGGCAAGGGCCTGGGCGATCTGCCGATCGGCTGGATGCGGCCGCTCGCGATCACCGGCACGTTCGGCTTCGCGGTCGCCGACAAGGAGCTGAAATCGTCGCAAGTGACCGATCCCGTTACCGGCGAGACCTCGATGGTGTTCAACAATGGTTACGCCAATCGCTGGGTTGGCGGGTTGTCGCTCCAGTACAGCGTCCCATACTTGCAGCAGCAGGTGCGGGATCTGCATCTGCCGGACTTCCTCGCCCGGCTGACGCCCTTGATCGAGATCGCCTGGTCGTCTCCCGCGAGTTCGCCAAGCAACCTCGGAACGCAGCTTCTGATCGCCCCCGGCGTGGTCTATTCGGGCGAATGGTTCCAAGTTGGGGTCGAGGCGCTGATCCCGGGAAACAAGGCCACCGGCACGAATGTCGGCGTGATCGCCCAGTTCCATATGTTCTTCGACGATCTGTTCCCGAACACGCTCGGCAAGCCGCTGCTGAACTGGTGATGGTGAAGCTCATGCGTTACTTGGCTCTCTTGGCCCTGACCGCGGCCGGCCTGATCGTCGCGTCCGGAACCGTTTTCGCACACGCGCACCTCGAGAGCGCGACTCCGCCGGTGGGCGGGACCGTTTCGGTCGCGCCGGGTGAGGTGTCCATCGAGTTCAGCGAGGCGGTCGAGCCCCGCTTCAGCACGATCCACGTCCAGGATGCGGCGGGACAGCCTGTCGACACCGGAGATTTGCGCGTCAGCCCCGCCGACCCGAAGCGCCTCCTTATCAGCCTCCGGCCCCTGCGGCCCGGCACCTACAAGGTCGTCTGGCGCGTGACCTCCGTCGACACGCATAAGACCGAAGGCGCGTTCGACTTCACGGTCAGCCCGTGAACATGACGTCTCGCGACGGGCTGATCGCGGTCCTCCGCGGCCTCTCCGTGGCTTTGCTGCTCTCGGTTTTCGGCACTTTGCTGTTCCGTTGCGTCATAGCTCCGAAAATCCTGCCCCGGACACTCAGCCGCTGGTCGGCCATCAGTTTGATGGCGGCGCTGGTAATCAGCGTCGTCTGGTTCGGGATGGAAGCGGCCTCGATCGCGGGGGCGGAAAGCTCTCGGCGGCGCGCTGGCCGCGCTGTGGCCGGTCGCCACCGAGACCTGGTTCGGACAGCTATGGCTCGCCCGGATGGCGTTGCTCCTGCTGCTCGCAGCTTATCTTCTGCTTGGGCGCTCGGGAGGCAGGCCGTGGGCCGGGGCGGCCCTGGCGGGCGGCGCGCTCGCGTTGCAGGCCGGGATGGGGCACGCCTTCGCGCGCGGGGGGGCTTTGGGCGAAGGCCTCGTCGGATCGGAAGTGCTGCATTTGCTGGCCGCGGGCGCGTGGCTCGGTGGGCTCGTGCCCTTGCTGTTCGTCCTGCACGCGGCGGCGCCGGGAGAGGCTGCGACCGTGGCGCGGCGATTCTCGCCGCTCGGCCTGAGCTGCGTTCTCATTCTGGCGGGGACGGCGCTCGTGCAAGGTTCGGCCTTTGTGGGCGGCTGGTCCGGACTTCTGGGTACGGCATACGGGACAACGATGCTGGTGAAGCTCGCGCTGTTCCTGCTGCTATTGGCGCTCGCGGCGGTGAACCGCTTTGTGCTGACTGCGGCACTCCAGGGCACGGGGGGGCGGCAGGCGCGGCGACGCATGCAAGCGACGGTTTCGCTCGAGACCTTGCTCGGATTGATGGTCGTGATCGCGGCCGGCGTGCTCGCCTCTCTCCCGCCGGGGGCGCACGACTAGCAACGAACTAGGAGAAACGAATGCCCACACACAATGAGCGCCGGACCGAAACCGGCGGGCAGCAGAGCGGACCCCCGGGTGCGGTGTCCGCGCGCACGTTCGGCCTCGCGCTCGCGGGCATCTTGGTCGCCCTGTTGCTGCTGGGCACAGGCGGGTTCTTGTGGCTGAACGACGATAGCGGCGGACCGTCGATCGGGGGTCCGTTCGCGTTGACCGACGGGAACGGCAAGACCGTCACCGACCGCGATTTCCGCGGCAAATACATGCTCGTGTATTTCGGCTACACCTTCTGTCCCGATGTCTGTCCCACCACGTTGAACGAGGTCGCGGAAGCAATGGACAGGCTCGGCCCCAAGGCTGATCGCGTGCAGCCGCTTTTCATCTCGGTCGACCCCCAACGCGACACGCCGGCGGTGATCAAGCAATACGTCGGCTCGTTCACGCCGAGGCTGATCGGGCTCACCGGCACGCCGGACGAAATCGCCAAGGTCGCGAAGGAATATCGCGTCTACTACGCGGTGCACCGTACGGGCGGCGGCCCGAATGACTACACGGTGGACCACAGCTCGATCCTCTACCTCATGGGGCCGAACGGGAAATTCCTCGCGCCCATCCGCGCCGACGAGCCCGGCCAGCGGATCGCCGCCGACATTTCCAAGCTGATCTCTTGAAGGGAACTCGCCATGAAATGCGTCCCGCTCGCCCTTTGCTTATTGTTTCCTTTGCTCGCGCATGCCCAAACGGCGGGTCCGATCAAGGTCGAGCGGGCCTGGTCGCGGGCGGCCCCCGAGGGACGGGTGGGCGTTCTGTATCTGACCGCCACAGACGACGGCGCGCCGGACCGGCTGACCGGTGTGAGTACGCCCGTCGCCGAGAAGGCCGAATTGCATGAGAGCCTGAGCGAAAACGGAGTGATGAAGATGCGCCCCGTGAGCAGCGTCGCGATCTCGCGGGAAAAACCGCTCACGCTGGCGCCGGGCGGCTATCACGTGATGCTCATGGGTCTGAAACAGCCCCTGAAAGAGGGCGAAAGCTTCCCGGTGACGCTCACCTTCGAGAAGGCCGGCGGCGTCATGACGACTGCGAGTGTGGAAAAAGCCGGAGCACCCGGGCCGGTCGAACAGGGCGCCACCCGCCACTGAGCGATCGGGGGGCCGTCCCGGTCCTTGCTGCATGGCGACAGAAGTAACGCTTCCGATTCCGGCCGCGCCATGCCAACTATCGGAAAGGCAATGATATGCGGGGCTCATGGCGATCCGCCGCTTGACGCGATGGCTGCGCATTTTGGCGATCTGCCTCGCGGTCGATCCCGCCGGGTTCGCCATCCATGCGGTTCCCGTGGCCGCGGTGGGTATGTTCGCGGCCTCCGGTGCGGATGCCCGGGCGCCTTCCTCGAGCGGCGGCTACAGCCGGCCCGGGGGGAGCTTCTCTTCCGGAGGGTACCGGCCGTCGGTCGGCGGGAGCGGAGGGTATGGCCGGCCTTCCGTTTATGGCGGAAGCGGCGGGTACGGGGCCTTCTCCGGTGGAGACCGCGCGATCTCGCGCCGCAATTCCGGGCAAGCGTTCCAGCAGTATCAAACCCCGCGTCCCCCTCCGTCCGCCCCGCCGTCCGGCTCCTCGGCCTGGGGTGGTGGCTGGTCGGCTCCGGTTGATCGAAGGCCTCCTGTCCAGGGCTATCTTCCCGGTTTCGGCGGCGCCCCGAACCGGCGGTTCGGGGTCTGGGACGGGCTGCTGCTCGGAGCCTTGCTGAGTAGTTTGTCGCAGCCCGGACACGCGCGCTTTTTCTACGACAATCAGAACGATCCGGGGTACGCCCAATGGCGCGCCGACGCGGATCGCGCCGCGCAGCGCGATCCCGCGGTGGCCCAGAAATTGGCCGAACTGGACGCGCGACTCGCGGAGCTTCAGGGTCAGCCCCGCAATCCAGGCGCGCCGCCGCCCAACGTCGCCCCACAGGCCGCGCCTGCACAGGAAAGCGCGGGAGGCGGGTCGGGCCTCGTTTTCCTGGTCCTGTTTTTAGGCGCAGGCGTATTTGTGCTCCTGTGGTTGCGGCGGCGTCGGACAGCCCGCGCCACCCCGGCTATCGCGGGCAGCGCGGAGACGCGCTTTCGCGTCGGCATGACGATCCCGGTCGATCCGGCTCCGTTCCTGCTCGCGGCCGGCAAGACCAAGGTTCGCCCGCCGGAGGGTGGCGGTATGGTCAGCATCGAGGCGGTGGGACTCGTCTCCGATCGGGGAGTCCTGCTGCATCGGCTCTATTTGCCAGGCCGGGAGGCGTTCTTCGTTCTGCATCTCGGGCCGGATGGGACGCCCGACGAGTGCCGCTACTTCTCGCAGCTTGACGAGGTGACTCCGGCGACCCAGGCCGAATGGGGATTCTGGCTCGATCCCGCGGAAGGCATGATCGGCTGGCCCGAGTTTCAAACGAAGGACGGCAAGGTGTATGGCCGTGCCTGGTCGCCGGGCGGCAGCCGCGTCGCGCCCCGTCAGCAATCGGAGACCGTGCAGGATCTGCGCGGCAGCACGCAGCGGCAATTGATGGCGATGCTTTACGCCGGCTCGACCGGGGCGGCGCCACCGGCTCCGGCGACCGAGTACGTACTCGTCTGCGCCGTGCAGGCCCAAGGATCGGCGTGGGTGGAAGTCCACGCCGGAATCGACATCAATCCGGCGGCGCTGCAACTGCCCGCCGTGCCTTTGACCAGCTGAACGGAGCGCCCATGAACACGCCGGCCCCTGGTTCCATTCCGGCCATCCTGGATGCGCTCGGCTCCGGGTTGCCTATGATGTTGCTGCATCTGATCGTGACGATCGCGCTGCTCGCGATCGGTGTTCGAGTCTACGTGGCCGTGACGCCGTTCAAGGAGCGGTCGTTGCTGATGCAGGGCAACGTGGCGGCGGGAACGGTCTTGGGCGGATCGGTGATCGCGCTGGCGCTGCCGCTCGCCGCGCTGCTTGGCCACCAGCTTCACCGTGCTGGATCTTATCGTCTGGGGCGTGGTCGCCTTGGTTTTGCAGCTTCTCACGCTGGCCGCGGTCGCCGCGGTGCTACGAGGCTTTGGCGGCATGATCGAGCGCGGCAATGTCGCCGCCGGGATCGCGCTCGCCGCCAGCCAGATCGCCGTCGCCTTGCTGAACGCGGCGGTCATGATACCGACCTGACAACTCGAAGAGGGAGATGATCCTATGCTGAGATTCATGAGCAATCTTGTCGGCGTGAAGATGAATCACGCCGCGAATGCCGGCATCGAGGCGCTGGTGCGCTGGGATCCGAAATCGGCGAGCGAGGCGGAGCTGCGCACGATGGAGCAGCATCTCGACGATCTCGGGCGCGAGGTGGCGCTCGCCCGGCAGAGCTACGACAAGGAGAAGAAGGAAGCCGACGCGATCCAGGCATTGTCGCAGCAACGCATGGCTGCCGCCGAGCACCTGAACCGGCAGATGGAGTCAGAAAGCGACCCCGGCAAGAAGGCCGAGCTGGAGCGGAGTCTCGCGACGCTCGTAACCATGCTCGAGCAGATGGCGCCCGAGATCGAGCGCGAAAAGAAGGACGCGGCGGACGCCAAGGACTTTCTGGAGACGCTGGAGAGTACATACGCCGAGGCGGGCGGAAAGCTGCGCTCCGCGCGATCCGATCTCGAGCGTGCGCAGCGGGATATGGGACGCGCGGCCCAGCAACGCGAGCAAGCGGATCGTCAGGCGGAGGCGGCGCGCCGTGCCGCCGGACTCGTCAATACGACGAGCAGCCTCACCGTCGCGTTGAAGGCGATGCAGGATGCGGCCGCCAAGGATCTCGCCTCGGCCGACGCGGCGATGAGCAAGGCAAAGTTGCTGAAGCCCACGCAACCCGAGAAAGAGGATCCGAATATCGCCGCCGCACTGGCAGCTGCATCCGGCAAGCCCGCGGCTCCTCAGAGTCTGAGCGAGCGTCTGGCGCGACTGCGCCAGTGAGATTGACCGTATCGAGGTGGCGTAGGACGGAGCGCGAACATGCTCGCCATTGATCAGAGCCAGGCCGGGCAGACGATCGAGCTGCCGGTCGGGCAGGTGATGGAGCTGCGGCTTCAGGAAAACCCGACTACCGGCTTCAAATGGAGCTTCGCGGCGGACGGTTCACCGAACTGCGCCTTGGTCGGCGATTCGTTCGCGCATCAAGCGGGACCGCCCGGCCAGGGCGGTGAGCACGTCTGGCGCATTCAGGGTGTCCGGGTCGGAACGTGCGATCTCTCGCTCGTCTATCGCCGCTCGTTTGAAGCGAACGTGCCGCCGGCGCAGTCTTTCGAGATCCACGTCAAGGTGAGCTGAATGCTCTCCCTCGCGCTCGCCCGGTGTCTGTGCTGCAGCGGACGGTTGGGCGGGATCATAACATGGCAATGAAGACGTCTTGCGACGCAGATCCAGGCCTCCTACTAGTGAAGGAGAAATGTTGCCGCGCGCCTTCCGCGTGGGGGTGAGTACATGCCCGAGGATAATTCGCTCCCGAACCTGTCCGAGCCCAGCGTGCGCGAATCCCAAGATGCGATCCTGCTCGCCCTCAAGCATCAGGAGGCGCGTATCGCGACACTGGAGAAGCCGGTCGAGAAGACATTGTTCAAGAGGCTTACCGAAAATGCCACCGCCGCAGCCCTTTTTCTCGGTCTCGTTCTGACATTTGCGTCGATTTGCGACACGTTCTGGACCAAGCCCGAGACGGATCGCGTGAGCCGTATCGGGCAGTTCAATCAGGCGGTCAACTCGGCCGCAAAGCGGCGCCAGGACCTGAACCAATTACAACTGCAAGGGGCAAGCCCGCAGATGCTTCTTTTTATGGCCAGCTCCGTCACGCCGCAAATCCTTAACGACATCTCCACGGCCAGGGCAATACTGCGCGACCTCAATGACGCGGATATCGGAATACCGCAACTGATGATCCTGATCTCGGAGTCGTTCACCGCCGGCGATCTGACCAGCGCCAGAGATTTCGTTAATCGGGCGGTCAGGAAAACCGATGTGACGCCTTTCCTCCATTCAGAGGCCAAGCGATACGAGGGCAAGTATTTCTTCTCAACGGACCAACCGGACCGAGGCCGGGAGTTGTTCGAAGCGGCGCTGAGCGCGCTCGGAGAGGCGCCCGGACTAGCCTCAGCGCGCGGCTTCGTTTTGGGCGACTTCGTGCTGGCCGAATTCGGCTATGGCGACTGCGGGCGCGGCGTTGAGGAACTCAAGCGATTTGCGGCTACGCTGAAATCCCCGCAGGTCCCACCGCAAAACCGGTCTCAAATGGCGCAAACGGTCAAGGACGCGTTGGTTCAAACGCGACAGCGGTGCCCGCTACCTCAGGGTCTGAACGCCATTCTACCTTTCTGAGGCGGCCGCAACGGCGGCGCCGGGCACCTTCCGGACAATGGGCCTCGGTCTGCTGATGCCCGGAGTTGACCGGGCATCTCCCGCAGGTTGGGGCGAGGGGGCCGGTCACCCCGGGTCCGAGCCCCGGGGCGGCCGTGACCTACAGGTCAGGATTGAGTGACCAGCTGGACGGTCCAGAAGTCGCTCGCGAGACTGCGGTCCGTTAGGTAGGCGTAAGGGATCGTGAAGTATCCCTTCATCCCCCAGTTCTGGCCCCAGGAGTTGCGGACGATGAAGCGCTGCTGGCCATCGTCGTAACCAACCGCCAGCACGGCGTGGCCGCCCAGCACCTGCTCCGTTTGCAGGTTCGGAAACGGAACGACGCCGGTCTGAGCGACCTGCTCGCTCTCGAAACTTTCGTAGACCGTGAAGCCAAAGACGAAGGGATAGCCGGCCGCTAGGCAGCTCTTGAGCTGGGCCAGTGTCTGCACCACCCGCTTATAGCTTACCGCCTTGTCCAACAGGGCGTCCGAATACGCCTTGGACGGCGGCTTCTGGGCGAACTTGGTGATGTCGTACGCCCAGTCGGTTTCCGGCGGCGCGCCTTGCTGAGCTACGGACTTAATGCCGTCGCGGATCTGCGCCCCGCTATCCTGGCTGACGGTGCCCTCGATGACTCGCTCGTTGTAGTAAATGAACAGCCGCGAGGGGACGAAATCGGGCTTGAGGCCCTGCTTTTCGCGATCGAACTGGATCGCGCCCGCGATCGCATTTCCCGTGCAGCTCCCGAGCTGGCCCTGGTCGTAGACGGGCGGGCACTTCGCTCGCAGGTCGACCTGCGTCGGGATGCTGCGCATCGTCTCCGCCGTAGCCGCGAACAGGTGGTCGCGGGCGTCCGGCAGGTCGGGGTGCCACCCGTAACGTTGGATCTTGCGCGTGGTGAGATGCTGTTTGTGCGTAGTTTCGTAGGGCTTTTCGGCCATTCTTTCTCTCCTTTAACAGACGGAACCGCCGGGCGGTCCCGTCCGGGTTGCGATCAGCGCTCGGCAAGGTGCGAGCCCGAAGACGCTTGCACAGCCAGGAGAAGAGCGAAGTAATCCGGCTCACACGTCGGTTGCGATGCGGAATGAGCAAGCTGTGGCTCTAAGCGCAGCCGGGTCCGGGCGGAATACCGGGCCGCTCCTGCTTACTGCACTGCTGCAACGGCATTCTTCGCGGGGGAATCCCGGCAAGATTGACTTCGACCGATTTTCGCCCGCTAATTCCAAAAACCGGGAATGCACGTACCGCCTCATGTTCGGCGGCCGGTCAAGGGAAGGAGACGGAGAATGGGAAGCCGAGTCCGGCTGGGCGGCTTAGCGTGGTTGTGTCTAGCGATCGTGGGCTGGTTAGCCTCTCCGCTCCCCGCCTCCGCCGCGGGCCGTACCATTACCATCTGGTGGAACCAGGGTTTCTACTCCGCCGAAGACCAGGCCATGAAGGAGATGGTCGCCGACTGGGAGAAGCAGAGCGGCGATAAGATCGATATCACATTCTATAATGGCTCCGACCTCCCGGCGAAGATCATCTCGGCGATCACGACCGGCGAGGTGCCCGACATTTGTTACGTCGATAATGGCGATTTCCTGCTGCTGCCGCAGAACGCCTGGAATGACAAGATCGCCGATGTGTCGGATGTGGTGGAGGCGCAGAAGAACGAGTACAGCGAGACCGCGCTGACCGCGGCCCGGCTGTATGACAACGTCACGCACAAGCGCAGTTATTTCGGCATTCCGCTTAAGCAGCAGGCCCTCCACAACATGGTGTGGAAGCCGATGGTGGAGGCAGCCGGATACAAGTTCGAGGAGATCCCGAAGGACTGGAACCAGTACTATCATTTCTTCGAGGATGTACAAAAGAAGCTACGCGCCAAGGGGCAGCGCGTGTACGGCCTCGGCTATTCGCTTGCCACCAAGGATTCCGATAGCACGTATCTCTTCAATCAGTTTCTCGTTGCGTACGGGGGCGGTGGCATCGTCACCCCGGATGGCAAGCTGCACGTAGACGACCCGAAAGTGCGCAAGGCGGCGAGCGACGCGCTGGCCGCGCTCACGACACCCTACAAGGAGGGGTTCGTTCCTCCTGGGGCGATCAACTGGGGCGACCCGGACAACAACAGCGCCTTCTACGCCAAGCAGATCGTCATGACCCCGAACGCGACCATCTCGATCGCGGTCGCGCAGATGGAGAAAACCGATCAGGTACTACAACGAGATCCGCACGATGGCGCTGCCGAACGGGCCGGACGGCAAGCCCGTGACGAGCCTCGTGTCGGTGAAGCTGGCCTTCGTTCCGAAAGGCGCGAAGAACATCGACGCCGCCAAGGATTTCCTGAAATACCTGATCCAGCCGAAGAATCTCGACCACTATCTCTCTCAGGCGCGCGGGCGTTGGGCGCCGGTCATGCCGTCGATCATCAAGGATGACCCATACTGGACGGATCCGAAGGACCCGCATCGTCCGGTCTCGATGCTGCAACAGGTCGAGGGTCCGACCATGCCGTGGTTCATGGCCTTCAATCCGGCCTATGCCGACGTGAACGCGGAGCAGATCTGGGGCAAGGCCGAGGCGAATGTCATGACGGGCGGCATGGCCGTGGACAAAGCGGTCGATCAGGCGTTCGAGCAGATCAAGGCGGACTTCGCGAAATATCCCATAGCTCAGCCATGACGGTGGGGTGAATGGCCAGCGTCTCGACCGTCGACGTCTCCCGTCCGCAACCGGCGCGGCGTGTTCGCCGCCTGGTCAGCGGCGCGGGCTTGCACGGATCGGACTTCGCCTGGGCGGTGGCTTTCGTGCTGCCCTATGTCGCCGTGTTCGTGGCCTTCGTGATCTATCCCGTGGCGTACGGGCTGTGGCTGGGCAGCGATCCGCGCAGCTACACGGCCTTGTTCAGCGATCCGATCTATCCGGAAACCGTGGTGAACACCCTGATCTACGTGGTGATCGGGGTGAACCTGAAACTGTTCCTGGCGCTGCTCCTGTCCGGCTTCTTCATGCGGCCGCAATGGTGGGTGCGGGCATTGATGCTGGTGTTCATCCTGCCCTGGGCGGTGCCGGCCATCCCGACCTTCATCTCCATTCACTGGATGCTGAACGGCCAATGGGGTCTGGTGAACAACCTGATCTGGGACCTGTTCCAGACCGATGGGCCGCCGTGGCTGGACACGCCGAACCTGGCGATGGCGTCCGTCATCGTCGCCTATATCTGGAAATGGCTGCCGTTCTGGACGGTGATCTTTCTCGCCGGGCGCATGGCCATCCCGAAAGAACTGTATGAGGCGGCGGACGTGGACGGCGCGACGGGGCTCAACCGATTCGTGCACATCACCTTCCCGATCATGTCCAACCTCTATCTGGTCTGCACGCTGCTCTCCACCATCTGGACGCTCGGGGACTTCAACACGGTCCATTTCGTGAGCGGCGGCGGGCCTGCGCTCCAGACCCATGTGCTCGCGACGCTCGGTATCCGCGATGCGTTCGAGCTGGGCGATCCGCGCATGGGCATGGCGTGCGTGATCTCCGCGCTTCCCTTGCTTATTCCGCTGGTGATCGTGCTGATGCGCAAGCTGTCGAAGGGTGAGGTGCAGCTGTGACCGCCGCCCGCGGGAGCCGGAGACGGCTGGCGGATGCCGGCGCGGTGCTGCTCGGCGTGCTTCTCGTCGTGTGGACGCTGGCGCCGATCTACAACATGATCCTGACCGCGGTGCAGGAGAAGGAAGACGTCTTCAGCAGCAATGTCTGGCCGCCCAATCCGAGCTTGGATAGTTTCCGGGCCGTGTTTTCCGAGAGCTATTGGCTGCTCGCGAATTTCTGGGGCCAGATGGGCAACAGCTTCTATATCGGTGTCGCCGTTGCGCTGTTAACTCTGGCCATCGGCTCGCTCACGACATTTTCGATCTCGCGTCTTAGAATCCGCGGCGGTTGGATGCTGACCAACGCCGCGCTGCTGACCTACGTGATCCCGTCTTCGTTCCTCGCCATCCCGTTCTACCGCATCATGAAGAGCTACGGGCTCGCCGATAACGCCCTCGCGGTGATCGCGGTCGAGGTGACGTTCGCGACGCCCTACGCCATCTTCATCTTCCAGCAGTACAGCGCGAGTATCCCCCACGAGCTGGACGAGGCGGCGCGCATCGACGGCGCTTCGCCGCCGCAGATATTCTTTCGTATCTACCTGCCCCTAATGGCCCCGGCGTTGGTCGCGATCGGAACGTATGCCCTGCTGCTGGCATGGAACGAGTATTTGTACGCGTTCCTGTTGTTGTCCTCGGACGCGACGATCACCGTACCGGTCGCGCTCGGGAAATTCCTCAACAGCGACGAGGCGCCCTGGAATTATCTGATGGCCGCGGCGATCCTCTACGCGCTCCCGCCGTTGGTGATCTACTACATCTTCCGGCGCTATATGAGCGCGGGGCTCACCATGGGCGGGGTGAAGGGATAGGCCAGCACGTCACTCCGGAAGTCCGGCCTTGCGAAAGCAATCGATCAGGATGTCGCGGCCGGCGCTGGGCTTGAAGATCATCCGCACCAGCCGGAGATTGTAGCCGGGATTCAGGCGCAAATGCTGCGCGGCGGCGGCTCTGGCCTCCTTGAGCCGCCCCGCCCCGGCCAACGCAGCGGCGAGCATCCGATAGCCTGTATGCCAATGCGGCGCTTCGCTTATCGCCTGGCGGGCGAAGCCGATTGCCGCCTCGTATTGCTCCAGCATAATGAACGCCGCCGCCAGACCGGAGTGGATGATGAAGCCGCGGATATCGAGAGGACTCAACCGCTGTCCGCGACGGAACCGTTGAACGGCATCGGCCGCATCTCCGACCCACACCCGCATCCAGCCGGAGAGCTGCCAGGCCATGGCCGAGTTCGGATTGAGCGCCAAGGCTCGCTCCATCAGGGCCAAGGCCTTCTCGTACTGATTCGTCAAATGGCCCAGAGCATGTCCGGCGAGCGCCAGCACTGTCGGATCCTCGGGGTCGCGGTCGATAGCGGCCTCCGCCATGCGCGCCCCCTCGGCCGCCTCCTCGGCAACATCCGGCGATACGCCCTGACTGACGCGATAGACATAGCACTGGGCTGCCAGCGCATAGGCTGGCGCAAAGCCGGGATCGCTGTCGATCGCGCGCCGGAACAGCGCGAGCGTGCCCTCCGCGCTTTCGAAGCCGCTCATCCAGAACTGAGCCATGCCCCGTAGAAAGCTGTCGTATGCCGTGAGGTTATCGGCGCGTTTGCAGCGGGTCCGCTTCAATTCGGCGGTTTGGATCTGCGGCTCGATCGCGGTGACGACACTCTCGGTGATCTGGTCCTGAAGGTCGAACACGTCCTCCACGCCACCGTCGTAGCGATGCGCCCAGATATGGCTGTTGCTCTCCGCTTCGATCAACTGAGCCGTAATGCGCATACGGTTTCCAGCGCGGCGCACGGAGCCTTCGAGCACGTAGCGTACGCCCAGCTCTCGCCCGACCTGTTTTATGTCGACGATCCGCCCCTTGTACGTGAAGCTGGAGTTGCGCGCGATGACGAAGAACCATCGCACATGCGAGAGCGCGGTGATGATCTCCTCCACGATCCCATCCGCGAAATATTCCTGCTCCGGATTGCCGCCGATATTCTCGAATGGCAGAACGGCGATGGAGGGGCGGCTCGTGACGACGGCCTGAACTGGGGAGGCGCCCACCGGCAGAACGCGCCAGGCGCGCACTGGCCTCGCGATATTCTTGAGGCTCAGCGCGCCTGCATTTTCCAGCACACAAGGCAGACGCCCGCGAATACGCTCCTGTACGGCCTCGGAAACGAGAATACCGCCGGGCTCCGCGATGGACTGAAGGCGAGCGGCGATATTCACGTCATCTCCGAACACATCGCCTGCTTCGGCAATGACGTCGCCGAGCGTGATACCGACCCGGAACTCGACCCGGTCTCCGGGTGCCCCGTCCCCATTATCGGTCGATACGGCGTGTTGAACAGCGAAGGCGCAGCGCACTGCCTCGACCGGGCTCGCGAACTCGGCCAGGAACCCGTCGCCGACTGTCTTGACGATCCGGCCGCCATGCCGGGCGACGGCCGGATTGATCGCGGCATTCATCAAGTGCTGGAGGCGCGCGTGGGTAGATTCCTCGTTCTCATGCATGAGGCGCGCGTAACCAGCGACATCGGCACACAATATGACAGCGAGCCGGCGCGTCTTATCCTCCATGAGTTTCATTTGGATCGGACTATAGGGGCGAAGGGGAGGCCGCCGCAAAGAATCACCGGCATCGGCGCCGGTTGCCACCCCGCCGCCCCGGGGCCAGTGTCTTTTGGATTTCAGTCGTGGGAGGGCTGAGCCATGAACGGGGCGGAAAGCCTGGTTCACACGCTGCTTCGGAGCGGCGTGGATACCTGCTTCGCCAATCCAGGCACGAGCGAAATGCATTTCGTCGCGGCCCTGGACCGCATTCCCGGAATGCGCTGCGTGCTCGGCCTGTTCGAGGGCGTGGTGACCGGTTGTGCGGACGGATATGCGCGCATGACGGACAGGCCGGCCGCGACATTGCTGCATTGCGGGCCGGGGCTCGCGAACGGGCTCGCGAATTTGCACAACGCGCGGCGCGCCTGCGTCCCAATCGTCAATATCGTCGGCGATCAGGCGACCTATCATCGCCCGTTCGACCCCCCGCTGACCGCTGACACCGAGGGCTGGGCGCGTGGCGTATCGGCTTGGGTGCGCACCGCTTCCCGGTCGTCCGATGTCGGCGCGGACGCGGCGGTTGCCGTGCAGGCGGCGCGCACTTCGCCCGGCCAGATCGCAACGCTGATCCTGCCCGCCGATACGGCGTGGAGCGATGGCGGCCGGATTGGGGAGCCGTTGCCGCCGCCGCCCTCGCCACAGGTCGCGCCCGATACGATCGAAAGAATCGCTCGGGTGCTGCGCCGGGGCGAGCCGGCCCTGCTCCTGCTCGGCGGCGCTGCTCTGCGTGCGGGTGGATTAGAGACCGCACACCGTATCGCCGTCGCGACCGGTGCGCGGCTCATGGCCGAGGGATCGAACGCGCGGATGGCACGCGGGCGCGGGCGCGTGCCGGTCGAGCGCGTGCCGTATTCGGTCGATCTCGCGGTACGGGTGCTCTCCGGTACCCGCCACCTCGTCCTGGTGGGGGCCGGTAAGCCCGAAGCGTTTTTCGCCTATCCCGGCAAGCCTGGACATCTATTCCCGCCCGATGCCGACATTCATGTGCTGGCCCGGCGGGAACAGGACGCGGCGGCCGCGCTCTCGGCTCTCGCAGACGCATTGGATGCCAAGCCTGTGCCGCTGCCCGAGAGTCCCCGTCCGGAGGTCGCGCGGGGAACACCGGCGCCGGAGGCCGTGGCGTGCACGGTGGGCGCGGCGCTGCCGGAAAACGCGATCGTGGTGGATGAGGCAGTCAGCTTCGGGCGCGGGTTCTTTCCCTCGACGCACGGCGCCCGGCCGCATGATTGGCTGCAACTCACCGGCGGCGCGATCGGCTGTGGCGTGCCGCTGGCGACCGGCGCGGCGATCGGGGCACCGGGGCGGCGTGTCGTGGCGCTGCAGGCGGACGGCTCGGCGATGTACACGCTCCAGGGGCTGTGGACGCAGGCGCGCGAGCGGTTGGACGTGACCACGGTGATCCTGTCCAACCGCAAATACGCGATCCTGCTCGGCGAACTCGCGAATGTCGGGGCCAATCCCGGCCGCACGGCGCTCGACATGATGGATTCTGGGCAACCCCGATCTGGATTGGCCGCATCTCGCGAACGGCATGGGCGTCGAGGCAGCGCGAGCGGCGACCTGCGAGCAGCTGGCCGACCTCCTCGCCCAATCGTTTTCGCGCAGCGGGCCGTTCCTGATCGAACTGGCGATCTGAGTCGATCGGGCGGAGACCTTATCGCGGCCCCCAGTAGCGCATGATGCTCTGTAGGAACGAAGCGGGCCGCACCACCGGAATCCCGCGAAAGGGATTGAGCACGAGCAGATCGGCGTCACCGGACACGATCACATCGGCCTTGCCGTTCACGGCAAGTTCGAGAAATTTGTCGTCAGTCGGGTCGCGGCAGCCGGCAATGCGTCCGGTGATCCTAACCGCTTCCGCCCGCGCCATGAGCTCGCGTATCGAGTTGACCACAACCGGATCGACCAGCGCGGCCAGCTTCGGGCGAGCGAGAACCTCGAAGAGCTGGCGTTCGGTTTCCCTGGATTTCAGAAGGGTGCCGCGTTCCGACGCGACGCGCAGTGCAAGAGCCGGAAAGGACTCGTCCTTGAGCGCGGCACTGATGAAGACATTGGTATCAACGACAACCCTCATCCAGGCAGCAGCGGTTCAACGTCCTTCTGCGCTTGCTTGATCATCCGGTCGATATCGTCATCGCTTATACCTGCAGCGACAACCCGTGCACGCGATGCGCGGCGACCGGGAATAATCTCCCGCTCGGGTTGGATGGTGAGAATGACCTTTTCGTCGGGGCCGATGCCCCGGCGTTTCAGTTCCGCCGCGACTTCGCCGGCCGCGACCTCAATCGTCTCCCGTGCCTCAGTCATTGAAAAGGTATCTTCCTGCACCGGCTTTCCCTTCAATATTGGGGCAACGCGGCTCGGTGTCTATCGCGTCCGGCGCTGCCCTATCTATCGCGTCCGGCGCTGCCCTAAGAGCCGCGCCCGACCTGACGCCGGGGCAAGGGCCGAGGGTGGCCCGGTCGAAATGCCCTGGACTCTCGCCCTCCTTTCCGATAGAGGGCCGCGCTCTACCGGAACGCGGGAGATACCCGGACCGCCCTCGCTCTCGGGCGGCGGGATCGTATGGACCGCGGTCCCTTGGCGTTTCCTGAAGGACCAGGGATATGGCGAAGAAGATCGTCGGCTACATCAAGCTCCAGATTCCGGCCGGAAAGGCCAATCCGTCCCCGCCCGTCGGGCCCGCGCTCGGGCAGCGCGGCCTGAACATCATGGCCTTCTGCAAGGAGTTCAACGCGACGACCCAGCAGATGGAGCCGGGAATGCCGATCCCGGTGGTCATCACCGCCTTCGCCGACCGCACCTTTACCTTCATCACCAAGACTCCGCCGAACAGCTACTTCCTCAAGAAGGCCGCCAAGATCGACAAGGGGGCCACCGCCGCCGGAAAGGGGGCCTCGATCGGTCGTGTCACCACGACTCAGCTCCGGGAGATCGCGGAGCAGAAGATGCGGGACATGAACGCGAACGATGTGGAGGGTGCGGTGCGGATGCTGGCCGGTTCGGCCCGCTCCATGGGCCTCACCGTGGTGGAGGGCTGAGCCATGAAGCAGGGCAAGCGGCTCAAGACGGCCTACGCGGCATTCGACAAGTCCCGCGCCTATCCTCTTCCCGAGGCGATCCAGGTCGTGAAGTCGAACGCTCGCGCCAAGTTCGACGAGACGGTCGAGCTATCCATGAATCTCGGCATCGACCCGCGCCATGCGGACCAGATGGTGCGCGGGCTCGTCGGGCTGCCGAACGGCACGGGCAAGACGCTCAGGGTCGCCGTGTTCGCCCGCGGGCCGAAGGCCGAAGAGGCGCAGGCGGCCGGGGCCGACATCGTGGGAGCCGAGGATCTTTCCGAGAAAATCCAGGCCGGCGATATCCAGTTCGACCGCTGCATCGCGACGCCGGACATGATGGCGTTGGTCGGCAGGCTCGGTAAAATCCTTGGCCCGCGCGGTCTGATGCCGAACCCGCGTCTCGGCACCGTCACGATGGACGTGCGCGGGGCGGTCCAGGCGGCCAAGGCCGGCCAGGTCGAGTTCCGCGCCGAGAAGGCGGGCATCGTCCATGCCGGGATCGGCAAGGCGAGCTTCGCCGACGACAAGCTGCTCGAAAACGCCCGGGCCTTCGTGGACGCGATCCAGAAGGCCAAACCGTCCGGGGCGAAGGGCACCTATGTACAGAAGAGTGTCGCTCAGCTCCTCGATGGGGCCGGGCGTGCGCGTGGACGTGGCGACGCTCGCCGGCTGATCGGGCGCGCCCGGGAAATTCGCCAGCCTCCTCGGAGGTTGGCGGGCAGGAGGGGCTGCGGCTTCTCCGAAACCTGTCCGAGACCGCACGTGATCCCTCCGGGATTCTAAGGGACCTCCGGGTCCGCGCGCGGGAGACGGGGAAGCCAGAGGACGATCGGGGGCGGTGCTTGCTCCCGGCTAGGCTTTGGTTGTTCCGGCTGCGAGGTTCCCTCGTGAACCTCAGGACAGGCGAACCGGACCTTTGCCGGCCTCCGCCGGCTTGGTCCTTGGGCAACCCGGCCCAGCGCGGTCGTATGCGCTGGGTCACTGAGGAGACGGGACGTGGACCGTACCGAGAAGCGGGAGATGGTCGCTTCGCTGGCCGCGGTGTTCGCCGAGACGTCGATGGTCGTGGTCACCCAGAATCAGGGACTGACCGTGGCCCAGGTGACGGATCTTCGGCGACGCATGCGGGCGGCGGGCGTCACCTTCCGGGTCGCGAAGAACCGGCTGGCCACCCTCGCCCTGGATGGGACCCGATTCGACGGCATCAAGCCCCTGCTGAAGGGTCCGACCGCGCTCGCGTGGTCGCAGGACCCCGTGGCGGCGGCGAAGACGGCCGTCGAGTTCGCCAAGACCAACGAGAAGTTCGTGCTGATCGGCGGCGCGCTCGGGGCTCAGACGCTGGATGCGTCGGGGGTGCGGGCGCTCGCCGAGTTGCCGAGCCTGGACGCGTTGCGTGCCCGGCTGGTGGGGATGATCCAGACCCCCGCCACCCGGATCGCCGGCGTATTGCAGGCTCCGGCCGGACAGCTCGCCAGGGTCTTCGGGGCTTATGCCAAGAAGGACGAGGCGGCTCAGGACGGGGCGGGGCAGGCCGAAGCGGCTTGAACGCATGGCTCGCCCGCGATTGCGTGCGGGCTGGCAGACGCAACCCGGCTTGAATGGAACCAATCAGAGTCTAGATTAGAGGACACGCAGAAAATGGCTGACTTGCAGAAGCTGGTGGACGAGCTGTCCGGCCTCACCGTGATCGAGGCTGCCGAGCTCTCGAAGCTACTGGAGGAGAAGTGGGGCGTTTCCGCCGCCGCGCCGGTCGCGGCCGCGGCCGCTCCCGCCGGGGGCGGTGGTGCAGCGGCTGCCGCGCCGGTTGAGGAGCAGACGGAGTTCACCGTCGTTCTGGCCAAGGCGGGGGACAAGAAGATAAACGTCATCAAGGAGATCCGCACCATTACCGGTCTTGGGCTGAAAGAGGCCAAGGATCTGGTCGAGGGTGCGCCGAAGACCGTGAAGGAAGGCGTGAACAAGGACGAGGCTGCGAAGCTCAAGAAGCAGCTTGAGGATCAGGGCGCTTCTGTCGAGGTCAAGTAAGACGCTTCACTGGACTACCCCCAGAGGCGTCCGGCTCCGCCGGGCCGGACGCCGAGCAGGGTCTGGGCCGGGTGGGAATCTCCGCGATTCCCGCCCCCAATCCTGTTGGGCGCAATGCTCTCCGGCGGAATGCGTTTCGAGGAACCGGGCGGCCGGGGAGTTGCGGGGCCGCAGACGGGCGTAATGGCAGGGCAGCAGGACAGTCGATGAACGCGATTACCAGATCGTTTGCTGGGCGCAAGCGCATCCGCAGGAACTTCGGGCGCATTCCCGAGGTCGCGCCGATGCCCAATCTGATCGACGTGCAGCGCGCGAGTTACGAGGCGTTCTTGCAGATGAACGTGCATCCGGACAACCGGACCAACACGGGGCTGCAGGAGGTCTTCAAGTCCGTCTTTCCGATCGACGACTTCGCCGGCCGTGGACGGCTGGAGTTCGTGTACTACGAACTCGAAGAGCCCAAATACGACGTCGAGGAGTGCATCCAACGCGGCATGACCTATGCCGCGCCGCTGAAAGTCGTGTTGCGGCTCATCGTCTGGGACGTGGACGAGGATACCGGCGCCCGCTCGATCCGCGACATCAAGGAGCAGCCCGTTTACATGGGCGATATGCCCCTGATGACCGATAACGGGACGTTCATCATCAACGGCACCGAGCGCGTCATCGTCAGCCAAATGCATCGCAGCCCGGGCGTGTTCTTCGATCACGACAAGGGCAAGACGCACTCCTCGGGCAAGTATTTGTTCGCGGCGCGCGTGATCCCGTATCGCGGCTCCTGGCTCGATTTCGAGTTCGACAGCAAGGACCTCGTCTACGTCCGCATCGACCGCAAGCGGAAGCTGCCGGTCACTACCTTGCTCTATGCACTCGAAAGCCGTGCCACCCAGGCGCTGCGGGCGGCGCGCGAGGCGCAGGGCGAGACACTGGAGCTCGGCGAAATTCGCGGCATGGATGCCGAGGAGATCCTCAACTACTTCTACGGACAAGTCGTGTTCACGCGCACGCCGAAGGGCTGGGCGCGACCCTTCGATCCGGATGCGTTTCGCGGCATCAAGCTGCTCGAGCCGCTGGTGGACGCCGATACCGGTGAGGTGGTGGCGGAAGCCGACGCCAAGCTGACCGTCCGGGCAGCGCGCAAGATCGCCGAGACGACGAAGGAAGTTCTCGTCGGTCGCACCGATTTGCTCGGCCGCTATGTCGCCGAGGATCTGGTGAACCCGCAGACGGGCGAGATCTACGCCGAGGCCGGCGAGGAGCTGGTGGAGGCGCGCCTGACCGGGCTCGAGGATGCCGGGATTACGTCTCTGCCGACGCTTGCGATCGATCAAGGCAACGGGCCCTGGATCCGCAACACGCTCGCGGTTGACAAGAACACCTCGCGAGACGATGCGCTGATCGACGTTTACAGGGTGATGCGCCCGGGCGAGCCGCCGACCCCCGAAACCGCCGAGGCGCTGTTCCGGGGTCTCTTCTTCGACCCGGATCGTTATGATCTCTCGGCGGTCGGCCGCGTGAAGATGAACATGCGGCTCGGGCTGGACGCGCCGGACACCGTGCGCGTGCTGCGCAAGGAAGACATCCTGCGCACCGTCAAGACGCTCTGCGAGCTCAAGGACGGGCGCGGACAGATCGACGACATCGACAATCTCGGCAATCGGCGCGTCCGCTCGGTCGGCGAACTGATGGAGAACCAATACCGCGTCGGTCTCCTTCGCATGGAGCGTGCGATCCGCGAGCGCATGGGCTCGGTCGATATCGACACCGTGATGCCGCACGACCTCATCAACGCGAAGCCCGCGGCCGCGGCGGTGCGGGAGTTCTTCGGCTCCTCGCAGCTTTCGCAATTCATGGATCAGACGAACCCGCTTTCCGAGGTGACGCACAAGCGCCGCCTTTCGGCGCTCGGGCCGGGCGGGCTCACGCGCGAGCGCGCCGGTTTCGAGGTTCGCGACGTGCACCCGACGCATTACGGCCGCATCTGTCCGATCGAGACCCCGGAAGGGCCGAATATCGGCCTCATCAACTCGCTCGCCACCTATGCCAAGGTGAACAAGTCCGGTTTCATCGAGACGCCGTACCTGCTGGTGCGTGAGGGCGTGGTGCAGAAGGAGCCCCGCTACCTCTCTGCAATGGAGGAAGAGAAGCTGGTCGTCGCGCAGGCCGACGCGCCGATGGACGAGTCGGGCCGCTTCACCGAGGATCTGGTCTCCGTGCGCAAGCAGGGCGACTTCCGCCTCGCCCGGCCCGAGGACGTGACGGCGATCGACGTCTCGCCGAAGCAGCTCGTGTCGGTCGCGGCGGCGCTGATCCCGTTTCTCGAGAACGACGACGCGAACCGGGCGCTGATGGGCTCGAACATGCAGCGCCAGGCGGTGCCGCTGATCCAGGCCGATGCGCCGCTCGTCGGAACCGGTATGGAGGCGGCGGTCGCGCGCGATTCCGGCGCGACCATCGTCGCCCGCCGGCCAGGTGTGGTGGATCAGATCGACGGCGCGCGCATCGTGGTACGCGCGACGGCGGAGGACGGCTCGACCCGCGGCGTGGACATCTATCGTCTGCGCAAGTTCATGCGCTCGAACCAGTCGACCTGCATCAACCAGCGTCCGCTGGTGAAGGTCGGCGATCGCGTGTCCGAGGGGGAGATCATCGCCGATGGTCCTTCCACCGAATTGGGCGAGCTGGCGCTCGGACGGAACGTGCTGTGCGCGTTCATGCCCTGGAACGGCTACAATTTCGAGGACTCCATCCTGATCTCGGAGCGCATCGCGCGCGATGACGTGTTCACCTCGATTCATATCGAGGAATTCGAGGTCATGGCCCGCGATACGAAGCTCGGCCAGGAAGAGATCACCCGCGACATCCCCAATGTGGGCGAGGAGTCGCTCAAGAACCTCGACGAGGCGGGGATCGTCTATATCGGCGCCGAGGTGAATCCGGGCGACATCCTGGTCGGCAAGGTCACGCCGAAGGGTGAGAGCCCGATGACGCCGGAGGAAAAGCTCCTGCGCGCGATCTTCGGCGAGAAAGCCTCCGACGTGCGCGACACTTCGCTCAAGCTGCCGCCGGGTGTCACCGGCACGGTGGTCGATGTGCGCGTGTTCAGCCGGCGTGGCGTGGACAAGGACGAGCGCGCGATGGCGATCGAGCGCGCCGAGATCGAGCGGCTCGCGAAAGACCGCGACGACGAGCGCGCGATCCAGGAGCGGAGTTTCCTGAACCGCTTGCGCGAGAAGCTGCTCGGCCGGAAGGCTTCGGGTGGGTTCAAGGGCATCAAGGCGGGCACGCTGATTACGGAGGAGGTGCTCGCGGAGCATCCGCGCGGTGCGTGGCGGCATATCGGCGTGCAGGACGACGCCGTGATGGCCGAAATCGAAACGCTGCGCCGCGAATACGACGCCGCGGTCGGCCGGCTACAAGCGCGGTTCGACGGTAAGGTGGACAAGCTGCAACGAGGCGACGAGCTGCCGCCCGGCGTGATGAAGATGGTCAAGGTCTTCATCGCGGTGAAGCGCAAGCTTCAGCCCGGCGACAAGATGGCTGGACGGCACGGCAACAAGGGCGTCGTCTCCCGCGTGGTGCCGGTGGAGGACATGCCTTTCCTCGAGGATGGTACGCCGGTCGATCTCGTGCTGAATCCGCTCGGGGTCCCAAGCCGAATGAATGTCGGCCAGATCCTGGAGACGCATCTCGGCTGGGCCTGCGCCACCCTCGGCCAGCAGATCGGTGATCTCGTCGAGGAGTATCGCCGCACCGGGGCGGCGCGCGAGGCGTTGCTCGAGCGGCTGCGCGACGTCTATGGCGAGGAAATCTTCGCGCAGCAGATCGCGCATCTCGATACGGAACAGCTCGTCGAGCTGTCGGAGAATCTGCGCAAGGGTGTCCCGATCGCGACGCCGGTGTTCGATGGCGCACGCATGTCCGACATCGAAGGAATGCTCGAGAAAGCCGGGCTGGACACGTCGGGTCAGGTCACCTTGGTCGATGGGCGAACCGGGGAACCGTTCGAGCGCCGCGTGACGGTGGGCTACATATACATGCTCAAGCTGCATCATCTCGTGGACGACAAGATCCACGCGCGCTCCATCGGGCCGTACAGCCTCGTCACGCAGCAGCCGCTCGGCGGCAAGGCGCAGTTCGGCGGTCAGCGTTTCGGCGAGATGGAGGTTTGGGCGCTGGAAGCTTACGGCGCCGCCTACACCTTGCAGGAGATGCTGACGGTGAAGTCGGACGACGTCTCCGGCCGGACCAAGGTTTACGAGGCGATCGTGCGCGAGCAGGACAACTTCGAGGCCGGCATTCCCGAGAGCTTCAACGTTCTGGTGAAGGAGCTGAAATCGCTCGGCCTCAACGTCGATCTCGACAGCCGCGCGGCTTGATCTGCCCCTCCTCCCGGCCTCCTCCCGCAAGGGGAGGAGGAGACGTAAGCCCCCTCTCCCTTGCGGGAGGGGGTTGGGGGAGAGGGGTTTCCTGGAACGCAGAACTTCCGCTTCCGCATGGTCTGCCCAAGAAGGGTGAGTGACGCATGAACGAACTGATGAAGATCCTCGGTCAAGCCGGCGCTGCCGTCAGCTTCGACCAGATCAAGATCCAGATGGCCAGCCCGGAGCAGATCCGCAGCTGGTCGTACGGCGAGATCAAAAAGCCCGAGACGATCAACTACCGCACCTTCAAGCCGGAGCGGGACGGCCTGTTCTGCGCGCGCATCTTCGGTCCGATCAAGGACTATGAATGCCTGTGCGGCAAGTACAAGCGGATGAAGTTCCGCGGCATCATCTGCGAGAAATGCGGGGTCGAGGTCACGCTCGCGAAGGTGCGCCGCGAGCGGATGGGCCACATCGAACTGGCCTCGCCGGTCGCGCATATCTGGTTCTTGAAGTCGCTTCCGAGCCGCATCGGCCTGATGGTCGATCTGACGCTGAAGGAGCTCGAGAAGATCCTCTACTTCGAGAGCTACGTGGTTCTCGAGCCGGGCCTCACGGACCTGAAGCTGCACCAGCTTCTGACCGAAGACCAGCTCATGGCGAAGCAGGACGAGTTCGGGGACGACGCCTTCCGCGCCGGCATCGGTGCCGAGGCGATCAAGCAGGTCCTGCATCTGATCGACACGGACGCCGAGAAGGTTCGTCTGCGCGGCGAACTGAAGGAGACGACCAGCGAGGCGAAGCGCAAGAAGCTCGTCAAGCGCTTGAAGCTGATCGAGGCCTTCGCCGAATCCGGTGCGAAACCCGAGTGGATGATCCTGGACGTGGTGCCGGTGATCCCGCCAGAGTTGCGCCCGCTCGTGCCATTGGATGGCGGCCGTTTCGCGACCTCGGATCTCAACGACCTCTATCGCCGCGTCATCAACCGCAACAACCGGCTGAAGCGCCTGATCGAATTGCGGGCGCCGGACATCATCGTGCGCAACGAGAAGCGCATGTTGCAGGAGAGCGTGGACGCGCTGTTCGACAACGGGAGACGCGGCCGGGCGATCACGGGCGCGAACAAGCGGCCGCTGAAGTCGCTCTCCGACATGCTGAAGGGCAAGCAGGGGCGGTTCCGTCAGAACCTGCTCGGCAAGCGCGTGGACTATTCGGGCCGTTCGGTCATCGTGGTCGGGCCGGAGCTGAAGCTGCACCAGTGCGGCCTGCCGAAGAAGATGGCGCTCGAGCTGTTCAAGCCGTTCATCTACTCCAAGCTGGAGAAGTACGGCCACGCCACCACCATCAAGGCTGCGAAGCGCATGGTGGAGAAGGAGCGGCCGGAAGTCTGGGACATCCTTGAAGAGGTGATCCGCGAGCACCCGGTTCTGCTGAACCGGGCTCCGACCTTGCACCGTCTCGGCATCCAGGCCTTCGAGCCGGTGCTGATCGAGGGCAAGGCGATCCAGCTGCACCCGTTGGTCTGCACCGCCTTCAACGCCGATTTCGACGGCGATCAGATGGCCGTTCACGTGCCGCTGAGCCTGGAAGCGCAGCTCGAAGCGCGCGTGCTCATGATGAGCACGAACAACATCCTGAGCCCGGCGAACGGCAAGCCGATCATCGTGCCAAGCCAGGACATCGTCCTCGGGCTTTACTATCTCTCGCTGGAAACCGCGGACTACCGCACGGTCGCGGACAAGGACGCCCCGGCCTTGGGCACGATCGGCGAGATCGAGCACGCGCTGGATGCCGGCGCGATCCGGCTGCACGACAAGATCAAGGCCCGCGTCGAATCGATGGACGAGAACGGCAACCTGATCCGGCACGTGGTCTTGACCACGCCGGGGCGGATGATGATCGCGCAGATCCTGCCGAAGCACCCGAACGTGCCGTTTGCTCTGGTCAACAAGCAGCTGACCAAGAAGAACATCTCCGACGTGATCGATGCCGTGTACCGTCACTGCGGCCAGAAGGAGTGCGTGATCTTCGCCGACCGGCTCATGGGGCTCGGCTTCGGCCAGGCGTGCAAGGCGGGCATCTCCTTCGGCAAGGATGATCTCATCATCCCCGTCGAGAAAGAGGAGTTGATCCACCACACCCAGGCCGAGGTGAAGGAGTTCGAGCAGCAGTATCAGGACGGGCTCATCACCGCGGGCGAGCGCTACAACAAGGTGGTGGACGCCTGGTCGCGCTGCACCGACGAGGTCGCCGGTGCGATGATGAAGGAGATCAGCAAGCAGGAGCCGGGCATCCCCACCAACTCGGTGTGGATGATGAGCCACTCCGGCGCACGCGGCTCGCCCGCGCAGATGCGGCAGCTCGCCGGTATGCGCGGGCTCATGGCCAAGCCGTCCGGCGAGATCATCGAGCAGCCGATCATCGCCAACTTCAAGGAAGGGCTGTCGGTGCTGGAGTATTTCAACTCCACGCACGGCGCGCGCAAAGGGCTGGCCGATACCGCGCTCAAGACCGCCAATTCCGGCTACCTGACGCGCCGGCTCGTGGACGTCGCCCAGGACTGCATCATCGTCGACGAGGATTGCGGCACGGATCGGGGCCTAACCGTGCGCGCCGTCATGGATGGCGGCGAGGTGGTCGCCAGTTTGGCCGAACGCATCCTGGGCCTGTACGGCCGCCGAGGACATCCCCGATCCGGTCACGAACGAGGTGCTGGTCCCGCGCAATACACTGATCGAGGAAGAACAGGCGGAGCGCATCGAGAGGGCCGGCGTCGAGTCGGCCAAGATCCGCTCCGTGCTGACCTGCGACAGCCGCGTCGGTGTGTGCGGGCACTGCTACGGGCGCGACCTCGCCCGCGGCACGCCGGTGAATATCGGCGAGGCGGTCGGCGTGATCGCGGCGCAGTCGATCGGCGAGCCGGGCACCCAGCTCACCATGCGCACCTTCCACATCGGCGGCGCGGCGCAGCGTGGCGCCGAGCAGTCGAGCGTGGAGGCAAGCCACGAAGGCACGGTCGCGGTGAAGAACCGTAACGTGGTGATGAACAGCCAGGGCACGCCTGTCGTCATGTCGCGTAACTGCGAGCTCGTGCTCAGCGACGATAAGGGACGCGAGCGCGCCCGTTTCCGTGTGCCGTACGGCGCACGGCTGCTGGTGGACGAGGGCCAGCAGGTCGGCCGCGCGCAAAAGCTTGCGGAGTGGGATCCGTACACCTTGCCGATCATCACGGAGCGCGCCGGTAAGGTCGAGTATATCGACCTGCTGGAAGGCGTGACGCTGGTGGAGCGCATGGACGAGGTCACCGGCCTCACCTCGAAGGTGGTCGTGGACTATAAGCAGGCCGCCAAGGGCGTGGATTTGCGGCCGCGTCTGCAGCTCAAGGACGAGAGTGGCGAAGTCGTGCGGCTGCCGAACGGCACGGACGCTCGGTACTTCCTGGCGCCCGACTCGATCCTGTCGGTCGACAACGGCGCGGTCGTCGCCGCGGGCGACGTGCTGGCGCGCATCCCGCGCGAGGGCAGCAAGACGCGCGACATAACCGGCGGTCTGCCGCGCGTGGCCGAGCTGTTCGAAGCGCGCCGGCCGAAGGACCATGCGGTGATCGCCGAGACTGACGGTCGGGTGGAGTTCGGGAAGGATTACAAGGCGAAGCGCCGCGTCATCGTGAAGAACGACGAGACCGGCGAGGAAACGGAGTACCTGATCCCGAAGGGCAAGCACGTCTCCGTGCAGGAGGGCGATTTCGTCCTCAAGGGCGACCCGCTGGTGGACGGGCCGCGCGTGCCGCACGACATCCTGAAGGTGCTCGGGGTGGAGGCGCTATCCGACTATCTCGTGAACGAGATCCAGGATGTGTACCGGCTGCAGGGCGTGAAGATCAACGACAAGCATATCGAAGTGATCGTCCGGCAGATGTTGCAGAAGGTGGAGATCCTCGATCCGGGCGACACGACGTTCCTCAGCGGGGAGCAAGTGGACCGCATGGAATTCGACGCGATCAACGCCAAGCTTGCCAAGGACGAGCGGCCGGCCATGGCGATGCCGGTGCTGCAGGGGATCACCAAGGCGAGTCTGCAAACCCACAGCTTCATCAGCGCCGCTTCCTTCCAGGAGACGACGCGCGTGCTCACCGAGGCGGCGACCGCCGGCAAGGTGGATACGCTGATGGGCCTGAAGGAGAACGTGATCGTCGGACGGCTGATCCCGGCGGGCACCGGGAGCGTGATGAACCGCCTGCGGGTCGTCGCGGCGGGCCGCGATCAACGGACGCTGCGCCAAGAAAGCACGCCGGCGCTGACCGAGGCCGCCGAGTAAGGGAGAGATGCGCGGGTCAAGCCCGCGCATCTCGCGCTCATCTTAGTCGCTCGTAGAGATCCTCCCTTTCAGGACTCGCTGCGAGCGATTGCCACTAACTTCCAGGCTCGTGGCCAGTGCCCATCCGCTTCGCACGGCTGTACCGAGCGTCCGCTTTGGTTAAGGTTCCCTTGACCCGCGGGTCCGATCCCTCACCGGTGCTTGACTCGCCCTCCCCCGGCTCGTAGGTTCCGCGCCCTCGGCCACCCCGGCGTGTTTCGTGGATGGCCGTCGTTTGCAGGCAGCAGAGCGTGCGGCGCCGTCTCCGGCAGACAAACCGGCAGGCCCAGGCCGTAAGCAGCTTGGACCCCGCAGGGTGGGATGTGGTTCCCACGCCGCGCGGGTTTTGCCTGTCAGAGGCGGCTTCGGGGTGGTTGCAGGGGTTACGAGCGGTCGGGGTGGGGCTCCGGGCGCGGGAAGGATTGGAAAGAGGGTCTATGCCGACCATCAACCAGCTGATCGCCAAGGGGCGCGAGCCGCAAAAGAGCCGTAACAAGGTGCCGGCGCTACAGGGCTGCCCGCAGAAGCGGGGTGTCTGCACGCGTGTCTACACCACGACCCCGAAGAAGCCGAACTCGGCGCTGCGCAAGGTCGCCAAGGTGCGTCTGACCAACGGCTACGAAGTGGTGAGCTACATCCCTGGCGAGGGGCACAATTTGCAGGAGCACAGCGTCGTGCTGATCCGCGGCGGCCGCGTGAAGGATCTTCCCGGCGTGCGCTATCACATCCTGCGCGGCGTGCTCGACACGCAGGGCATCGCCAAGCGTCGCCAGCGCCGGTCGCTATACGGCGCGAAGCGGCCGAAGTAGGAGCCCGCTGCAATGAGTCGCCGCCGCCGCGCCGTGAAGCGCGACATCCTGCCGGACGCCAAGTTCGGCGACGTGGTCATCACCCGTTTCATGAACGCGCTGATGTACGACGGCAAGAAATCGGTCGCCGAAGGCATCGTCTATGGTGCGCTCGACGTGCTCAAGAAGCGCGGAGGTTCCCAGGCCGACCCGGTGCGAATGTTCCACGAGGCGCTGGACAACGTGAAGCCGGCGGTCGAGGTGCGGTCACGCCGGGTGGGCGGCGCGACGTATCAGGTGCCGGTCGAGGTTCGGGCGGAGCGGCGGCAGGCGCTGGCGATCCGTTGGCTGATCGACGCAGCACGCAAGCGAGGCGAGCATACGGCTGAGGACCGCCTCTCGAACGAACTGCTGGACGCGGTGAACAATCGCGGCTCGGCGGTGAAGAAACGCGAAGACACGCATCGGATGGCGGAGGCCAACAAGGCCTTCAGCCATTATCGCTGGTAACGGCAGCGCGGCGACCCCGCGTGCGGGCGTGAACGACAGGACTGAAGCAACCACAAGACCAGTACGGTCCATGGAGACAGGACGATGGCCAAGGCGAAATTCGAGCGCACCAAGCCGCACTGCAACATCGGCACGATCGGCCATGTCGATCATGGCAAGACATCGCTGACCGCCGCGATCACGAAGATCCTGGCCAAGACCGGCGGCGCGACCTTCACCGCCTACGACCAGATCGACAAGGCGCCCGAGGAGCGCGCCCGCGGTATCACGATCTCGACCGCACACGTCGAATACGAGACGAAGAATCGGCACTACGCGCACGTGGACTGTCCGGGTCACGCCGACTACGTGAAGAACATGATCACCGGCGCGGCGCAGATGGACGGCGCGATCCTGGTCGTGTCCGCCGCCGACGGCCCGATGCCGCAGACCCGCGAGCACATCCTGCTCGCGCGCCAGGTCGGCGTGCCGGCGCTCGTCGTGTACCTAAACAAGGTGGACATGGTGGATGACCCCGAGCTGCTCGAGCTCGTGGAGATGGAGGTGCGCGAGCTGCTGTCCTCCTACCAGTTCCCCGGCGACGACATCCCGATCATCAAGGGTTCGGCGCTCTGCGCTCTCGAAGATCGCCAGCCGGAGCTCGGCGAACAATCCGTGCTCCAGCTCATGGAGGCGGTGGACAGCTATATCCCGCAGCCGGTGCGCGCGACCGATCGTCCGTTCCTCATGCCGATCGAGGACGTGTTCTCGATCTCCGGGCGCGGCACGGTGGTCACGGGCCGTATCGAGCGCGGCACGGTCAACGTGGGCGACGAGGTGGAGATCGTCGGCATCCGTCCCACGACCAAGACGATCGTCACCGGCGTCGAGATGTTCCGCAAGCTGCTCGATCGCGGCGAGGCCGGCGACAATATCGGCGCACTGCTCCGCGGCACGAAGCGCGAGGACGTGGAGCGCGGCCAGGTGCTGGCCAAGCCCGGCTCGATCACGCCGCACACCAAGTTCAAGGCGGAAGCCTACGTGCTGACCAAGGAGGAGGGCGGACGCCACACGCCGTTCTTCACCAACTACCGGCCGCAATTCTACTTCCGGACGACGGACGTGACCGGGGTCGTGCAGTTGCCGGAGGGCACCGAGATGGTGATGCCCGGCGACAACGTCTCCATGGACGTCGAGCTGATCGCGCCGATCGCGATGGACGAGGGTTTGCGCTTCGCAATTCGCGAAGGCGGCCGCACCGTCGGCGCCGGGGTGGTGGCGAAAATCACGGCCTGACCGGACGAAGCGAGCGGCCTCACGGGCCGCTCCATCGCCCCCGCGAGATCGGAACGAGAAGTATGGACAACCAGAACATCCGCATCCGCCTGAAGGCGTACGATCACCGCGTGCTGGACAACAGCACGAAGGAGATCGTGAACACGGCGAAGCGCACGGGCGCGCGGGTTCGCGGACCGATCCCGCTGCCGACGCATATCGAGCAATTCACGGTCAACCGTTCGCCGCACGTTGATAAGAAGAGCCGGGAGCAGTTCGAGATCCGCACGCATCGCCGGCTGCTCGATATCGTCGAACCCACGCCGCAGACGGTGGACGCGCTGATGAAGCTCGACCTCGCCGCCGGCGTGGATGTCGAGATCAAGATTTAAGGCCCGGGACGGTCAGTCATGCGCACCGGATTGGTGGCGAAAAAGCTGGGAATGACCCGGCTGTTCAGGGATGATGGGACAGCACGTTCCGGTGACACTCCTGCATCTCGATCAGGTGCAGGTTGTCGCCGCGCGTACCGAGGAGCGCGACGGTTATGCCGCGGTGCAGCTCGGCTGGGGCCGCGCCAAGGTGAAGAACGTGTCGAAGCCGAATCGCGGTCACTTCGCGAAAGCAAAGGTGGAGCCGAAGGCGAAGCTCGCCGAGTTCCGTGTCGCGCCGGACGCGCTGCTCGAGCCCGGCGCCACGCTTAGCGCCGCGCATTTCGCCGTTGGCCAGAAGGTCGACGTCTGCGGCATCACCAAAGGCAAGAGCTTCGCCGGTGCTATGAAGCGCTGGAACTTCTCCGGCCTGGAGGCCAGCCACGGCGTCTCGATCAGCCATCGCAGCCACGGCTCGACCGGCAACCGTCAGGATCCGGCAAGACATTCAAGAACAAGAAGATGGCCGGACATCTCGGCGTCGAGCGGGTGACGACGCTCAATGTCGAAGTGGCCGGCGTGGATGCGGACAAGGGGCTGCTCATGATCAAGGGCGCGGTGCCCGGGGCGAAGGGCGGCTTCGTGCTCGTGCGCGACGCCGTGAAGCGCGCGCGGCCTGCGGACGCGCCGTATCCGGCCGCGCTGGCCGGCTGAGGACCGAGCGATGCAGATCGAGATCACCACCCTGGACAATGGCCGCGCGGGCGCGCTCGAATTGCCCGACGAGATTTTCGCGGCCTCGCCGCGCGCCGATATCATGGCGCGCGTCGTCCATTGGCAACTCTCCAAGCGACGGGCCGGGACGCACAAGACGAAGGGGCTGAGCGAAGTCTCGGGGACGACGAAGAAGCCGTATCGCCAGAAGGGCACCGGCAATGCGCGCCAGGGCAGCCTTCGTGCGCCGCAATTCCGCACGGGCGGAGTGGTGCATGGACCCGTCGTGCGCGATCACGGCTACTCGCTGCCGAAGAAGGTCCGCCGTCTCGGCCTCATCTCGGCGCTGTCGCAGAAGCAGGCTGACGGCAAGCTGGTCGTGTTGGAATCGGCCGACGGCACGGCCAAGACGAAGGAGCTGGCGGCGAAGCTGAAGGCGCTCGGCTGGAAGTCCGCGCTGATCGTCGACCGCGCCGTGGACGAGAGCTTCCGCCGGGCGAGCCGCAACATTCCGCACGTCGATGTGCTGCCGACTGTCGGCGCGAACGTGTACGACATCCTGAAGCACGACGTGCTGGTCATTACCGCGGCCGGTGTCGAAGGGTTGAAGGAGCGCCTGGCATGAGCGGAACGGAAGCGGTCGCAAAACGCAAGCCGCAGCTTTCGCGCGAGGCGATGTACAACATCATTCGTAGCCCGCTCATCACCGAGAAGGCGACCATGCTCTCTGAGAAGAGCCAGGTCGTGTTCCGCGTCGCGATCGACGCGACCAAGCCGGAAATCAAGGCGGCGGTCGAGGGTTTGTTCGGCGTCAAGGTGGTTGCGGTGAACACGCTCGTGCAGAAGGGCAAGACGAAGCGGTTCAAGGGCCGCCCCGGTGTGCGGAGCGACGTGAAGAAGGCCTTCGTAAAGCTGGCCGAGGGTCAGACGATCGACCTCACCACGGGCTTGGCGTAAGGCGGGCGAGAGCAGATGGCACTCAGGAACTTCAATCCGGTCACGCCCAGCCTGCGCGGCACCATCCTGGTGGATCGCAGCGAGCTGTGGAAGGGCAAGCCGGTCAAGACGCTGACCGAAGGCAAAATCGGCACCGGCGGGCGCAACAACCACGGCCGCATCACCTCGCGCTTTCGCGGCGGCGGGCACAAGCAGGCTTATCGCTACGTCGATTTCAAACGTCGAAAGCACGATGTTCCGGCGCTCGTGGAGCGGCTGGAATACGATCCGAACCGCACGGCGTTCATCGCCCTGATCAAGTACCAAGACGGGGAGCTGTCGTATATTCTCGCACCGCAGCGGCTGCGCGCGGGCGATAGCGTGGTGTCCGGTCTGCGGGCCGATATCAAGCCGGGCAACGCCATGCCTCTCGCGGCGATTCCGGTTGGCACGATCGTCCACAATATCGAGATGAAGGTCGGTGCGGGCGGCAAGATCGCGCGCGCGGCGGGCACTTACGCGCAGTTGGTCGGCAAGGACGCGGGCTACGCACAGGTCAAGCTCATGAGCGGCGAGTTGCGTGTGGTTCGGGCGGAGTGCATGGCGACCATCGGCGCCGTGTCCAACCCGGACAACATGAACCAGAGCATCGGCAAGGCCGGCCGCCAGCGTTGGCTGGGCAAGCGGCCGCATAACCGCGGCGTCGTGATGAACCCGGTGGACCATCCGCATGGCGGCGGCGAGGGCCGCACATCCGGGGGGCGGCATCCTGTCACGCCCTGGGGCAAGCCGACCAAGGGCTACAAGACGCGATCGAACAAGCGGACGGACGGTCTGATCGTCCGCCGCCGAAACAAGGGTAAATGACCATGTGGGGGAAGGGCTGAGATGGCTCGCTCCGTCTGGAAGGGTCCGTTCGTGGACGGGTACCTGCTCAACAAGGCCGATGCGGCGCGTGCGTCCGGTCGCAACGAGATCATCAGGACGTGGTCGCGGCGCTCGACGATCCTGCCGCAATTCGTCGGCCTGACCTTCGGCGTCTACAACGGCCACAAATTCCTGCCGGTGCAAGTGACCGAGAACATGGTGGGCCACAAGCTCGGCGAGTTCTCGCCGACGCGGACCTTCCAGGGCCACTCGGGCGACAAGAAGGCGAGGCGGGGCTGAGATGAGCAAGCCGAATCATCCGCGCACGTTGGCTGAAACGGAGGCGCAGGCGATCGTGCGCAATCTGCGTGTCAGCCCGCGCAAGCTGAACCTGGTCGCCGGGTTGATCCGGAACCTTCCCGCCGCCGACGCGGTCGCGACGCTGACGTTCAGCAAGCGCCGCATCGCGCAGCAGGTGAAGAAGGCCTTGGAAAGCGCGATCGCCAATGCCGAGAACAACCACCAGCTCGACGTGGATCGGCTGATCGTGTCTCGCGCCGAGGTCGGCCGCTCCATTGTGATGAAGCGGTTTCATGCGCGCGGACGCGGACGCGCCTCGCGCGTCGAGAAATGGTTCAGCCATCTCAAGATCGTGGTGGCCGAGCGGGCGCAGCAAACCGGGCGGGAGGCGGCATAACCGATGGGTCACAAAGTCAATCCGATCGGGCTCCGACTCGGAATCAACCGCACCTGGGACAGCCGCTGGTTCGCCGGAGCTGACTATTCCAAACTGCTGCACGAGGATCTCAAGCTGCGCGGCCATTTGCGCGGGAAGCTCTCGGGCGCGGGCGTTTCGCGCGTGGTGATCGAGCGGCCGGCGAAGAAGCCGCGGGTCACGATCTACGCGGCGCGGCCGGGCGTGGTGATCGGCAAGAAGGGACAGGATATCGAGGTGTTGCGCCGCGACCTCGCCAAGATGGCGAAGGCCGAGGTGGCGCTGAACATCGTCGAGATCCGCAAGCCGGAGATCGACGCGCAGCTCGTCGCGGAGAACATCGCGCAGCAGCTCGAGCGTCGGGTTGCCTTCCGTCGGGCGATGAAGCGCGCCGTGCAGTCGGCCATGCGTCTCGGTGCGCAGGGCATCCGCATCAATTGCGGCGGCCGGCTCGGCGGCGCGGAGATCGCCCGCGTGGAGTGGTATCGCGAGGGGCGCGTGCCGCTGCACACGCTGCGCGCGGACATCGATTTCGGAATCGCGACCGCGAAGACGACCTATGGCACCTGCGGCGTGAAGGTCTGGATCTTCAAAGGCGAGATCATGGCGCATGACCCGACGGCGCAGGATCGGCGCGCCGCCGAGCAGGCGCCGCAACGGTGAATGGCGCGCTGAGGTAGACGGAACATGTTGCAACCTAAGCGCTCGAAGTATCGCAAGGCGCATAAGGGCCGCATTCACGGCCTCGCCAAGGGCGGGACCGCGCTGAATTTCGGCGCGTTCGGCCTAAAGGCGCTTGAGCCGGAGCGGGTGACCGCGCGGCAGATCGAAGCGTCTCGGCGCGCGATCACGCGCGCGATGAAGCGGGCCGGGCGCGTTTGGATCCGGGTGTTCCCGGACGTGCCGGTCTCCCGCAAGCCCGCCGAGGTCCGCATGGGTTCCGGCAAGGGCAGCCCGGAATACTGGGTCGTGCGCGTGAAGCCGGGCCGGATCCTGTTCGAGATCGATGGTGTTCCGGCGGAGCTGGCGCGCGAGGCGCTGACGCTGGGAGCGGCGAAGCTGCCGATCAAGACCAAGTTCGTCACCCGGATCGGGGAGGCGTGAGATGGCGAAGGCCACGGTGAACAAGCCGAGCGACGTTCGCGCCAAGACGGCGGACGAGTTGACGACGCTGCTGCTCGATCTCCGGAAGGAGCAGTTCAATCTGCGTTTCCAGCGTGCGACCGGTCAGCAGGAGGGTGTCGGCCGCGTGCGGCAGGTGCGCCGCGAGATCGCGCGTGTGAAGACCATCATGGCGGAAAAGAAAGCCTCCGCCACCGCCGCGGCGCCGGGATCGGCGCGCGAGCGGCAGATCAGTTCGTAAGGAGAAGGGGCGATGCCGAGGCGCGTCCTGACGGGGCGAGTGACGAGCGACAAGATGGACAAGACCGTGACGGTCTCGGTCGATCGCCGCGTCATGCACCCGTTGTACAAGAAGTTCATCCGGCGCTCGAAGAACTACGCCGCCCACGACGAAGCCAATCTGTGCAAGATCGGCGACATGGTGCGGATCGAGGAGTGCCGGCCCATCAGCAAGCGCAAGACGTGGATCGTGGTGGAGCGCAACGGGCAGCCGCTCGGCGCGGAAACGCCGGCCATTCCCGCGCAAGGCTGAGGAGGTAGGCGATGATCCATCCCGAGACCAACCTCGAAGTCGCCGACAATTCCGGCGCTCGGCGGGTGCAGTGCATCAAGGTGCTGGGCGGTTCCAAGCGGAAGACCGCCTCGGTCGGCGACGTGATCGTGGTCTCCGTCAAAGAGGCGATTCCGCGCGGCAAGGTGAAGAAGGGCGACGTGCATCAGGCGGTGATCGTGCGCACGAGCTTCCCGGTGCGCCGTGCGGATGGCAGCGCGATCCGGTTCGACCGCAACGCCGCGGTGCTCATCAACAAGCAGCAGGAGCCGATCGGCACTCGCATCTTCGGCCCGGTGGTGCGCGAGCTGCGCGGCAAGCGGTTCATGAAGATCATCTCGCTTGCGCCGGAGGTACTCTAAATGGCCGCGCGTATCCGGAAGGGCGACACGGTGGAAGTGATCACCGGGGCCGAGAAGGGGCGACGCGGCGAGGTGCTGCGGGTGATGCCGAAGGAGAATCGCGCGGTGGTGCAGGGCGTGCGGATGGCGCGCAAGCACACCAAGCCGCGCGGCATGGGTCAGCCCGGCGGCATCGTCGAGCAGGAGGCGGCGATCCACCTCTCCAACCTGATGCTGGTCGATCCCAAGAGCGAGAAAAAGATACGGGTCGGTTTCCGCGTACTCGATGATGGCCGCAAGGTTCGCATCGCGCGTGCGACCGGCGATGTGATCGAGGGCTGAGGACGAGCGATGAGCGAGACGCGAGAGATCCCTCGTCTCCAGAAAATGTATCTGGAGAACGTGCGAGCGAGCCTGCAAAAGGAATTCGGCTACAAGAACCCGATGCAGGTACCGAAGCTCACGAAGATCGTCATCAACATGGGCGTGGGCGAGGCGGCGGCGGACCAGAAAAAGCTGGATTCCGCGGTTGCGGAGCTGACCCAGATCAGCGGGCAGAAGCCGGTGAAAACGCTGGCGAAGAAGGCCATCGCGGGTTTCAAGATCCGCAAGGGTTTGCCGATCGGCTGCAAGGTGACGCTCCGCAAGGCTCGGATGTACGAGTTCATGGACCGGCTCGTCACCGTGGCGCTGCCGCGCGTGCGCGATTTCCGCGGTATCGCGGGTAAGGGTTTCGACGGACGCGGCAATTTCGCCATGGGAATGAAGGAGCAGATCGTGTTCCCCGAGATCAACTACGACAAGGTGGACGCGATCCGCGGCATGGACATCGTGTTCGTGACCACGGCGAAGACCGATGCGGAGGCGAAAGCTCTGCTGAAGGCCTTCGACCTCCCGTTCGCGAGCTGACCGATGAACACCGACAGAGAGTTTGGAAGACCGCCGGGCGATCCCGGCAGGTTCCGGAGGTAGGAACAGGATGGCCAAGACGTCTCAGGTCAACCGGAATGGCAAGCGCGAGCGGATGGCGAAGCGCGACAAAGGCAAGCGCGCCGAGCTGAAGGCGATCGTGATGGATCGCTCGCTGCCGGTCGAGGACAGGTTCACGGCCTCCCTCAAGCTCGCGCAGCTGCCTCGCAACGGCGCGGCGGTGCGGGTGCGGCTCCGCTGCACGCTGACCGGGCGCTCGCGCGGCAACTATCGCAAGTTCAAGATATGCCGCGTGGTATTGAGGGAGCTTGGAGGCTCCGGGCAGCTTCCCGGCATGGTCAAGGCGAGCTGGTAAGGGGAGGAAGCAGGCACATGGCGCTTTCCGATCCCCTGGGCGATATGCTGACTCGCATCCGCAACGCGCAGCGCGCACGCCATACCTCGTGCGTCGCGCCGGCATCGAGGCTGCGGGCCAACGTGCTGGACGTGCTCAAGCGCGAGGGCTTCATTCGCGGCTTCTCGGCCGAGGAGCTGCGGCCCGGCGTGGCGCAGCTCCGTATCGAGCTCAAGTACAATGAGGGCGAACCGGTCATCAAGGAGATCACGCGGATCTCCAAGCCGGGGCGGCGTGTCTACTCCAAGATCAAGGAGCTGCCGAGGGTCTATGCGGGTCTCGGTGTTTCCATCCTCTCGACGCCGCGCGGCGTCATGAGCGACGCTGAAGCACGTGCCGCGAATGTCGGGGGCGAAATCCTGTGCCGCGTATTCTGATGGCGCTGTTTTCAGTGAGGCGGTGACATGTCGCGCGTAGGCAAATATCCGGTCGAGATCCCGGCGGGCGTGCAGGTCGCCATCGCCGGCCGGACACTCTCGGCCAAAGGCAAGCTCGGCGAGTTGAGGCTCGAGCTGACCGACCACGTCGAGGCGAGCGTCGAAGACAACAAGGTCGCCGTGCGCCCGCGCGGGAGCGAGCGGCAGGCTCGGATGATGTGGGGCACGACGCGGGCGCTGGTCGCCAGCATGGTGAAGGGTGTCTCCGAAGGTTATTCGAAGTCGATGGAGATTACCGGCACCGGCTTCCGCGCAGCGGTGCAGGGCAAGAATCTCGTGATGAACCTCGGCTATTCGCACGATGTCGTGTATCCGGTGCCCGACGGCATCAAGATTACTTGCGAGCGTCCGACCGCGATCAAGGTGGAAGGCGTGGACAAGCGCCAGGTCGGCCAGGTGGCGGCCGAAATCCGCGGGTTCCGTCCGCCCGAACCGTACAAGGGCAAGGGCGTACGCTACGGCAACGAGGTAATCCGCCGGAAAGAGGGTAAGAAGAAGTGAGCGGCAGCGAAGCGCGAGCGAGAAGAGGCTTCTGCGGCAGCGAAGCGCGAGCGAGAAGAGGCTTCTGCGGCAGCGAAGCGCGAGCGGGCGGACAATGAGCGGCAACATCGATATGCGCGAGCGCCGGCGCGTCGCGGCTGCGCTTCCAGCTGCGGCGTAAGGGCGGCGGTCGTCCGCGCCTCTCCGTGTTTCGCTCCGGCAAGCACATCTACGCGCAGATCATCGACGACGAGGCGGGGCGTACGCTCGCGTCCGCATCCAGCCTCGACAAGTCGTTGCGCGAGACTTTGCGGACTGGTGCGGACAAGGATGCGGCCTCCGCCGTCGGCAAATTGGTGGCCGAGCGGGCCGTCGCGGCGGGGGTCACGCAAGTCGTGTTCGATCGAGGCGCCTACCTGTACCACGGCCGGGTCAAAGCGCTGGCCGACGCCGCCCGCGAGGGCGGGCTGGCCTTCTGAGGGGAATAGCGAATGGCGCGTGAAGCGAGGGAAGGCCGGGGCCGCGATCGCGACCGTGATCGCGACGGCGACGAGATCATCGACAAGCTGGTCACGATCAATCGCGTGGCCAAGGTCGTGAAGGGCGGCCGTCGGTTCGCATTCGCGGCGCTGGTGGTGGTCGGGGATCAGAAGGGCCGGGTCGGCTACGGCGCCGGGAAGGCGCGCGAAGTGCCGGAGGCCATCCGCAAGGCGACCGAACGGGCCAGACGCGGGATGATCCGGGTGCCGATGAAGGAAGGCCGCACGCTGCACCACGACGTGATCGGGCGGTTCGGGGCCGGCGAGGTGGTATTGCGGTCGGCTTCGGCCGGCACCGGCATCATCGCCGGCGGTCCGCTGCGCGCCGTTTTCGAGACCTTGGGAATCGGCGACGTCGTGGCCAAGAGCCTCGGCAGCCGCAACCCGCATAACATGGTCAAGGCGACGTTCGCCGCCCTGCAACGATGCGCGAGCCCGCGCTCGGTTGCTTCGCGCCGGGGCAAGAAGGTTTCGGATCTGCTCGGCCGTCGCGAGACGCCGGCGCCGGCGCCGGTTCAGGAGGTGGCGAGCGATGTCGGATGAGTCGTCTGCCGCTCGCGCGGAAGCCGAGCCGGCCGCGCCGCGGCGTGTCAGGGTGACGCAGATCGCCTCCGCCGCGGGGCGCAAGCCCGGACAGAAAGAGACATTGATCGGGCTCGGGCTCAATAAGCTGCGGCGCACGCGCGAACTCGAGGATACGCCGGCCGTGCGCGGCATGATTCGCAAGGTTGCCCACCTGATCCGGGTGGAGGAGCGGTCCTGAGATGAAACTCAACGAGCTGCGCGACAACGCGGGCGCGCGCCCGAAGTCGAAGCGCCTCGGCCGCGGAATCGGTTCCGGCAAAGGCAAGACCTCGGGCAAGGGCGTGAAAGGCCAGAAGGCGCGCACCGGCGTCGCGCTCAACGGGTTCGAGGGCGGGCAGATGCCGATCTACCGGCGGCTGCCCAAACGCGGCTTCGTCAACATCTTCCGCAAGGAGTACGCGCCGGTGAATCTGGGCGCGCTCGAGGCGGCGATCGTCGCCGGGCGGCTGGATGCGGCGCAGCCGATCACGGAGGAGACCCTCCGGAGCGCGGGGCTCGTGCGCGGCGGCAAAGTCGCGGGCGTGCGCCTGCTGGGGAAGGGCGAGATCACGCGTGCGGTGACGATTACCGTCTCCGGCGCATCGGCCTCGGCCGTCGAAGCGGTGCAGAAAGCGGGCGGCTCGGTCACGACGACGGTCGCGCGGCCAGCACCGGAGGCGGCCAACGCTTAGATTCCTTCTGACCCGGCCATCCCCTCGGGCCTCCGTAGGTCCGAAGCATGAGGAGATCACTGCGCAGGGGGGCGCAGCCGCGCAACTTGCTTTCGGGCCGGGCGCGGCGGCACGATAGCTTCTGGAGACAGCGCTCATGGCCTCTGCGGCCGAACAGCTTGCGGCAAACCTCAATCTCGGCGTGCTGTCGAAAGCGACCGAGCTCAAGAAGCGAATCTGGTTCACCCTCGGCGCGCTGGTCGTCTATCGGATCGGCACCTACATCCCCGTTCCGGGCGTCGACGCTTCGGTCATGGGCGAGATGATGTCGCAGCATGGCGGGGGTATCCTCGGCATGTTCGACATGTTCACCGGCGGGGCGCTCCGGCGCATGACGGTGTTTGCGCTGAACATCATGCCCTACATCAGCGCCAGCATCATCGTGCAGCTTATGTCGGCGGCCGTTCCGTCGCTCGAGGCCTTGAAGAAGGAAGGGGAGAGCGGGCGGAAGCGGCTGAACCGATACACCCGATATCTCACCGTGCTGATCGCGATGTTCCAGTCGTACGGCATCGCGGTCGGGCTCGAGAGCATGCGCGGCAGCTTCGGTGCGGCAGTCATCGACCCGGGGATATTCTTCCGGCTCTCATGCGTGATCACGCTCGTTGGCGGGACCATGTTCCTGATGTGGATCGGGGAACAGATCACGTCCCGCGGCGTGGGCAACGGCACCAGCCTCATCATCATGTCGGGCATCGTCGCCAACTTGCCGACGGCGCTCGCGAGTTTGCTCGAACTCGGTCGGACCGGCGCGTTGTCGCCGTTCTTCATCCTGGTTTTCGTGGTGATCGCGGTCGCGGTCATCACCTTCATCGTGTTCATCGAGCGGGCGCAGCGAAGGGTCGTGGTGCAGTACCCGAAGCGCCAGGTCGGCACCCGCATGTTCGGCGGCGATTCCACGCACATGCCGCTCAAGATCAACACCTCAGGGGTGATTCCGCCGATCTTCGCCAGCTCGATCCTGCTGATCCCGGCGACCATTGCCGGCTTCACCCAGAACGGCCCCGCGTGGCTCGCGGGTATCGGCAACGCGCTCGCGCACGGGCAGCCACTCTACATGGCGATGTACGCTGCCATGATCATCTTCTTCTCGTATTTCTACACCGCCGTCGTGTTCAACCCGCAGGAGACGGCAGACAATCTGAAGAAATACGGCGGCTTCATCCCGGGCATCCGGCCCGGCACCGCGACCGCCGACTACTTCGACTACATTCTCACACGCCTGACCACGATCGGCGCCCTCTACCTCGTCGCGGTATGCCTGCTGCCCGAGATCCTCATCAGCAACTATGGCGTGCCGTTCTACTTCGGCGGGACCAGCCTCTTGATCATCGTCTCGGTTACGATGGACACTGTCACCCAGATCCAGTCCCACCTGCTGGCGCACCAGTATGAGGGGCTGATCCGCAAAGCACGGGTGAGGGGACGCCGGTGAGGCTGATACTTCTGGGTCCGCCGGGGGCGGGCAAGGGAACGCAGGCGAAGCGCCTGGAAGACCGGTATGGCATCGCACAGATTTCCACGGGCGACATGCTGCGTGCCGAGGTGGCGGCCGGAACCGAGATCGGCTGGGAGGCGAAGGCGGTGATGGAGGCGGGGCAACTCGTCTCCGACGACATCATCATCCGGATGCTCGGCAACCGGATCGACCGGCCGGATTGCCGGAACGGCTTCATCCTCGACGGCTTTCCCCGTACCGTGCCCCAGGCCCAGGCGCTGGACCGGCTACTCGTGCAGAAGGGCCTCAAGCTCGATGCCGTGATTGAGATTCGCGTCGACGACGCGGCACTGGTCGACCGCATCTCCGGACGCTTCACCTGCGCCAAGTGCGGCGCCCCGTACCACGACACGATGAAGCTTACCCGCACGCCAGGGATATGCGACGTCTGCGGCTCGACCGAGTTCACCCGGCGCGCCGACGATAACCGGGAGACCGTGATCGCGCGGCTGGAGGCCTATCATAAACAGACCGCGCCGATCCTCCCCCACTACGAGGCGCAGGGACGGCTGCGTTCGGTTGACGGGATGGCCGATATCGACACCGTGACGCAGGAAATCCAAGAGGCGCTGGACCGGTTGGAAAGGCCGGCCTGAACGGTTAATGCTCACAAGAAATTGACGAGATGTCGTTCGACTCCCGGATCGTGGACACTATAGTCCGCGCCCTCGGTACGACCCCATGTGGGGCGTTGCTGCTTGCTGACATTCCCGGGGGAGACTTGGCGCAACCGCGCCGGGGCTCTGCTTTTGGCCCTTCCAGGGCGACTATCCCGGCATCACGCCGGGACGACAGGAGAGAGAGGCGTGGCGCGTATTGCCGGCGTGAACATCCCGACCAACAAGCGGGTGACGATCAGCCTGCGCTATATCTACGGCATCGGGCCGGCGAAAGCGCAAGACATCTGCGACAAGCTCCACATTTCCGACGACCGGCGTGTGAACCAGCTCACGGATGAGGAGGTATTGCGCATCCGTGAGCTGATCGATCGCGAATATCGCGTCGAGGGCGATCTGCGGCGTGAAGTCGCGATGAACATCAAGCGCCTCATGGATCTCGGCTGCTACCGGGGCCTGCGGCATCGCCGCGGCCTGCCGGTTCGCGGCCAGCGCACGCACACCAACGCCCGCACCCGCAAGGGCAAGGCGGTGCCGATCGCTGGCAAGAAGAAGGTGACGAAGTAACGCGCGTCGCCGCGCTCTTTTGCCGGCGCTCTTTCCTGCCGCTTCCGCGGCGCGAGCACGAACTGACAGGACACCGACCTCATGGCGAAGCCCGCCGCCTCCGCGCGTCCCCGCAAGAAGGAGCGCAAGAATATCTCCTCCGGTGTCGCGCACGTCGCCGCGACCTTCAACAACACCATGATCACGATAACCGATGCTCAGGGGAACGCGATCGCCTGGTCCTCGGCCGGTAGTCAGGGGTTCAAGGGCAGCCGCAAGTCCACCCCTTATGCCGCGCAGGTCGCCGCCGAGGATGCCGGCCGCAAGGCGCGCGAACACGGGATGGAGACGCTGGAAATCGAGGTCAGCGGTCCCGGATCCGGCCGTGAGAGCGCGCTTCGGGCGCTGCAGACGGTCGGTTTTGCGATCACCGCGATTCGCGACATGACGCCGATCCCGCACAATGGATGCCGCCCGCGCAAGCGCCGGCGGGTCTGACCGGAAAGGAGAGGGACAGGCCCGAGCCAACGCGGCACTCCGCGGGGCCGCGGGCTTCCCGAGTTGAATGAGACACACCGCAGTCATCCAGAGAAACTGGCAGTCGCTCATCAAGCCGGAGAAGCTGGAGGTCGAGCCGGGCGCCGAGCCGTCGCGCATGGCGACGGTCGTCGCGGAGCCGCTGGAACGCGGCTTCGGCATGACGCTCGGCAACGCGATCCGGCGGATTCTGCTCTCTTCCCTTCAGGGCGCGGCCGTGACCGCGGTGCAGATCGACGGCGTGCTGCACGAATTCAGCAGCATCCCCGGCGTCCGCGAAGATGTCACCGACATCGTGCTGAACATCAAGCAGCTCGCGCTTCGGATGCACGGCGAGGGGCCGAAGCGGATGACCTTGACGGCCGACGGGCCTGGCGAGGTGCGCGCCGGTCAGATCCAGGCGGGCCACGACATCGACATCATGAACCCGAACCTGGTGATCTGCACGCTGGATGACGGCGTGAAGCTCAGCATGGAATTCACCGTCAATCTCGGCAAGGGTTACGCGCCGGCCAGCGCCAATCGCCCGGAGGACGCGCCGATCGGGCTCATTCCCGTCGATGCGATTTACTCGCCGGTCCGTCGCGTTTCCTACAAGGTCGAGCCGACGCGCGTCGGGCAGGTCACTGACTACGACAAGCTGCTTCTGACCGTGGAGACCAATGGCGCCGTCACGCCGGAAGACTCGGTGGCGCTGGCCGCCCGCATCTTGCAGGACCAGTTGCAGCTCTTCATCAACTTCGACGAGCCGCAGCAAATTCGTGCCGAAGAGGTGCAGGACGACCTGCCGTTCAACCGCAATCTGCTCCGCAAGGTGGACGAACTGGAGCTTTCGGTGCGGAGCGCGAACTGCCTCAAGAACGACAATATCGTCTATATCGGCGACCTCGTGCAGAAATCCGAGCAGGAGATGCTACGCACGCCGAATTTCGGTCGCAAGTCGCTCAACGAGATCAAGGAGGTGCTGACCTCCATGGGACTCTCGCTCGGTATGACGGTGCCCGGTTGGCCGCCGGAGAACATCGAGGATCTGGCCAAGAGGCTCGAAGAGCCCTTTTGAGCCGGATTCCGTAGAAGGGGTTTAGACGATGCGTCACGGGGTTGCCGGGCGGAAGCTCGGCGTCACGTCCAGCCACCGCCAGGCCATGTTCCGCAACATGGCGACCGCGCTTATCAAGCACGAGCAGATCACCACGACGCTTGCCGAAAGCCAAGGAACTGCGGCCGGTCGCGGAGAAGCTGATCACCTTGGGCAAGCGCGGCGGCCTGCACGCCCGCCGTCAGGCCTATGCGCAGCTACGTGATGACGTGATCGTCGCCAAGCTGTTCGGCGCGCTAGCCGAGCGCTATCGGACGCGGGCCGGCGGATATACGCGCGTCCTGCGGGCCGGCATCCGTTACGGGGATGCCGCGAGCATGGCCGTAATCGAGCTGGTCGACCGCGATCCCGGCGCCAAGGGCCAGGATAGCGGGCCGAAGCCGGAGGTGGAGGAAGAGGCGCCGGCAGCGTAGCCGGTTTCCACTTCCGACTTCGCTTCCTTATTCTCGTCAGGCCGCACGGCCGCGCTTGACCGCTCCGCGACCGGGCGACCACACTTCGCTTGAGCGCTGTGCGTGCGCGGATGACGGGGCGAGATAAGGGGAAGACGATGCCTCAGCTATCCCTGACGGTGAATGGGAAGAGCGTGTCGGCCGAGGTCGAGGGCCGGACGCTGCTGGTCGAATTGCTGCGCGAAAAGCTCGGACTGACAGGCACGCATGTCGGCTGCGACACGAGCCAGTGCGGCGCATGCGTCGTGCATGTCGATGGCCGCTCGGTGAAATCCTGCACGATGCTGGCGTTGCAGGCCGAGGGGACGAACGTCACCACGATCGAGGGCCTCGCCGCGCCGGATGGCACGCTGCATCCGATGCAGGAGATGTTTCGCGAGCATCATGCGTTGCAGTGCGGCTTCTGCACGCCGGGCATGGTGATGAGCGCGATCGACCTCGTGCAGATGCACCCGGATGGCCTGACCGAGCAGGAAATTCGCGAGGGGCTGGAAGGCAATCTCTGCCGCTGTACGGGCTATCATAACATCGTCAAGGCGATCGCCGCGGCGTGGCCGCTGATGCACGGCAAGCAGGGGTCGCAAGCCGCCGCTGAATAACGCGCGCCAAAGGGGAGGGCGGCCTGATGGGTTTCGAGGGCATCGGCGCATCCGTCCGCCGCAAGGAGGACCTGCGTTTCCTCAGCGGCCGCGGCAAATACACCGACGACATCAACCGGCCAGGGCAGCTTTACGCCTATATCCGGCGCTCCGACCGGCCGCATGCGCGCATTCGCGGGATCGATGCGGCGGAGGCGAAAGCCACGCCGGGGGTCGTCGCGGTGTTCACCGGGGCGGACATGCAGGCCGACAATATCGGCGGCCTCCCCTGCGGCTGGCAGATCCACAACAAGGACGGAACGCCGATGGCGGAGCCGCCGCATCCGGTGCTGGCGGTGGACACGGTGCGGCATGTCGGCGATCCGGTCGCGGTGGTGATCGCGGAGAGCCGCCAGACGGCGAAGGACGCGGCGGAGAAGCTTGCGATCGACTGGCAGGATCTTCCCTCCGTCGCCACCGTGAAGGACGCGGCGGCGGCTGGCGCGCCGCTCGTGCATGACGGTGTCGCCGGCAATGTCTGCTACGATTGGCACATCGGCGACAAAGCAGCGACCGATGCGGCGTTCGCCCGTGCAACGCGAACGGTCCGTCTCGATCTCACCAACAACCGCCTCATCCCGAACGCGATGGAGCCCCGCGCGGCGGTGGGCGATTACGATCCCACGACGGGCGATTACACGCTCTATACGACGAGCCAGAACCCGCATGTGATCCGGTTGCTGATGGGCGCATTCGTGCTGCACATCCCCGAGCACAAGCTGCGCGTCGTCGCACCGGATGTCGGAGGCGGGTTCGGCTCCAAGATCTTCCACTATGCGGAAGAGGCGATCGTCACCTGGGTCGCAGGCAAGCTGAACCGCCCGGTGAAGTGGACCTGCGAGCGCGGCGAAAGCTTCATGTCGGACGCGCACGGCCGCGACCACGTCAGCACCGCCGAGATGGCGCTCGACGCGGAGGGCAATTTCCTCGGGCTCCGCGTCAAGACACTGTGCAACATGGGCGCGTATCTCTCCACATTCGGACCCGCGGTGCCGACCTATCTCTACGCGACGCTGCTGGCGGGCGTGTACAAGACGCCGGCGATCTATGCGGAAGTGAAAGCCGTTTTCACGCATACCGTCCCGGTGGACGCGTACCGCGGCGCGGGCCGGCCCGAGGCGACCTTCCTGCTGGAACGTTTGGTCGACGTGATCGCGCACGACACTGGGCACGACCGGATCGAGATCCGGCGCAGGAATTTCATTCCGCGCGACGCCTTCCCGTATCAGACGCCGGTTGCCCTGCAATATGATAGTGGGGATTATTTCGCGACGCTCGACGCGGCGCTGAAAGCGGTCGACTGGGCGGGCTTTCCGGCGCGACGGCGCGAATCGGCGGAAAAAGGGTGGCTGCGCGGCATCGGCGTTTCCACCTACGTGGAAGCCTGCGGCATCGCGCCGAGCGCGGTCGTGGGCGCGCTTGGTGCGCGCGCGGGGCTCTATGAGGTGGCGAATATCCGCGTGCATCCGACCGGCAGCGTGACGGTGTTCACCGGCACGCACAGCCACGGCCAAGGGCACGAGACGACCTTCGCGCAACTCGTCTCCGACCAACTCGGCGTCCCATTGGCGCAGGTCGAGGTGGTGCATGGGGACACCGCGAAGATTCCCTTCGGCATGGGAACCTACGGGAGTCGCAGCCTCTCGGTCGGCGGCAGCGCGATGGTGAAGGCGATGGACAAGATCATCGCCAAGGGAAAGAAGATCGCGGCCCACCTGCTGGAAGCCTCGGCGGACGACATCGAGTTCAAGGACGGCAAGTTCACCGTCGCCGGTACGGACCGCTCGAAGGCGCTCGCGGAGATTTCGCTCGCGGCCTATGTCCCGCACAACTACCCGATCGAGGAGCTGGAACCCGGCCTCGACGAGACGGCCTTTTACGACCCGAAGAACTTCACCTTCCCCGGTGGCTGCCATATCTGCGAGGTGGAGATCGACGCCGAGACCGGGCACGTCTACGTGGTGAACTTCGTCGCGGTCGACGATCTCGGGCGTGTGATCAATCCGATGATCGTCGAAGGTCAGGTGCAGGGCGGCGTGGCGCAGGGCATTGGACAGGCGCTGCTGGAAAACGCCGCGTACGATGCGAACGGCCAGCTGCTGACCGGCTCGTTCATGGATTACACGATGCCGCGCGCCTTCGATGTGCCGGACATTCACGTCGGAACCGAAAGCACGCTCTGCACGCACAACCCGCTCGGCGCCAAGGGGTGCGGCGAGGTGGGCGCGATCGGCAGTCCCCCCGCGGTGATCAACGCCGTCGTGGATGCGCTGAGCCAATACGGCGTGCGGCATATCGACATGCCGGCGACGGCTGAGAAGGTCTGGTCAATCATCCGTGCCGGTCGCACGGATGCCGAAGCGGCTTCGATGGCGCCGGGTTGAAGATGATCGTGGCAGCATGCAAAGCTTCCGTTCATCCCCGCGAAAGCGGGGATCCAGGTTTTGCTACGCCAAGGCTGGCATTGCACGCGGCTCAGTATTTTGGGGACTGGGTCCCCGCTTTCGCGGGAACGAACGGATAATGTGCGCAACGAGCCTGGAATCAGCCTGAGCGAGGGAGCGGGACGCGATGTACGAGTTTACCTACGAAAAGCCGGCCAGCGTCGAACAAGCGGTGCAGCTCCTGAAGTCCGATCCGGAGGCGAAGGCGCTCGCCGGCGGACAGACCTTCATCCCGGTGCTGAAACAGCGCCTGAACCGGCCGTCGAAAGTGGTGGATCTCGGCAAGCTCGGACTCTCCGGGATCAGCAGTTCGGGCGACACGATCACCATCGGCGCGATGACCAATCACGGGACGATCGCTGCGCATCCGGAGATCCGGCGGAGGATTCCGGGCCTCGCCGATATGGCGTCCTGGATCGGCGACATTCAGGTGCGTCATCGCGGGACGATGGGCGGCTCGCTCGCGAACAATGACCCCTCGGCCTGCTATCCTGCGGCGGTGCTCGCGACGGGCGCGACGATCAAGACCGACCGGCGTAGCATCAAGGCGGACGACTACTTTCAGGGCATGTTCACGACGGCGTTGGAGCCCGATGAGCTGATTACCGCCATCGAGTTTCCGGTGCCGGAGAAATCGGCGTACGAGAAGTTTCGCAATCCGGCTTCCCGATACGCGATGGTCGGCGTGTTCGTGGCGAAAGGTCCCGCCGGTGTGCGCGTGGCCATCACCGGCGCGGGGCAGAACGGCGTGTTCCGCCACAAGGAGATGGAAGCGGCGCTGTCGCAGAACTGGTCGCCCGACGCGATCGCCGGAATCCGAACGTCGCCCGATGAACTGAACAGCGACATCCATGCGAGCGCCGAATATCGCGCGCACCTGATCGGTGTCATGGCAAAACGCGCGGTGGCGAAGGCCTGACACAGTCCGCTCCGATCCATACCGGTCGCCGCAGGGTAGGCGTTGTCGTTGCGGGCGCGATTACGTTCCTGAATCTGTATAACGTGCAAGCCGTGCTGCCGGTGCTGGCACGCGAGTTCGCGCAACCGTTGCCGCGAACCGGCCTCGCGGTCACAGCCCCGTTGCTGGCCGTTGCACTGGTGGCGCCGTTCGCCGGCTCGATCTCGGACATGTTCGGTCGCAGACGGCTGATCACCACGGCGATCTGGGCGCTGGTGCTCCCGACTGTGCTGTGCGCGACCGCGACAAGCCTCTCCGCGCTGGTGTTCTGGCGATTCATGCAAGGATTGCTGCTGCCGTTCATTTTCACGGTCACGGTCGCCTATATCAGCGACGAGGCGGAGGGCGCGGCAGGCATCCGTTTGGTCGGCGACTACGCGCTCGGGACCATCTTCGGCGGTTTCGCGGGACGATTCCTTACGGGGTATGCGGCGGCTTTCGCGGGCTGGCGGTTTTCCTTCCTGTTCCTCGCCGCACTGACTCTCGCCGCGGCCGTCGTGGTGCAATGGATGTTGCCCGCGGAACGCAAGTTCCGCCCGGTTCGCGGCATGCGCCACACGCTTGCGAGTTTCGCCGATCATCTGACGAACACGCGGTTGCTCGCAACCTGCGCCGTCGGTTTCGGCGTACTGTTCTCGCTTGTCGCGGCCTTTACCTATGCGAACTTCCTGCTCGCCGCTCCGCCCTATGATCTCGGCCCGGCCGGGCTCGGGTCGATTTTCGTCGTCTATCTGTTCGGGCTCGTCTCAACTCCCTTGGCCACGCGCATCGCGGTGTGGATCGGTCGGCGACCGACGCTCGTGATCGCGGCGGCGGTCGGCGTGGGCGGTCTCGCGTTGACGCTGCTGCCGAGCCTGGCCGCGATCGTCCTCGGGCTGGGCGTGCTTGCGAGCGGCGTGTTCGTGGAGCAGGCGCTGGCGCTCGGGTTCATTGGGGCCGCGGCGCGGCACGCGAAATCCACCGCCGTCGGGCTCTATGTGAGCAGCTACTATGTTGGCGGCAGCCTGGGTGGCATTCTTCCGGCCGGCATCTGGAACCATGCCGGCTGGCCCGGCTGTGTGCTGCTCGCCGCTGCCGTGCAGGTCGCGATGGTCGGGATCGCGCTCGGCTTTTGGCGGGAGGCGCCGTCCCGGTGAAGTCGGTCTGCCGTGCATCGGCCGCCGGTTCGGCGCGTTGAACCGGGGGTGATGGAAAACAGGATTGCACGACGGATGAAGGCTCAACCCGGCAGCGAAATCGGACTTACGAAATTTGGCGTCGGTCAGCCGGTGCGGCGGAAGGAAGATCCGAAGCTGCTGCGCGGCGAGGGGCGTTACACGGATGACGTCAACCTGCCCGGCCAGCTTCACGCCGTAATCGTCCGCAGCCGCGTCGCGCATGGGCTGCTGCGTGGGATCGATGCCGAGGCGGCGAAGGCAATGCCGGGCGTGCATGGCATCTTCACGGGCGCGGATCTCAAGGCCGGCGGGTTCGGCAACATGCCCACCGGCATTCTGATCCGCAACCGCGACGGCTCGCCCATGCAGCGGCCTCCGCAATCGCCGCTGACACTCGACAAGGTCCGCTATGTCGGAGACCCGGTCGCTTTCGTCGTCGCCGATTCGGTGGCCCAGGCGAAGGATGCAGCCGAGGCGGTTCTGCTGGATATCGAGCCTCTGCCGGCGGTGACGACGGCGCGGGAGGCTGCCGCACCGGGTGCGCCCTTGGTGCACGAATTGGTGCCGGGAAATCTCGTTGTCGACTTCCATCATGGTGACGCCGAGAAGGTCGCCTCCGCCTTCGCCCGTGCGGCGCACGTCACGAGAGTAGAAATTCGTAACAGCCGCGTGGTCGTAAGCCCGATGGAGCCGCGCTCCGCCATCGGTGAATACGATACAGAGACCGGCCGCTGGATTTTGCATGTCGGCTCGCAGGGCGTGTTTGGTCTGCGCGAATTGCTGAAGATCGTGCTCGGTGCGCCGGTCGACAAAATCCGCGTCCTGACCGGGAATGTCGGCGGTTCCTTCGGTATGAAGGCCTCCGCGTATCCGGAGTATTTCTGTGTCCTGCATGCGGCCCGCGTGCTCGGCCGGCCGGTGAAGTGGACCGACGAGCGTTCCGAAAGTTTCCTTTCGGATTCGCACGGCCGCAACCACGACATGGTGGTCGAGGGCGCTTTCGACGCCGATGGTCATATCCTCGCGTTGCGCATAGAGGGTTTCGGCAATCTCGGCGCTTACCTCAGCAACGCTACCGCGCTGCCCCCGACCGGTAACACCGTCAAGAACAGCATCGGCGTCTATCGCACACCGGCCCAGGAAGTCATTTCCCGTTGCGTGTTCACGAATACGACGCCGGTCGGGCCGTACCGGGGAGCCGGACGCCCGGAGGGCAATTATTATATCGAGCGGCTGCTCGATGTCGCCGCGGCGGAGATGGGCATCGACCGGGTCGACATTCGCCGTCGCAACCACATCAGGCCAGAGGAGATGCCATTCGATACGCCGGCCGGCACGCAGTACGACAGCGGCGATTTCCCCGCGGTGCTCGAGAAGGCGCTCGCGCTCGCGGATTGGGACGGGTTCGCCGCGCGGAAGGCCGAAAGCGAGAGAAGCGGCAGGCTGCGCGGCCGTGGCATTGGGCAATATCTGGAAGTCACCGCCCCGCCTGCGAACGAGATGGGCGGCATTCGTTTCGAGCCGGACGGGACGGTGACGATCATCACCGGCACCCTCGATTACGGGCAAGGCCACGCTTCGCCATTCGCGCAGGTGCTGACCGAGCGGCTCGGCATTCCATTCGAGAAGATCGCGCTGTTGCAGGGCGACAGCGACGAACTGATCGCGGGCGGCGGCACGGGCGGCTCGAAGTCGATCATGGCGAGCGGCGCCGCGATTATCGAGGCCAGCGAGAAAGTCATCGAGAAGGGGAAGGAGATCGCGGCCCATGCGCTGGAAGCCGCCGTCGCGGATATCGAGTTCGCTGCGGGGCGATTCACGATCGCCGGCACGGACCGCGGAATAGGCATCATGGAGCTCGCGGAAAAGCTGCGCTCCGGCATGATGCTGCCGGCCGGCGTGCCAACCACCTTGGACGTGCAGCACGTCCATAAGAGCGCGCCTTCGGCTTTTCCGAATGGCTGCCATATTTGCGAAGTCGAGGTCGACCCCGAGACCGGGATGGTCGCGGTCGTACGATACGCGATGGTGAACGATTTCGGCGTGGTCGTGAATCCGTTGCTCGTGGAAGGCCAGGCGCATGGCGGAATCGTGCAGGGGATCGGCCAGGCGCTGAAAGAGGCGACCGTCTACGATTCGGAAGGGCAGTTCCTTACGGGTTCGTATATGGACTACGCGCTGCCCCGCGCGGTGGATGCGCCGGTTCCGGCGCACGCGAGTCATCCCGTGCCGGCAAAGACCAATCTGCTGGGTGCGAAAGGCTGCGGCGAGGCGGGGTGTGCGGGCGCGCTGCCAAGCGTGATGAACGCATTGGTCGATGCGCTCGCGGGCTACGGCATCCGCCATATCGACATGCCGGCGACGCCACTCAAAGTTTGGGAGGCGATCAGAAAGGCGGGACGGCGCAGCCACGAAGTTGCCTAGGCTTCTATGTCCCCTCCGTTGAAGGTTGCGCATCTGACGCCCGCGTTCTTCGCCGCGGATTCGGTTGTCGGCGGAGGGGAACGATATGTGTACAATGTCGCCAAGGCCCTGGCGGCTGCCCAGGAGACGCTCCAGACGGCGGTGAAGCAGTGCGTCTTTACCGTAGCGCCGCGGGAGCGGCTATTCGCCGAAGGGCGGATACCGGTCCGGGTTCTTCGCAACGAGTTGATCTTCGACGGCCCGATGCAGCATTTTGCCTGGCCGCTCTGGCAGGAACTGGCCGGCTTCGACCTGATACACGTCCACCAGTCGCTGACGATCTTCGGCGCGTTCTGCACCGTTGTCGCGAAGTCGCTCGGCAAGACGCTGGTTCTTACCGATCTCGGTGGTGGGGAGAGCAAGCTGATGCTCGATGGCAAGGGTTTGGAACTCGCCGACGGCGTCGTTTCGATCTCGCGCTACGCACACTCGCTCATCAGCGGGGCGTTTTCGGGACCGCATGAGATCCTTATCGGACCCGTGGACACCGACTTTTTTGTCCCGGCCGCGAAAGCCGGCAACCCGAGAACCGCGATTTGCGTGAGCAGGCTGTTGCCACACAAGGGGATAGATCAGGTCATCTCGACTTTACCGCCCGGAATGAGTTCAGGATCGTCGGGCAAGTCTATCACGAGCCGTATTACACGCTGCTGCGGGACCTCGCACGAGGGAAGAACGTCACATTTATTCACGATGCTGATGATACGAATCTGGTCGAACTCTATCAATCCTCCTCGTTATTCGTACAGGCCTCGACGGCCAAGGATTGTTACGGCAATACGTCCAGCAGGCCGGAACTCATGGGTTTGACGACACTCGAAGCGATGGCGTGCGGTCTGCCGGTCATCGTATCCGACGCAGGGTCGTTGCCTGAACTCGCGGCCGATCCCCGCTTCAGCCGGGTTTTTCATTCACGCGACGAGCTAGGCCGCATGCTGCGGGATTTCGCGGCCGGGCGCTGGCCTGATCCGGATGCCGGGAAGCTTGCCCGTTCCCACGCCCTGGTGAACCTCGGGTTCGAGGCGGTGGGTCATCATCTGGGCCGGTTCTATCAAAGCTTGATGCGATCTCGCGCAGATGGTGGCGTCTGATGCGCGTTCTGGTGCTCACGAACCTCTATCCCCCCGTCGTTCTCGGCGGCTACGAGCGGGCGTGCGCGAACGTCGTCCAGGGACTCGTCGAGCGAGGCCACGAGGTGAGCGTGCTAACCACATGGTCGCATCTCCCGTGCGAAGGCGATCCGTCCTATGTCCATCGCCGCCTCGACTTGCGTTGGCTCGTCTCGCCCAGCATACCGGATGTCCGAATCACCGATCATATCCACCATGAATCCAACTGTTCGCTGTACGCCAACACGCAGCATTTGATCGAAGCGTTGCGAAGCGAGCGGCCCGACATCGTCTACGTTTGGAACTTGTTGGGCATCGGTGCAGCCGCTCTGCTGGACATTCTGAACATAGCGAATGTCCCCTGGGTTCTGCACCTTATGGATGCTGTCCCCTACTATATAACCGCCAACGTGCCGCCCTACATCCAGAGCGTATTCAATGCGCGAGGCGGCTCGCTCTACGCCAGCGCCCGGGTCATCTCCATGAGCCAGCATTTGCTGGACGAAATCTTCGAGAAGACCAACATAAGATTCGCACCCCCGCCTGCGATTATCCCCGGTTGGGTCGATCTCACTTACGCCCGGCCGCACGGGCCGTATCTGCAAGGGAACGTCGCCCGGTTCGTGACGGCGGGCAGGGTGGCGGAAGAGAAAGGCATCGGCTTGATCGTGGAGGCCAGCAGCATCCTCAGGCAAGAAGGAATCACGAACTTCTCCATCGACGTGTATGGAGAAGGCAATGTCGCTTTCTACGTCGCGATGGCGAACAATCTCGGGGTCGGTGACATGATCCGGTTTGCCGGTCCCCGGAGCCAGCGCGAGCTGATGGACTCCTATGCCGCGTACGATGCTTTCCTTTTCCCCACGTGGGAAAGAGAGCCGTTTGGACTGGCGCCGGTGGAGGCCGCGGGTTGCGGCGCGCCGCCCATATTGACGCGGAATTGCGGGGTTTCCGAGCGATTCGTCGATCGGGTTCATTGCTTGAAGGTCGAGCGGTCCTCGGCGGATCTCGCCCGCGCGATGGGGGCCGTCGCGAGCAATGAGGTCGATTTGCCGAGATTGGCATCGCGCGCCGAGCGAATGATCCGCAAGGACTTGTCTTTTGCGAACTGCCTGGATCGCATCGAAGCGGTGTTGGACAGCGCCCGAGCCGGCTGGGACCACTCTCGCCTCGATGAAGCAAAGCTGCCACTGCTCGCCTTCCTCAAGCACAACCTGTCTATAGCAATGCGTTACGGCTGGAGTTGAACGCGGTGACCAAGCCCGATGCCTCCCCGCGATCACAACCGGAGCTGGAACCACTAAGGCTGTCGGGGATTTCGCATAGGCGGCTCGGTTCGCTGACCAACCCGATCCGATCTATCTTGTGGCGACTGAATGTCCCCTACTACGAGCAACTGATCCGAGAGACCGAACGCCGTCACGAGGAGCAACTACGCGGCCTTTGGGCTACTCAGAATGAACATTTGCGCCAGGTCGAAACCCGGTTGGAGCCGCTTGTAACGCGCATGGCCTCACAGTTGGTCGGCGTACAAAAGGATCTTCTGGCGACGTCGCACAGACTCGCCTCGATTGAAGACACGCTGCCAGAGAATCGATACCCAAGCCCCAGTCGCCGATCGCCTCGAAACCGCGGTTCAAGAACTCGGGGTAAGGCTCGATGGCGTCGTCGCGACCACCCAGACTCTGTCGGATTGGGCGGCCGGCCTCACCGCCCAGTTGCGGGCGCTGAATGCGAGAATCGCTCGGCCGGATCTCGGGGGCGGACAACAAGTCGAAATCAGCAGCACGGACCTGGGTGCGAGGGGCCTCACGCTTGTCAGCGGACCGTCCGGACGATTTATCATCAGAAGCCAGGACCTCATTGGCCAGACAGTCTTGCAGCACGGGGTCTGGGAGCAGCACGTTCGCGAGGCGATTGAGCGGTATTCCCAGCCAGATAAATTAGCGATCGATGCCGGCGCCTATATCGGCCTGCACACCGTGCATCTGTCCCGATTCTTTCGGGAGGTGCTCGCCTTCGAGCCGCAGCAACCGATATTCCGCATGCTTTGCGCCAATCTTCTTCTCAATGACTGCGAGAATGTGCGCGAACTCTCCCTTGCTTTGTATGATCGCGATTGCGCGATGACTTTGGGGTCGGCGGACCAGCAGAACGTTCCGGTCATCATGGCCAGCGGAAAGATCGACTACTCCGCCATTCCGAACGCGGCCGGCTTGGCTCTCCACCCAAGCACAGACGGGGAAATACCGGCACGGACGGTTGACGCCTTGAACCTAGACGATGTCGGTTTCATCAAGGTCGACACGCAGGGCTCTGATCTTCGTGTCCTGCGGGGAGCCGAACGCACGATCCGGCGCTGCCGGCCAGTGATCGTTTTCGAATACGAGCGGGATCTCGCCCGTGCGCATGGCTGCGAATGGGAAGAGTTTCAGGCGTTTCTTGGCGGCATCGGCTACGATGTAGAGGTTCTGCACGTTCTCGTGCCTGATCGGCAGATCGACTACCTAGCGGTGCCGTCCTAAACTCGTTGAGGCATTCTCTGTGCGCGTCTTGATTCTCGCACCCTACACGATCGCGCAGCCTCTGCATGGTGGGCAGTTGCGCGCCTCCGCGATCGTTCGCGAGTTCCGGGCCAACGGCCATGAGGTGCTGTTTTCAGGTCTTTACGATCCGCTGAAAGCGAAACCGGCCGAAATAGGGAAGCACGATTTCCCTATCGTACAGGCGATCCACGAATACGTAGCCGACGCGAACAGCGCGTCTGAACTGGTGTTTTGGCACGCCTTTGCCGAAGTGCCGGAGGCCTTTGCGTGGTTCGTCGATTTGGTCGTGAGATTCAAGCCGGATATTCTCGAGTTCGAGGAGCCCTACCTTTGGCCAATCGTGCGCGAGCTGCGTCGCCGAGGATTCTTGCGGGGAGTAAAAGTCATCCACTCCTCATACAATTTCGAGACTCAAGCCAAGCGGGATCTGAAAGTATCGGGTCTAGCGATTACCGATCGGACGCTAGACGATATCGCCGAGCTCGAAAAGGAAATTGCGTTATCCGTCGACGCCATTGTCGTTGTGTCGGAGTTGGACGCCGCGGCATTCCGAAATATCGGCGCAGCGAATGTGTGGATCGCGCATAACGGCAGCGTCGTCCCGCCATATGATGCGGCAACCGCCGACGCGCTCGACCAATATCTGCTGGGCGAGCCCTTCGCATTGTTCGTCAGCAGCGCCCATCCGCCGAATGCCTTCGGTCTGATTGAAACGGCGGAGGCGACGGATTTGTGCCTGGAAGGGGGTTCTCTGCTGGTTGCCGGAGAGGTTTCCAATCTCCTGTTCGAAACACCAGCATTCTGGAGAAATCAGCACATTTTCGCCCGCACACGCTTTCTCGGGCACGTATCACAGCCAATGCTCGGCGCGTTGTACGCGGCGGCGAATGTCGTGATTCTGCCGAAGACACGCGGTGGCGGATCCAACCTCAAGACCGCCGAGGCGCTGCTCTCCGGCCGTCCCATCGTCGCCACTCCCAAAGCATTCCAGGGGTTCGAGAGCTTCCTCGCGCTCCCAGGCATCTTCGTCGAAGAATTGCCGGAGGTGTTCTGGTCGCGCGTGGATCAGATGTTGCGCGATGCGCCCCAACCATGCGGGCACGGGAGGGAACGTGCGATCGAGGACCTGTCCTGGTCGGCCTGCCTTCGTCGCCTTATCCGCGGGGCCGAGGCACTCGTGCGTGGGTGACGGGTGGGTTTGGCAGAACTCATTACTGTTTTCGCCGACCGTATTCAGCGAGCGATTCTCTCCTCCCCGCTCATCCCCGCGATGGCGGGGACTCAGTACGATACAGGCCACGGGGATGAGCGGAAAGGGGAGAGATGACCAAAACGGCGAGATAATGGTCACAGTCAGCCTGGATGCGCCCTGAGGTTACCGCGCCCGGCCCACCGTGTAGTCCGCAACGTTAAGAAGCGCCCGTCGCAGCGGCGAGTCCGGAAAGACCGCTAGCGCCGCCTTTGCGGTCCCGGCGAATCGCGCGGCGCGGTCGATCGTGGCCTCGATCGCTCCGGTCCTGGCCATGAGCGCGAGCGCGTGGTCCAGATCATCATCCCGCTGCTCGGACGCCTCGATGGTGCGCTCCCAAAACCGACGTTCGGACGTGTCGCCGGCCTGATAGGCGGCCAGCACGGGCAAGGTGATCTTGCCCTCTCGGAAGTCGTCACCGACCGTCTTGCCGAGCACGGCCTGATCGGCTGCGTAGTCCAGCGCGTCGTCCACGAGTTGGAAAGCGATGCCGAGATTCAGGCCGTACTCGGCGAGCGCCTGTTCGTCTTGCTCCGGCCGCTCCGCCACCACCGCGCCGACTTGGCAAGCCGCGGCGAACAGGGCGGCGGTCTTGCCCGTGATCACGTCCAGATACCGTTGCTCGGAGGTCGACAGGTCGTTTTGGGTGACGAGCTGCAACACCTCACCCTCGGCGATGGTAGCCGCGGCTCGCGAAAGAATCGCCAGCACCTTGAGAGACCCGTCTTCCACCATGAGCTGGAAGGCGCGCGCGAACAAGAAGTCCCCGACCAGCACCGAGGCCTGGTTTCCAAACACCGCATTCGCGCTAGCGAGCCCGCGCCGCAGCGTGCTTTCGTCAACGACGTCATCGTGCAGCAGGGTCGCCGTGTGGATGAACTCGACGCAGGCGGCAAGATGCACGTGCCGCTGCCCCTCCGTCGCGCGATAGCCGCACATTCGGGCCGAGGCGAGCGTCAGAAGGGGCCGCAGTCGCTTGCCGCCCGCAGCGACGATATGCGCGGCGAGTTGCGGGATCAGCGCAACGGGGCTGTCCATGCGTGTGACGATGGTGCGGTCGCACGCTTCCAGATCGGTTTGCACGAGCGCAAGCAAGGTTGAGAGGGCGTCCCCGTCGCTGAGGGCCTTCCCGCCTTTGCTAACCGCGGACCCCCTCGTGGCAGCGTCCGCGCTTGGGCCGGGCGCCGCGCTCGATTGCTTCAGGCTGGCGACGGCGCCCAAATGGCTCTCCCGACTTGATTGTCTGGCATTCGCCGGCACCATATCGGCGTGCCTGAAACACGGTCAAGCCGAGAGGATTCAACGCATTGGCCTCGCATTTCCAGGTGCAACCTGAGGTAGTCGTGGTTATCGGAGCGTGCAGCAGATGCGGATTGTGGCGACTTCCAACGATCCGGTGAGGCTCAGCTTTCTCATGGCGTTGCTGGCGGATGCGGGTATTCCGGCGCTCCTATTGGATCTGCACGCCAGCATCACCGAGGGCAGCATCGGAGCGATCCAGCGTCGTCTCGCCGTGGCGCGAGAGGATGAGGTGCGCGCGCGCAGCGTGCTCGCCGAGGCCGGGGAGATCTGACGGGAACAGGCATGGAGCTTACGCACGGCCGCCTGCTCGGTGGGCGGCTTCGCTACGCCCAGCCGCGTCACGGCTTTCGGAGCGGGATCGAGCCGGTGTTGCTCGCGGCCTCGGTGCGGGCGAAGCCGGAGGACCGTGTGCTGGAAGCTGGAACCGGGGCCGGGGCCGGGTTGCTATGCCTTGCGGCTCGGATCGAGCGTTTTTTCGGTATCGGAGTCGAGCGGGATCCGGCGCTGGCCGTCCTCGCGGGTCATAACGCCCGAGCCAACGGGCAGGCCGACCTCTGTTTCCTGGCCGGGCGGATCGAGGCCCTGCCGATCCGGGGACCTCTCAATCATGCGTTCGCGAACCCTCCCTATCATCCCGATTGGGGGACGGCTTCGACCCTCCCGGAGCGGAACGCGGCAAAACGCGCCCCTCCGGGTCTGATCGCCGATTGGGCGAGGGCGATGGCTTCCCCGCTCGTCGAGCAGGGAACGCTCACGCTGATCGTGGCAACCGCGAGCCTGCCCGCCTGCCTGGATGCGTTCGGGACGGCGCGGTGCGGCTCCGTAAGCCTGTTTCCGCTCTGGCCGCGCGCCGGGGAGCCAGCGAAGCTGACGCTCGTACGCGGCGTGAAGGGCGGGCGCGGTCCCTGCCGGTTGCTACCGGGTCTGGTTTTGCACGACGGCGATGGCCGCTTCACCGAGGACGCCGAGGCGGTATTGCGCCACGGAGCGGCTTTGCGCTTCTGAGCCGGTCAGAGCTCCTCGACGTTGGGATGGCGCAGGTGCCAGAGGCGCTCATGGGCCGCGACGAGGCTCTCCATGTTGCGGCGCCGCGTGCCGTCCGGGGTCAGTGGACGGCGGGTCAGCATCATCTCAAGAACGTGCAGGAGCTGCTCGGCGACTTCGAAATCCGCCTGGTCGCATGCGTGATGGAAAGCGATCAAAATCTTGTCTGAAAGGCGCCGGCTATAGCGGGGCGCGCCGGAAGGACCCGTCTCGCGCGGATGCTCTTCATCGGACTGGCTCACGGAACCCCCTGCTCCTGCCAAAAACGTCCGGCTGTCATAGCTGTGTTTTGCGGGCCTGTCCTCAGTGGAGAAGATGCTTTCCCGAGACTGAGGCGAATTTTGCTGAGCGAGCATTGAGAATGCGTCCGGCAAGGGGGGTGATCTCATTTTTTATACTCCGAACGGCATTTCTTGGCGCTTTCTAGACGCGGTTCACGGTTACGGCCGCCACGCTTCCCGAGGCCTCGGACACACGAGGTCGCAACGGAGGCGCAGCGACAGCCTACCTACCCGGGCCCGTGCCCGTTGCCGTTAAGGCCGGATCAACGCAGAATTATTGCATCGTTCTCGCGCGGCCGTGCACGACCAAGCACTCACCTCGGCGCTATCAGGCCAGGAACGAGCAAGGTCTTCCTCCCTGCATTATCACCTTGTATCGAGCTCGAAAGCCTGTTCCCAGGTGCCGGTGGTGGAGGCCTTGCTGTATTCGGTAGCGCGGTTCTCAAAGAAATTGGTGTGCTCAACAGCATTGAGCATGTCGTCGAGCCAGGGAAGCGGGTTCTTTTCTACGTGATACAGCGAGTTTAGCCCAAGCTGTGTCAAGCGGCGGTCGGCAATATAGCGGATGTATTGCTTAACGCCCGCCAAATCGAGCCCCTGCACAGCACCCTGCTCGAACGCGAGGTCGATGAACGCATCCTCGTGATCGACGATCGTGGCGCAGGTCAGATAGATGTCCCGCCTCAAATCGCTCGTCCAGATTTCCGGGTTCTCCGCAACGAACGTGCGAAATAGCCGGATGATCGAAAGACAATGCAGGGTCTCGTCCCGCACCGACCAAGAAATGATCTGGCCCATTCCCTTCATCTTGCCGAAGCGCGGAAAATTCAGCAAAATGGCGAACGAGGCAAAGAGCTGAAGACCCTCGGTAAAGGCTCCGAACGCGGCAAGCGTCTTGGCGATCTCCGCCGGGCTATCCACGCTGAAGGTCTGCATGTAGTCGTACTTGTCTTTCATCTCCTTGTATTTGAGAAATGCCTGGTACTCGATTTCCGGCATTCCGATCGTATCGAGGAGATGGCTATAGGCTGCGACGTGGATCGTTTCTATGTTGGCGAACGCCGCTAACATCATCAGCACTTCGGTCGGCTTGAACACCCGCGCGTAATGCTTCATGTAGCAGTTGTTCACCTCGACATCGGCCTGAGTGAAGAAGCGGAATATCTGCGCGAGCAGGTTTCGCTCCGACGCCGTGAGATTCCGGTGCCAGTCCTTGACGTCGTCAGCCAGCGGCACTTCTTCGGGCAGCCAGTGGACGCGCTGCTGGGTCAGCCAAGCCTCGTAGGCCCACGGATACCGGAACGGCTTATAGACCGGGTTCTCCGTCAGGAGATCGAATTTCACGGGATGCTCGTCGGCGTTGGGCATGGTTCCGCTCTCCCAATTCGACCTGATGAACAAGATAATGGCCTGTTCACCCCTCCCGCATCAAGATATGGATCGGCCGGGCATACCCGCCCGGCCGCGGCCCGCCCCTATTCGAGCCTGGTAGCCTAGACGAGCATGTCACTCGTGAGCTGGGTGATGCCGGAAAGTGTGATCCTCGTACCGTCCACCAAATTGAGATTGAGCGAACCGGCGTTGACGTTCTGGCTCCGAATAGCGGTGCCCCCAAAATCGAGCTTATCGGTTCCGATCTTGAAGCCGTTGATGAGGTCCGTGCCGCCGCCCTTATGCGGGACGAACCTGTAGAGATCTTGGCCCGCCCCCCCCGTCACGGTCGTTGCCCCGCTGCCAAACTGGATCGTGTCGTTGCCAGTACCGCCGTAGACGAAAGCGCGACCGGAGCCCGCCTGAAACAGATCGTCTGCGCTTCCCTGGACGAGCGTCAGGTTCCCGGAGCCGCCGCTCACTGAAACAGCTGACGGCCCGGCCTCGATCAGGGCGCTGCCGGAGCCGCCGACGAAATTCAAGGTGCCGCTATAGCCATAATAGCTGAAAGCCGACCCGCCGGCCTTGACCGTGATCGCGCCGCCCGTGCCGTCGACCTCGAGTTTTCCCGAGCCGCCAAGGATGCTCGCGTTCCCCGAAACGGTGAGATACGCGGTGCCGGACCCGGCGCAGATGGTGTCCGCCCCGTAGCTCTTCACCACCGCGGTCCCGACCCCAAGCCCGACGGATACGCCGCCCGTGACCGCGGTTGTAATGGAAGTGCCGGTGCTTCCTGACCCGACCGTCGCCCCGCCGCCACTGACGGTAGCTGCCTGAAGGACCTGCGACCCACTCGAAGTTCCCCCTCCGGCCGCGGCTGTTGCGAGCATTTGCCCCGGAGTGGCGATCGACCTCACCGCGGCCCCGCCATTTTGCGACGGCGTTGAGGCGGGTGCTGTGCCGGTCTGCGCGAGCCGGAGGGCCCCGTCCGTCTCCGTCGCGTAGAACGAGGTGTAGGCGGCCGTCACCGTCGCGGACCCGCCGCTGACGTCCACCGTATCGGAATCGCCGGGCCGCACCACGCCCTCACCCTGGATGATATAGTCGTTCTCGCCCTGCGTTCCGCCATTGATGGTGGCACGGCCGGTCACCACGACCACGTCGCGAAGACCTGTGATATTGAGTACATCCTGGCCGGCGCTCTGCACCAGCGCGTAAGTACCCGACGCCGAGACAGTGTCTGCGGCTCCGCTGGCAGTGACGACAGTGTCCCAGACCCCCGAAAGGGTCGCGAGCGTCCCGCCGCTTCCCCCGATGATCGTGTTATGACCGACCGTGTCGGTCACGGTCAGTTTCGTCACCCCTCCCGTCACTTTGAGAAACTGAGTGGTGAGCAGAACGTCCGCCGGATCCGCCGACGGATCCCAGACGCTCGTGGGCGCCGTCCAGGGGTGTGATGTGTCCAGTTGCGGGGCTTCGGCCAGGCTCTGGAACGTATTGCCCGACCCGTAGGTGCCCAGGTTGCTGACGTTGGTGGTCGGCACGCCAAAAAACTGGTTCCCGCTCAGAGTGGGCAGTACGATTTGTCCCGTCGCGTTATTGAGATACGAGTCATTCAGGATCGCGAGGCTGAGGCGTGCGGTATCGTCGTTTACGATAACGTTGTTGGTCAGATTAAGGCTAGAGCTGTCGTGGAACGGCACGACGACCGATCCACCCCAATCAATCAGAGCGTCATTGTCGGGATTGGCGGTCTTCTGCAGAACGTTGTCCTGAATGACCACGTTGCCGCCCGAGGGGACATCGATGATGTAATTGGCTTCCGACTGATTATCGAAAATGCGATTGTTGATGATGGTCGTGTTCGGGCCTCGGCTACGGAATTCCGTGCCGCCGAATAGCGCGTCGTGGATGTAGCTGTTGGACAGGACGACCCTGCCGACGTTGTTGATGTAAACGTTGTGGGTCAGTCCGTCGCTGCCGTTGTTGGCAATCTCGGTGTGATCGATGACGACACTGCCATTCAGGTCATCCCCTGCGAGAATACCTTCCTGGTTGTCGTGTATATAGCAGTTCTCGACGACGAGATTGCCGGACTGATCGCGGATGGCAGAGATGTTTCCATCCGTCGGCGACCACTGGTCCGCGGCGCCTGACAGCTCGAAATTCTCGATCGTCAGGTCAGCACTTGCGGTGATGAGTCCCTTGCCGTTCGGGGGCGTCTGCGTCCCGAGCAGATGCACCATACCCCCGACGCCTTCGATCGTGACCCTGGAGTTCACGGTCAGGCAGTCGTCAGTGTAGGTTCCGGCCTGGACCTTGATGACGTCCCCGTCGTGCGAGGCTGCGACCGCGTCGCTGATCGAGTTGAATTCGCCGCCGGTTCCGACTGTGAGGACCGCCATGAGTTCTCTTCCTGAGAAAAGATGAATTGCTATTGCAACGGATGCTCTCGTTTACGTGTGGTCGGTTAACCGCGCATGAACTCGGGAGAGCCGGAGCGGGGGCGAGAGCCCTGGTGAAAGAGCTGAACCAGGTTGTATGCAAGAGCGATGTCCGACATGCGGCCGCCAACGCTTTTGGATCTCTTTGCCGGATTCTTCTCGATCGGGATCAGCGGATTCGGAGGCGTGCTGCCCTGGGCCCGCCGTATGATCGTGGAGCAAAGGCGCTGGCTCACGGGGCCGGATTTCACCGACACCCTTGCTCTCTGCCAATTTCTTCCGGGACCGAATGTCGTCAATCTCGCGGTCGCCGTCGGGACGAGGTTCGGCGGCATCCCCGGAGCCGTTGTTTCGTTCATCGGCCTGATGGCGGCGCCGATGGCGATCGTGATTATGCTCGGCGCGGTCTACGGACGGTTCGGCCAATTGCCGTGGGTGCAGCAAGGGTTCGCCGGTCTGGCCGCAGCCGCTTCCGGCCTCGTCCTCTCAACGGCGCTTAGGATCGCGGCGCCGCTCCGGCACGCACCCGTGGAGGCGGCCGTTGCACTCGTGACATTCGTGGCCATCGCCCTGCTGAGGTTTCCCTTGCTGCCGGCGATGCTGGTCCTTGTGCCCGCCAGCATCGCTCTCAACGCGAGGGCGCGCTCATGACCGGTGCGCTGGCAGCGCTGGCCGGGATCTTCGCGCAGCTCTCGCTGCTGGCTATCGGCGGGGTGAACACGGTTTTGCCGGAGATGCAGCGCCAGGTGGTCCGAGTGCATGGCTGGATGACGCCGGCCGAGTTCGCGGCCCTCTTCGCGCTCGCCCAGGCGGCGCCCGGACCGAACATGCTGATCTCTACTTTGATCGGCTGGCGTGTGGCAGGAGTCCCAGGCGCCTTGGTCGCGACTCTCTCGCTATGCGGGCCGCCGAGTCTGCTGAGCTACACAGTGTCGCGGGCTTGGCATCGGTTTCATCACGCGCCGTGGCGGGCGGTGGTGCAACGCGGGCTCACACCGGTGACGGTCGGGCTGGTCATGGCCGCCGCGACCTTGCTCACCGAAGCGACCTCCGGCGACTGGGCCAAAGGGGCGGTCACCGCCGCGACCGCGGTGGTCTTGCTCTCGACGCGGGTGCATCCTCTGATCTTGCTCGGGCTCGGGGGGGCACTCGGCGCGATGGGGGTTCTGCGCTGAGCGGAACACCTGGGCCGAGGCCCGACGCTCGGTCGCGATGAGCGCATTGTGGGCTGGACGGGCGGAAGCTACGCTTTGCCGGCGGACCGCGAACGGACCGTTCCTCGGCGGCTCTTCATAGGGACACGCGCACATGGCAGGCATCCCCGACACCTATCTCGACCTTCTGCAAAGCAAGAAAGCCTTCGCCAATCTGGCGACCGTGATGCCCGATGGGTCGCCGCAGGTGACGCCGGTCTGGTTCGATTACGCGGGCGGTCTCGTCCGGGTGAACACGGCGAAGGGGCGGGTCAAGGCCCGAAACATGCACGAGGGGTCGCCCGTCGCACTGGCGATTTTGGATCCCGAAAATCCGTACCGCTACGTTCAGTTGCGCGGCCGTGTGAAGCGCGCGACGGAAGAGGGTGCGGACGCGCATATCGATGCCCTCGCCCACAAGTATATCGGGCAAGAGAAATATCCCTGGCGTCAGCCGGGCGAGGTGCGGGTGATGTACGAGATCGAGCCTATATCCGCGTCCGGGATGGGCTGAGCGGAGACGGGCCGGTCGTACGGCCCGCACGCCTCTCTCTCACCGGCGCTACGTTTAGCGCAAGCGGTGGTGCTTGCTGTGCCGGCGGTGGTGCGCGGACGCGCCCTCCGGCATTTCGGCCACCTGCTCGAAGGCTTCGTCGTACGTCATTGTCACGACTGTCGGGACGCGTTCTTCCGAGCGGCGGAGGTCGCGGGGCGCAGGATTGAGCGCAGGCACGGGGGCAGGGCGCGGGACGATCGAGGCGAACATTCTCCCGCTGTCCGGCCGGTCGTAGATGAAGCCGTGCGTCGGATAGATGCTGCCGAACTCACCCGGCCGCCCGAGAGCGACGCGCACGGCGGTCCAGTCGTTGTTCTCCGAGACATCGACCACCGGCACGTCCCGGCTGATGCGTCCCCCGTGCCAGTTCGCGTGCTCGATCTGGATCTCCCGGGAGTTGATGACGCGGCTGACGACGGCAACATGGCCAAGGCGCATGGCTCCGTTCGAGCTGAAAGCCAGCACCGAGCCGGGTTCCGGGTTATGTCCCCGCTGGTAGACGCCGGCCGCCGAATCCCACCAGGTCCAGGCGTTGCCGACCAGCTCGATCCCCGACTCGTTCCTGGCGAAAGGCACGCATTGGAGCGGGCCGGCCTGCGCGGTCCGGTAAGCGGATCGGGCGTTCCTAGCGTGCAGGCTGTGCCGGCCGGCGTTGTGCGCGCCGTGCCAATGTCCGTGTCGAGTTCGAGCAGCGGCAGATTCCGAAACGATCGGCAAAGTCAGCGCAAGAATAGACCCGTAAAGAAGAATCCGGCCACCCGCTCCCCGTGAACGCATCGTGTTTTCCCTAGCTTTTTGCCGCCCAACGTGATTTCGCCTAGCAACACGAATCCGCGGGTGACAAGCGGGCACGAAAAACGTTACCAGTGCAGAAGGCCAGTTCGCAGATTACAGCTGTGGATGGGCTTACAAAACGGGAAAAATGTCCTAACGAGAGGTTACTGATTCGGCTTGTTTACAAATCGCGTCTTGGTTGATGCTTCGAGTCGCCGCCTATCCTTTTGGTTTGTGGTCAGGACGGCTTCGCCAATGACTGGAATCTACTTACAGGTAGTCACCATTATTTCGACAAGAATTTTGGGGTCCGCCATATTGGCCTGAACGCATGCACGGGCCGGGGCGCCGCCCTGCGGCAGCCAGGCCGACCAGACCGCGTTCATCGCCTCCCGGTCGCGGATGTCCTTGAGCCAAATCTGGGCTTGCAGGAGCCGGGTCTTGTCGGTCCCGTGTATCTCCAGGATTTCGTCTATCTGACGCAGGACTTCTTCGGTCTGGCCCGCGACGTCCTTCCCGAGATCGCGGGCGGTGACTCCCTGAACATACACGAATCCGTGATATTCGACGGCTCTCGCCAAGATCGCGTTCGGCTCGGTGCGGATGATCTTGCTCACGGCGTCTCTCTCCCGTCTGGGTCAGGGGGGCTGCGCAGGACAGGGCGCGGCGGGTTCTAGAATTGAGGGGAGGCGGCGAGGGGCTGCCTCAATGGGTTGTGGGCTCCATGACCGGGCCGGCGCCGCGGTCCACGTCCGAGCCCGCGTTGCGGACGCAATCCGAGATCATGGTGTCCCGGCTGTAGCGCTCGCCGAGGCCGCGGGTGGTAATGCCCGGGACGTAGGAGGACGAGAACGGCGACGCCCGGTTGTCCGACTCGTATCCGGCTCCGCGATTCTGTTCGGCGTAGACCTGGTCCGCACGCTGGCGGCAGGCGGCCATCGTCTGCTGGTTCGCGCGAGCCTGCGGGGTCGGCGGGGGAGGGGGCGAGCAGGCCCCAGCCGCGACCAAGGCGAGAAGCGCAAGCGAGCCGGGGAGAGCGCGCGGCAGGCGTTTCATGCGAGTGCTCCTGTCAGCCGCTTCGGATCCGCCGGCCGGTCGAGGAAGGAATGGGCGAGGCGATCGCGGAATCCGGTTTCGTCGAACCGGGCATCGGCCGTCAACGGCGCGCTGGCGGCGGTGCGGACGAGGGAGGGGTGCAGTTCCGCGCCCGCCCGTCCCAGCCGGAACAGCCCGGCGCCCCACCGCGCTCGGCTGAGCAGGTCCACCAGCGCGAGCAGGCGGAGGCAGAGCGACAGGCCGTAGCTCGTATGCATGCCGACGATCGCGTCCACGGCTCCCGCCCAGCACCCGGCGTCGCGGTCGGACAAGGCGAGATCGGTGTAGGAGCCGTCATGCCGGCGGAAGCGGAAACCCCGCGCCCGGCCCCATCGTGAGTTGAGAGCCGCCTCTCGCGCAGCCTCCCACGCCGCCTCGAGATCGCGACTTCGGACGGGCGGCAGGGACTCCGGGGGCAGGTCGATCAAGTACGTGACCGAGCCGTCCGTGGTCGCGCCAACTCGCACCGGGGCAGGTGACTCAGGTTCCATCCAGGATGAAGATGGACCGAGCCCGAGGTTCGCGCCAGCCCGCGCCACCCCGAGCGCGGAGGACGAAGGTATGAGCTTCGATGCAGAACGCTTCGCCGGGGATCTGGTCCAGCGGATGCCGGACGCGGTGGTGTACGCCGATACGGAGGGCGTGATCCGCTACTGGAACCAGGGCGCCGAGCGCATCTTCGGCTTCCAACGGGCCGAGGCCATTGGTCAGACGCTCGACATCATGATCCCACCGGCGCTCCGCGAGCGGCACTGGACCGGCTACGACCACACGCTGAAGACGGGAGAGAACGAAGTACGGCGCGGGCGACCTCCTCTCCGTGCCTGCGGTTCGCAAGGACGGCAGCCGGATTTCGGTGGAGTTCACGATTGTCCCGTTCCATGACTCGGTCGGCCGCATGGTCGGCATCGCCGCGGTGATGCGGGACATGACGGCGAAGTTCGAGGAGATGAAGGCGCTGCGGCGCCAAGCGTCGGGGCGGCCGGCCGGGTCTACCGCACAACGGTGAAGGCGACCGACCCGTCGGTGAAGTCGGCGTCCGGCATCGACTTCGCGGCCCAGTGCAGTTCGTAGTCGCCCGGCGCGAGGGCGTCGGCGGAGGCGAACAGAACCTCGGGTGCCGCGCTCAGCAGCGGAGGCAGGGTCTGCACGAGACGGCCCGCGTTCGTGATGAACAGGCGCGAGTTCCGGTGATCGACCGGCCCGTCGAAGCGGACAAAGTACTGCGCGTTCCGCCCGTCGACGACGGCCCCGGCCGCCGGGTGAGATTCCATCATGTGCATCGGACGCGCCAGGGCGGACAGCCCAGGGGTGAAGAGCGATAGCGACGCGATCAATAACCGGACTCTGCTCGCGCGCAATGACATGACGGCGAATCCCAACCGGTCAGTTGCCGGTCAGCCCTTGCTTGTGTAGCCAATCCTGGATGAGCCCGGCGATTTGATCGGAGTTCTCATCCATCATCATCATATGCGAGTTGCCGTGGATGCCGAGTGCGGGCAGCTCCATCCAATCGACGTGTCCGCCAGCCTGCACGATCGCGTCGCGCCAGCGCTCGCTCGGTTTCTGGAAGCTCGGCCAGGGCGGCGAGCGATCCAGATTGTCGCCCCAGATGATCAAGTGCGGAATCCCCTTCACCCGGGCGGCGTCCGCCTTCTGCGGATCCGGCGCACCGGAAGGTTCCACCAGCACCAGGGCCTTCACCTTATCCGGATTGTTCAGCGCCGCGTTGTAGCCAAAATTGCCGCCCTGGCTGTGCACGATGATGACGCACGGACAAACCTTCTGCACCTCGGCATCGTAAGCCGCCTGAGTCGCCGCGTCGTTGCTGGCCCAGCGCGGCACGGATTTCTTCGCGAACTGGTCGAAGGCCGCGACCGGAAAGCGCTCCCCTTCAAACGTTTTGCGCTTGTCGGGTGATGGGTCGTACGAGCCGGGAGGGCCGATGCGAAACAGCTCCCAAGCCTCCTTCATTGGACGGAAAAAGGGTTCGCTGCTGTAAATCTCCGGGTAGCGGGACCACGATGCGCGGCCGCGTTCCACCGCGTCCGATACATAGACATCGTGACCGGCATTGAGGAAGAACTGCTCCCAACCCGGCTTGCCGTCGGGCTTCGTTTCCCACGTTACACCAGTAAGGCCCCCGCCGTGCCACATCAGCAGCGGAAAGCGCGCCTTGGGCTCGGCGAGCTTCACGTATTGCACGTACATCTGGCCGGTTTCGAACTCTCCATTCGGATCCACCTTGACCGGCGCCATTCCCGCGGTGAACGAGATCTCTTTTTGCGGCAGCCCGGTCAACCGCACCTCGTGGCCGCCGATGTAGAAGCTGCCGATCTCGTGTACCAGGTAGTCGGCTCGTGCACTGGCCCCGAACATGATCGCACAGCAAGCCAGAGTAAGGAGCTGTCCGACCCGGTGGCTGTTCATTGGCTGTTTCCTCCATGCGCCGCAGGTTAGCCCTCCGGCGCGAAACGCATGGAGTGAGCCTGAAGCCAGGAAGCAGAGCGGTCAACGCCGAGCAGGGAGGGACAGCCGCCAATGTTGACCCGGTGGACGGCCGCTGAGCGCTAGAGGAGCTGCGACTGTGAAGATGCACAATTCCTCGCAATCCTGGCGAGGTTATCCGCGAGCCTGCCCCAAAACCGCTTGGTCTCACAGTGATGGCAGCCGCCAGGGGGGCTCGGCGGGACGCGCAGCCAAGTTTTTTGGATACCGGAAAGCCGATCTTGCGCACCGATCTTGATAACGGAGAATTCTGTGTGGATCGTAGTGCGGGAAGCAGCTTTTGATCCCGCTGTGATTCCCTCGGTCGATCAGTTCAATGGGAATGGAGGGCGGCTTCTTGACCCCGATTTCCCAATCGGGATTGAGCGGCCAAACCTCACAGCGATGCTGTGGAACACGCCCAAGAACGGGGAGCCGCTTCGGATAATCGAAATCAGTGGTCTGTCTTTGACCCGCAACCGATAATGCTCTTCGATGGTTTTGTCTTCTATATCAGCTTCTGCGACGAGGCCTGTCGGCCGGGACTGTACTCGGTCGGGAGCCATTTATCAGGGCGCTGTCAAACAGCATCACCGCTCTGCGGCATGGGAAGGAGTTCCTTCCGGCATCATCGCACCCACCAGTCGCTCCCGCGCCGCCCCTCCCGCCTCTAAGTTACGTGCGTTCACGATGGCGAGCCGGAAACCGCCCGGCGGCATGGGGTGCAACGCAGGATCCCGATCCTCGTAGAACGTGATCTGCACGCTCGATACGCCGGGCATCGCCCAGAACCTCGTCGCACCACCTCGCGCGGCGGATGCCGGTAGCGCGCCGTGCGGGCCGAACAGGACGACGCTGTAACCGTCCGTCCGGTCCGCATCGGCGTACTCCCATCTTCCCTCGGCGTACAGCCGGATCAGCGCCTCCACCCAGCCCGCGCCATAAAGATCCGGCCATTGATCGGCGAAGCGGAGATGCGCCTCGATGATGCGGCCGCCGATCGTCTCCACATTCAGCATCCCGGTGTAGCCGCGCAGATGCGCGCGCGCCCACGCGCCGCAGTGCGTCTCCAGCGCGGGATACGGGGCCGCGTGGATGTTCCAGTGATCGAACGTGCCGCCCGGCGCCGGCGCTCCGGTCGTGTGGCGCCACCAGCGCGGCTCGCCGTCCACCAGCGCGACATCGGTGCTGACATGTTCGCCTTCCAGCAGCGTCATCCACATATGCCCGGCGGTGAGCGCGTCCCTGTATTCCGCTGCCGAACCGATCACTCGGCTGCCGGAGCCCATGCCGCGCAAATTCACGATCGGCTTCGAGAACACCGGAAAGCGCGGCGGCATGACACCGTGCGGCGCGGCGTCCAGACCCTGCGACAGCGCGACCGCGAGCTTGTCGTAGACCCAGCGATGCACGGGGTACCAGACCCAGGCGTCGGAATCCTCGGTCGGCACGTTCACGCCGTCCGGGCACGGCACGCCCGCGAAATACTGGAGCCGCCAGGGATCGGCCTCGCAGACCGGCATGCGGGTTCAGCGCGGACCCGCCGCGCCGATCCCCTCGGGGCGGAGGCGCGCGGGGCAGGGTGGCCAGCTCTTCCGTCGTGTCGAAGTCGCGCAGCACGGCATCCTCGCCCACCTCCACCTCCGCGACCGCATCCAGGTGACGGCCGAGCAGGAAGCGCGCGCCGGAATCGCCGGTGATGCCGAGGATCTCGGGGAAGAAGCGCCGGTCCCACAGCATCGGGTTGCCTTGCTTGCCGCGGAAGGTGGGCAGCACGATCAGCCGTCCCTCGTCGCGGTCATAGGCGTCGAGCAGGCGATCGATGATCCGCCCGGTGACCAGCGGCATGTCGCCGAGGCAGACGATCGCGGCGGCGCAGTCCTCGGGCACCGCGGCGATGCCCGCCTTGAGGCTCGCCGAGAGTCCCTCCGCGTAGTCGGGCGCGTGCACGAAGCGCACGGGCTTGCCCGCGAGCGCCTTTTCGACCTGCTCGGCCTGATGGCCGGTGACAACCAGGATCGGCCGGGCGTGGCTCGACAGCACGTTGTCCACGACGCGGGCGATCATCGGCTTGCCCGTTTTGTCCGCGAGCAGCAGCTTGTTATGCGGCGCCATGCGGCGGGAGCGGCCAGCGGCGAGCACCACGGCCGCGATGGTCGGGCGCGCTGCGCGGGGCGGGACCGGTTTGCGGCCGTCGCGGGCGCCTTCTCGCGCGGCATCGGCCGTGCTTCCATTTCCTTGAGCAGGCCGCCGACGCCCATTCGCATCACTTCGGCGGGACCGACCGGCAATCCGGCGAACAGCCGCGGCAGCACGAAGTCGATGCCGTTCAGCTTCGGGCTGCGCGCGCATCCGGGCAGCACCAGCGCGGGACGCGCCCCGATCCGGCCGACGCAAATGAGGTTGCCGGGATCGACCGGCATCCCGAAATGCACGATCTCACCGCCCGCGCGCACGATGCCCGCCGGGCCGACATCCCGCCGGTCCACGACCGCCGAGGCGCCCGACCACGAGCAGCAATTCCGCCCCCTGCGCGACCAGTGATTCGAGCGCCCGCGCGACGGCGATTTCCTCGTGCGGGCAGCGCAATGGCGGCAGCAGCGAGCCGGTGAGCGCGGTCACGCGCGCGCTCAGTCGCCTCGACCGTCTTTTCGATCACGCTCTGCTTCAGTCCCGGCAGCTCGGTCGCCGACCATCCCGACCTTGAGCGGCCGGAACGGATGCAGCGTCAGCGCCGGCGGCCGCTGACGTGCCAGCGCGACCGCGACATCGAGCAGCGGGCCGGGCACGGCGAAGGGGATCACCTTGATCGTCGCGACCATGTCGCGCGCGCGCGACGACCGCGTAGTCGGGCAAGGTGCCGACGGTCAGCGCCTCATCGACCGCGTTCACCCGGTCGATCTTCGCCACATCGACCCGCAGCAGGCCTGGCACCTCGGCTGTCAGGTTCACCCGTCCGGTCGCCGCGCGGCTGCGCGACAACAGCGGCGAGACGAAGGGCTCGGCGAGGCGGTCCGCGCAGATGTCCTCCGGCACGTCGCCGGGATCGAGCCGGGCGCGATCACCTCCTTATGGCCCGCCTCCCGCAAGCGCGGCGACCGCGGCCTCGTCGAGCAGCGACCCCTTGCGGATCATCGCGCTCGGCGAGCCGGTGGGAATGCGCGCATGATCGCGCCCTCGCGCCTCGCTGAGCGGAACCGGGCCGAACCTCATGCCGCCTGGCTTCTGCGGCGAGCGCCGCGCCGCGCCGCACGGCGACGAGTCTCGGCGAGGATGGATAGCGCGATCTCCGGCGCGGTCACCGCCTCGATCGCGAGTCCGACAGGACCCGAATTCGTGCGAGCGCCGCCTCGTCATGGCCGAGCGCGCGAAGGCGCTGAAGCCGTGCCGCATGGGTTTTCCGCGAGCCAAGCGCGCCGATGTAGAATGCGGGCGATTTCAGCGCGCGGTCGAGCGCCGGATCGTCGAGCTTCGGGTCGTGCGTGAGCGTCACGACCGCGGTGCGCGCGTCCGGGCTTCAGCGCATCCATCGCCTCGTCCGGCCAGTCGGTCGAGACGGTAACGTTCGGGAAACGCTCGCCCGTCGCGAAGGAGCGGCGCGGATCGACGACGATCACCGCCAGGCCGAGTTGCGCGGCGAGCGGGACCAGCGCCTGCGCGATATGCACCGCGCCGACCACCATCGAGCCGGAGCGGCGGGTTGTGGACGTGCAGGAACCAATCGTCGCCGCCGATCTTCGGACCGTGCGGCTTTGATCGTCCCGCATGCGCCTGCCCGGCGGCGGCGTTCAATTCCGGCGGTGCGTCGCCGGGTCGGGCAAGAGCCGTTGCGCCCCGTCCGGGAGGCGAGTCGCCAATGCTATCGGGCGCTGCGCCGCCCGCGCTTCCTGGATCGCGGCGAGCAGCGCCGCGTTCACGCGAGGCGTTCCACGAACACCTTCACCTTGCCGCCGCAGGCGAGCCCGACCTCCCAGGCGCGCTCGTTCGTCACGCCGAAATCGAGCAGCTGCGGCGCGCCGCTCTCGATGGTGCGGATGGCAGCTTCGGCGACCGCGCCCTCGATGCAGCCGCCACTGACCGAGCCCGCCATCTTGCCGGACTTGGTCACGGCCATCTGGCTCCCGGCCGGCCGGGGCGAACTGCCCCAGGTCTCGGTCACGGTCGCGAGCGCGACCTGTTCGCCCGCGGCGCACCAATTCGCGGCGACGGACAGCACATCCTCGGCTTCGGTTGGGCTCATGCGGGCCTCATCCTCCAGGGCACCCCGCCGCGTGCGGGCGCGGGACGGGAAAGCAAATCGACCAGTTCGCGCAGGCTGGCCAGATTGTGGACCGGGCGGAACTCGTCCACATGCGGCAGCATCGCGCGGATGCCCTGCGATCTTGGCTCGAACCCCGCCCAGCGCAACAGCGGATTGAGCCAGATCAGCCGCCGCGAGGAACGGTGCAGCCGGTCCATGTTCTCGGCCAGCATCCGCATCCCGTCCTGCTCGCGCGGCCGGTCCAGCCCGTCGGTGATGAGCAGCACCACCGCGCCCTGCCCGAGCACCCGCTTGGCCCAGCGGCGGTTGAACTGGGCCAGCGCCTCGCCGATCCGCGTGCCGCCGGACCAGTCCGGCACGACATGCGCGACCATCTGGAAGGCCCTTTCCGGATCGCGATGGCGGAGCTGGCGGGTGATGTTGGAGAGGCGTGTGCCGAACAGGAACACATGCACGCGCGCCCGGTCGTTCGTGACCGCGTGCAGGAAGTGGAGCAGGATTTGCGCGTAGCGTCCCATGCTGCCGCTGATGTCGCAGAGCACGACGAGCGGCGGCGGACACCGCACGCGACGGCTGCGCGCGATGGCCAGGATTTCGCCGCCTTGCCGCAGGCTCGCGCGGATCGTGCGGCGCAGGTCGGGTGTCGGTCCGCGCGGGTCGGGCCTCAGCCTCCGGGTTCGCCGCAGGTCGAGCGGGAGGGTGAGGCGGCGAATCTCCGCCTTGGCCTGCCCGATCTCGGCGGCGCTCATCGCCTCGAAATCCATCGTTTGCAGGCGCTCGCGCTCGCTCACCGTGAGCGCGGCGTCGGTCGGCGGCTTCTCGTCCCGGCGCGGGCGGCGTCTCGCGCGGCGGCGCGAACGCCTCGGCCGACCCGGCGGCTTCCGGCCGGGGCGCGCTTGCGTTCCTTGTGCTTCTGCGCGTCGGCGAGTGCCTGGGCCACCTCCTGGCGCGGGCCGGCCGGGTCGCGCCAGAACAGGGCGAACGCCTGGTCGAACACGTCCTGATGCTCGTGCCGGTGGATCATCGCCGCGCGCAGCGCGGTCCGCGCCTCGGTGCGGCTGCCGAGATCGACGAGAGCGAGCGCCTGTTGCGCGGCGATTGCCTCGGCCGGCCCGACCGGCAGCCCCGCCCGCCGCAGCAGCCGCGCGAAGTGCATGACATTGGCGGCGAGCGTGCCGGTACCGCGCGGATCGGATTCACGGCAGGGGTCCCCATCCGGTTAGCTCCTGCAAAGCCACTGACGCTTAGGACAGGATATTCACCTTTCATCCTGGTCGAGCTTTGGCGAGACGAACTATATGCACCATAGGTTTTCGCCGCATGATTACCGGAGGAAAGGAAGTGGCCGAGTCCGAGTTGCTTTCAATTCAGCTTCCGGCCGAAGTCCACGCCCGAATGAGGCCGTTGCCGCTCGTCACGGGAAATCCGTGGGAGAATTCTGGGCGAGATCGTCGAGCGCTTCCTTTCTGAGCGGAGCCGGCAACCTCCTGATTTGTCCTCAGTGCTGGTAAGGCTACGCGGGAAAGCCGTGGACCTACGCCAACGCGGAATTTCCGGCCTTTGGGTTTTCGGGTCTACCGCGCGTGGAGACGCCCGGCCAGACAGCGATATCGATCTGATCGCGGAGTTCGCCCCGGAAGCTCGCGTTTCCATGACCGGTTTCGCGGCCTATCGCGCTGACCTCGCCGATTTGCTCAAGTGGCCGGTGGATTTGGCCGAGTGGCAGGTTCTGCGTCCCCCGGTCCTGGATGCAGCGCGGCGCGAGGCCGTTTCAAGCGTGTATTGATGCGCGACCAAAAGGCGGGCTCAGCGATATCCGAGCTGCTATTCGTGACCCCAGACTTTCGTGCGGGGTTTGAAGCGATGGGAGTTCCTCAAAGTGGACCGGAGACGGACCCAAAAACCTATCGCGCGATCAAGACCGCTCTGAGCGAAATCGGCGAGGCGATAAAGGAACTGCCTCCGGCGATCTTCGAAGCCCATCCTGGAATTGATTGGAGGGGCTTTGCGGCAATGCGAGACGTGATCAGCGCACCAGTATTTTCAATGCAGTCCACCGGATTTGCAACGCTCGAAGACGAGGTCACGTAACCTGCTGACGGCTATCGAGTCCGAATTCGCCAAGTCCTCGCGTGATCCGCTACCAGGTATCGGCACTATGAACCGAGGAACTGCTCGAGCATCGCGGCGCGCTTTTCGGTGAGCCATGTGCTGATGCTCGTTGAAGCGATCGCGGGATATTTGACCTTGGCGAAGGCGACCCAGGCATCGCGATAGCGGAGCCAAGCCCGCTGTACCGCCCGAATTCCGTCCTTCGTGACAGTGCCCCAGTTTGGGTTCGCGCTGCGTTGCACCTTTTGATACACGTCATTCAGCTTGGCGTCGGCTGCCTCGAACTGTTGCGCGTTGTAGGCCGGCGCGGTTCCGGCTGCCAGGGAACTCAGCATATCGAGAAGATCCTGTTGCTGCTTTTGCTCCTCGTCGATGGAGAAAGCGGCTCGCAACGTGCCGCTTTGGTCCACCTCCTTGCCCGCGAGTTCGTCAGCAAAAGCCTTCTCAGCCTTTTGCAATGTCGCAAGGGCGTTCTTCTCGGCCTCGCTCCAGCCGGCGGTGAGGGCTGCAAATTGCTGCTTGCGCTTTGCATCCGCGATGGCCGCGTCATGCGCGGTGCAGACGCCGCCGAGATAGCCGCTGGTCGCGTCATCGCAAAGGCTGAAATCGTGACCCGTCCAGTGCTCCGCCTTGAGTGCTGCAAGGTGCTTCACTCGGCCGTCTATTTCGGCCGGAGCGCCGTCGATTCGGCAGGCAAGGGCGATCGCCAGATCGAGATTACGCTCCGCGCCAATTCCGTTCGCGTACATGGTCATCAGCATGACGTCGCCGGAAAAATCGCTCATCCCATTATTGCGAGCCGTTCGCTCCAGAAAGGCGCATTGACGCGCCCGCACGGGATCGGGCGATCGGCCGATCCCATAATAGAGCGCCTCCGAGCTGCAACCCTTCAATGTGGCGGCAGCAGCCGGATCGGGCCGGTCCGCATCCGGCAGCGCCAATTTGCGCGAGCTTCGGCAGATCGCCTTGGATTGGGCGTATTCCGCGGTCTGCGTGTAGGATTCCTTGTTGTCGGCCCAGTTAGCGGCCCTCGCGGGCAGTCCGGCGGTGAAGAAGGTAGCGATCAACGCCGACGCGATCAGCCTCACGCCTCTTGCGCTTGCGGCCTCACCGGTGGAGCGAATTCCGTTCCCTGTCATCTGGATGCTCTATCCCGGAGCTTCTGCGCTCTGGGCTTCGCCGAGCAATCGCGCGGCTTCGGCGCCGCGGACCTTCGCGATGTCGTCCTGATACTTAAGTAAAACCCCGAGCGTCTGATCCACCGTCTCCGGCGTCAGCTCGTGCTGGTTGAGGTAGGCGAGCGCACCCGCCCAGTCGATCGTCTCGGCGACGCCCGGGAGCTTGAACAGCTCCTCGCCGCGCAGGCGCTGCACGAAGGCGACCACCTGCGCCGACAACGCCTCCGGCACCTCCGGGGCGCGCGCCGCGAGTATCGCGCGTTCGCGGGCGGCGTCCGGGTAATCGACCCAATGATACAGGCATCGGCGCCGAATCGCGTCATGGACTTCGCGCGTGCGATTCGAGGTGAGCACCACGACGGGACGGGTTTTCGCGCGCACGGTGCCGAACTCGGGTACGCTCAACTGAAAATCGGCCAGCATCTCCAGCAGGAACGCCTCGAACGGCTCGTCCGCGCGGTCGAGCTCGTCGATGAGCAGGACGGCCGGCGTGAGATCCGGATCGATGGCGGAGAGCAGCGGGCGCTCGAGCAGGAATTCGCGCGTGTAGATGTCGTGCGCGAGGCGGTCTTTGTCGGTCTCTCCCGCCGCCTCGGCGAGCCGGATGGCCATGAGCTGACGCGCATGGTCCCACTCGTAGGCAGCGGCGGAGAGATCCATGCCGTCATAGCATTGCAGCCGCACGAGCCGGCGCCCGAGCCCTTCGGCGAGCACCTTGGCGATCTCGGTCTTGCCGGTCCCCGGCTCGCCTTCGAGGAACAGCGGCCGGCGCATAGTGAGCGCGAGGTGAACGGTGGTCGCAAGTTCGCGGTCGGCAATGTAGCCGTGCCGAGCCAGCAGCGCCGCCGTCTCGGCAACGGACGACGGCAGCGCGGTCACTAGAGATACGACCCGAAAATCAGGATGAAGATCAGCAGCCAGATGAATCCGCCGATCCAGGCTACGAGCGGAAAGCCGAAGGGTTCGCGAGGTAACAGCGAAAAGGCGCTGACCGCGGCAGGCGCTGGGGTGGGCGGAGGCGGGGCTTCATCCGAGGCCAAAGGCGCCGCCGGCGCATTGACCGTGCCGAGCGAGACCTGGCTCGTGAAGCGATCGAAGAACTGATCCGCCATTTGCTTCGAGGTCGCGTCGATCAACCGTGCGCCGAGCTGCGCGATTTTCCCGCCGACCTGCGCTTGCACGGTGTAGGAGAGCAGGGTCGCGCCCCCGTCATCGTCGAGCCGGACGTTAGCCCCGCCCTTGGCGAACCCGGCGACCCCGCCCTGTCCTTCGCCACTGATCCTGTACGCGCGGGGCGGATCGAGATCGGAGAGCTGGACCAAACCGTTGAACCGCGCCGCGATGGGACCGATCTTGATGGCCGTCACGCCGCGCATTTCGGTTGGCGAGATCTTTTCCAGGCTTTCGCAACCGGGAATGCTGGCTTTCAGGACGGCGGGGTCGTTCAGAGCCTCCCACACTCTTTCGCGCGGCGCTGGAATGCGCCGCTCGCCGGTCATGTCCATCGGCCCCTCTCTCCGTTGCGCGCCGGGGACGTTAAGGGCAGGGTCCAGGCCATGCAACCGAGCCTGGCCTCGACAGCAACCCCGGATCGGCGCCATTCGAGGGTGGGGAGACTTGCGCTCGCGCTTGGTTTCGCCTGCGGCTGCTTCGCCCCGATTCCCGCCTGGGCCGCTGCGCGCGGCCCCGCTCCGAGTCCCGTTTGGGGTCTGCCATTTCTCGGGATTCTGCTCTCGATCGCTCTTCTGCCCATGCTGGCCGAGCGGCTGTGGCACCGGCGCATGGGCGCGATCGCTCTGCTCTGGGTACTCGCCCTGTTGATTCCGGAGACCGTGACACGGGGTATCGGTGCGGCGGCGCACGACGCATGGCATGCCATACTCACGGAGTATCTGCCCTTCGTGACCCTGCTCCTTGCCCTCTTCACCGCGGGCGGAGGCATCCTGTTGCGGGGCGGCCGGGCGGGAACCCCGGCCGGCAACACGGGAATGCTGGCGGTAGGCGCGGTTCTGGCCGGCGTCATGGGGACGACGGGCGCGGCGATGGTGCTGATCCATCCCTTGCTTCGGGCAAATGCGCACCGGACCCGCAAGGTGCATCTTGTCGTGTTCTTCATCCTGCTGGTCGCGAACGCGGGCGGGGCGACAACCCCGCTCGGCGACCCGCCGCTCTATCTCGGGTTCCTGCGCGGAGTGCCTTTCTTTTGGCCTATCACCAATCTGTATTTGAAGCTGCTGGTGGTCGCGTGCGTGCTGCTCCCCCTCTTCTATCTGCTCGATCGCCGGTTCGCCGCGGAGGATGGCCCGCCGCCCGACCGCGAGCGGTTCCGCCTTCGCGGCTTCGTCAACGTTGCCCTGCTCGGTGTCCTTATCGCGACCGTGCTGGCGCAAGCCTTCTGGCGTCCCGGCGACGTTTCGCTGTTCGGTCAGCCGATCGGCGTGGAGCGGCTGGCGGGGATGGTCGTGTTCCTGGTCGTGACCGTGATCTCAGTGCTCGTCACGCCGAAGGCGGTCCGGCAGGGCAATATGTTCACCTGGCATCCGATAGAGGAGGTCGCCAAGCTGTTCGCCGCGATCTTCGTCACCATCGGCCCGGTTCTCGCGATGCTGCAGGCCGGGTTCGACGGCCCGCTCGCGCCGCTTCTGCGCCTCACCCTCGATGCGAACGGCCACCCGGAGCCCGCCGCCTATTTCTGGCTGACCGGAATCCTCTCGGCGTTTCTCGACAATGCGCCGACCTATCTCGTCTTCTTCGAACTGGCGGGCGGCGATCCGGTGCATCTGACCACCGATCTCCGCGTCGTGCTGCAGGCGATTTCCTCCGGCGCGGTATTTTTCGGCGCGCTCACCTATATCGGCAACGCCCCGAATATGATGGTGCGCTCCATCGCCGCTCACCGGGGGGTGCGGATGCCCGGCTTTTTCGGCTTCATGCTCTGGTCCTGCGGGCTGATGCTGCCGGTCTTCGCCCTGCTGACGGTGCTGTTCTACCTATAGGCATCAGGGCGAGGGGTCCGCTATGTGCAGGCTGAACTCGCGCGGAAGGCTCACTTCATGACCTATCTCGTCGCCGCCGATCTCCCCACTGTCGCCGCCGGCGAGCGTTTCCGGAACCTTCTCTCCCGCCCCGAGATCCTGGAGCTTCCCGGAACCCATAACGGCATGGCCGCGCTGCAGGCGAAGGCGGCCGGGTTCGAGGCGGTGTACCTCTCCGGCGCGGCCATGACCGCCTCGATGGGTTTGCCCGATCTCGGCGTCATCACCGTGGACGAAGTGTGCTTCTTCATCCGCCAGGTGGCCCGCGCCTCCGGTTTGCCGGTGCTGGTGGACGGAGACACCGGCTACGGCGAGGCGTTGAATGTCATGCACATGGTCCGCAGCTTCGAGGATTCCGGCGCGGCCGCGGTGCATATCGAGGACCAGCTTCTTCCCAAGAAGTGCGGCCACCTCAACGACAAGAAGCTCGCCGATCCGCGCGACATGGCGGCCAAGGTCGCCGCGGCAGCTAAAGCCCGCCGTCATCTCGTGATCGTCGCCCGGACCGATGCGGCCGCGAGCGAGGGGCTCGACGGCGCGGTGGCGCGCGCCAAGCTCTACATGGAGGCCGGTGCCGACGCCATCTTCCCGGAGGCGTTGCATTCCGCCGAGATGTTCCGCGAGTTCGCCCGCCGAATGTCCTGCGTGCCGTTGCTCGCGAACATGACCGAGTTCGGCCGCACGCCGTTCTTCACTTCGCGCGAGTTCCAGGAAATGGGATACCGCATGGTGATCTGGCCGGTCAGCTCGCTCCGGGTCGCCAACAAGGCGCAGGCCGAGCTTTTTGCTGCGATCCGCCGCGATGGGGGCACGCAGAATTTCATCGACCGGATGCAGACCCGCGCCGAGCTCTATGCCACCATCGGCTATCACGACTACGAGACGCTCGACGCCTCCATCGTGAAGACCGTCATTCCGCAGGGGATGCCTCAGCGCGAACCCGCCTTGTGAGATGACTTCCACCGGGAGTGCGATGCGCACTCCCTCCAACGGGAAAGGAACAAGCATGTCGGTTGACGTGAAATACACGACCCAGGCGACCGCGACGGGCGGACGTGACGGCAAGGCCGCGACCAAGGACGGCTCGTTCAGCGTTAGTTTGTCTACGCCGAAGGAGCTGGGCGGCGGCGGCGGCACCGGCAACAACCCCGAGCAGCTCTTCGCGGCCGGCTATGCGGCCTGCTTTCTCGGGGCGATGAAGTTCGTCGCCTCCCAGGGGGGGCCGAAAGTCCCGGAAAACACGACGGTGACCTCGAGTGTCGGGATCGGCCCGCGTTCCGAGGGCGGATTCGGGATCGACGTCGGACTGGACATCTCGCTCCCGGGCGTGCCACGCGATCAGGCGGAGGAGCTTGTTCAGAAGGCGCATCAAGTGTGCCCTTACTCCAACGCCACACGCAATAACGTGCCCGTGCGGCTAAACGTGGTCTGATCGCGCGAGCCGAAGCTGACAGCCCAAACGCTGCCCTCTCCTGCTTCGCGGGAGAGGGCGACCCGCGTAGCGATCGCGCCGCGTGTCGGCCTGCTCTTTCGCATATGACGTCCGTCCCGCATCCCGATCCGTTGCAGCGTCCCATCTATATCGGCAGCGAGATCTACCGCCGCTCGACGTATGGACCGAAGCATCCGCTCGCGATCCCGCGCGTCTCTACCTGCACCGACCTCTGCCGCGCCATGGATTGGCTGCCCGAGGCGGTGTTCGTGGAAGCCCCTATGGCGAGTGACGACGCGATCGCGCGCTTCCATGACCCGGCGTATATCGCCGCGCTGCGACGGGCGGAGGCGGCGCAATCCGTCTCGGAGGAGGATCGCGAGCGGTTCCGCATCGGCAAGGACGGCAACCCGGTGTACCGCGAGATATACAGCCGCCCCGCGACCTCCGCCGGCGGCGTAATGCTTGCCGCGCGGCTCACGATGCGGGGCGGCATCGTGCATTGTCCCGGTGGCGGCACGCATCACGGCCGCCCGGACCGCGCGTCGGGATTCTGCTATCTGAACGACCCGGTGCTCGGGCTGCTGACCTGGCTCGATCTTGGTCTCGACAATATCGTCTATCTCGACATCGACGCGCATCACGGCGACGGCGTACAGGATGCCTTCCACGACGACGACCGCGTCCTGACCATCTCGATCCACGAAAACGGCCGTTGGCCCTTTACCGGGCTCGCGACCGACCGCGCGGGAGGGGCGGCGTACAATTTTCCGGTGCCGCGCGGCTTCAACGACAGCGAGATGCGCTGGCTGATCGAAACCGCGGTGCTGCCGCTCATGCGCGCGCGTCGTCCGCAGGCGATCATGTTGCAGACCGGCGCGGACGGGCTCGAGGAAGACCCTCTCGCGCGGCTCTCTCTGTCGAACAACGCGCACTGGTCCGTGGTCAAGGCGGTGCGGGATCTGGCGCCGCGGCTGATCGTCGTCGGCGGCGGTGGCTACAATCCCTATACTGTCGGCCGGTGCTGGGCCGGCATTTGGGCGACGCTGAACGAGCTGCCGATTCCCGCGCGCACCACGCCGGAGGCGGAAGCCGTGCTGCGCAGCCTCACCTATAGCCGCGCCGTCGGGCGCAATCCGCCGGAGCATTGGTTCACCACTCTGCGCGACGCGCCCCGCGAGGGACCGGTTCGCGACGAGGTGAAGCGCGTCGCGTCGCAGGCGCTGGAGGAGAAACTCGTCGCATGAATCGTCGCCGCCTGCTGGCGCTGCTCGCGCTTACGCCTGCGCTCAGCCTCGCCGCCGCGTACGCTCAGACTGGCCCGCAGCCCGAGCTGCCGAAGGAGAAGCTCGTCATCATCACCCGTAACGGCAAGCAGCACGTCTTCGACGTCGAGATGGCGCTGACGCCCGAGCAGCAAACGGTCGGGCTGATGTTCCGCCCCTCGGTCCCGCCGGACGGCGGCATGTTGTTCGACTGGGGCGTCCCGCGCGAATCGCAAATGTGGATGCGCAACACCATCGCGCCGCTGGACATGATTTTCATCAACGCCGACGGGACGATCCGCTCCATCGCCGAGAACACGGTGCCGCAAAGCCTCGCGGTGATCGACAGCCGCGGCCCGGTGCGCGCGACGTTGGAGCTGGCGGCCGGCACCGCTGAACGTCTCGACATTCGGGTGGGCGACAGGGTGGAGCAGCGGATCTTCGGCAATCCGCCGTCCTGAGATGGTCGCGGGAATACGGCTCCGGCGCTGGGTGCTTGCCGGGTTGTTGATCCTGGCCGCGGCGTCCGTCGCCTCCGGGATGACGATCCAGCCCGCCGCTGTGCAATCCGGCAGGCCGGTGCTGTTGCTGCAAGGGCGGATCGTGCCGGGCGATGCGGCGCGGCTCAGGGCCGCACTTGCTGGCGTTTCGCCGCGCGTTGCCGGGCTGGTGCTCAACAGTCCGGGCGGCAGCGTGCTGGAGGCGCAGGACATGGCGAAGCTGATCCGCGATAGCGGGGCCGCCGTGCTGGTGCCCGCCAACGCCGTCTGCGCCTCGGCCTGCTTCATGCTGTTCGCGGCCGCGCGCAACAAGCTGGTGGAGCCCGGTGCAATGGTCGGCGTGCACAGCGCCTCCGTCGCCGGCGGGAACGAGACCATGGACACGCTCGGGGTCACGACGCTGATGGCGCGAAGCGCGGCCTCGTACGGAGTGCCTTCCGCGATCACGGGCCGCATGGTGACGACCCGGCCCGGCCAGATGGCGTGGCTCACTCGGACCGAGCTCGAATCGATGGGCACGCGGGTGGTCGCGGGTTCGTCCGGCGCGGCGAGCAACCGGGTCGCACCCGGTTCGGCCCGTGGTGCGCAGTCGGACTGGACTCGGGGATTCGAGCACGGGCAGGCCGGGGGCGAGGGCGCATCCTGCACGCCACCCGCGGGCATCGGCGATCCGGCGGATTGGACGCTCGGATGCGAGTCCGGCCGGCGCGCTCAGACCGCGGCGGTGGCGGGTCCCCGGTCCGTGCCGGCGCGCGGAGGCTCCGATTGGTCCCGCGGCTTCGATTATGGCCGCACCTTGGGCGGGGGTGCCGCCTGCGCCGCGCCCCCGCCGGGGATAGCCGCTGCGGAAGATTGGACGCTCGGCTGTCAGTCCGGTCGGCGGGCTGCGGCTGCGGGCGGGTGAGACGGCTTGCGCGGGGAGGGTGCGCTCAATACGTTCCCGCCCGCATCGGGGCGTGGCGCAGCCTGGTTAGCGCGCGTGTTTTGGGTACACGAGGCCGCCGGTTCGAATCCGGCCGCCCCAATTCCGCGTTTCGCTTTGAGGAGGACCGGCCATGCGCGCGCGCATCTACCAGCCGCCGAAGAACGCGATGCAGTCCGGCTGGGCCGGCACGCATGAATGGGTACTGGAATACGAACCCTCCGAGCCCCGGGTCCCCGATCCGCTGATGGGCTGGATCGGCAGCTCCGACACGCTCGCGCAAGTCGTGCTGCGCTTTCCGACGCGCGAGGAGGCGGAGGCGTACGCCGAGAAGCACGGGATCGCCTACGACGTGCAGCTGCAGACCGCGCGGTCGATCAAGCCGAGGGCGTATGCCGACAATTTCCGCTACGGCCGCAAGGAGAACTGGACGCATTAAGCGAGCAAACCCGGCCGGCGAGCGCCCTTAGCTCAGTTGGATAGAGCAACAGCCTTCTAAGCTGTGGGTCGCTGGTTCGAGTCCAGCAGGGCGCGCCACTAAGTCACTGAAAGGAAAATAGAAAACCCTAACGCGCTACACACACTCTACTAGTCAACAGCGTGGGTGTGCCGTCAGTGTGCCGCGAGTGCGTCGCCTCTCAGTTGAGAGTGTGTCGCCGCTGCGCCGCGATCGGGCCATTTCGGGGCGGAGGGTGTCGGAGTTGGCAACCGGAGTATCAAACAACGTCGTGTCCGTCCTATATCTGAGGGTTAGGCCCTCCCTCCGCACCATCCCGCCGGGTCGAGAAGCGGTTCCCGAGGCGCTGAAGGTCCTCTTTCAGGGCCTTCTCACAGGTCCCGTAGATGCACGCATAGAGCTGCGGGTCGTAATGCCGCAGGATCATCTTGCCGAACTCCGCCCGGTCGAGACCGAACAGAGAACAGATCGGCTCGTAAAGCTCCGGGCTGATCGAATTGCGCCCCATCTCGATAGACGAGACGGCCGTTGCCCAGATGCCCAGGGAGTTGCCCACCTGAGCTTGCGTCATGCCCGCCTTGATGCGCTGGTCCTGGAACCAAGCCCCCATCTTGCGGCGATATCCATAGGTCAGGTCCCGAGCCAGGTCCGTCGAAGCGGCGCCCCGACCAGTCCGCCCCATGAGGGGCCTGCGAGTTGTAGCCATTGGTGAGTTCCTCTGTATGCTTGTCCGCTTTGGTCCCGGCTGGCCATTCTGCCCAGCATCGTCGGAACGCGGGTATACCCAAACTAGCGTTAAGCGCCTGCTAAGCGGAAATTGCAGCTACGCCAGCGGCAAAAGCCGTGATGGCACTGAAGCTGATGGTCCAACGCCAGTATCGCCGTTCGCCTGCGCGGTGCTTCTCATCCTCGGTCTGCTGGCCGGCGTCGGTGGGATGGGTTCGGAGATATGATTGGATATGGATTGCGGGAACGTGGATTGGGATAGCAGGCGCTAGCGGACTGAGTGTTCGATCTCCTTCTGACCTTTTCTTGTTGCAAAGATACGTGGGACAAAGAGAACGACGCCCAGGCAACCGAGCGCCGCGACTAGGCGACGGACAAGCACGTATCAAACTCCGAAATCAGCGAATGGTCGAACTCGGCTAATCCGCCTCAAGACTAAGCGTCCTGCAACTCAATGCCTCGTAGCACTGAATGAGGAACACGGCTGAGAAGGCTCCCCGGCAGCGGTCAGCCCAGAGAGCGAGACTGCCGGCCGAAGATCGGGGCAGGGGCCGCTTGGTAAGATGAGCGTCGTCTGCCGGGGCACAATTAATCTGTCCGTCGGCTGCAAATTGCTCGGGTTGCGCTTGCGCCAGCGGCAGCCGTCCTGACTTCAATGACGCGCTCCCGGGCGAGGCGGCCGATGACGTCCCGTATGATTTCGGGTGTCCGCCGGGGAGCCGTTGCAGACCTTGATCGTGGGAACTGGTCGGACGTGAGCCCGTCGGGATGGACCGCCTTGGCAGCCGTGAAACGCGCGATCGTGTCTAAGTCCCGCGCGACCCGCTTCGCGGCTGAAGTCGTCGACCACGCACAGCGTCCGGAACCGGCGTCCATCCGCCAGCGTGTCGGATGCGAAGTCCAGCGACCAGCGCCGGTTCAGAGGGCGTGCAGATGGATTGTGATCCGTCACACTCGTGGCCGCCAGTGGCGGGCACCCACACCTGCATCTTCGAGCACCCGTTCGGCGTTCCTGCCGGCATGACCGAGCCCGAGACCTTCTTCTTTTCCGATGATGGCCGCTTCCCGAACTCGCGCTTGCCGTTGCTCATCTATCGCAACGCACTGCCCTCGGAGGCCGCGGCGATGGAGCAAACCTTCGCCCGCAATAACTGGTCCAATTCGTGGCGCGACGGGATCTTCGATTACCATCACTTCCACAGCATCGCGCACGAGGTGCTGGGCTTCGCCGCAGGCGAAGTTCGCATCTGCTTCGGCGGACCGGGCGGGGAGGTCGTAACGGCGCGGGCCGGGGACGTAGTAGTGATCCCGGCAGGTGTCGGACACTGCAATAAGGGGCAGTCGAACGGCTTGCTCGTGATCGGCGCCTATCCGGGCGGCGCCGATTACGACATCAGGCGCGGCGATCCGGCCGAAATCGAGACGGTCCGGCGCAATATCGCCACCGTGCCGTTGCCAGACAATGATCCGGTGCAGGGTGCAGCCGGCGCGCTGCCGCGGCTCTGGGCGGCAACGCGCGGCTGATCGCGCTTAGGTATCGATCAACTCAGGCGCGTCCGGATTAGTTGTGCGGCGGCGCCGTTCAGCCATGAACTGGTCGAACTCGGCCTTGTCGCGCGCCTTCCGCAGACGCTCGAGGTATTCGAGGAACTCCCGCTGCTCTTCCTCGAGCCGGCGAAGTGTCTCGGCGCGATACTCGTCGAACGCCTGGTTCCCGCTGGAAGGCGGGCGGCCTCCGGCGTTCCAGCCGCAACCCCAGGCGCTTTGCCACGGGGCGCCGTTTCCAGGCCGTGGCGCATTCGCCCATCGCCCCCGACCCGTATGACCCCACGACCCGAGGCGGCCCGAGCACAGGAGGAACCCGAGCAGGGCCACCCCGGCCGGCCACCAAAGCCAGAACCCGACCAGCATGAGCGCGATCCACGCACCCTTGCCGTATTCATCCAATTTTGCTGCGAGAACCACGAGGAGGCTCCTCTTGAGGGAACGCACGCACGGAAGAAGTGAATGTTATTAACATTCACCACGGATTTCATCAAAGTCGGTCATCTTTCAAGAGACGCACGAAGACGTGAACGAGGCCCGGATCAGTTCGCCCGCCGGAAAAGTCCGAGAGACTGGAGATAGATCAGCAATCCGGCTTCGAGCAGCTCCTCGGGGGTCATGGGCAGCTTGCGGCGCGCCGCGTCGGAGCGCCCGATGAACAGAGAGGCGACGCCGTGCGCCATGGCCCAGAGGTGGAGCGCCATCATCAGAGCGGGGCGGCCGAGCTCCTCTCGGCATTGTTGCGCAGGCGTGCTCCGATGCTCGACGCAGGACGGCGAAGGCGCGATCGGAGGCGACGAGCAGGGCGGGATCCTCCTCGATCGGGAAACCCGGTTCGAACATCGCCGCGTAGGAAGCCGGCTCGCGGGCGGCGAAGGCGAGATAAGCCCGCCCGCAATTCTCGATGGCGCTGACCGGATCCGGCCGACCCTCCTGCCATGCAACCTCGAGCTCGGCGGCGAACCGCTCGAAACCGCGCCGAGCTACTTCCGCGACCAGCGCGTTGCGGTCGCGGAAATGGCGGTACGGCGCGGCGGGGCTGACCCCGGCGCTCCGTGCCACCTCGGCGAAGGTGAAGCCGGCCGGGCCGCGTTCGGCGATAAGCCCCAGCGCCGCGGCAACCAGTGCCTCACGCAGATTGCCGTGATGATACGTGTCGCGCCCGCGCCCGTAGCTCATGTGAGGCGGGTTTACATGGAAAACCTGCCTCCGCGCAGGGGCCTGTTCGATGCTCCTCCCTCGATGGCGGGGTTACGCCTGCGGAGAGCCGGCTTCTTGCCTCCGGCGCGCCTTTCCGCCATATGCCCGCTGCCGGCGCGCATCGTGCCGGTAATTCACACGCGGGGCGCCTTTCCCGGCCGGTTCTCCGGCCTGGGTTCCGGTGCCGCATGGCTCAGGCCCCGCGGAGGCACAACCGGACGTCGGAAAGGACAACGCTCATGGCGATGCCCCAATTCACCCTGCGCCAGCTCCTCGAAGCTGGCGTTCACTTCGGCCATCACACCCGTCGCTGGAACCCCCGCATGGGGCCGTTCCTGTTCGGCGTTCGCAACCAGGTTCACATCATCGACTTGCAGCAGACCGTGCCGATGCTGGACCGGGCGCTGCGGGCGGTCCGCGACGTGGTGGCGGGAGGCGGGCGCGTGCTGTTCGTCGGCACCAAGCGCGCCGCGGCGGAATACGTGGCGGACGCGGCCAAGCGCTGCGGGCAGTACTATGTCAACCACCGCTGGCTCGGCGGCACGCTGACGAACTGGAAGACCATCACCGGCAGCATCAAGCGCCTCCGGCAGATCGAGGATCTGCTCTCCGGCGACACCCAGGGTCTGACCAAGAAGGAGATCCTGGACATCACGCGCGACAAAGAGAAGCTCGACCGGGCGCTGGGCGGCATCAAGGACATGGGCGGGCTGCCGGACATCCTGTTCATCATCGACACGAACAAGGAAAAGCTCGCGGTCGAGGAGGCGAACAAGCTCGGCATTCCGGTGGTGGCGGTGCTCGACAGCAACTCCGACCCGGCCGGCGTCAGCTTTCCGATCCCCGGCAACGACGATGCCATCCGGGCGATCACGCTCTACTGCGACCTGGTCTCGGGCGCGGTGCTGGACGGGATCAGCGCGGAGATGGCCGCTTCGGGCCGGGACATCGGTGCCGGGGAAGAGCTGCCCCTGATGCGGTGCCGGAGGCTCACGCCCGCGCCGAGGCCGAGCAGCCGGCGGCCTGAGCGTCTCGTAAGCGATCGTCTGGAGACTGACACATGGCCGAGATCACGGCGGCACTGGTTAAGGACCTGCGCGAGAAGACCGGCGCGGGTATGATGGACTGCAAGAAAGCGCTCTCGGAGACCGGCGGCAGTATCGAGGCGGCGGTGGACTGGTTGCGCAAAAAGGGCCTCGCCGCGGCGGCCAAGAAGTCGGGCCGCGTGGCGGCCGAGGGCCTGATCGGGGTCGCTTCCGCCCCCGGCCGGGCGGCGATGGTGGAAGTGAACGCCGAGACCGATTTCGTCGCCCGCAACGACACGTTTCAGTCCTTTGTGGAAGCTGCCGCTCAAGCGGCCCTCAAGGCCGGCGAGGACGTGGAGGCGATCAAGGCCGCGCCCTACCCGAACAGCGTCCGCACGATCGGCGAGGAGCTGACCCACCTCATCGCGACCATCGGCGAAAACATGACCATCCGCCGCGCGCGTGTGTTGAGCGTGGAGCGGGGCGTGGTCGCGACCTATGTGCACTCGGCGGTGCGGCCGGGTCTCGGCAAGATCGGCGTGCTGGCGGCGGTGGAGGGCGAGAGCGAGATCCGCGGCCCTGGAGACGCTCGGCCGCCAGATCGGCATGCACGTCGCCCACGCGCGGCCGGAGGCGCTGGACATCGCCGGGGTCGATCCGGCGGCGCTCGAGCGGGAGAAGGCCGTGCTTGAGCGAGCAGGCCCGTGCCTCGGGCAAGCCGGAGGCGATCATCGAGAAGATGGTCGAGGGGCGCATCCGCAAATACTACGAGGAAGTCGTGTTGCTCGAGCAGGTCTGGGTGCATGACGGGGAGAGCCGGGTACGCGCGGTGCTGCAGAAATCGGGCGCGAAACTTGCCGGATTCGCTCGCTTTCAGCTGGGCGAGGGAATCGACCGGGGTCCGGGCGGGGATTTCGCGGCCGAGGTAGCAGCGGCGGCGAAAGGCTGAACCGCGAGACCGACGCGACTTCCGCGCGCCCTTGTTCCGGGCGCGCGGGGCCATTAGGGTGCCGCGCGCTCGATTGTCATACACGCCCGCAGCCCGGCGCGCTCCTGCGGCCGTGACAAACAAACGGTTTTTATGCCCGACCAGCCGGCCTATAAGCGCGTCCTGTTGAAAGTGTCCGGCGAGGCCCTGATGGGGCGGCGCGAATATGGCCTGGACACCGAGACGGTTCCCGCCATCGCCGCCGACATTCGCGACGTGGTCGCGATGGGCGTGCAGGTCTGCGTCGTCATTGGCGGGGGCAACATCTTTCGCGGCGTCTCCGCCGCGGCGAGCGGCATGGAACGTGCGCAAGCCGACTACATCGGCATGCTTGCCACGGTGATGAACGCGCTTGCCGTGCAGAGCGCGCTGGAAAAGCGCAAGGTGCCGCACCCGCGTGCAGTCGGCGATCCCGATGTCGAGCGTCTGCGAGCCGTATATCCGCCGTCGCGCCGAGCGGCACATGGAGAAGGGCCGCGTGGTGATCTTCGCCGCCGGCACGGGCAATCCCTTCTTCACCACCGATACCGCCGCCGCGCTGCGCGCCGCGGAGATGGGCTGCGACGCGCTGCTGAAGGGGACGCAAGTGGACGGGGTGTATTCCGCCGATCCGCGCAAGGTGGCCAATGCCGAGCGTTACGACCGGCTGACCTATCTCGACGTTCTCGCCCGCGATCTCGCCGTGATGGATGCCGCGGCGATCAGTCTGGCGCGCGAGAACGGACTGCCTATCGTGGTCTTCAACATCCACGCGCACGGCGCGTTCGCGCAGGTGATCCGGGGCGAGGGACGCTTCACCACCATTGTCGAGCAGCAGTAGCGGCGCGAGGAGAAAGGGGAGGGGGCGATGGCGGCCGATCTGAACACATTGAAGCAGGACCTCACCCGCCGCATGGACGGGGCGCTCGAAACTCTGCGCCGGGAGTTCGCCGGATTGCGGGCAGGACGGGCGAGCCCGGGCCTGCTCGAGCCCGTCCGGGTCGAAGCGTACGGGACCGAGATGCCGATTTCGCAGGTCGGCACGATCGCCGTCCCGGAGGCGCGCATGCTGACCGTGCAGGTCTGGGACCGCAGCATGGTTTCTGCGGTGGAGCGAGCGATCCGCGATGCGGGGCTCGGCCTCAACCCCGGCTCCGACGGGCAGCTCGTGCGCGTCCCCATCCCACAGCTCACGGCGGAGCGGCGAGCCGAACTGGTCAAGGCCGCCGGCCGGTACGCGGAGGCGGCGAAGGTCGCCGTGCGCGGCGTGCGCCGTGATGGCATGGATCAGATCAAGACGCATGAGAAGAAACACGAGATCGGCGAGGATGACGCCAAGCACTGGCACGACGAGGTCCAGAAGCTGACCGACCAGTACATCAGGCGCATCGACGACAGCTTCGCCGACAAGGAAAAGGACATCCGGCAGGTCTGAACGATGGTCGATGCCGGCTACCAGCCAAAAGGTCACGCTCGCCGAGGAACCCGATCCGGTCGGCGCCGGCGGTCCACGGCGGCTCCCTGCCATGTCGCCATCATCATGGATGGCAACGGGCGATGGGCAGCGGCCCGGTCGCTGCCGCGGATCGCCGGCCACCGCGAAGGCGCCCGCGCCGTTCGCCGCACGATCGAGGCCGCCGTCCAGCAGGGCGTGCGCTGGCTGACCTTGTATGCCTTCAGCAGCGAGAATTGGCGACGCTCGCCCGGCGAGGTGCTGGATTTGACCGGATTGCTCCGGCACTACCTGAAAAGCGAGATCGCGGATCTCCGCGCGAACGGCGTGCGGCTCAGAATCATCGGCGAGCCGGACCGGTTCGGGGCCGAGATTCGCGAAGATCTGACCACGGCCGTTCGCAGCACGGCGATGAACGCGAGGCTCAACCTGACGGTCGCACTGTCTTATGGCGGCAGGGCCGAGATCGCCTCCGCGTGCCGCCGGATCGCCGAGGCAGCGCGGGAAGGGCGCCTCGATCCGGCACGGATCGACGAAGCGAGCGTCGCCCGTTTCCTTTTCACGGAAGGAATACCCGACCCCGACCTCGTGATCCGCACCTCGGGTGAACAGCGTCTTTCCAACTTCCTGTTGTGGCAGGCCGCCTATGCGGAGCTGGTCTTTCAGGACGTGCTCTGGCCCGATTATGGCGCGTCGCATTTCGCCGACGCATTGGCGGAATACGCGCGGCGGGAGCGACGCTTTGGCGCAAGACCCGGTTGAGGGCCGTCCTTTCCGTTGGGGGGACCTCCGTAAGCGGATCATCTCTGCGGCGTTTCTTGCTCCGCTTGCGCTGGTCGCGATCTGGATGGGCGCCGGTATGTGGGCCGGCGTGATCGCGCTGGTGACGATCGGCCTCGCCTGCGAGTGGGTCCAGCTCTGTGGCTTCCAGCTCGGCGCGATGCCGGGATTGTCAGTTCCCCTCGCCATCGTCACGGCCGGAGCGGTCGCCTTGGCGGAGCATGAGGGGGCGGCCCTGATCCTATTGCTGGCTGGTTTCGGCGTTGCCTGGACGCTTGGCCGTTTGCTGCGGCGGGAGGACTCCGGTGCGAGGCTGCGTTCTCCGGCGAGTTTGGCAGCCGGGGTGCTTTACGTCGGCCTGCCGTGCATCGCGATGCTTTGGCTGCGCCAGGACGGCGGCGCCGGCCGGCCGAACGTCTTGTTCCTCGTGCTCATCGTCTGGGCGAGCGATGTGGGCGCGTATTTGGCGGGAAGGCTGGTCGGCGGCCCGCGTCTCGCGCCACGCATTTCGCCGGGCAAGACCTGGTCGGGCGCGGTCGGCGGGCTGGCTTCGGCCGTCGGCATGGGGTGCTTCATCGCGTTCTGGGCGGCCGGGGGCGGAAATCTGTGGCGAATCAGCCTGGTCGCGGCTTGTCTAGGGGCGATCGCGCAGGCTGGCGACCTGCTCGAGAGTTTGATCAAGCGACGCTTCGGCGTGAAGGATTCGAGCCGGCTGATCCCGGGTCATGGCGGCTTGCTGGATCGGCTGGATGGCGTCCTGACCGCGGCTCCGGCAGCGGCCCTTCTGGCCCTCGCCCTCGGACGGGGAGTAGAGCTTTGGCAATGACGAAAAGCGTGACCGTTCTGGGTAGCACCGGGAGCGTGGGACGGCAGACCGTCGAGCTGCTCGAGGCCGGGCGCGAGCGTTTCCGGGTTCGCGCGCTCGTGGCCGGCGGTAACGGCGCGCTTCTCGCCGAGCAGGCCCGCGCGGTGGGCGCGGAACTGGCGGTCGTCTGCGAGCCATCCGGTGTCGGCGCCCTTCGGGACGGGCTGGCGGGCACCCGGGTCGAGATCGGCGTGGGGCTCGACGCCGTCGTGGAAGCCGCGGCGCTGCCCGCGGACTGGACAATGGCCGCCATTACCGGCGCGGCCGGGCTGGCTCCAACTCTCGCCGCGATCCGGCGAGGCGGGGTGGTGGCGCTGGCCAACAAGGAGGCTTTGGTGTGCGCCGGGGAGGTGATGCTGCGTGCGGTCCGGGAGGCCGGGACGACCTTGCTGCCGGTCGATTCCGAGCACAACGCCATCTTCCAGTCCCTGGCGGAGGGAAACCGGGGCGCGGTGGAGAAGATCGTGCTCACGGCGTCCGGCGGCCCGTTCCGCACGGCGAGCCTGGAAGAGATGACCGTCGTGACCCCGGAGGCGGCGCTCCGGCACCCCATCTGGTCCATGGGCGCCAAAATCAGCATCGATTCGGCGACCATGATGAACAAGGGGCTGGAGCTGATCGAGGCCGCGCGGCTGTTTGGTCTGGACGATGCGCAGATCGGCGTGCTCGTCCACCCGCAATCGGTCGTTCACGGTCTCGTCTTCTATCATGACGGCAGCGTGCTGGCGCAGCTCGGCGCACCCGACATGCGCATTCCGATCGCCCACACGCTGGCGTGGCCGGAGCGAATGAACACATCATCGCCGCGCCTCGATCTGGCAGCCTTGGCACGTCTCGATTTCTTCGAGCCTGATACGACGCGGTTTCCCTCGCTGAGGCTGGCGCGGGATGCCTTGCGCGCCGGCGGAGGCGCCCCCACCATCCTGAGCGCGGCCAATGAAGTCGCGGTCGAGGCTTTCTTGCAGCGCCGCATCGGCTTCCTGGATATAGCGGGGATGGTGGAGCGGGTCGTGGATGGATTGGGGGCGCCGCCTGCCGATACGCTGGACGACGTTGTCGCCTTGGACGGAGCCGCACGCCGGGCGGCGACCCGGATCGCGACTGCCCGGGCAGCCTGATTCGTTCGCCCTCCCGGCCGGCGGGCGCGCCCGTGCCGGCGCCTGAGCCACGTTAGCGAGAGACCAGATCGTGTTCCATTTCGTTCCCGAGATATTGCGCACCGGCCTCGCTTTCCTCGTCGTCCTCGGGGTGCTCGTTTTCGTCCACGAACTGGGTCACTACCTGGCCGCGCGCTGGCGGGGCGTGCATGTCGAGATTTTCTCGATCGGCTTCGGCCAGGCGCTCGCGACCTGGACCGATCGGGTCGGGACCCGTTGGAAGCTCGCCTGGATACCGCTCGGCGGCTATGTGAAGCTGCACGGACAGGAACGGCCGGAACATGTTCCGGTCGAAGAGCGGGCCCGCTGGATGCCGGGCAGAACATTCCACGAGAAATCCGTGCTCTCGCGGGCGATCGTGGTGGCGGCCGGTCCAGCGGCCAATTTCCTGCTCGCCGTCGTGCTATTCGCAGGGCTGTTCGCGACGGCCGGACGCCCCGTCGCGGTCCCGCTCGTCGGCGAGGTAATGGCCAATTCGGCCGCGCAGCGCGCCGGGCTCGAAGCAGGCGACCGGATCGTCGCCATCGACGGCGCGCCCATCAAGAGCTTCGAGGATATCCAGCGTATCGTCACGGTCCATCCGGGGCAGCCTCTTTCGATCGAAGTGCGTCGCGGCGATACGACGCGTACGATTCCGGTGGTGACCGATTCGCGCGAGTCCGGCGGCGGCAAGGTGGGTGTGCTTGGGATCCGGGGCGGCAACACGGAGTACGAGAGACTTGGCCCCCTTGAAGCGGTCTGGGGCGGAATCGGCCAGACGTGGGATGTCACGGTCCAGACCGTGGCCGGGGTTTGGCAGATGATGAGCGGCCGGCGCGGGACCGAGGACCTCGGGGGCCCGCTCCGGATCGCGCAGTTGTCCGGCCAGGTGGCTCAGCTCGGAGTGGCGAGCCTCGTCTCATTCATTGCCGTGCTCTCGGTCAATCTGGGACTGATCAACCTGTTCCCAATTCCCGTGCTGGATGGCGGCCATCTCGTTTTCTATTTGGCTGAAGCGGTACGCGGCCGCCCGATACCGCCCCGCGCCCAGGAATATGGATTCCGGGCCGGACTAGCCCTGCTGCTGTGTCTGTTCGTATTCGCGACCTGGAACGATCTGTCGCATCTCGGGATCGTGCGCTGGGTGGCCGGCTTGATCGGCTGATCGCACGCTATCCGATGCCGGGCGGGTAGCGTCCCGGCACATGGGCCGCTATTCTCCGCCGCATCCATCCCCGAGTCTCGGGGATTGCGGCACTTTCTTCCGGCCGGGCCTTCAGTGAGGAGAATAGCCTCTTGATTCGCACTCGTGGCGCTCTGCTCGCGACTGTCTGTCTGTTTCCGGCTCTGATCCAGGACCCCGCTTTCGCTCAGAGCCGCGTCCCCGCTCATCGCCCCCGTTCAGCACCGGCCGCCGAGCGCGCCGCGCAGCGCCCCGCGGCCGGCACCATTCAGGCGATCAGGATCGAAGGCAATCAGCGGATCGAGGATGGCACGATCCGCTCCTACATGTTGGTCGGGCCCGGCGATCCGTTCGACCCGGACCGCCTCGATCGCAGCCTGAAAACCCTCTACGCGACGGGCCTTTTCCAGGATGTAAGCCTCACCAGGCAGGGCGATACGCTCGTCGTGAAGGTGGTCGAGAACCCGATCGTCAATCGGATCGCTTTCGAGGGGAATCACAAGCTCACGGACGAGCAGTTGCGGGCCGACTTGCAGCTCCGTCCCCGCTCCGTATTCACTCCCGCGCTGGCGCAGGCTGACCGGCAGCGCATTCTCGATCTCTATGTCAAGCGTGGACGGTTCGATGCGCGCGTGGAGCCGAAGATCGTCCGCCTCGAGCAGAACCGGGTGGACGTCATTTTCGAGATCAACGAGGGCGAGTCCACCCTCACCAGCCGCATCGCCTTCGTCGGCAATCACGCGTTCAGCGAGGATCGCCTTCGCGAAGTGATCACCAGCCGGGAGGAGCGTTGGTGGCGCTTTCTCTCGACCAGCGACACGTACGATCCCGAGCGGGTCAACTTCGACAAGGAACAGCTGCGGCGCTTCTATCTCAAGAACGGATATGCCGACTTCGAGGTTACGGACGCGACCGCGGAGCTGTCTCCGGATAGGAAGTCCTTTTTCCTGACCTTCACGCTGAACGAGGGCGAGCGTTACCGCGTCGGCAAGATCACGGTGAACTCGCAGCTTCCGAAGCTGAAGGGCGAGGATTTGTTGCCGGACGTTCAGCTCGAGGAAGGGCGATTGGTACGACGGCGACGCCGTCGAGCGATCCGTGCAGGCCATAACCGACGCTGTGCAGAGTCGCGGCTACGCTTTCGTCGAAGTGAAGCCGCGAATTTCGCGCGACAAGGCCAAGCATACGGTCGATCTCGTTTTCGACGTCGGCGAAGGGCCGCGCGTCTATGTCGAGCGCATCGAAATCCAAGGAAATACGCGCACCGAGGACAAGGTGATCCGCCGCGCAGTTCCGCATCGCCGAGGGCGACGCCTTCAACGCCGCGGCCATTCGGCGCACCCGCCAGCGATTGCAGGATCTCGGTTACTTCAACAGCGTCAATATCCAGCCCTCGCCCGGCTCGGCGCCCGACAAGGCGGTCCTTACCACGACGGTCGAGGAGAAGGCCACCGGCGAGCTTTCGCTTGGCGGCGGGTACTCGACGGATGCGGGGTTCCTGATCAGCGCCGGATTGCGCGAGCGTAACCTACTCGGCACCGGCATTGACGCGAGCCTCAGCGGCGTGCTGGCGCAAAGAAACAGCTCGATCGACCTTTCGGTTACCGATCCCTATTTCCTCGACCGCAATCTGGTCGCGGGCTTCGACCTGTTCTACGTGACGACCAACAACCAGGACATCTCGCAATACAGCGAGAGGCGCGCCGGCTTCGCGCTCCGCCTCGGCTACGAGTTCAACGAGCATCTGCGTCAGGCCTGGAATTACACGCTCGTCGATCGCGACGTGTTCAACGTCGCCACCAACGCGAGCTTCTACATCAGGAATCAGTCAGGCTACACGTTGCTGTCACAGATCGGCCAGACGCTGTCACTGGACTACCGCGACAGCACGGTCGATCCTCACACCGGGTTCATCACCCGCTTCGGGACCGACTTCGCCGGGGTCGGCGGAGATGCGAAGTTCATTCGGACGAAGCTGGACGGGACATATTACGTTCCGCTGGATCGCTTCACCGGAAACAGCGACTGGGGCATCGCCGTCTCGGGCGGCGTCGGCTACTTCTTCAATCTCGGCGTCCAGGAACAGATCATCGACCGTTTCTTCCTGGGCGGCGACAACCTGCGCGGTTTCCAGGCCGGCGGCGCGGGTCCACACGACGCCTTCGACGGGAACAGCCTGGGCGGGCGCTTCATCTGGACGCAATCGACTGAGCTCCGCTTCCCGCTGCCGATTTCCGCGGACATCGGCCTCTCGGGGCGGGCATTCGTCGATGTTGGCGGGCTGAGTTCAGGCGAGCTTCGAATCGGGTAAATGTACCGGCGCGTTTCCGCTTCTGCCCTCGCCAGCGAGCAACACCTGTCCGCCCATTTTCGACAATGGCCTGCCTCGCGTCGGCGCGGGCGTGGGCGTGTCCTGGCGCACCCCGTTCGGGCTCATCAATATCGACGTGACGCCGTTCGTCGTGAAATACAAGTTCGACCAGACCCAGGTTTTCCGTTTCGGCTTTGGCACGAGGTTCTAGTGCACCACATTCGCCTGCTGACCGCCGCCTCCCTTGCCGCGGCCATTTCGATCGCCATGCCGCCCGGGGCGATAGCCCAGCAGGGACCGAACTGGTTCGTTCCCGGCGGGGGACAACAGCAACAGCAGCACCGGCCTGCTCCGGCGCAGGCGCGACCCGGAGCTGCGGCCCGGTCCGCCCCCCGGCAACCCGCGCAGATGGTCGCTCCGCCTGCGGCCAGCCTGCCGCTCCAGCCCCCTCCGGGTGTTGGCGCAGAGCCGCCCGCGCCTCCGATGCCGCTCGCCCAGTTCCAGCTACCGCCCGAGCCGAGCTTGCCCCCGGTGCCGAAGGGCTCGGCGCCGCCCGCGGCCGTGATCGGCGTTCTCGGAGTCCCGGAGATCATGCGCGCTTGCGCAGCGGCCCAGGAGGTCGAGCGCGTTATCGGCGAGCGGCGACAGAAGCTCAACGACGACGCCCAGAAAGAGCAGGCGGCGTGGCGGGATTTGCAGCAGCAACTTGTGAGCCAGCGCAGCACGCTCACGCCCGATCAGATCCGGACGAAGGAGCGAGAGCTTCAGGAGCGGATCACGAATGCACAGCGCCAGTTCCGCGAGCGCAACCGGGTGATCCAGGAGGCGGCACAGTTCGCGCTCGCGCAGATCGAACGCACGCTGGTCGCGGTCATCCGGCAAGTGGCTGAGAGCCGCGGCATGAATCTGGTCCTGCACCGCAACCAGGTCGCGCTCAACGTCAACGAATTTGATCTCACGGAACAGGTCGCGACGCAGCTCAACAAAATACTCCCGACCGTCGTGATTCCGGCCGACGGAAAGGAACCGCCGACAATCCCGCTTGCTCAGGGGTCCGCGACGCCCTCTTCCGTCGCGCCGGCGTCCACGGGGCCTGCTCCAGCCGGCAATCCTGCCGCTGTGGGCGGCGCTTCAGCGTCGGCTCCGGCACCCGCGGCGCCGGCCCCTGCGGCACAGGCGCCAGCAGCGCAGCAGAAGCCCTGAGCGTGGAAGCCCGGGATCTCCGCTCGGCGTCCCTCCCGGGAGATCCCCGCTTCTTCGGCCGCACGGGACCGTTCACGCTTGCCGCGGTGGCCGAGGCCGCGGGCGGAGAGGCCCCCCCGCGGCGAACGATGCTGTCGGGCGTCGCCCCGTTGCAGGCCGCCGGTCCCGACCAGGTTAGTTTCCTCGACAACAAACGTTACCTGCCGGCGCTCGCCGAGACCAGCGCGGGCGCGGTCATCATTCATCCGGATCTGGCCGATCGGGTACCTGCGACGAGTGTCGCGATCGTGACCGACGAGCCTTACCTTGCTTGGGCGAAGGTCGCGGCGCTGTTTCATCCTCTGCCCCCGGCCCGCCCAGGTGCGCACCCGTCGGCGATCGTGGCTCCGGACGCCGTGCTGGACGCAAGCGCCGAGATCGGTCCTCTGGCGGTCATCGGCGCCCGGGCCGAGATCGGCGCGCGCTGCCGGGTGGGCGCCCATGCGTTCATCGGCGACGGCGTTGTGATGGGACAGGACTGCCGGATCGGGCCGCACGCGAGCGTCACGCACGCCCTGCTCGGCGCCCGCGTCTACGTGTACCCGGGCGCGCGGGTCGGGCAGGAAGGATTCGGTTTCGCTACCGGCGGCGAGGGCTTTTTGACAGTCCCCCAGCTTGGCCGGGTGATCCTGGAGGACGACGTCGAAATTGGCGCCAATAGCACGGTCGACCGCGGCTCGGCACAGGATACCGTGATCGGCGCGGGCTCGCGCCTCGACAACCTGGTGCAGATCGGGCACAACGTGCGGACAGGTCGCTGCTGCGTGGTGGCGGCGCACGCTGGGATTTCCGGCTCGACCGAGCTCGGAGACTTCGTGGTCGTCGCCGGGCAGGCGGGGCTCGCCGGTCATTTGCGGATAGGTCAACGGGCGAGAATCGGCGCTCAGGCGGGCGTGATGTCGGATATAGAGGCCGGCATGGACGTGGTGGGTAGCCCCGCCCAGCCGGTTCGCACGTTCTTCCGCCAGGTTGCCGTGCTTCGCAAGCTCGCTCGCGGCAAATCCGAGCCCGGCCGAGCCGCTGCGAGTGAAGCGGGCAGGCCGGCAGGGGAGGCAGGCACGGGCTGAAACGATGGACGGTACCGCAGCGCAGGACCAAGACACATCCGCCGCCACGGTCGATCTGGTGGACATCGCGGGCATCATGCACGCGATTCCGCACCGCTATCCCTTCCTGCTGATCGATCGCGTGGTGGATCTCGTTCGCGGGCGCTCCGCCGTTGGCATCAAGAACGTCTCGGTGAACGAGTTCTTCTTCCAGGGTCACTTCCCGCACCATCCGGTGATGCCGGGTGTTCTCATCATCGAAAGCATGGCGCAGACGGCGGCCGTGCTCGTCGTCGAGACGCTAGGGCCGGAAGCGGCCGGCAAGGTGGTCTATTTCATGTCCATCGAAGGGGCCAAGTTCCGCCGCCCCGTGGTTCCCGGCGATCAGTTGCGCATCCATGTCAACAAGGAGCGCCATCGCGGGAACGTTTGGAAGTTCACCGGCGTGGCTCGTGTGGACGGTGTCTCGGTGGCCGAAGCGACCTATGCCGCGATGATCATGGATCGCTGATTTTTCAAGCCTCTACGCTGCGATCATCGAAACATGCCGCAACAATGATTGTGTTGGTCCGATTCGTGCGGTCCGGCTAAAGCATCGGTCGGGTCCTGGTCCGATTGGGTTCAAGCGGCGACAGGATGGGGGGAACAGGCCGACTTGTCACAGCGAAAGAGAGTTCATGGACGGACTACCCGATATGATTTTGGCTCAGCCGGCGGGCGTGCTGGTCCATCCAACCGCCGTCGTCGCACGCGGGGCTGAGATCGGCATGGGCGTGCGCATCGGGCCGTTCTGCACCGTCGGGCCGAATGTCACCATCGAGGACGGGGCTCAACTGGTCTCTCACGTCGTGGTGGACGGGCACGCCCAGATCGGACCGGACGTGATCCTGTATCCGTTCTGTACGGTCGGGCTGCCGCCGCAGGATCTGAAATACAAAGGTGAGCCGACGCGCTGCGAAATCGGCGCGCGGACCCAGATCCGCGAACACTGCACAATCCATCGCGGCACCGTCACCGGGAAGGGCGTGACCCGGATCGGCTCGGATTGCCTGCTGATGGCGGTCGTGCATGTGGCACACGACTGCACGCTCGGCGATCACGTCATCATCGCGAACAATGCGGTGATGGGCGGACATGTGAGCATCGGCGATCACGCGGTGATCGGCGGTTCGGCCGCGCTGCACCAGTTCGTGCGGATCGGGCGGGCCGCGATGATCGGCGGGGTGTCGGGTGTGGAAGGCGACGTGATCCCGTTTGGCAGCGTGATCGGCAATCGCGCCCGGCTGGCGGGCCTGAACGTCGTCGGGCTCAAGCGGCGCGGCTTCCAGAAAGCTCAGATCCAGGTCCTCCGCACCGCCTTTCAATCGTTGTTCCGCCAAAGCGGGGTGTTCGCCCTGCGCCTGGAAGAAACCCGACAGCGGTTCGGGACCGATCCGTTGGTGGCGGAGGTGCTCGCGTTCATCGATGGACCAAGTCACCGCGGCTTGATCCGGGCGGATGTCGCCGCCTCCTAGGCGAGCGCCATGCACGAGAGCGGACGGGCCGAATTTTCCGGCCCGAGCCCGCTCAGTGCAGGACGAGTGCCCGGCCGCCCGGCTGCAACCGGTCACCTGCCGGTCCCTCGACCGCCTGGAGGACATTCTCGGCCGCGCATGCATCGATCGCATCGCGCAGAGCCGCCAAAGTACCGAGACAAGCGCAGCGAGGCTGCCTCGTCCGCCAGCATTTTTAAGCAATGCATGATCCCGGTCGCGTTTGCCTCGCACTCGGAGGAGAACGTATCGTCTTCGGTCATCGACTCAGGCCTTCCGCGAGAGGTGCCGGGATTATTCACAGGATCGTGATCGCCTCACTTTGGTATGCCGAGTAGGCCGAGATTATGCAACCCCTAAAATCAGTCTGCCACCTATTTTGCCACCGTGGCGTGTCGAATCCAGCACGGTTACCCCTTTTTGCCGAGATGTAAGAAGCCCGCAATGCCGTCTGCCGGATGACAGAGTTCAGGCCGCGGGTTCTTGGCGTCCTCGCCGGTGCAGGCCAGTTGCCGGGACGTGTTGCGGCGGCGGCACGGGCGGCGGGTCGCCCGGTGTTCGTGGTTGGTCTGGAAGGCTTCGCGGACCCGGAGGTGCTCAGCGCCGTTCCCGCACGAGTTCATCCGAATGGGCGCCGCTGGCCGCATTCTGCAATCGCTGAGACGCCACCGCTGCCGAGGACATCGTCCTGATCGGGCCGGTGCGGCGCCCCTCGATCCGCGATCTGAGCCCTGACGCGGAGGGCGTGCGAATCCTCGCCCGTATCGGACGCGCCGCGTTCGCCGGTGACGATGGGCTGCTCGCGGCCGTCGTGCAGGTGCTCGGAGAGGAAGGCTTCTCCGTCGTGGGGGCACATCGAGATCCTGACGGAGGCGATCGGCCCGCTCGGGCTGCTAAGCCGAGCCGCCCCCGATGCGGAGGCGATGGCGGACATCGGACGCGGGGTCGGCGTGGCGCGTGCGCTCGGGGCGGCTGATGTGGGTCAGGCCTGCGTCGTGCAGCAGGGGATCGTGCTGGCCGTCGAAGCGGCGGAAGGCACCGATGCCATGCTGGCCCGCTGCGCCGCGGTGGCTCGGCCCGGCCCGGGCGGCGTGCTCGTGAAGCTGGTCAAGCCCGGCCAGGAGCGCCGCGCCGATCTCCCCACGATCGGACCTGAGACGGTCCGTGGGGCGGCCGCCGCAGGACTGCGGGGCATTGCGTTCGAGGCTGGCGGCACGCTCATCGCGGAACGCGCGGCGACCGTGGCCGCGGCCGACGACATGGGAGTTTTCCTTCTCGGCCTCGACCCGGATACTCTGCCTGCGTCGGGAGGGAGAGACCCATGAGCCGTTTTCTGCACACCATGCTGCGCGTCGGCGATCTTCAGCGGAGCGTGGATTTCTACACGAAGCAACTTGGCATGAAGGAGCTGCGCCGGCGCGACGTGCCGGACGGTAAATACACGCTCGCCTTCGTCGGTTATGGCGATGAAGACAGCGCGACGGTGCTCGAGCTGACCTACAATTACGGTGTCGAGCGATACGAGCACGGCGGCGCATTCGGCCATCTGGCGATCGGGGTGCCGGACGTCGCTGCCGCCTGCGAGAAGCTGCGGGCTGCGGGAACCAAGATCACGCGCGAGCCGGGGCCGGTGAAATTCGGCACGACAATCATCGCCTTCATCGAGGACCCCGACGGCTACAAGATCGAGCTGATCCAGCGCGCCTGAACGAAGGTGTCCGGCTCGCTCGGGCTGACCGAGCTGTTCGGGCGTCGCCGGCTGCGCATCGGCGTCACCGGCTTGGCGCGAGCGGGCAAGACCGCGTTTCTGACCTCGGCGGCGGCCAACCTGCTGGCGCAAGGGAGCGGAATTCCGGCGCTTCCCGCGGTCGCGCTCCGGCTCGCGCGGGCGTGCGATGCGGGTCGCGGTCGCCCCCTCCGGCGCGGAAGAGGTGCCCCGTTTCGACTATCAGGCGCACCTCGCCGCTTTGGCCGCCGACCCGCCGCGCTGGCCCGAGCGAACCGGGGCGGTGTCGCTCCTCGCGCTCGATCTCGACATCGCGCGCGAAGGGCTGGCCTCGGTTCTCCCACAGCGGGGACTGCGGCTCGAGTTCCTGGATTATCCGGGCGAATGGCTGCTCGACCTGCCGCTGCTCGGGCAGGATTTCGCCGAGTGGTCCAGGGCCACCCTCCGCCGGTTGGAGACACCGGAAGCGGCGCCGTTGTCGCGCGACTTCCTGGCCTTCGTTCGAGGTCTCGCCGCGTCCGCCCCGGCCGAGGAAACCCTGGCCGCCACCGGTCACAAGCTCTACCGGGCTGCGCTCGTAAGGCTTCGGGACGAAGCGGGGTTATCCTTTCTCCAGCCGGGGCGCTTTCTGATGCCGGCACCCGGTCCGGAGCCGCCGTTTACCGCCTTTTTCCCGCTGAGCGGGAGAGGTGCGTTGGCCGGCCTGCTCGCGGCCCGGTTCGACGCCTATCGTCAGGCGGTCACGCGCGATCTGGTTTCACCGTTGTTCGGCCAGGTGGACCGCCTGGTGGTGCTGGCCGACGTGCTGTCCGCCCTGCACGCCGGGGCGGCGGGTTTCGGCGATGTGGCAGCCGCTCTGTCCGGGGTTGCCGAGGCCCTGCGCTGGCGAGGCTCCTGGATCGACGCGATACCGCTGTTGCGCGACCTGCCGCTTCCCTCCTGGCTGACGCCCTCCGGCATCCGGCGGGTCGCGTTCGCGGCCACGAAGTCGGATCACGTGGCGGAGCGGCAGCGCGGCAATCTCGCGAATCTCGTGCGAGCCCTCACGAGGCTTCCGGGCGAGGCCGAGGCGGCGGCGACGGCAAGCTTCGCGATCGCCGCCGTGCGTTGCACGGAAGATTTCGTCTGGACCCTCGATGGCCGCAACGTCTCCGCCGTGCGCGGCCGCGTGCTCGGCGGGGATCGCATGACCCGCTCCTATCCGGGCGAAGTGCCGGACCGGCCGCCGGACCCATCGTTCTGGGCGCATCCTTTCCTGGCGCTGCCTGCCTTCGAGCCGCGTCATCTGCCGGCTGGCGGTCGGGCGGGGGTGCCCCAGATTGGGCTCGACGCGCTGCTCGCGTTTTTGCTGGAGGACGTGCTGTGACCGAGACGCGCGAGAGTTCTGCCGCGTCCGCGCATCGAACTGGAGCCGCTCCCGGCGCCACGGCTGGAACCGACTGAGCTGGTACCGGTCGCCGAGCCCTCGCGAGAGATTGGCACCATCCGGCTCGTGCTCGGCGGGGTGGGGGTGCTGGCCGTGGGACTGGCCGCACTCGGCACCGCCAATTTCGTCGCTGCCCAGTTCGCCCGGAGCGCCGGACTCGGATGGCTGACCCTCGCCGTGGCGGTGGGCGGCTTCGGCCTCATCGGGGCGGCGATATGGCGGGAGGTCCGAGGCCTGCTTGGGCTTCGCACGGTCGACCGGTTGCGCGCCGAGCTGGCGACCGGCGACGTCACCAGCGCGAAGAGCGATCTCCGCCATTGGCTCGCGGGTTTGCCGGATGGCGCGGCGACCATGGCGGCGATCGAGGCGGCGAACGATCCGGACGCGATCCGGGCGCTGCTGCGCGCCGGCCCGCTCGCGGCGTTACGTGCGCGCTCCGATGTGCTGGGCCGCACCGCCGCCGTCCAAATATTCGCGGCCGCCGCGGCCGTGCCGCATCCGTTGTTCGACGGGTTGCTGGTCGCCTGGCGCGGCACCCGGCTCGTGCGCCAGATCGCCGAGCTGCATGGCGTTCGTCCCGGTCTGCTCGGCACGCTTTCGTTGCTGCGGCGGACCGCACTCTCCGCGGCGAGTGTGGTCGCGACCGATCTCGCGATCGACACGCTGGCCCGCGCCGCCCTCTCGAGCCCGCTGTTGCAACACGTCGCGGGCGATGTGGCTGGCGCGGGCGTCGCCTCGCGGCGCATGATCGTGCTGGCGCGGGCGACCGCCGCGGCGTGCAGTCCGGTGCCGCCGGGTTGAGCCTTCGCGCACACCAAACGCAACCAGGAGCCTTTCGCATGAACGGGAACGTGAAACCCATTCCGGACGGCTATCCCGTCCTGACCCCGTATCTGATCGTCCACGACGGCGCGGCCGCCATTTCGTTCTACGAGCGGGTGTTCGGCGCCAAATTGCGCATGCGGCTCGGCGGGCCGGAGGGCAAGGTGGGCCATGCCGAACTGCAAATCGGCAACGCGCTGGTCATGCTCGCGGACGAGCATCCGCAGATGGGGGCCAAGAGCCCGCGCACGATCGGCGGCTCGCCGGTGATCCTGCATCTCTATGTCGAGAACGTCGACGAGGTGGTGCAGCGCGCGGTCGAAGCGGGCGCCACGATCGTCCGCCCGGTCGAAAATGCGTTCTACGGCGACCGGACCGGGACCGTCACCGATCCGTTCGGGCATTCCTGGTCGATCGCGACGCACGTTGAAGACGTGTCGCCGGAGGAGATCGAGCGGCGGGCCGCGCAGATGGCGGAACATTCGGGGTCTACAGCGTGAGCGGCGACTACGACACCGATATACTGATCTGGTCCGAACACCAGGCGGAGTTGTTGCGCCGGGTTGCGGCTGGCGAGCAGGTCAACGAAGCCCCCGACTGGCCCAACATCATCGATGAGGTCGAGAGTGTGGGCAACGAACAGTTGTTCGCCGTGGAGTCGTTGCTCGTGCAGGCATTGCGGCACATGCTTAAAGCGGAAGCCTGGCCGCTTGCGCGTGATGCAGCACATTGGCGTGCTGAAGCCATTGTCTTCCGGAGTGACGCGGCCAGGCGGTTCGCGCCTTCCATGCGCCAGCGGATCGATTTGCCCAAACTCTACCGAACGGCGCTACGCGCTGTGCCGGAGACGTATGACGGGCAGCCGCCGCTTCCCCTGCCCGCCGAGTGTCCCGTCACGCTGGATGAACTGCTGGCCGACTGATGTAGGACGAGCCGCCCGCGGTCATCGCGAGCGAAGCGGGGCGGTCCAGGCCCGCACGGCGTCGCAAGCCCGCTCCTCGCAATGACCGCACTCGATGAGTCGTCAATGCGAGTTTCGGCAAAACAAAGCCCATGAGAAACCCGGTCGAGCAATGCTGGGCTGTTCCGCGGAGCGGGAGCAGAAGTTTCGGAATCCGGAACGTTATCGACGCACGTTCGCAGCCGCGCTCAGGCTGGCGCGGGCAAGCCCGGCGGCGGGTCCGCATGCGGGTCGGTTCCCGCGAGGAAAAGCGCCAGGAGCACGTCAGCGCGATTAAGCTCGGATGGCGCATTCCGCGCGACTAGGCGCGTATGGCGCATCCGGGCGGCCTCCCGCCTCGCGTTGCGGCGGGGCCAGAAGCGGCAGGGGCGGCGGGTGATGGGTCGCGCAACGGCGCGATCGCCGACAATCCCGAGGGTTCGGAAACTACAAGCGAAGATCGGCAAGACCGGGATGGTCTGTCGGCCTTGGTCCCAGCGGCCAGCGAAATTTGCGCTCCGACTCCGGAATCGGCACGTCGTTGATCGACGCCTCGCGTCGCCGCATGAGGCCCGACGCGTCGAATTCCCACTGTTCGTTCCCGTGACTGCGCAACCAGTAACCGGAATCATCGTGCCATTCGTAGGCAAAGCGCACGGCGATCCGATTGTCCGTGAACGCCCAGAGCTCTTTGATGAGCCGGTAATCCAGCTCGCGCGCCCATTTCCGTTGAAGGAAAGCGATGATGGCGGGCCGCCCCGAGAAGAACTCGGCGCGATTGCGCCAACGGCTGTCCTCGGTATAGGCAAGCGCCACCCGCTCCGGCTCCCGCGTGTTCCAGGCGTCCTCCGCCGAGCGTACTTTTCTGCACGGCGGTCTCGCGCGTGAACGGGGGCACAGGCGGGCGCGTGGTCATGCCGACTTCGCTTGGAGCGCCCGCGCTTGCTCCCGCAACGCGAATTTCTGAATCTTGCCGGTAGAGGTTTTCGGCAACTCGCAGAACACGAATCGCTTCGGCACCTTGAACCCCGCCAAGTGCTCGCGGCAGAACGAGGTTAACGCCTCCGCGCTCACCGTGGCGCCCGGCCTCAGCTCGACGAAGGCGCAGGGAGTCTCGCCCCATTTCTCGTCCGGCTGCGCCACCACAGCCGCCCCGAGCACGGCGGGATGGCGGAACAGCACGTCTTCCACCTCCAGCGAGGAGATGTTCTCGCCACCCGAAATGATGATGTCCTTCGACCGGTCCTTGATCTTCATGTAGCCGTCCGGATACGTCACGGCGAGGTCGCCGGTGTGAAACCAGCCGCCCGCGAAGGCGCTTTCAGTCGCCGTCTCGTTGCTCAGATATCCTTTCATCGTGATGTTGCCGCGGAACATGATTTCCCCGATCGTCGCTGCGTCCCACGGAACGGGTTGCATCGTCTCGGGGTCGAGCACGACCATGCCCTCCTGCATCGGCGCGCGCACGCCCTGGCGGCTGTTCAGTTCGGCTCGCTCCTCCAGCGGCAGGCTAGCCCATTCTTCGTGCTTGGGGCACACCGAAGCGGGGCCGTAATTCTCCGTCAGACCGTAAACATGCGTGATATCGACGCCGCCTCGCTCGGCGGCTTCGAGCAGCGCGGCGGGCGGTGCCGCCGCAGCGATCTGTCCGTGAATTTGGTGCCGCACGCCCTCCCGCATTTCCGCCGGTGCGTTCAAGAGCGCCGTGTAGACGATCGGCGCACCGCACATATGCGTCACGCCGTGTTCGCGGATCGCATCCCACATCGCCTTCGCTTCCACACGGCGCAGGCAGACATTCACCCCGGCGCGCTCGGCGACCGCCCAGGGAAAGCACCAGCCGTTGCAATGAAACATCGGCAGCGTCCAGAGATAGACCGCGTGCTGCGGCATGTTCCAGGCCAGGATGCCGCTGATCGCGTTGAGGTAGGCGCCGCGGTGGTGATACACCACGCCCTTGGGATCGCCCGTCGTGCCTGAGGTGTAGTTGAGCGCGATCGCGTCCCACTCGTCTTGCGGGGTTTGCCAGGCGTACTCCGGATCGCCTTCTTGCAGGAACGACTCGTAAGTGGTCTCGCCGAGCAACTTGCCGGGCGGCGCGAGCGGGTCGTCGATGTCGATGACAAGCGGCTTCTGATCGAGCATCGAAAGCGCGGCCTCGATGGCGGGCGCGAATTCGCGATCGGTCAGCAGCGCCCGTGCGCCCCCGTGGCGCAGCATAAAGGCCAGCGTCGGGGCATCCAGGCGCGTATTGAGCGTGTTCAGCACGGCGCCGCACATCGGGATGCCGAAATGCGCCTCGTACATGGCCGGGATGTTCGGCGCCATCACCGCGACGGTATCGTTCTTGCCGATTCCGCGGCGCGAAAGCGCGGAGGCGAGCCGCCGGCAGCGTGCGTACGTCTCGCGCCAGGTGAAGCGCTGATCGCCGTGAACGACGGAGGTGCGGTTCGGATACACATAGGCCGCCCGATCGAGGAACGTGAGCGGGGTAAGCGGCGTGTAGTTGGCTTCGTTTTTCTCGAGGCCGGTCGAATAGGCCGGGTTGCCGGTCATGCTCCCCTCCGCTCGATGCGAGTGTCTGAACATTACGCGAGAGCGCCGAAGCACGCGAGTCCGCCGCTATTCCAGGCCAAAATAGGCCCGGTGTAGCGCGTCATTAGCGTGCAATGCTTCGACCGTGCCTGCAAATCCCACCCGGCCGCCTTCCAGCGTGAACACCCGGTCGGCGAGATCGAGGAACGCGACATTCTGTTCGGCGATCAGCAACGAGAGTCCCGTGTCGCGGAACTTCGCGAGCACCCCGATCACCTGCGCGACGAAGAGCGGCGACAACCCCGCCGAAGGCTCGTCCATCACCAGCAGACGCGGGCCACCCGCCAGCGCCTTGGCGATGCCGAGCATCTTGCGCTGGCCCCCGGATAGGCTGCCGGCCAGCGCCGATTTGCGCCCGGCCAAGTCGGGGAATACGGCGTAGAGCTCTTTTACGCGCTCGCGGAGCGCCGCCTTATCGGCGAACTGGCCGCCTATGCGGATGTTCTCGTCTATCGAAAGGCCGGTGAACACGCCGACCTCCGACATGTAGGCCATTCCGCGTCGCACCCGGTGATCGGTGCGCAAGCCGGTTATCTCTTCGCCCGCGAACAGCACGCGGCCTCGCCACGCGGGCATCAGGCCGAGCAGCACTTTCAGGAGCGTCGTCTTTCCCGCGCCGTTCGCGCCGAGCAGCACGACCGTCTCCCGTGCGCCGACATCGAGGCCCGCGCTCCACAGCACCTGCACCTTGCCGTAGCCGGATTCGATCCCGCTCGCGGCGAGCAGCGGCTCAGCCATGAGCGCCGCCCAGGAACACCCGCACGACCTCCGGATCGCGCGTCGCCTCCTTGAGCCGGCCCTCGAAGATCTCGTGCCCGGCGTTCATCACGATGACCCGGTCGGTGACGCGCTCCAGAAAGCCCATGAGATGCTCCACGACGAGCAGGGACATGCCGCTCGCGGCGAGCGCGCGCAATCGGTCCGCCATGCGGCCGAGTTCGGCGGGATTGAGGCCCGCGGCAAGCTCGTCCACGAGCAGCAGGCGTGGCGCGGTCGCGAGCGCCCGGGCGAGGTCGAGCGTCTTTTGCTGGGCGCTGTTGAGATCGCCCGCCGGCCGGTTCGCGAACCTGTCGAGATCGAGCGACGCGAGCAGCGCGCCCAGATCGGCGGGTGCGCCCCCGGCGTGGCCATATGTCTGCGCTACGTCCACGTTCTCCTGCACGGTCAGTTGCAGGAAAGGTTTCGGGGACTGGAACGTGCGATTGATGCCGCGCCGCGCGAGACGGTGCGACTTCACGCCGCCGATCGGTTCTCCCTCGAACCGCACTTGGCCGCCATCGGGCGGATAAAGGCCGGAGATAACGTTGATGCAGGTGGTCTTGCCGGACCCGTTCGGTCCGACCAGTCCCAGAACCTCGCCGCGCGCGAGATGGAACGACACCCCGTCCAGCGCGCGAAATCCGCCGAAGCGCTTCACGAGCTGCTCCACCCGCAAGAGCGGCGGCGGCAGCGTGTCAGGGGACACGGATGCCTCGGCGCGTGAGCAGCGAGACGAGGCCATTGGGCAGGAACAGCACCAGCGCCACGATGAGCGTGCCGTAGATGAGCTGGAAATATTGCGGCACGGTGATGCCGATCGCGTTGTAGATGCCGTACAGGATAAGCACGCCCAGCACCGGCCCGAGCAGCGTCGTCGCGCCGCCGAAAAGCACGAAAACGATGGCGAAGATCGAGAACTGCATGTCGAAGGCCGTCTCCGGATAAAACACGGAGATGTGCCAGGCGAACACGGCGCCGACGAGTCCGGCGATGAGCGCGGACAGCAGCCACGCGACAGTGCGTCCGCGCACGACCGACACGCCCGCCATCGCCGCGCTCACCGGGTCCTCCCGGATCGCTTGCAGCGCCAGCCCGAACCGGGTGTTGCGCAACCACACGACAAGGCCGAGCGCGCCCGCCAGGATGGCGACCCCGACCTGGTAGCTGAACATCGGCGCGAACACGCCGGACAGCGAGACGCCGTACGGGCCTTTGGTAATGTCTTCGAGCGCCGGGTTGGCGACGATTTCGTACACGGACTGCGCGGCCGCGAGGCTCGCGATCGCGAAATACGCGCCGGAGAGACGCAGCAGCGGGGTCAGAATGAGCGCCAGGACCAGCGCCGCGATCACGCCAACCGCCATGGCGGCGAGCGGTGGGAAGTTGAGATGCATGATGGCGAGCGCGAAGCCGTAAGCCCCGGCGCCGAAGAAGCCGACGTAACCGAACGGCAGATAGCCGGTGAAGCCGTACAGCACGTTGAGACCCTGCGACAGTGCCAGGAACGTCACGAAGTTGAACAGCAGAAGCTCGTTGGAATAGACGAACGGCGCCGCTGCCATGACGGCGACCACCAACGCCGCGAGCGCCAAATCTCCGGCTGCCCTGCCTAACGTTGCTCCGCCTGCCCTACGCACGGCGCACTTGCCGGCCGAGCAACCCCTCCGGCCGGATCAGCAAGACGCCGATCAGGAGCACGTTCGGCAGCAGGTTCGCCCAGGAGCTCAGGTAGGTTTGCATCAGCATCAGCGACACGCCGTACACGATGCCGCCCAGCACCGTACCGAGCGGGTTGCCGAGCGTGCCCACCACGATCACGGCGAACGCCGCCACGTTGATCTGCACGCCAATCGCCGGAGTCACGCTCCCCAGCATGAATGGCGCGAATACGCCGGCGATTTCGGCGAGCGCTATGCCGATCCCGAAGGCGATGGCGGAGACCCGATGCACGTCGATGCCGGTCGCGAGCGATTCCTCGCGCGAGACCATCACCGCGCGCGTCAGCGTCCCCAAACGTGTGCGATAAAGATAGAGATACACGAGCGCCACCGCCGCCGCGCTGACGGCCGCGCCGAAAACCCAGGCGGAAGGCAGGCCTTGGCCGAAAATCCGCACCGGCCCCGAACCCAGCACCCGGCCGGGGATGGACCGCTCTGACGTGCCGAAAGCGATTGTGGTCACGGCCTCGATCATCTGGGACAGGCCGAAGAAGAGAATGATCGACAGCATCTCCGAATCGCGCGACGTCAGCAGGCGGGGCACGACGGCGTAGTAGATCGGCAGGCCCAGGATGAGGAACACGACGAGCACGCAGCAGGCCGCGACCAAAGGATGCAGGCCGAATAGCGTGAATAGCCAGTAAGCGGCGAAGGCGCCCAGCATGAGGAAGTCGCCATGCGCCAGATTGACGATGCGCATGACCCCGAACACAAGGTTCAGCCCGAGCCCGACCAGGGTGAAGTAGAGCCCGAATACCAGCCCCGCGAAGATCGCGTGCAACAGCATGCCGGGCGTCTAGCGCTAGGGGTAGGGGCCTACGGTTTGCCCAGCATCGGCGGTTGCACGTTCGGTACGTCCGGCGGATAGACCGCGTTCAGCTTGATGCCGCCCTTTCCATCGGAAACGACCTGGCCGAGTGGCGTGAGTTCGCCGACCTGCGCTCCGGTCTCGTCCAACTCGAAAGTGCCGTCCAGCGTCTTCAGCTTGCCCGAGAGATCGAACACGGCCTTGTGGATCGCGAGCTGATCCAGGCTATCGGCGTGAGCGAGCGCCTGCTCGATGACGAGTCCGGTCGTATAGCCCGCGACCGAGTTGTAGCCGAAATGCACGCCGGCATTCGGGTAAGCCTTGTCCCAGGCTGCCTTGAAGTCAGGGAGCGACATGCCGACCTCCGGTTTGTATTCGATTGAGGCGGCCGTCACGTAGGTGAACACGCCTAGCAATCCGTCCGCTCCCACGTTCTTGAGAAGCTCCTCGGTTTCCAGGCCAGGATAGATCGCGAACAGAAACCGGAACTTCGCTCCCGCATCCTGCACGTTGCGCAGGAATGCGATGTCGTTGCCGGTATATCCGAGTTCGACCACGGCGTCCGGGTTCGCCGCCGCGATGTTGTTGATGAGCACGGTATAGTTCGACGTGTTGGTCGGAACGCCCTGATCGTACACGATCTGCAAGTCGGGATACTTGGACTTGATGAAGCCGCGGAGCGCATTGGCCTGCGTGCCCGTGAAGTCGTTCGTTGCGTAGAGCAGCGCCACCCGCTTCAGGCCGGACTTCGCGCCCTCGGTGCCCAGGAAATCCGCGATGTATTTCGGCCAGATCGTGGAGACCGGATCTGCCATCAGGGCGATGTAGGGGTTGTCCTTGGTGAAGAACGGCGCGCCCGTGCCGGTCGGGTTGAACAGGAACATCTTGTTCTCGCGCGCGATCGGCACCGCGACCGAGGTAAGCACCGAGCCCGAAGTTGGCGACGAGAATGTCCACCTTGTCCTGGGTGATGAGCTGGTTGTAGAGCGTCGCGGCCGTCGCGGTCGAACTCTGGTCGTCATAGTCGATCAGCTTGAGCGGAATCTTCTTGTTGTAAGCTTTTACGAATGCGCCACCGCCGGCATTCGTCTGATCCACCCAGAGCTTCAGGCCGAGATAGACCGGCATGGAGATACTGGCGAAGGGTCCGGACCCTGCATGCAGGTGTCCGATCTTGAGCTCGGCCGGCGGAGTTTGCGCCTGGGTAGCGACGCTCAAACCGAACGGCGCCAGTACCAGCAGTCGCAGCATCGCTCGGCGCAACATGGCGTTTCCCTCGGCTTATTCTCTGACACATCGAAGCGGAATACGGACGGTAGATGGCGGCCCTTGCACGGTCAATGCGCGGCCGTCCGGTGGACAAGCGGCCCCGGCTTCTATTTCCTCCGCGAACCGAAAAAGCGAGGAGGATGACGATGCGTCGTGTGGTTCTGATGGCGCTGGTGGGAGGCTTGGCGCTGTGTCTCGTGCCGGTGAGGGCGGCGCAGGCGCAATGGGTGCTGCTCGCGCGCAGGGCCATCGGCAGGGTGGAGCAGATGACCCAAAGCCAGAAGGGCCAGGAGCCCGGTTACGACATCGCCACGGTGATTCTCAGCGCGCGGGCGGATAGAGTGTACGCGACTGCCGTCAGGCTGATCGGCCACAATCCCCGGGTGCACATCATTTCGGAGGACGCCACGCGCCGCAAAGTGGAGTTCGGCGATGGCCAGCGCAGCGCGGGCCTGACCGTCACGCCGCTGAGCGACCGGCTCTCGCAACTGCTCGTTGCTTCGACCGTGCGACCAGGCGAGGAATCGGGAACGTCGATCGTCGTGGACGGCGTTCTGCGGGTCTGCCGCGAGATGAAGGTCGCCTGCCATTTGGGATAACCGCGGTCCAGGCCCTCGCTTGATCGCCCCGCGCGCATCCTTGACAGGTTTCGATAACGAACTTACATCGATGACTTAAACCCGTCGACAGGGTTCGCGCCGCGCGCCATTCGACGTTCCTGCCCGGCGAGGGGCGAACAGGGAAGGAAGCCAGATGATCCCGCGGCGCGCGTTCTCGACCGGCATAATGGCGATTTCTCTTGCAATCGTCCCGGCGCTCGCCCGAGCGGAGGAGCCCATCCGCATCGGCATCACCATCTCCCAGACAGGTCCTGCCGCTTCGCTCGGAATCCCGCAACGCAACTCGGTCGCTCTGCTGCCGAACGAGATCGCCGGTCACAAGGTGGACTGGATCGTGCTGGATGACGGGTCTGACAGCACCAAGGCCGTCGCCAACACGCGCAAGCTCATCGACGAGGAAAAGGTGGACGCCGTCATCGGCTCGTCCATCACTCCCGCCTCGCTTGCGATGATCCCCGTCGTCGCCGAAAAGCAGGTGCCGATGATCTCTCTCGCGGCTTCGGCGAAGATCGTCGACCCGAGCAACCCGGATACGAAATGGGTCTTCAAGGTCCCGCAGAACGATAGCCTGATGGCCGACGCGATCGCCGACTGGATGGCGAAGAAGGGCGTCAAGACCGTCGGCTTCATCGGTTTCAACGATGCGTACGGCGATAGCTGGCTCACCGAGGCGACGCGCGCCCTCGAGGCGAAGGGCATCCGGCTCGTCGATGTGGAACGTTACTCCCGCACCGATACGAGCGTGATCGGCCAAACCTTGAAGCTGCTCGCGGCGAAGCCGGACGCGGTGCTGATCGCCGGCTCCGGAACGCCCGCGGCGCTTCCGCGAAAAGACGCTGAAGGAGCGCGGCTACACCGGCCCGATCTACCAGACGCACGGCGTCGCCAATGCCGATTTCCTGCGGGTGGGCGGCAAGGACGTGGAGGGCACGATCCTGCCGGCAGGCCCGGTGCTGGTCGCCGACCAGCTTCCCGAAAGCAATCCCATCCGCAAGGTCGCCCTCGCCTACGTCCACGCGTACGAGGATAAATACGGCGAAGGCAGCATGGCGACGTTCGGCGCCCATCTCTACGACGCGGGGCTGCTGCTCCAGGCCGCCATTCCGGAGGCGCTCAAGAAGGCGCAGCCCGGAACGCCCGCAATTTCGCGCCGCTCTGCGCGATGCGCTGGAAGGCCTGCACGGGGTCGTGCTGACGCACGGCATCGCCGACATGTCGCCGGAGAACCACAACGGCTTCGATCAGCGCGCGCGCGTGATGGTCACCATCAAGGACGGCAAATGGCTCCTGCTGTCCTGAGCGGCTGAACCCGGCGCACGCCTTCGGTGGACGCCTCGATCCTCCTGATCCTGGTGCAGGATGGGGTCGTCAACGGGGCCATCTACGCCTTGCTCGCATTGTCGCTCGTGTTGGTCTTCGCCGTGACGCGCGTGGTGTTCATCCCGCAAGGGGAGTTCGTGGCGTACGGCGCGCTGACCTACGCCACGCTGGATGCGGGTGCCGTGCCGGGCAGCGTCTGGCTGTTGTGCGCGCTCGGTATCGGCGCCGCGGTCCGCGGTCTTTGGTCGGGGCGCCGGACTCTGAACCGCCGTGCGGTCGCCGCGGCTGCTCGCGGGAACCATTCTGCTGCCCGGCGTGATCCTGCTCGCGACTTTGCTGCTTGCGCCGCGTAAGCCCGGCGTCGCGGTCGAGGCGCTGCTTGCGTTGGCGATCGTCACGCCGATGGCGCCGTATTTATACAGCATCGCCTTCCAGCCGATGGCGGAAGCCTCGGTGCTGGTGCTGCTGATCGCCGCGGTCGGGGTGCATCTCGCGCTCGTCGGGCTAGGACTGGTGTTCTTCGGCCCGGAGGGCTCGCGCGGGCCAGCCTTCTCCGATTCCTTAGTGTCGGCCGGGCCGCTCATCATCCGGGCCAGGCGATCTGGATCGTCGGCGCGACTTTGCTGCTCATGCTCGCGCTATTCGTATTTTTCGAGTTCACCCTGTTCGGCAAGGCGTTGCGCGCGACCGCCGTGAACCGGCTCGGCGCACGACTGGTCGGCATCCCGGCGGCCGGTTCCGGGCGCATCGCCTTCACGCTTGGCGGGCTTCATCGGCGCGCTTTCGGGCATCCTGATTTCACCGCTCACGACCATCTACTACGACAGCGGTTTCCTGGTCGGGCTCAAGGGCTTCGTCGCGGCGATCGTCGGCGGGTTGGTCAGCTATCCGCTCGCGGTGCTGGCCGCGATCGGCGTCGGGATCGTCGAGTCGCTCTCCTCGTTCTGGGCGAGCGCGTTCAAGGAGGTGATCGTCTTCAGCGCGATCATCCCCGTGCTGCTGGTGCGCTCGCTGTTCGCGCGCGGCGTCGAGGAGGAGGAGTGAGATTCCGGCCCGCGATCTGGCTGCTCGTGCTGATCGTCTGGCTTGCGGTGCCATGCGATCCCCGGAATGCCGCTCTTCTGGGTCAGCCTGCTCAACACGATCGGGATCGCCGCGATCGTCGCGCTCGGCCTGGTCGTGCTCACCGGCATCGGCGGGATGACCTCGTTCGGTCAGGCGAGCTTCATGGGCTTCGGCGCCTATGCGTCCGCGCTGCTGACCACGACGGCCGGGTTATCGCCATGGCTGGGCCTGCCCGCGGCGATCCTGGCGAGCCTGCTCGCCGCGCTGGTGATCGGCGCGGTGACGCTGCGCCTGTCGGGGCACTATCTCGCCTTGGCGACCATCGCCTGGAGCGTCAGCCTTTTCTATTTGTTCGGCAATCTCGATTTCACCGGCCGCTACGACGGCATCTCCGGGATTCCGCCGCTGCGTCTGTTCTCGCTGACATTCGAGCGACAGCGCGCGCTCTACTTCGCGGTGGTCTGGATCTGCGTCGCGCTCGTGCTGCTCGGAACGCGCAACCTGCTCGACAGCCGCTCCGGCCGTGCGATCCGGGCGCTTCGCGGCGGCGCTGGGGCCGCGGCCTCCTTCGGCGCGCACATTCCCCGCACGCGAATGCTGGCCTTTCTGTACGCGGCGATGCTCGCCGGCGTCGCGGGCTGGCTCTATACCCATCTCCAGCGCGCCGTGAATCCGACTCCGTTCGGCTTGTCCGCCAGCATCGAATATCTCCTGATGGCGGTGGTCGGCGGCGCCGGGCATATCGGCGGCGCGCTGCTCGGCGCGGCGGTCGTGACGATCGTCAACGACCGGCTGCAAAGCTGGCTGCCGCTGCTGTTCGACGCGCAAGGCAACTTCGAGATCATCGTCTTCGGCGCGCTGCTCGTGCTTGGTCCTGCAAAGCGCCCCCGAAGGGCTGTGGCCGCATCTCGTGCGCGTCCGCCCGACTCGCCGCGCGATCGGCCGTGGACGCGCGGCCTCTGCCCCGAGGCGCGCATGCCCGAGCACGGGCGTCCGGTGCTGGAGACCGCCTCGCTGCGCAAGACTTTCGGCGGTCTCGTCGCGGTAAACGATGTGTCGTTCACGCTGGACGCGGGCGAGATCGTCGGGTCTGATCGGCCCGAATGGCGCGGGCAAGAGCACGACCTTCAACCTGCTCACCGGAGTCGCGCGCCCGACGGCGGGGGAAGTCCGCTTCCTCGGCGCGACGTATCGCCGGATTGCGCGCGCCCGATATCGCGCGGCTCAGGCATCGCCCGCAGCTTTCAGCACGTGAGGCTCGTGGCGGGCATGTCGGTGATCGAGAACGTCGCGATCGGCGCGCATCTGCGCGGGCCGGGCCGGGCCGCTGACGGCGCTGCTTGCGGCTCGACCGCGCGGAGGAGGCGCGGCTGTTCGCGCGAGGCCGCACGGCAGCTGGCGCGCGTGGGCTTGGCCGAGGAGGCGGCCCGGCCGGCGGACAGCCTCGCCGCTCGGCCAGCAGCGCATCGTCGAGATCGCGCGCGCGCTGTGCCTCGATCCGGTGCTGCTGCTGCTCGACGAGCCGGCCGCCGGATTGCGCCATGCCGAGAAGGAGACGCTCGCGGCGCTGCTGCGCCGATTGCGCGCCGACGGGATGACGATCCTGCTCGTCGAGCACGACATGGACTTCGTCATGGGCCTGACCGACCGGCTGGTCGTCATGGATTTCGGCACCAAGCTCGCCGAAGGCCCGCCGGTCGAGGTGCGCGGCGATCCCGGCGGTGATCGAAGCCTATCTGGGCGGCGTCGCGTGACCGCGGTGCTGGAAGTTTCGCGATGTCATCGGTCGGCTATGGCGGGCATTCGCCGCGGTGCAGCGGCGTGTCGCTCCGGGTCGACGCGGGGCGATCGTCACCGTCATCGGCCCGAACGGCGCCGGCAAGACGACGCTGCTGAACGCGGTCATGGGCGTGCTGCCGGCGCACGGGTGCGGTGCGCTTTCACTGGCAACCGGATCGGCGAGCTCGGCATCGAGGCGCGGGTGCGGCGCGGCATGTGCCTCGTGCCGGAGAAGCGCGAGCTGTTCGCGACGATGAGCGTGCGAGGACAATCTGCGCCTCGGCGCGTTCCGGTTCCGCCGCGAAGGACGCGCGAGCGCCGCGCGGGCGCTGGACGAGATGTTACGCGCTGTTCCCCCGCTTGCGCGAGCGGCGCCGTCAGGCGGCCGGCACTCTATCGGGCGGCGAGCGGCAGATGCTGGCGATGGGCCGCGCCTTGATGGCTCGCCCGACGCTGCTGATGCTGGACGAGCCGAGCCTCGGCCTGGCGCCGCTCATCGTGCGCGACATCTTCCGCACCATCGCCGGACTGCGCGAGAAGGGTGTCGCGATCCTGCTCGTGGAGCAAAACGCCCGCGCCGCACTGCAGGTCGCCGATTACGGCTATGTGCTGGAGACCGGTCGCGTCACGCTCGAGGGCCCGAGCGCGGGAACTGGCCGCCGATCCCCGGGTGATCGAGACGTATCTGGGATCGGGCGGAGGTTAGCCTCGTTTTGGGCCGACTGGAACATGTGACGCAGAGTTCCGTTCATCCCCGCGAAAGCGGGAATCCGGTCCCGCACAAGGCTGGCATTGGGATTTTTGCGAGATCGAGCTGCGGTCCGCACCGGCATCGATTCGTTGTGGTCTTGGGATTCAACGTCAACGCCTCGTCGGCCGTGATCTCGAACCCGCGCGCGGTCGGTCTTTGCGCCGCTCACATGCACGTCGCGGAATACCTTCTTGTATCCGGCCTTGGCCAGTTGCCGCGCCTGCGCGTCAACGCTCTCGCTCTTGCCGCTCGGCGAAACCCGCGCATAGCCATAGATCATGGCGCGGGCTTATCTCCGTTCCGGCGGGGGGAAAGCGCCTCTTTCGAGGCGCTTACATACTCCCCCAAGGTGGTATCCAATCGCTGGTAAAGCAGCCGCTCGAACGCAGCCGGTTGCCCTTGGTCCGCTCGTTGCAAAGTATCGAGGTAGGCGGCGCGGTCCTCTGGCCGGACTGAAACGGGCGGATAGCCGCCCCGAATGAGAACAAGATTCATCAAAAGCCGCCCGGTGCGCCCGTTGCCGTCCCCGAAAGGGTGAATGCTCACAAGCTCGCGGTGGGCGCGGAAAGCGGTTTCGGGCGTCACCGACGCGGCGGCTAGCCATTTGGCAAAGTCGCCCATGCGCGCCGGTATCTCGGCCGGGGTCGGGAAAAAGTGCCTGCCGGTGTCGGTGTTCACATAGCGAACGCCGGTCGCATACTGCCCGCCGTTGTCGGGATCGGAACGCAGCATGACGAGACGATGCAGGTTGCGCATGTCGGCTTCGGTGATCGGCTGCGTCTCGCGCGCAAGCTGGCGCACATACTGCAAGGCTCCGAAGTGATCGATGGCTTCGAGATGATCCTTGAGCGGCTTGCCGCCAATCGTCACGCCGTTTTCGACCACAAGCGCCGTCTCGCGAGCGGTGAGGGTGTTTCCCTCGATGGCGTTGGACGTGTAGGTAAGTTCGAGGTCTTGCGCGTGCTCGAAGTTACGCAAGCCCGCAGGCGCGCGCGTGCGCTGCCAGTCAAGCTCGGCCTTTTTCTCCGCGATGCTGCGAATGAGTTCGTCCACGGTTTGCAGGCCCGCCTACAGTCAGCCCAAGAACGAGGCTAACCCCCCGTCCCAAACAGATTCCGAGTCCGTATCGAGTCGGCGCTCCATTCTCCACCGCCCGCCACCGCCATGTACAGAAACACGAAGCAGTAGAGAACGGCCGCATCGCCTCCATTCAACACCGGGAAGAAGCTCTTCGGCGCGTGCGCCATGAAATAGGCCGCGGCCATGTCGCCCGCCAGGATGAACGCGACTGGCCGCGTGAAGAGGCCCAACAGGGCCAGCAGACCACCGACGAACTCGATGACGCCCTGAACACCAAGAAGGGAGAACAGAGCGGGGCCGGGATTAGCCGAAGGCGGAAACCCGAACAGCTTTTGAGTCCCGTGCTCGATGAAGAGCAACGCGACGACGATGCGCAGGACGCTCAGCATTCGCGCGGCCCACGGCGCGGCAATCGCTGCACGACTCATCGTTCCACCTCAACCGTCGCTTGCCGGCGTCTTTTCACGCTGCGCTGGTAAGCCGTTTCACCACCGCCGAAAGCCGGTGACGGCGCAACTCGGAGCGCGCGGACTGGTCCGTGGTCATGTAATTGAGTTGGATGCTGTAGCGCTGCCCGACGAACTGCTTGTGACCGTGCCAGGTGGTCGGGCCGTTGGGGAAAACCAGCAACGTGCCGTTCACCGGCGGCACCTCGACCGCGAAATCCTCGATGTCGTCGGGCCCGCGGACCAGCCGCAAGCATCCCTGATGCTCGCGCCAGGATTCCCCCTCGGGATTGAGGTAGAGCAGCACCGTGACGCGCTTGGCGGTCGAGTCGCAATGGATTCGTCCGTCCTTCTCGCGCGTCCAGCCGCGCAACGTGAGCATGGTCGGCGCGTCGGAGAGATCAAGACCGAACTTCTCGGCGATGGCGGCGCGAAGCTCCGGACCCTCTAGAGCCTGCACCAAGTCGCGCGCCGCTGGACCGAGGCGGACCAATTCGGGCGGGAACGATCCCCCCTTTCCGATCGGCGGCAGGTCCCTAACCACCGCGCCCAGCGCGGCCGAAGGCACGAAATTAGCCACCACGACGTGCTCGAATGGGTCCCTAGCAACCGGGGTCGCCCGCAGCGCCGCGAAATCCAGCTCGATCATCGGCTCCCTCTCCGCGTCAAATCCGGAGCCCGAATATCACGAAAGCCGGAGCGGGACCCCCATCCCACGCGGGATGCTGCCTTGCTCAGGTGCGCCGGGGCAGGTTCGGCCGGGGGACGACGGTGGTCGCCAAGTATTGCGCGCAGGGGAGAGTATCGCCACAGCAGCCGTTCGCGGATTGGGAGGAATAGACTATGTGCCGCGCCTGCAAACCGAAGCCGGAGCAAATCGGCTGGCGGTGAGTCTGAGAACCGGCGTCGCCCTTTGCGACAGCCGGACCAGCCAGTGCCACGACGATGCTTGCTGCAATCGCCGCCGATTTCACGGTTGAACCTCCAGAGCCGATATTCTGATGGAGGAGCAACGGGTAACTTCTTGTTTGGTTTACCAATGCTCTCGGTTCGTTGATAACTGGGCCGGGACGCGCTATGGCGCGGTGCATCATGGACAGCCTCTCCGCCAATGTGAGCCTCCACGAGGGTCCGCTCCCGGCCTACCGCGCCTTGGTGCGCGCGGGCGAGCTAGCCCCCGATCCGGCCCAGGCCCTCGCCGCGATGCGGCTCCAGGATCTTGGGTGAAGCTGCGCGGCTACGATCCGCCGCCGCGGTCGTCACAGAACGGCTTTCTGTCCCGCCTGCTGCGCCGCAAGCCCACCGAGGAGGCGGGGGAGGACCGGCCGAATGGACTCTATCTCGTCGGCGAGGTCGGGCGCGGCAAATCCATGCTGATGGATCTGTTCTTCGCCTCGGCCGAAGTGTCCCGCAAACGCCGCATCCATTTTCACCGTTTCATGCAAGACGCCCATGCCCGCGTTCATGCGTGGCGACGCGCGAACCCGGACGGCGACGATCCGATCCCCCCGCTTGCCGACGCGATCGCGGCCGAAGCGGCGCTGCTCTGCTTCGACGAGTTTCAGGTGAACGACATCGCCGACGCGATGATTCTGGGCCGATTGTTTCAGGGGCTGTTCGACCGCTCGGTGGTGGTCGTGTCCACCTCGAACACGATCCCGGACGACCTCTTCAAGGGCCAGCCCGGCCGGGACGCATTTCTGCCCTTCATCGACCTGATCAAGCGCCGGCTCGACGTGCTGGTGATGGAGGGCGGTCACGATTTCCGGCGTTCGCGGCTGCGCGGGATGCCGACCTGGTACGTGCCGGCGGACGAACGAGCGCGGCGTGCGCTGGATCGCGCCTTCGCCGAACTGACCGCTAACGCGACGCCGCGACCCGAGCGGCTGACGGTCATGGGCCGTACTTTGCTGGTCCCCTCGGCTGTGAACCGGGTCGCCCGCTTCGATTTCGCGACGCTTTGCGGCACCGCTCTCGGGGCCGGCGACTATCTCGCACTCGCGACGCATTTCCACACGCTGGTGCTGGACGATATTCCGCGCCTCTCGCCCGCGAATTACGACGAGGCGCGTCGCTTCGTGGTCCTGATCGATACGCTATACGATCATCGGGTCAAGCTCATCGCCTCGGCCGATGCGCTGCCGGACGAACTCTACCAGCGTGGCGAGGGCGCGAAGATGTTCGAGCGCACCGCCTCACGATTGGAAGAAATGCAGAGCCAGGACTGGCTGAGCTTGCCGCACCTGACCTGATGAAAGTCTGACGGATGGTGCCCCGGCCAACGTCGCCGTCCCGCTGCCGATGCCGTCCGCTAGCGACCCATTGCGGACGCTCTTGGCCTCTGTCACTCCTTAGCAGCCGGAGGGCGTGATCGTGCCACAGCATGAAGGGGCAGGGTGCGAGGAGCGCATCCGATCGAGCTTCGCCAAGCAGGGTCTGATGAGCACGCTGGGGGCGACACTCGTCACCATCGCTCCCGGCCGCGTCGAGATCGCCATCAACCCTACTCCAGCGATTTCGCAGCAGCACGGCTTTGTCCATGCGGGAGCGGTGAGCGCCATTGCCGACACGGCAGCAGGTTACGCCGCGCTCAGCCTGATGCCGCCGGATCGGGGCGTGCTGACGACGGAGTTCAAGATCAACCTCGTCGCACCCGCCGTAGGCGAACGCATCCTGGCCCGCGGCGCAGTCGTGAAGGCTGGCCGGACGCTCACGCTCGCTCAAGCGGAGGTTTTCGCCGAGAGCGAGGGGCGGGAGCGGCTGATCGCGCTCCTGACCGCGACCATGATGGCGGTGGAAGGGCGCGAGGGTATCAGCGGCTGAGCGACCGCTTACCACCCAAAGCCGGCCCACCGCTGGGTATCTTCGTCAGACTTATCCGGCTCCGTCTTGCCGGTTTGGGGTCGATGGGCTTAGCTACAAGCGCCTTCCCGCCGGCGGGGTGCCCGGCGGCGCCGTTCGTTGCGGATGCAGCTAGGCCCCCGCTATCGCTGGCTTCCAGCCCGAAGGATTCGTCATGG
>CAWEHU010000018.1:0-65945 GCA_963808965.1 uncultured Alphaproteobacteria bacterium
TAGCGTCAGCTCGGCGCAGCGCATCTGGCGCAGCCACGGCCTTCAACCGCATCGCATGCGGACCTTCAAGCTGTCCACGGACCCGAGATTCGCCCGAGAAGGTCGCGATACTGTCGGCCTCTATGTCGATCCGCCGGCGCATGCCGTGGTGCTGTCGGTCGGCAAGAAGAACCGCAGCCCAAGCACCGCATCCTCGTCCGCCCCGCCAGAAAGGGGGTGACCCTATCGGCAGCCATCGTGACCCGCCAGAAACCCGCCCTTGACGCAAGTCCTAACGAACCGTGTCGGTGACCTCGTTGTTTCGGCTGAAGGCGAGTGACCTCGCACTTCGGTCCACACGTCGAGGCGCCCACCCCGAACACAATCATGAGGCTTCGACCTCGGAGAGGACCCTGACCTCGGCACGGATGATGACACTGGAGTTGACCGCCACCCGCGATCGAACGGCCGAAACACAATGACGGGGCTTCCGGGCGGCGCGCCAACCTTCCTCTCCGGGTCGGCCCTCGCGTTCATCGTGCTCGGCAGTGTCTTGGAGGGAATCCCGGCCATCATACTCTTCGGTCCGTTGCTTTTCCCGATTGCACACCAGGTCGGGAATCACGAGGTGCACTATGCCATGGTGGTCGTGCTGGCGATGGGAGTCGGCCTCTTCGCTCCGCCCTTCGGCGTCGGCTACTACCGCCGCCTGCGCGATCAGCGGCATCAGCCCCGACGCACGCATGAAGCCGATCGCCGGCTACGTCATCGCCTTGCTTGCAGGCCTGATCCTTCTCGCCGCGATCCCCTGGATCTCCATCGGCTTTCTCTGAGGTGACACCCACGCGCCGGCGGCTCGTCGACGGACGTCCGACCTAACTGGAAATGAGAGCGAAAATGTCCGAGATCAATGACGCTACCGACACCTTCGACTACGTGATTATCGGGGCCGGAGCCGCGGGATGCATCCTGGCGAACCGTCTAACTGAGGATGGCCGGGCCACGGTCTGCCTGCTGGAAGCCGGCCCGAGGGACTGGCATCCGTTCCTTCACATTCCGGCGGGATTCATCAAGGTTCTGTTTGATCCCGCATTCACGTGGCAATTTTCGAGCGAACCGACCGCCAACACAAACCAGCGCCGTATTCCGATCCCGCAGGGCCGCACGCTTGGAGGTTCAACTTCGATCAACGGGCTTGCGTATAACCGCGGACAGCCCTCGGACTTCGACGAATGGGCGGCGGCCGGCAACCCAGGATGGGGGTATGAGGACGTGCTCCCCTACTTCAAGCGCTCAGAGCGAAAAATAGGCTCATATGATGACGCCTTCCGCGGGCGATCGGGCGAACAACCTGTGACGGACATGGATTGGTTTCATCCCGTCTGCGAAGCCTTCATTGTCGGGGCTGCCGCGCAAGGCATGCCACGAAACCCGGACTACAACGGCAGCACTCAAGAGGGTGTCGGCTATTATCAGCGCACTATCATGAACGGCTGGCGGCAGAGCACCGCCCGCGCCTTCCTTCGTCCGGTCAGAAAGCGGGCGAACCTGGAGCTGCGGACCAGAGCCCAGGCCACGGCCATCTTGTTCGACGGGAAACGTGCGACCGGGGTCCGCTATGCCTTCGGCCGCAGCCGGAAGGAGCCACGCGAAGTGCGCGCGAGACGCGAGGTCATCGTGTGCAGCGGCGCCATCAACACGCCCAGGCTGCTGCACATTTCGGGGGTTGGTCCGGCATCGGTGCTTCAATCTATCAACGTCCCGGTGGTGCACGAACTGCCCGGAGTAGGCGAGAATCTGAAGGACCATTTCTCGATCCGCATGGTGGCCAAGGTGAAGGACAGCGTCACGCTGAATGAGCTGGCGCGAGGGATCCGTCTTGGAGGTCAGATTGCACGATGGATGGTCGGCCTCCCCAACATACTCGCGCTCAGTCCATCCCTGGTGCACTGGTTCTGGAGGTCGAGGGAGGGACTGAACGCTCCTGACATCCAGGGTGTGTTCACGCCGGCGAGCTATCGTGAGGGCTATATCGGCGTGCTCGACGAGTATCCTGGCATGACTTGCGGGGTATGGCAGCATCGACCGCAAAGTACAGGTTACGTGCGCGCCCGCTCATCCGATCCCTTCGATGATCCGGTGGTGCAGCCGAATTACCTCGAGGCCCCGTACGACCGGCAGGTCCTTCTCGGGGGCATGCGGGTGGCGCGCCAGCTGCTTCGCACGCCGGAATTGGCCAAGTTCTTCGACACCGAGACGATGCCGGGTGAAGGCGTCACCAGTGACGACGAGCTGCTCGATTACGCCCGGCGCTTCGGCGTGTCCTCCTACCACGTCATGGGCACCTCGCGTATGGGCCGGTCGAGCGATCCGATGACAGTGGTCGACGACCAATTGCGCGTGCACGGGGTAGCAGGGCTGCGCATCGTAGACGCCTCCATCATGCCGAACATGCCGTCCGCCAACACCTGCGCCTCGACGATGATGATCGCCGAGAAAGCGGCGGACATGATCAGAGGACTGCCGCCTCTTGCGTCCGAAAGCGCGGCAAAGGCAGCCGCCGCCTAGGGGCAGCGGATTGCGTTCCAACACTTGACTTGGGAGTCACTCATTATGAAAGAAGTCGAACTGCAGCGTTGCGCTCGTGCGGCCCTCGAGCAGTGTGGCCACGTAAAGCCAAACGAACGGGTATTGATCGTGACGGACACGATGCGTGACCAGTCCGTCGCCCATGCGCTCATGGCGGCCGCCATGGCGGCGCAAGCCGAGCCGGTCCTCATGGTCATGCCGACGCGGCGCAGCAGCCCGCAAGAGCCCCCGGCGGCGGTCCGGGCGGCCATGCAGGCGGCGGATCTGGCGTTCCTTTACACGACCTATTCGCTGACCCATTCCTCGGCTCGGGTCGCGGCGCAGCAGGCCGGCGCGCGGATCATCACGATGCCCGGGGTGACCGAGGACGGGTTCCTACGGACCCTCTCGGTGGACATAGACCGTCTGGTCAGCCTGACCAACCGCTTGGCAGATCGCGTGGCGCGGGCGCGGAGCGCTCGGGTGACCACCGAACTGGGCACCGATATGCGCTACGAGCTGGAGCATCCCCTCGCGACGCTTGATGGGGTCGCCAAGAATCCCGGCGACCTCGACGCCTTCCCTCCCGGCCTGTTTCTCAGTGTGCCACGGGCCAAGAGCGCATCGGGCGTGGCCGTCGTGGATGGTTCGATCACGCAAGTCGGCCGCGTGACATCGCCGGTGAGGATGTCGTTCGAGAACGGTCGTCTCGTCGCGATCGAAGGCGGCAACGAGGCAACCCGGCTGTCCAATCTGCTGGCGTCACTCGATGACCCGAACGCCTACGAGTTCGCCGCCTGGGGTATCGGAACGAATCCGGGAGCCGCGCTCATCGGCGAGGACCCGAGTTTTGAAGGCGAGCGGGTGTACGGGTGGACGCACGTCAGCACCGGAAGCAGCGCAACGCTGCCCGGCGGCACGGTGCAGTCCAAGATCCATCTGGACGGAATCATCAGCCAGCCAACGATTTTCCTGGATGACGAGATGATCCTCGAGAGCGGGAAATTTGTCGGCGAGTTTGCCCAGGGATAGTCAGCCGCCGTTTCATAACGGCTGGGGCAGGGCCGAAGTGGAGAGGCAGTTCCAGTACCTGCCGACATTCAAGCGGCGGTTATCCAGTGGTCACGTGTATTACCCGTGCGCAGTGCAGGCGGGTATGAAGGTAAGAAAGTTCATTCCAGATGCAGTAATCACGTCTTCACCAGAGGACAGCCGCCCTCGCTCATGGGCCGCCAGATCTTGTCCGCCGGCAAGCTCTCCAGCAGCTTGTAATAATCCCACGGAGCCTTGCTCTCGGCTGGTGATTTTACCTGGAACAGATAGGCCGGGCACATGTAGCGCCCGTCCTCCCGGATGGTCGCCGGGCCGAACGCATCATCATCACACGGCATAGCCTTCATCTGCGCGACAACCGCCTTGCCGTCCGCCTTGGCCTTGTCCACGCCCATCGCAGCGACGGTTTTCAGGTAATGCAGCGTCCCGGCGTAGCATCCGGCGTGGTCCATGTTGGGGTATTGCGTCGGGTTCTGATCGCGCAGGAGGCGCCGTGTGAAGGCGCGCGTGCGGTCGTTCAGATCCCAATAGAAGGGTGAGCAGAGCACGATTCCCTGCGCTTCGTTGAGGCCGAGCCCATGCACGTCGGGGATGAACATCTCCAGCGCCGTGAGGCGCATACTGGAGTTCAGGCCGAACTCGCGGGCCTGCTTGATGCAGTTGATGAGGTCGGCTCCGGCGTTGGCGAAGCCCAGCACCTTGGCCCCGCTCGACTGCGCCTGGAGCAGGAACGAAGAAAAATCGGCGGTGCCCGGGAATGGATAGGCGGCCGAGTCGAGCACCTTGCCACCGGCTTCGGTGACGAAGCGCGCGGTATCGCGCGCAAGCTGCTGACCGAAGACGTAATCGGCGTAGAGGATATACCAGGTATCCCCGCCCGCCTTGACGATGGCCGTGCCCTCGGCTTTCGAGAGCATGTAGGTATCGAACGTCCACTGGACGGTGTTGGGCGAGCACTGCGGCCCGGTCAGATCCGTGGTCGCGGCCGACGAGGTGACGAGCACCTTGTTCTTCTCGCGTGCGACACCGTTCACCGCCAACGCAACCGAGGAGTTCGGCAAGTCGAGCAGCATGTCCACGCCGCCCGTATCGCACCACTGTCGGGCGATCGAGGCGCCGACATCGGGCTTGTTCTGGTGATCGGCAAAAATCACGTCCACGGCGAAGCCGTGATCGCCGAATTCCTTGATCGCCTGCCGCGTCGCGGCCACCGATCCCGGTCCCCCGATGTCACGGAACGGGCCCGACTGATCGTTCAGCACGCCGATGCGGATGGTCTGGCTGGCCTGCGCCCGCGTCGCCCGGGGCGCAAGGGGAAGCGCAGTCGCGGTCATTGCTGTCGCGAGCAGGGTGCGTCTGGTAATCGGCATCGAGGCTCCCCTTCCCTATGTGTCCACATGTTGCACAGCCGGGCGGGAAGGGAAAAGGCCGTTACGCCTCTCTCGTTCTCCTCCAAAGAATAAATCCGCAACCATGCCGGCCAGAAGCGTGAACCTGTGAGCTTGATTAAGCCACGCCGGGGAGCAGCTCGCGTGCGAAGCCGACCACGAGATACAAATCTGAAGGCCGTTTGCAGAATCTTGAAGCTGCCAATACGGTCAATGCTGGAGTTGGTAGGCACATGAGCTACTGTTCGCCGGGAACGTCATAGCCCTTCACTGTCCCCGCGCTCGCAAAAATCCAAAAAATCGGCTGGCAATTCCGGTGGTCAGCTCCCGAGATAGAGGGCCAGCGGCGTGAGCGCGAGCAAGGACAGCGCCGCTGCGCCGATCCTGCCGATCCAACCTTTTCGCTGACGCCGGCGACCCACCCCTGATCGGGTTCTCTTGGCGACGCGCATCGGCGGCAACCGCGCCTGCTATCGGCCGAGCGATGACCGGGTGCAGATGCCCGCCCTTCGAGGCGTTCCGGGATGCCGTGGCCTACTACGCAACTCTTGCGCACGAGACGACGTACGCCAACAGCCATCCGAGCCGGTGCGGCCGTGACCTGAAGGGGCGCTTCGGTGACGAAGCTTACGCCGCAGAGGAAGTTTATTTGCGGAACTCGGCGCGGCTTTCGTCTGCGCCGACCTGGCGCTGACGCCGGAGCCCCGGCCGGACCATGCGGCCTATGTCGCGTCGTGGCTGAAGGTGCTGCGGAGCGACAAGCGGGCGATCTTTACGGCCGCAGCGAATGCGCAAGCCGCAGTGGACTGGATGCACCACGGCAGGGCGCGGACTAAGAAGACGCGCGAAGTGTGACCGCCGCTGCAGCCGGCAAGAGCGTCGTTCTGGTGGACCTTGATCCCCAGGGTACGCTTCGGGGATGGTGGAACCATCGTACCGAAGGAGCCCAGGGCGATCCCAACTCGGCGCTGGCGGCTCCTGCCCCTGCTCGGATGGCGGAGGCTCTGGAGCAGCTCCGGAATGCTGGCACTGACTTGTGCATCGCTTCGGCCGCACCGGCACCCGCAACGGATCACCTGCAGGGGAGGGTAGGGGGACATCAAGGCTGCCACGATTGGCACCACGGTCTATTTGCTGCCGAGGGAACACAAGCGCGTTCAGCGCCTGGCGCTGGACCTCGACGTCCCATCCGTCCACGAGCTGCTGCTCACCAGCTTAGATCGCCTACTAGCCGAGCAGGAGAACCGCCGGTCGAACGTTAGGCCTCTACGCCCCAAGAAGACCTAGCGTCCAAGCATCCTAGGATGCACTCTCTTGTAACCGCTCCGGGGCGAGCAGTAAGCGCGACCAGACTCCACCTCCTCCGAGGTCCCCTCAACACTCTCTGCGACTCGGAGTGCGGACGGACGAGCGTGAAAGGTGAGCCTTATCCACAAGCGAGGCGCGTCATCCTATGGAGTCTGGTCGCGCATACAACGGCTAGCCGTCAGGCTGCCCCGCGCTCGATCTTGCCGCGCGCCTCCGCCAGGTGGTCGAACTGGTGCCGGTAACTGCCGAGGCCCATCGTCTGCGATCGCAGCTCGATGATGAGGTCGTGCAGTTCAGCCTGCGGCACCAGCGCCTCAACGTCGTCCCAGCCCGGCCAGCCGGGCCGCTCGGCGTAGCCCAGGATTTGCCCGCGCCGGCCGGTCAGGAGGCGCTGAGCCTTCGCGGTATATTCGTTCGGAACGCTGATCGTCACGCGGTCGATCGGTTCCAGCAGCACCGGATCGGCCTTGGCCAACCCCTCGGTCATCGCCATCCGCGTCGCTGACTTGAATGCCATGTCCGAGCTGTCGACGGAGTGGAAGGTCCCATCCACGAGGGTCACGGCGATGTCCACGACAGGATAGCCGAACGGCCCCTTGCGAGCGGACTCCTCCGCGGCGTCGCCGACGGCCGGAATGTATTGCTTCGGGACGGCCCCTCCCACGATCCGGTCGGTGAAGAGGAACCCTTCGCCGCGCGCGCGGGGGGCGATGTCGATCTTCACATCGGCGAACTGACCGTGGCCGCCGGTCTGGCGTTTCAGCCGCGAGTGCTGGTGCACCGATCGCCGAATCGTCTCCTTGAATGGCACACGCGGCCGGACGGTGCTGATCTTCAGATTGTAGGCCGTCGCCAAGCGCTCAACCGCCGCATTGAGGTGGATCTCGCCCTGACCGTGAAGCACGGTCTCGCCGGTCTCCTGGTCATGCGTCACCTGGAGCGCCGGGTCCTCCTCGACTAGTTTTTGCAGCGCTCCCGAGAGCTTGACGTCGTCCTTGCGGTCCTGGGTGGCGATCGCGAGGGCGTAGACCGGGGGCAAGGCTTCCGGCCAGGGCAGGGGCTCGGGTGCCCCGGACGGCTTCAAGATCGCGCCCGTCGGCACCGCTTCCATCCGGCCTAGCGCCACCAGCTCCCCGGATTGCGCCTCGGCCACCTTCACCGATTCACCGGCCGGCATCCGGTAAATCGCGCCCACCCTCGTGCCGTTCAGCGTCGCCCCGTCCTTGAGGGCGCCGCGCCAGAGACGAGCATAGGAAAGCTTGCCGGTATGACCGGCGTGCACGGTTTTGAATACCTGGAGCAGGGTCTCGCCCTCGGCGGCAATCCCGCGCCGGGCCGCCGTTACTTCCGGGGCGGGCGCGTCATGGCGCAAGGCCTTCCAGAGCCGCCGGATGCCGTTCCCGTTCTCGGCCGACCCCAACAGCACCTCGACGACTGCGTTGGCCGCGAGATCCTTGCGGAGCTGGCCGTAAATTTCCTCGGAACTGGGCGGGATATCCTCGAGCACCTTCTCGAGAATGGCATCATCGTGGTCGGCCAATACTTCGAGCAGGCTCGCCCGCGCCTCCTTCTCTCGCTCCTGGATCGATGAGGGCAGCTGAACCAGCTCCGAAGCCTGGCCTTTGCGATACCGGTAGGCGCGCTCGCTCACCACGTCCACGTAGCCGGAGACGTTCTCGCCATCCCGGATCGGCACTTGGCGCAGAACGAGCGGCGATTTCGAGTAGGCCTGGAGCGCCGCCAGGGTGTCCTTCATCGGGCCATCCAGCGTGTCGATCTTGTTCACGAAGACAAGGTGCGGGATGCCCTCTTCCTCGAGCAGTTTCAGCACCGGGGCGACGGTCAAGGCGCGCGCCGGCGATGGCTCGCAGACGACCACGGCGATATCGACGACGGACAGGGCGCAAGCGGTCTCGTGCGTGAATTCGACGGAACCGGGGCAGTCCAGGATCGCCCAGGGGTCGCCGAGATAGGTGCAGTGACCGAGCCGGGTCTCCGTGCTCATGCTTCTGCTGCGCACGTCCCCCGCCTTGCGGAGAGCGGCCCCGGCCGCAGCCAGCAGTCCCTCGAACAGGGCAGACTTGCCGCTCCCGTATGGTCCGACCAGCGCCACCGATCGAGGACGTGACCCATTGGATCGCGGGGCGGACTCCGACATCGCTTACCCTCCCGAGGACCGGCTGGCGGCCTTCACTGTATTTCGCCAGGGGGGTCTTGAGGATACGCGCCTAGCCCCGGCCGGACGATCCTAGCGGAGATTGTGCCTTGCGGTAGTCCCACGCGCGCTCGGCCATCACCGAGGTCGCGGCCTGTCGCGAAGCCAGTTCGTATCCCTTCGCGATCATGCATTTTCGGGTCTCCGAGCGCCTCTTCCACGCAAGCGAGATCGGGTAAGTCATGAACAGCAGCCCGCGGCTGATCACGGCGTGATGGGCGGCCTTGTCGGCGACCGTGCGGCATTCGGCCAGATCGGCCTGGTATCGCGGTGACAGACGGTCCCCTCTGACCGGCGGGTCATAAGCACAGGCTGTCGTGAGCACCGCGATCGTTCCCGCGAGAATGAAGCATCGCGCGACGGAGGCGCCCCAGCCGGATCCCGATTCCTTCAAAATGTCGCTTTACCTCAAGAACGCTCCGGGTGCTTTTCTCGGCCGCGCGGGCGCGTCTGCTGAGAATGAAAGCGACCCGACAACCGTGGTGGATGTGCCAGCGCGTTGCATAAACCGCCTATACCGGGCACACTTGCATCAACCGACCTATACTGGGCCCAGGCGATGGAGAGCAATACAGAGAGGCTGAATGGTCGGAAGGCGGCAAGCCTATCGAAGGTGCAGGACGACAAACTGATCTTGGTTCTCGGAGCACCTCGATCCGGGACAACCTGGCTAGCCAAAATCTTCGATAGTCACCCGCAAGTGGTTTACCGGCACGAGCCGGACACAGTGGATCGAGATTTGCAAGGCATATTTCGGAGCGATCAGCTAGATCAACATCGGAAGGCGGCACACGACTATCTTCATCAACTCCTCGAGGTGAATACACTCAAGTCCTCCGGTTCCTTGCCTATCTTCCGAAAACATCATCACAACCCGTTGCAGCACCAGCTCCGCGCCGGGATGATTTACACCTTGCGCGCGCTCGAGAAACTGGGCCGACCTGGCCAGATGGCCACGTGGATCAGGGTCCCGGATATGATCGATTCGGAGAGCTGGGATGATCTGAAAGTGGTCGTTAAATCCGTAAGTTCACTGGGCCGCGTCCGGCTGTTCGCCGAAGCTCTGCCAAGCGCTCGGATCGTGTTCATTGTCCGCGATCCGTGCGGGCAGATCGCCTCCATGATGCGAGGCGTGACCTTGGGCAAGTTCGGCGAACCCCCCGTTCGCGAAATCCTCGGGACCGAGCAGGCCCGGCAGTATGGCTTGACCGAGAAGCGCCTCGAACTCCCTGCCGGCGGTGGAGCAGTTTGCGTGGCACTGGGCCATCCTGAACGAAAGGGCGATCGAGGACCTGACCGGCTTGAGCACGGCGAAGGTCGTGCGTTACCAGGATCTCTGTACCGACCCGCTGAATGTTTCCAAGGATCTGTTCGCCTTCTCTGGCCTCAGCTGGTCCGCGCAAACACGGGCGTTCATCGCCGAAAGCACGTGCTATAGCGGCCGGGACCGGTATTACCAAGTCTACAAACGTTCAAGCCTGAGCCTGAACAAGTGGCGCGACCAGTTGGACCGGGAAGACCGGAGGCGCATTCTGGCCGTGGTCCGGCAGACTTCGATGCGGGCGCTCTGTCCGGAGCACGAGACCCCGATGTGATGCCTCACGTCGGGCGGCGGCCGCCTTCCGGCATCCCATTGAATTTCCCTCGTTCTGCGATTATCAGGGCGCCAGGCAGGTTGAACCGGCCTTCCTTCTTTTTCGGTGACTTGCGGGAACCTGCCGAGATGAGTTTTGGCGAAGACGCTTCCGATCTGTTTGCGCGCGGGGGTCGCGTGGGCTCCACCCCTGACCGCGCGGCTCATCTGCGGTCTTTGGAAGCGGAGAGCATCCATATCCTCCGGGAAGTCGCCGGCCAGGCACATACGCCGGTTCTGCTCTATTCCATCGGCAAGGACTCCGCCGTTCTGCTGCATTTGGCGCGCAAGGCGTTCTATCCGGGCAAGCTACCGTTTCCGCTGCTGCACATCGACACACGCTGGAAGTTCCGGGAGATGATCGCCTTCCGCGACGACATGGCGCGGCGGCTTGAACTCGATTTGCGCGTCTACACCAACCCGGAGGGAGTGCGGCGGAACATCAACCCCTTCGACAACGACAGCGTCCTCTACAACCAGATCATGAAGACGGACGCGCTGCGACAGGCGTTGACCGAGGGGAAGTACGACGCGGCCATCGGGGGCGCCCGGCGCGACGAGGAACGCTCGCGCGCAAAGGAGCGCGTGTTTTCCGTGCGCGGACCAGGGCAGACATGGGACCCGAAGCGCCAGCGGCCGGAGTTGTGGAACCTCTACAACGGCCAGCTCGCACCCGGCGAAAGCCTGCGCGTCTTCCCGGTCTCCAACTGGACCGAACTCGATGTCTGGACCTACATCCAGTCGGAGGGGATACCGGTCGTGCCGCTCTATTTCGCCGCGATGCGACCGACGGTCGAGCGCGACGGCGTGCTGATCGTGGTGGACGACGGACGGTTCCGCTTTCGCCGGGATGAGAAGCCGGTCGAGCGCATGGTTCGTTTCCGCTCCCTTGGTTGTTATCCGTACAGCGCCGCGGTGCTTTCGGGAGCCCGCAACGTCGATGACATCATCACGGAGATGCGCACGACGCGCATCTCCGAGCGATCCGGGCGACTTATCGATCAGGATCAGGAAGCCTCGATGGAGAGGAAGAAGCGCGAGGGTTATTTCTGATGCCTGAATCAATTCTTCGCGTTCTGGCTTGTGGAAGCGTGGATGATGGAAAATCCACCCTTATCGGCCGCCTGCTCTACGAGAGAGGGCGGGTCCCGGACGACGTGATGCAGTTGCTTGAGCGCGATAGCCGGCGGTACGGAACAGTCGAGGGCGGCGTCGATTACGCCCTGCTGGTGGACGGGCTCGCCGCCGAGCGCGAGCAGGGCATCACCATCGATGTTGCCTATAGGTATTTCGAGACCGACCGGCGCCGCTTCATTCTCGCCGACGCCCCCGGTCACGAGCAGTACACGCACAATATGGTGACGGGCGCGTCCACGGCGGACGTCGCCGTGCTGCTCGTCGACGCGCGCAAGGGGCTGCTCGTGCAAACCCGGCGGCACGCCACGATCGCGACGCTGCTCGGTATTTCCCAGGTCGTACTTGCCGTGAACAAGATGGACCTCATGGATTTCGACCAGGCCGTGTTCGACGGCATCGTCGCGGACTTCCAGGAGTTCGCCGGCAAGCTCGACCATCTGCGGATCACCGCCATTCCGGTTTGCGCCCTCGCGGGCGACAACGTCATTCGCCCGAGCGCGCGTATGCCTTGGTACAGGGCCGGACCCTGCTCGAAGCTCTCGAAAACGCGGGGACGCGCGCACTGCCCTTCGATGCACCGGCCCGGTTGAATGTTCAGTTCGTGACCCGGACCGGCGCCGATTTCCGGGGCTATGCGGGAACCCTATCGAGCGGAACGCTGCGGGCGGGTACACGGATCGCCAATGTGCAGTCCCGGGTGAGCGCAACGATCACGCGCATTCTCGGCATGGATGGCGATGCGGAGCAGGCCCGGTGCGGTGATCCCGTGACACTTGTCCTCGATTCGGAGATCGACATTTCGCGCGGCGACGTGCTGGCGACAGCGCCCCTGCCCGAAGTGGCGGACCAGATCATTGCCCAGGTCGCCTGGTTCGGTGACACGCCGCTCTATCGCGGCCGCACCTATCTGCTTTCGGTCGGTTGCCGCACCGTCACCGCCACCGTGAGCAGGATCGACCATCGGCTGGATATCGACACGCTCGCAGACGTGCCGGCGCACGAGCTGCACATCAACGAGCTGGGACGGGTGAGCCTGTCGCTCTCGCAGCCGGTCGCGTTCGAGCCGTACACGACCAACCGGGAGATGGGCGGTTTCATTCTCATCGACCGGCTTTCACGCAATACCGTCGGCGCCGGATTGATCGAGCGATCGGAGCGGCCGCTCACCGACATCCACTGGCATCGCCTGGATGTCGACAAAGCGGCGCGCGCGGCGCTGAAGCACCAGAAACCCGCGGTGCTGTGGTTCACCGGCCTGTCGGGGGCCGGCAAGTCCACCGTCGCCAATCTGGTCGAGAAGCGGCTGCTCGCCTCGGCCAAGCATACGATCGTTCTGGACGGCGACAACGTGCGGCACGGGCTCAACCGCGACCTCGGCTTCAGCGAGGCGGACCGGGTCGAGAACATCCGCCGGGTCGCCGAGGTTGCCCGCCTGTTCGTAGAGGCGGGGATCATCGTCATCGTGTCGTTCATTTCGCCCTATCGCGCGGAACGCATGCTCGCGCGGGAACGGGTGGAGGAAGGCGAGTTCATCGAAGTCTTCGTCGATACACCGATCGAGGAATGCCGCCGCCGCGATCCGAAAGGCTTGTACGCCAAGGCCGATACCGGGCAGCTCCGGAACTTCACCGGCGTCGATGCGCCGTACGAGGAGCCGCTCGATCCCGAAATCCATTTGCAGACGCTCGGCACCAAGCCCGAGGATCTGGCGGAACAGGTCGTTCGCGAGTTGCGCCGGCGCGGGATCGTCTCGTGACCGCGGTTGAGTGCGAACCGTAAGGCGTGCCTACTTGCCCCAGCGCAGAACCAGTGGATCGAGCCGCCGGGCGGTCTCGATGAGACCCGCACGAATCGCGGGGTGCAAGGGCTGGAGCGGATGGCGCGGCGCTTCGCACGCGATCACACCTCCCTCTTTCATTAGGGCCTTAGCGGCGAGCAATCCGCATTGCCGATTCTCGTAATTGATCAGCGGCAGCCAGCGCGTGTAGCCGGCCACGGCGTCCTCGCGGCGGCCCGCATGGTAATCATCGACGATCCGGCGCAATCCGTCCGGGTAGCCGCCACCGGTCATGCTTCCGGTCGCGCCCGCGTCGAGATCGGGCAGCAGCGTGATCGCCTCCTCGCCGTCCCACGGTCCCTCGATCGCGTCTCCGCCGAGCTCGATCAGCTCGCGTAACTTCGCGGCGGTACCGGGAACTTCGATCTTGAAATAGCAGACCTGCTCGATCTCCCGCGCCATTCGGGCGAGGAAGGCAGCCGAGAGCGCAGTGCCGCTGACCGGCGCATCCTGGATCATGATCGGGATCTCGATCGCGTCCGATACACGGCGGAAGAAGTCGAAAATGGCGCCTTCGGAGGCGCGGATGGTGGCCCCGTGATAGGGCGCCATCATCATCACCATCGCCGCTCCGGCGGCCTGCGCGCGCTTGTTGCGCTCGACGCACACGCGCGAGCTGAAATGCGACGTGGTCACGATCACCGGCACTCGGCCCGCCACGTGTTCGAGAATTTTGGTGGTCAGCGTCTCCCGCTCGTCGTCTCCAAGCACGAATTGCTCCGAGAAATTCGCCAGGATACTGATACCGTTGGAGCCCGCATCGATCATGAAGTCGATGCACCGAAGCTGGCTCTCCAAGTCGAGATCGCCCGTTTCGGTAAAGGTCGTCGGGGCGACGGGAAACACGCCCTTGAAGCGTGGTCGCGTGATTGCGTGAACTCATCGGAACCCCCCGCGTGTTCATGTCAGCTCGGCCCGAACGTTAGGTCTCCTTCACGGAGGCCGCAATGCGGCCCGGGTTCAGAGAAGCCTTGGCCCAACCCGCTCAGTCGCGAGGGGCCAGGGAAGAAGACACAGCCTGAGTGCGGAGGGTGCGGTGATCCCCCTCTTGCCGCGGGAATCTGCCGCAACAATCTCATCGGATAGGGGCATCTCCCGAGGAAAGAATGGCCGCTGGCAAGGTGTTTGACCGGAGCGCTCTGGCGCAAGCGTTTCACGAGCTGGGGCGGAAAGCTTTCGAGGAGGGCAAGACGATCGAAATAGCCGTCTATGGCGGATCGGCTCTTGTCCTGACTTACGCCTGGCGCACTGCAACCAGGGATGTGGACGCCGTGTTCGAGGCTCATAAGGAGACCGTCAGGCGTCTTGCATCGGCTATCGCCGAAGAACATGGCTGGGACCGAGATTGGCTGAACGATGGCGTCAAAGGTTTCCTGAGCGCGGTGGAAGAAGACGCGCAAGCGAAACGGCTTCTCGGCACCTATCCTTCGGAGGAGGAACCTGGGTTGCGAGTGATGGTCGCGAAACCTGAATACCTTTTCGCCATGAAGTGCCGCGCGATGCGCTTGGGTGGCGTGGAGGAGAGCGCGGACGTCGAAGACATCCGCAAGTTGGCGAGCGAAATCGGGATCAAGAGCGCGGATGAAGCGTTGGAACTCGTGGCGGCCTTCTATCCGCGCCAGGTAATCGAGCCCAAGACGCAATTCGGTCTGGAGGAGATATTCGGGGCACTTGCAGGCGGCGAGAACAGCTCTCCCAATTCGGGAAAGGCAAAACCGTGAGCGCGGACACGAAGCGTCCTCGCACCTTGCACGAGGTGTCCCGGCGTGCAGCAGCGGGCGAGCAAGCGTTTGACCCCGCGTTGCGGGAGTTTTTGGATACATTCTATGCCAATCCGGATGCACGTGAGGCCGCGCTCAGCATGCGTCCCCTCACGCTTGACGCCCTCCGCGATGCCTACCTGGCAGCGGTCGCCGAGCACTTGGCCCGTTGGTACGGCCTCGCGATTCCCGAATGGTCTGAGAGCTATGGAATGGGCCTGAAGCGGCCGTTTTTCGCGGGTGGGCTTAAATCACTGAAAGCGCTGTTGTTCGTCCAAAGCCCGACCGCCTTCCGGCGCCGTATGCTGTTCGTCAGCAAGGATGCGCTCTCGAGGCCGCGCGCGGCTCGACACGAGTAGCCCGATCCTCGAGGGACAACAACTTACCAAAATAACGTTCTCGCCTCGAGGAGAACAGCGCGAAGCCAGTCGCCGTGCTCGACCAGCGCGGGCCGAGATCGATTTACCCAGCTCCAGTTGTATTTTGGGCATCTCCCCAGGTACGCCGTTCAGGCGGATGTGCTCCGTAACGCGAGCGGCGGCAACCGCAGATCAAGCTAGCGCTGGCCACAATATGTCGGTCGCCAAGCCGCTGCGCTCGGGCCTCCACCGAGCCTCCGTTCCGCATTGGCCTCCACGACCTGTCCGGCTAAACGTGGATGGGTCCAGCTTTGGGTGGCTGGCCAATCCAGGCGTCCGGTCTCTGCGGCTCGATGACGACTCCGTTTAAGCGCTGCTCGTTGTTGGCTTTGCTGAATGCTCGTGGTCCAGCAAGGGCCGTACGGCGGAGGACCAGATTTGTCCTTTGGCGCTATCGGTACCTGACCGTGGACGCGAACGCGTCGCTCTCTCTGGACGGCGCCAATTAACTTCCCGGCCATATTCACGCTCGGATACGATTGCCTAACTTATTCAGACAGAGTAAAAGTTAATAAATTAGGACCTTGACGTCAAAGATCTTCTGCGCAAGGTAAACCTACAGGCTAGCTCCGGACGACGCTCTATTTACCGCACCCTCCTCAAACCCGCAGAAACCCCACGAGCCGCTCGGCCTCGGCGACGATCGGATCGGCAATCGCCGCCGCGCGTCGCGTGCCGTCGCGCAGCACCGCATCCAGCCCGCCGGGATCGGCGAGCCAGCGGCCCGTGTCCGCCGCGATCGGGGTCAGGGTCTCGATCAGCAGCGTAGCCAGCGCCTCCTTGAACGCGCCGAAACCCTTGCCGCCGTGTTCGCGCAGCACCTCCGCTGGCGTAACACCCGCGAGGGCGGCGTAAATGCCCACAAGATTGCGCGCCTCCGCCCGGCCTTCGAGACCCGGGAGCTCGGAAGGCAGCGGCTCCGGATCGGTCTTGGCCCGGCGGATCTTCAGCGCGATCGTATCGGCGTCGTCGTTGAGATTGATGCGGCTTTGATCGGACGGCATCGGATTTGGACATCTTCTTCGTTCCGTCGCGCAGACTCATGACCCGCGCGGCAGGGCCGAGAATCAGCGGCTCGACGTTCGGGAAGAAATCCACCCCGTAATCGTGATTGAATTTCTGCGCGATGTCGTTCGCCAGCTCCAGATGCTGGCGCTGGTCGTCGCCCACCGGTACGCGCGTCGCATGGTAGGCGTGGATGTCGGCGGCCATCAGGTTCGGGTAGACGTACAACCCCGCTGATGCCGCCTCACGATCCTTTCCCGCCTTGTCCTTGAACTGCGTCATCCGGTTGAGCCAGCCGAGCCGGGCCACGCAGTTGAAAATCCAGGCGAGCTGCGCGTGCGCTCGCACCGCCGATTGCGGGAACAGGATGTGGCGCTCGGCGTCGATACCGCAGGCGAGCAGCACGGCCGCCATCTCCCGCGTCTGCTGCGCGAGCGCCTTCGGCTCCTGCCACACCGTGATCGCGTGCAGGTCGACGACGCACCAGAGGCATTCGTGATCCCGCTGCAAGGGCACCCAGTTCCGGATCGCGCCGAGATAATTGCCGAGTGTCGGGATGCCGGAGGGCTGAATGCCCGAGAAGATGCGCTGCATGGTAGCCGTGCCGTTGCGAAGGGGCGCTGTTGTTCGGCGGAAGCCCGGCCCCGGTCAACCCCCGCCGCCCCGAAGGTTCCACAGGTCTGCCCGAAACCTGCCACGAGCGCCGCGTATCTCTCCAACGATGAGACACAGGAGGCCCGAGATGCGGCCAATCGCCAAGTTGCTGATCGCTGCTCCGCTCGCCGCCGGCCTGATCGCCGCCCCGGCCTCGGCGCATGCGGACTGGTACCGCCACGGCTGGAACGGCGGCGGCTACGGCTGGCACCGCGACCGCGGCTGGCACCCCGGCCCCGGCGCGGTGATCGCGGGGACCATTCTGGGATTGGGCGCGGCTGCGGCCGTGGCGGGCGCCTTCGCCCCGCCGCCGCCCCCGCCGGTCTATTACGCGCCACCGCCGCCGGTCGTGTATGCTCCGCCACCGGTGTATTACCCGCCGGCCTATGCGCGCGCGCCGGGCTATTACGCGCCCTACTGAGCGGCGCTGCCCGCGGACACACGATTCCGGCGAGAGAGCAGGCGCTTGGCCTCACGCACGTCGAAAGCGCCTGCCAACTGCCCCGCCCCGGCGTAGGCCGCGAGCCCGAGCGCGACCAGCACGCCGAGCGCCGCCCAGCGCAGGCCGTGGCCGCGGTCGATCGCGGCGAAGATCGGGCCTTGCGCGACCCAGAGCACGGCAGCCATGGCACAGGCCGCGAGCGCCATGCGGGGCAAGCGGCGGCGGAGTTGCGCATCCGCCCGCAGCTGTCCGCGCCGGATCAGCAGCCCACCGAGCAAGGCCACGTTGAAGAGCGCCGCCAGGCTCGTCGCCAGCGGCGGGCCGACGTGCTGCAAGGGAATCATCAGCGCCAAATTCAACGCGAGATTCAGCGCGAGCGTCGCCATGCCTACCTTGACCGGCGTGGACGTGTCGCCGCGGGCGAAGAAGGCCGGAGCCAGCACTTTCAGCAGCACGTAGGCCGGCAGCCCGAGTGCATACGCGGCGAGCGATTGCGCGCTGAGATGGGCGCTGTGGACGTCGAACGCGCCCCGGCCGAACAGGGTGTACATGATGGGAAACGCGGCCACGGCCAGGGCAAGCGCCGCCGGCAAGGTGAGCGAGAGCGCGTATTCGATGGCGCGGTTCAGGGTTCCGATGGCGACCGCCGCTTCGCCCGCGCGCACCTGCCGCGACAGCACTGGGAGCAGCGCCGTTCCCACCGCTACGCCGATCGTCCCAAGTGGCAGCTGATAGACGCGCTCGGCGTAGTAGAGCAGCGAGACGGTGCCGGGTGGCAGCAGACTGCCAATGATGACGTCCACTGCCTGATTGAGCTGCGTCGCCCCGGCGCCCACGAGTTCCGGGCGCCATCCGGCGCAGCAGCAGCCGCATCTGCGGCGTGAGGCGCGGGCGCGGGATGCGGAGCGCCATGCCCGCCCGGCGCACCGCGATCACCAGCATGATGAGCTGCACCACCCCCGAGACTGACACGCCCCAGGCCAGGGCGTGCCCCACGGTCGGCACGTACGGCGAGAGCCCGAGCATCGCCGCGATCGAGATGGCGTTGAACAGCAACGGTGCGGCAGCTGCGGCGGCGAAGCGGTTTAGCCCGTTCAGCACGCCCGATAACACGGCGGCGAGGCAGATCAGCAGCAGGTAGGGGAAGGTGATCCGGGTGAGCTCGGTCGCAAGCGCGAACTTCGCCGGGATCTCGGCGAAACCGGGTGCCAGCACCCGCATGATGGCGGGCATGAAAATCTCGCCCAGAAGGGTCAGAGCGAACAGCCAGAAGGCCAGCACACTGATCGCTTCCTCGGCGAACCGCCGCGCCGCCGCCGGGCCTTCGGCCGCGAGCAGGCCCGAGAACTCCGGCACGAACGCCGCGTTGAACGCGCCCTCGCCGAACAGGCGCCGGAACAAATTGGGTAGCTTGTTCGCGACGAAGAAAGCGTCCGCGATCGGCCCGGTACCGGCGAGCGCCGCGATCAGGATGTCACGCAGGAACCCGAGCAAGCGGCTGGCCATCGTCCAGCCGCCGACGGTGAGAACGCCTCGGAGCATGGCGCGGGTCTAGCCGAGGAGGCGTGACCGAGGCGAGGGGATTAGCGCTGTTCGGATGACTGGCGCTCGGAAAGCACCGGAACCCCCGTTATCGCGTGCATACACAATCGGCGCAGAGAGATTTGAGGGAGACGCGAGCCGGCCGCCGGCCTATGCTCCGCGGCGCGGCGGTCGCGATTTGCGTGGCTGACGGCCGAATTTGTGTCCAGTCACGGTGGCGCGGCCCCTCGAAGGAAAGACTCTGGGAGGGGAAAACATGGCCATCCGGAACCCCATCGAATGGGGCGTGGATCAGGTAAAGGGCGCGGCTGCGGCCGCGGGCTCCGCCGGGCGCGAAGTCAGCCGCACCGGGCAGGACGCGCATTCCCCGCTGGTCGATGTTCGGCCGATCAGCGTCGCGGATGTGAAGGACGCGCTCGCCCGGGGCATCCAGGATTTCGGCGAGCGGCGCACGGACGTGATTTTCCTCTGCGTCATCTACCCGGTGGCCGGTCTGGTTCTGGCGCGGCTCATGTTCGGCTACGACATGCTGCCGCTGCTGTTCCCGCTCGCCTCGGGCTTTGCGCTGCTCGGCCCATTCGCGGCGGTCGGACTCTATGAGATGAGCCGGCGCCGCGAGCGGGGCGAGGAAGGATCCTGGACCGACGCTTTCGATGTCGTGCGCTCGCCTTCGTTCCCCTCCATTCTGCTGCTCGGCCTCATCCTGATGGCGATCTTCGTGCTTTGGATGTTTGTCGCGGCCGCGATCTACAAGCTGACGCTCGGCCCCGAGCCGCCGGCCTCCATCGGTTCGTTCTTCCACGACGTGTTCGCGACGGGCGCAGGCTGGGGCATGATCGTGCTTGGGATCGGAGTCGGTTTCCTGTTCGCCGTGTTCGTGCTGGCGATCAGCGTGGTTTCGTTTCCCCTTTTGATCGACCGCAACGTAGGTCTCGAGAAGGCGGTATGGACCTCGGTGCGCGCCGTGGGCACGAACCCGGTCCCGATGGCCTATTGGGGACTGATCGTGGCAGGCGGCCTGGTGCTCGGATCCATCCCGGCGCTTCTCGGGCTGATCATCGTGATGCCGGTCCTCGGACACGCGACCTGGCATCTGTATCGGAAGGTGGTTCCGAGCTGAGCTGCGGCGGCCGGGTCCCGCCCGGCCTCGCCTCGGCTCCCTTATTCGGCGGCGCGAGCCTGGACCGGGAGCGCGGCCAGCGCCTGCGCCAGGTCCTCCTGCAAGTCCGCGAGATCCTCCAATCCGACCGAGAGGCGGATCACGCCGTCGGTAATGCCAAGCCTCGCGCGCTCCTCCGGGCCGATGCGCATGTGCGTGGTCGTGGCGGGATGCGTGACCAACGACTTCGAGTCGCCGAGATTATTGGAGACCGCGATCAGCCGCAGCGCGTTCATGACCCGGAACGCCGCTTCCTTGCCGCCGGGAACCTCGAACGTGACCATCGTGCCCCCGTCGGACATCTGCGCACGGGCCAATTCGTATTGCGGGTGATCGGCGCGGGTCGGGTACCAGACGCGGCTGACCTCGGGCCGTCGCGCCAGGAAATCGGCCAGCGCGGCGGCGCCACGGCAGCCGGCGGCGACGCGGAGCGGCAGCGTCTCCAACCCTTTCAGCAGCAGCCAGGCGTTGAACGCTGAGATCGCCGGGCCGGTATTGCGGATGATGGGTTGCAGCGTCTCCTCGACCCACTTCCTCGGCCCGAGCACCGCGCCACCGAGCACGCGCCCCTGTCCGTCGATGTGCTTCGTGCAGGAATAGACGACCACATCCGCGCCGAACTTGAGCGGCTGTTGCAGCAACGGGGTCGCGAACACGTTGTCGACAACCACCATCGCGCCCGCTTCATGCGCGAGATCGGCGACCGCGCGCAGATCGACCATTTCCAGCATCGGGTTGGACGGGCTTTCGAGCAGCACAACCCGCGTGGGCTTGGCCAGCGCCTCCCGCCACTGGTCGAGATCGGCGCCGTCCACGAACACGCTTTCGATCCCAAAGCGCGGCAGCAGGGTGGAGACGATCCAGTGGCAGGCGCCGAACAGCGCCCGCGAGGCGACCACGCGATCCCCGGCTTTCAGGTTGGCGAGCAATGCCGTGTGGACCGCGGCCATGCCGCTCGCGGTGGCGCGGCAGTCCTCGGCCCCTTCGATCTCGGCCAGCCGGCGTTCCAGCATGGAGATGGTCGGGTTGCCGAAGCGGGAATACTGGTAATGCTCGACCGTGCCGGCGAAGGTGGCCTCGGCCTGCTCCGCGCTGTCGTAGATGAAGCCGGAGGTGAGGAAGAGCGCCTCCGACGTTTCGCCAAACTGGCTGCGCTCGGTGCCGCCATGCACGAGTTGGGTCGCCGGGCGGTAGCGGGGGAGGGATTGGAGGTGGACATGCTGTCAGGGCCTTCTCTCGCGTGGGCCCGACCGGTGGAGCAGCGTTGCGCCCTTTCGGGGCGGTCGCTGGCCTCTTTAGCGCGCTTGTTTCACCTCGCCGCAAGCCGGCCGGACAAATCGCGAGGGCTGGGTGGGCGCCAGCGGCGGCAAGCTACGGCCGGCCCGATTGCGCCGTCAACCCGGCTTCCCCTATAAGCTCCCGGCAGTCGGCCTCCGGGCTTGCGGGTGTAGTTCAATGGTAGAACGGCAGCTTCCCAAGCTGCATACGAGGGTTCGATTCCCTTCACCCGCTCCAGTTTTTCCCGGCTCCTCCTGTCCGAGCAGCCAACCAGTTTGCACCTCGCTTCGACTATCATCCGATTCGCGGAGTTTGGTCACCGTCCCGCACAAGGTTAGGCAGCCGCACGCCCGCCGGGATCGTGGTCCAGCACCTGGTATCGCCGGCTCAGCCAACGCACGCGAGCCTTTCAACAGGACTGCCGCAGCCCGGCGGAGCGATTACAGGCCAAAATGCATCGCGACCAGGAAGACATTGCGGATGTAACTGCCGGTATTCAGCGTGGTCAGGTTTGGCCGCCCGTTGAACGTCATGATGTTCGCGCCAGTTTGCGTCGTGAAGTCATAATCGGCTGAGAGCCGCATATTCCGGTTCATCAGCCAGTTGACGCCGGCGCCGATACTGAAGCTGGTCTGCGAACCGCCCCCTTGCAGATATTGAGCCACCTGCGCCCCCGCGCGCGCCTGCAATAACACGTTGCGCAGGTATTCATGATCCAGGATCAGTCGGGCTGTGGTATACGTATAGCCGGCGGTGCCCTCCGCTGCCGCGGCCTCGATCACACGCGCGAGCGTCCCCGTGACTGTGGTTAGGCCGGTCGGTGTCCAGATCAGGCTCCCTTCAGCAACCGGCGCAGTGTGCGTCTTGAAGGCGGGCGACTGAAACGCACGGACTTCGACCCCCGCCAGAAGCTGGTAACGCCACGCTCCTATCGCTTCGTAATCCAGCCCCCCAAGGGCCAGGAAACTCTTAGAATTGTAGGATGGCTCTCCGAGCTGGGGAGTGGTGTGATGTGAAATCGACACCTTGTAGAACGAAGAGCAAGCTTCGCAGGTCGCTCAAGGAGTAACGCGTGGTTACACCGCCGCTAAGGACGGCTCGGTTGCGATACTGCTGGCTTGTCGGAATGCCCAATATCGTCGTGTTGTCGAAATAGTAGTTTCGCACGTCAACGTTCGGGGTAAAGGAGAGCCGGCCCAGATTGAAGGTGTATGCGGCGCGGAGATCGTCCACCTGAAAGTGGACCGGCGTGTCCGACGGTACCGCGCCGATGCTCCCGGCCGTCTGGTGCAACGAGAGATGCGAGTAAGCGAGCGTCAGATCGGAGCGGCCAATCGTGTAACCGCCGCCGATGGATGCGGACCAGTTGGTGTAGCTCTGCCGGGGCGTATCCCAGTAGCGATGGCTGTCGACGGCTAGATTCGCGCCGAGGCTATCCCTGGACCAGTCGGAGTTCACCGCAAGCGAGGGAGAGGTGCGCAACACACCACTCCCCGCGCCGGAACTGAAGCCGGCCGGATTAAAATCGTAGCCGATCGCTTCCGTGAGCTGCGGGCGTATGATGAAGCTTCCCGCCCGGACACCCGGTTCCTCGTAGAGTGGCCGCAGACGTGACAGCACGTCGACCCCGAGTTCCTGGCCATAGCCCGGGACGCCTCGTGGGAAGTACGCCTCGAGATACTGCCCGTAGGAGATACTGGGCCACGCCAGGATCAAAGCTCCCACGAGACCGGCTAGTCCGGCGGCTCGATTTCAGCCGCATAAAAATCGTGCAGCCTCCAGCCCGCCGAAGCACGACCATTGGTCGTGGTTTGGACGACCATAGCCAACCGGCGGGAATGGCAACTCTCCTTGTGCGCAGCCCTGAGGCTCATGCCGAAGGAGATTACCTGACCGACAGTTGTTTTGGGATCAAGCGGAACGGGCGGAGAACTCGGGATTGTTGGCAGGTGCTGAAGGCCGTCTTTCCGGGATTTTGCAGAGCAATTCGCGCGGGCGCTCCCACCCCCTCCGTACCAGACGCCTCGATGTCGCCGCAGAAGTCAGACGGCGTCCGCCAGCCGTCGCCGGAGATCCGCGGCCGCCACACACCCCAAGTAAACCCCGGCACTCAGCGCGGTGATCCAGAAGCTGCTGGGCCAGTCCGTTTCGTACGCCAGCGCGATCCCGCCCCACGCCTCGGCGACGGCCAGCACCGCCGAAAGCGCCACCCCCGCTCCCACCCGCGGCAATAGGCGCTGTGCCGCCGCCGCCGGGCCGACCATCAGCGCGAACACCAGCAGCACGCCGACGATCTGCGAACATCCGGCAACCGTCAGCCCCACCACCGCGAGGAACAGCACCGACACGAGCCGGACCGGGACGCCGCGCGCCTCGGCGAGCTCCGGGTGCAGGCTGGCGAACAACAGAGGACGCGCGATCAGGCCGAGTGCCGCCAAGCTGACGACGCCGAGGCCGGCCAAAATCCACAACGTCCCCGCATCGACGCCCAGCACGTTGCCGAACAACAGCGCCGTCGCTTGCGAGGCGTAAGCGGTGAAGAAGTGCAGGCACAGCAGCCCGACGCCGAGCGCGAGCGCGAGCACGATGCCGATCGCGACATCCCGCCCGGCGATCCGCTCGCCCAAAAACCCCATGCCGACGCCCGCGCCGACCGTCAGCCCGATCAAACCCCAAAGCGGTGCGAGCCCGACCAGCAAGCTCGCGGTCGCGCCCGCGAAACCCACATGGGAGAGCGCGTGACCGGCGAAAGCCTGGCCGCGCAGTACCAGGAAGTAGCCCACCACGCCCGCGACCACGGCGACGATGCCGCTGGCCGCGAACGCGTGCTGCATGAACTCATAACTCAGCATGGCGGCAGTGCTCGGCGTGCTGGATGTCCATGTCGCCCGAGAGCACGAAGATGCGACCGCCGAGACGCACCACCTCGATCGGGGCGCCGTACAGCCGGGACAGCACCGGCCCGGTAATCACCGCGTCGATCTCGCCCAATTCCGCGTGGCCCGCACCCAAATACAAAACGCGGTCGATGCTGCCGAGCAACGGGTTCAGCTCGTGCGCGCTGAACAGCACCGCTATCCCGAGCTCCCGATGCAGCCGTCGCACCAGGGCGACCGCACTCTGCTGGTGGCGCATGTCGAGGCTGATGAGCGGCTCGTCGAGCAAAAGGAGGCGCGGGCTGCCGAGCAGCGCTTGCGCCAGCAGCAGGCGCTGCCGCTCGCCGCCGGACATCTCGCCCACCGAACGCTTCGCGAGCGCGCCCGCCTCCACCAGATCAAGCGCGCGATCCACCTCGCGCCGTGCCGCCGCGCCGAGATGAGGCAGCCCCCAGCGATGCCCTTCGCGCGTACAGGCGACGAAGTCGCGGCCGCTCAAGCGCAGCTCGCCAATCCCGCTACGCTGCTGGGGCACGTAGCCGATGGCGCGATTGCCTCGCCGCACCGGCTTCCCGAGCACGCGAACGATGCCCCGATGCGGCGGCACCAGGCCGAGAATGGCCCGGAACAGCGTGGTCTTGCCCGCGCCGTTCGGCCCGAGCACCGCGACGAACTCCCGCTCCCGGATCGCGAGCGAGATATCCGCCAGCACGACGCGCTCGCCGTAGGCCAGCGTGACGCGATCAAGCTCGACCGCGTTCACGTGCTGCCGCGCGACAGGGCGCGGTCGAGCGCGTCTAGCTGATCCATCATCCACGCCTGGTAGGTCTTTCCGGGCGGCTCGGTTTCGGTCACGCCGACGACCGGAACGCCTGCTTCCCGCGCTAGTCGCAGCAGCCGGCGCGCGGCGCTGTCGGTCGCTTGGCTGTTGTAGATGAGCGCCTTGACGCGGCGCTGGCGCAGATCGTTCTCGAACGCAACCACGTCGGAGACGCGCGGCTCGGTGTTGTTCATCACCGCGAGCTGGAACCGTTCGTTGCGCATCCTGAGCCCGAGTGCCGCCGCCATGTAGCCGAATACGGGCTCGGTCGCGGTCACGTCGGTCCCGGCGTAGCGCCGTCGCATCTCGGCGATACGGGCGTCGAGCGGCGCGAGCGAGCGGAGAAAGGTCTGTAGCCGCTGCTCGTAATCCCCGCTGTGCGGCGGGTCGGCGCTCCGCAACGCGGCGGCGATCGCGCTAGCGACTATCGGGATGACCGGCGGATCGTACCACAGATGCGGATTGTCGCCCGGCTTCTTGTGCAGAAGATCGGCGACCACGATCACCGCGCGATCCCCCGACCGCGCCGCGCCGAGCAGCTTGGTCATCCAGGGATCGTAGTCCGCGCCGTTGTAGATCACGACCCGCGCGGCCGAGAGGGCGCGCGCGACGGACGGACTCGCCTCGAAGAGATGCGGGTCCTGCTCCGGGTTGTTGAGAATGCTGATCGCGTTCACGTCGTTCGCCGCCGATCTGCGCGGCGAGATCGCCGTACACGTTCTCGGCCGCGACGACGGGAACCGGGGCTGTCTGCGCCTGCGCGGCGGGGGTGAGCAGCAGGAGCAGGGCGAGCGCGAATTCCACCATCCCGCTACAACAGCATCTCGACGCACACCGGCACATGATCCGAGGCCTGCGGCCAGTCGCGCGCGTCCTTCAGCACGATCTGGCGTGTGAGCATGCCGGTGAGATCAGGTGTCACCCAGATGTGGTCCAGCCGGCGGCCCCGGTCGGACGCGCGCCAGTCGCGGTTGCGGTACGACCACCAAGTGAACAGCTTCTCCTCCGGCGGCACGAAGTGGCGCACGGCGTCCACGAACCCGGTACCCAGCCATTCGGTGAGGCCCCTTGTCTCCGACGGCGTGTGGCTGACCACCTTGAGAAGCTGCCGGTGGCTCCAGACGTCGCGCTCGAGCGGCGCGATGTTGAGATCCCCCACCAGAACGCCGCGGGCCAGCCTCGTCCGCGCCGCGAACCACATCCGCGCCTCCGCAACGAAATCGAGCTTGTGGCCGAATTTCGCGTTCTGCTCCCGATCGGGCACGTCGCCTCCGGCCGGGACGTAAAAATCGTGCAGCTCGATCGGCTCGCCCTTCACGTCCAGCAGCACGGAAAGGTGCCGGCAATCGCCGCGCTCGCACCAGTCGGGGGCGATGTCCTGCACCTCGAACGGCACGCGCGAAAGGATCGCGACCCCGTTGTAGCCCTTCATGCCGCGATGAGCGACGAACGGAAACCCGAGCGAGGCCGGGCCTTCGGCCGGAAATAGGGCATCGGGCACCTTGGTCTCCTGCAGGCAGATCACGTCGGGATCGAGCGACGCGACCAGCTCCTTCAGCAAGGGCAGGCGCAGGCGGAGCGAGTTGATGTTCCAGGTGGCGATACGAAGGCGCGTCATCGGCTGCGGACTGCCCAGAGCGTGTTTTATGCGAGGAGGCAGGCCTCGTCGAAGCCCAGGCGGGGATTGCGGGGATGCAGCGCGCTGCGGTCGCCGTATCCGAGATTGACCAGGAAGTTCGACTTCCAACCCAGGTGGGACAGGAAGGCCTCGTCCACCTTCGTGTTGTCGAAGCCCGACATCGGCCCGGCATCCAGGCCCAGCGCGCGCGCGGCGAGTATCAGGTAAGCGCCTTGCAACGAGCCGTTCCGGAAGGCGGTCGCCTCGGCGAGCGGCTCGTTTCCCGCGAACCAGGAACGGGCATCCGCCTGCGGATAGAGCCGGGGCAGTTCGTCGTAGAAGCGCGGGTCATAGGCGACGATCACCGTCACCGGGGCCGCCATCGTCTTTGCGACGATTTCCCGCGGAGAGGGCCGGCCGCAGCTTCTCCTTGCCCTCTTTCGTGCGCACGAAAACAAACCGGCCCGGCGAGCCGTTGCCCGAGGTCGGGCCGAGTTTCACAAGCTCGTACAGCTCGCGCAGCGTCTCGTCGGACACGCCGGCGTCGGTCCATTTGCCGAGGGTCCGGGCCTCCCGGAACAGCGTGTCGAGCGCCGCGCTATCCAGCGCCGTGCGGGCGCCCTCATCCGGCGCGCGGGCGGATGTTTCATCCTCGCCTGGCGGGAGAGGGCCGGGGAGAGAGGTCGGCAACGGAGGCTAGAGTTCGACCTGCTCGACTGCCACGACTTCCGGCACGTAATGCCGCAACATATTCTCGATCCCGTGCTTGAGGGTCGCGCGCGAGGACGGGCAGCCGCTGCACGAGCCCTGCATGTGCAGGCGAACGACCCCGTCGCGGTAGCCGCGGAAGACGATGTCGCCCCCGTCTCCGGCAACCGCCGGACGGACGCGCGTATCGAGCAGTTCCTTGATCTGCTCGGCGATTTCCTGGTCCTCGGGCGAGACGTCCTCGTCCGCCCACTCCTCGGCCTCGCCTTCGATCAGCGGGCGTCCCGCTACGAAATGCTCCATGATGGCGCCGAGAACCTGGGGCTTTAGGTGCGGCCAGGTGATGTCGTCCGTCTTTGTGACCGTCACGAAGTCGCCGCCAAAAAACACGCGCGCGACGCCGGGCAGCGCGAACAGCGCGGTCGCCAGCGGGCTGCGCGCCGCGACATCGGGGCTGGCGAAGTCGGCGGTCCCGGCGCCCATGACATCGCGGCCGGGCAGGAACTTCAGGGTGGCGGGGTTGGGTGTGCCTTCGGTCTCGATGAACATCTGCTGACCCAGTTCTGTCGTGAACCCGTGAGGGAAGTGGCGGAAAGCGGACCGCCTCGGTCCCCTCTTGCTGGGCTAGATCGGCGGAATCGGGAGAAATGACAAGGGGCGGGACGCTGCCCTGTCCGCGACGCGCAATCGGCCAGCCCGAAACTCACCGAATTGTTGGTGTCCGAGGCGACGGCCCGACCGTACTCTCGGATGCGCGGGCGGCCCGGAGCGCAACCGGGCCGCTGATCGTGCCCCGGAGAGGAAGGAGCCAAGGATGCGACGTCTGTTTCTGGCGATGACCGCGCTTTCCCTTTCCCTGTGGACGGGAGCAGCCCTCGCGCAGGGCCAGCAGCCCGACCAGAACCTCCAGCAACTGAAAGACTTCAAGAGCACCGGCACCAGCCTGGATATCCCGACCATTCCGCAAGGCGGCGCCAAGGCGGACCAGCTGCGGAAGAACCTCCAGGCCATCAAGCTGCCGCAGGGCTTCAAGATCGACCTCTACGCGATCGTGCCCGACGCGCGTGCGATGGCGGTCGGGACGAATGCCGGGGTGGTGTTCGTCGGCACGCGCAAGACGCATGTGTACGCGGTGACCGATCGCACGCGGTCGCGCGTGGCGGACGAGGTGAAGGTTTTCGCCCCCTCGGTCACGTTCAAGGACCCGAACGCGGTCTGCTTCTCGCGTGACGGCATTCTGTACATCGCGGAGCAGAACCGGGTTCTGGACTTCCCGGCAGCCGAGTTCTTCTACGAGAGTCCCGACGTGGCCGTGGAGGAAGTGGTGCCACAGGGACAGCTGATCCCGGTCTCCGAGCAGAGTTTCAATCACAGCGCCCGCATCTGCCGGATCGGGCCGGACAACAAGCTCTATATCGCGCTCGGCCAGCCGTACAACGTGCTGCCTAAGAACAAGCTCAGCCTGTACCAGCAATGGGGGCTCGGCGGCATCATCCGCATGGACCGCAACGGCCAGAACCGCGAGGTATACGCGACCGGAATCCGCAACTCGGTCGGCTTCGACTTCAACCCGAAGAACAGCGAGCTGTGGTTCACCGACAACCAGGTCGATGGGATGGGTGACGACATGCCACCCGAGGAACTCAACCGTGCGCCGCGGCCAGGCATGAATTTCGGCTTCCCGTGGTATGGCGGCGGCAAGGTGCGGACCGTGGAGTGGAAGGACAGCGATCCGCCCGCGAATGTCACTTTCCCGGAGCTGGAATTGCCGGCCCACGCCGCGAGCCTCGGGATGACGTTCTATCGCGGCAAGATGTTTCCGGAGAAGTACCAGGGCGCCATCTTCATCGCGCAACACGGCTCCTGGAATCGCACCGTTCCGATCGGCGCCCGCATCCTGGTCGCGTATCTGAAGCCCGATGGAAGCGCGGACAAGTTCGAGCCCTTCGCGGAAGGCTGGCTGAACAACGACACCGGCGAGTACAGCGGACGGCCGGTCGATGTAGCGCAGCTCGCGGATGGTAGCCTGCTCGTCTCCGACGATTACGCGGGCGCGATCTACCGAATCAGCTACAGCGCCCATTGAGATGTCGAGGACGCGCTCGGTCTTTCTGTTTGCGAGCGCGGTCCTGCTCAGCGTGATCGCGGCGGCCGGCCAGGCGCAGGACATCGCCGCGGGCCGTCGCGTGGCGGCCCAGGTGTGCCAGACGTGCCATGGTCTTGACGGATTGGCGAAGCAACCGGAGATCCCCAACCTGGCCGCGATGGATCAGACATATCTGGTTCGCCAGCTCGAAGCCTTCCGCACCGGGGCGCGCCAGAACGAGATGATGTCCGCCGTCATCGGCATGGTGGATGACAAGAAGATCGCCGATGTCGCCGCCTATTACAGCGCGATCCAGATCGAGGTGACGCAGGTTCCCGGCGGGAAGTGACCCCTACGACCCGGCCACGGCGGCGATTCTCTCCAGCACCGTGCTCTCGGTGAGAATTTGTGGCAGCGTTTCGGGCGTTTGACCGCCCGGCGGATAATAGAGGTAGAGCGGCACGCCCTCGCGGCCATGCGCGCGCAGGAAGCCGGTAATCTCGGGGTCCTGGCGGGTCCAGTCGCCCTTGAGATAGGCGACATGACGCGCGTCGAAGGCCTCGCGAACCGCCTCTCCGGCGAGGGCCACGCGCTCGTTCAACAGGCAAGTCACGCACCAAGCGGCGGTCATGTTGACGAACACCGGCCGTCCCTCGGCTCGGAGCGCGGCGAGGCGGGCTTCCGAAAAAGGCTCGGCGCCCGCCTCCGAGGTCCGAACCACCGAGCCAGGCGGAGCAAGACTAATCCCGGTGAGAAGGGCGATCGCGCCCAGCGCCGCCGCGAACGCGGCCGCATGACCGAGGTGGCGCGCCTTGCTCGAGCTGGCCTGCGCGACCCCGAGAGCCCAGGCGGCGAAGCCGAGCAACACGAAGCCAGAGGCTCCGGCCAGCACACCGGCCGGTCCCGCCTCCCGGCTCAGCACCCAGAGCAACCACGCGCTCGCCCCGTACATCGGAAAGGCCAGCGCCTGCCTGAAGACCTCCATCCAGCGTCCGGGCCGTGGCGCGGCGCGGGCCAGCGCCGGGATGGTCGCCAGCAGCACGTAAGGCGCGGCAAGGCCAAGGCCCATCGCGACGAACACCAGGATCGTGATCGCAGCCGGAGCGGCGAGAGCCCCGGCGATGGCGGCCCCCATGAACGGAGCGGTGCAGGGCGTCGCGACAACGACGGCGAGCAGGCCGGTGAAAAAGCTGCCGACATGCCCGCCGCGTCCGGCGAGTGCCTGGCCCGCGCCCGCGAAAGCTCCGCCGAGCTGGAACACGCCGGAGAGGTTCAGCCCGACCGCGAACAGCAGCCATGCCATGCCGGCGACGAAAGCCGGCGACTGGAACTGGAAACCCCACCCCACGGCCGCCCCGGCCTCGCGGAAGCCGAGCAGCGCCGCGCCGAGCGCCGCGAAAGTGACGATCACCCCGGCGGCGTAGGAGAGCGCGTGCGCCCGCACCTCTCCGCGTACCGCCCCGGCCGCGAGCGACACGGCCTTCATGGCCAGCACGGGAAACACGCACGGCATGAGGTTGAGGATCAGCCCGCCGAGGAAAGCGAGACCGAGCGTCCGGCCGAGCGGCAGGACCTCCCGAGGGGCGGCCGGTGCGGCGAACAGAGAGGCCTCGGCCGAGGGCGCCGGCGTACCGGCAGCGAGATCGAGCCGGAAGCTCCCCTCCTCGGGCACGCAGATTTGCTCGCAGACCAGCCATACGGCGTGCGCCTCGATCGCCGCGCCGCCGCTTGCGCCGGGGGTAATTGTGACCGGGAGCACGACTTCTCCCGTGTAGCCGTGGGTGACGAGGGGGCCTTCCTTGAATGTCTGCGTCGGCGGCCAGTCGATTCCGCTCGCCCGCGCACCGGGGGGGAGTTGGAGCGACAGCTCGGGAGCCGCGCCGGCGTCTCCGGGATGTTCCCCATACGTGTGCCAACCGGGTACAAGGCGAAGCCGCAGGCCGACACGGAACGGCTGCCCGGCCGCGACCGCGTCTGTGTCCGAAACAAGCGTGGCCGTCGCGCGCGGGCTCGCAACCGGCGCGCTTTCCATGGCCAGGGCCGGGCCGGCGAGCAGCATGAGGAGCGGCAGCACGCGGATCGCCTGACGCGCCCAACGATGAAACCTCGCCCGAATCATGCCGTCCTTTCCCGATCTGCCGGTCACGGATGTCTTGCGCGTGCGGCAATGCTGTTTTGATCCCACCGCCCGGCGCGGGCAAGACCACACTCGCGTCGCTCGGGGGGATTGGCGCCGCGACCAGCGCATCCTGATGTTGGAGCCGCGCCGGTAATGCACGAAGAACAGATGGCACCCGAGATCCGGCTGTTCAACGCTCAATTCATGAAGCGCATGGCGAGGAGAGCGCCGATGCCGCCGAAAGCGATGCGATGCCTCGCATCAGTGACGTTGTGAACACCATTGAATCGCAGGACGTTGGCGGCGAACGAGCGTAGACGGGCGAAGATGCCGGGATTACAGCGGATGCGACTGGCATCCTCGGCGAAGCTGCCGTCTCGCACGTAGTGCGAGCGGTTCTCTATGCTCCAATGGTCACGGATGGTGTCGGCGCAGACGGCGGCTGGCAGGACGACGTTGCTGACAAACAATGCGGTCTCACTGGTGGCGCGCCAAAGCCCGGTCGCGGCGGAGCGAGTGAGAACGTCGCGCGTAACGCGAATGACCGCGTTGATATGGTCGGCCCACCCGGTTTCGGCCAAGCTGTCGCCCGGCGAGAAGACCTCGACCAGACGGGCCTCGTCACGGGAATGACGCTTCGTGTCGGCGGTGAGCGTGCGATCGAGCGGTGCGGCGGTTTCGCACAGCGCCGCGACGGCGTGATGCAGGATGGGCTGGTTTGCCTTGACCTGGGCGATCAGATGAACGCCGCCTGCGGCAGCTTGCTCGAACGCTTTTTTTGACAATGCATGGCGTCGACGGTGACCACGGCGCCAGCCAGGCCAAGCGTGCCAAGCAGGGTCTGTACGGCTGGTATCTCGTTGGACTTATCGTCGCAGTCGAGATGCGCCAGCACCAGAGCCGTATCGGCAGCGAACGCGCTGAGCACGTGCGCGGCGCGCCGATCGAGAAAGTTGTCGAAGCTATGTCGTAGGGTCTTGCCGTCGATCGCCACGTGACGCTGGCCCTCGATCCTGGCGGCGTCGTTCAGCCCGGCGGCATGGCGGCGAAACGCCGCTTCCACTGAAGCAGCGTCCAGTTGCCGCAGGATTCCGCGGATCGTCGTGTAGGCCGGTGCTCTTCGCCACTTCAGGCCGAACACGTCGCGCAGCCGGGCGAGGTGAACATCAATGAAACTGTGGATCGTCCGGTAGGAATTGGCGCCAGCGAGGATCGCCAGGATCGCGAACAGCACGACGTGCGGCAGCCGATACAGCTTGCCCTCGGCCCGCCTTGGGTCTTCGATCTCGGCCAGCAAGGTGACGAACGGAGTGAGCGACGCCATGGCAACCCATCCGCGGCTGTGGAGGTTGCCAGCCGAGGAGTCAGACGGAGCCGCGTCTGCGGGAATCCCTATGCCGCTATCCCAGGGCGGTTGGCATGGGCGTGTGACATTTTGGACTCACCCGACCCGAACCGCCGAAGAAGAGAGCGTTGAACGACCCTGCCCAGATCCGCTGGACAACCAGCGTCCGGCTGAATACGTACTCAGCCGCTACCTCGAGCAGGTGGCGACGCGTTTCAAGGATTGCGAAGCAGAGCGAGTGATTCTGGTGCACGGCGAGCAGCCATTTGAGACGCGATCCTTTCGACAGGAGGAGCTGAGCATGGGTCCGGAAAAGCGCCAATTGATGGCCCGGATTTGCAGCGCACCGTCAATATACGAGGCGCTGCTTCTCTTTAGGAGGTTCGAATCCATCCTGTCAGATTGTAAGTTCGTGTTCGCTGCGAGAGCCGGCGCCCTGCCCGGCATCGCCGTGGATAGGAATTTCGGCGGGACTGGCGTGATTCGTAGTCTCTTCAACACGGGAAGAGTTTTCGTTCTCGACAGGCTAACCGTTGCCGACATGGAGCGTGAAGGTCAGGCGAGCTATCCGGTGGATTACTCGATCTCACTTGACACTATGACCTTGAGCTATCTCGAACCCTATTTTGGGGGTCGGAGTGTTCCGTCCGATTTCGAGGAGGTATTCGCGTTTCTCGCGCGGGACGACGTAAATGTCGATCCGCTTCCCTATGTCTGGGAGAACTTGTTCAATCTGAGCGGTTCGGAGAATGCGAGTCGGATCTTCACGAGGCTACGTGCGTATGAGGTCCGACGTACACTTGACCTTACGGCAATCAGGAGTGGGGCAGGTATACGCTCCAGGCTGTCTGATGCGGAACTGAACAAGCACGCGCAGGAGCACGTTGCAAAAATGCATCGTAAGGCCGAGCCTGAATCAGCATTTATTGATACACTCCGCTTTAGACATCAGTTTCTGCATGCCATGCTGCTGAAAATGGCCATTCTTCAATTGGAGAAGCCGCGCGCGCCGATCACCACAAAACTAAATTCGTTCCTCGACTTTTGCGCGTCAGACCTCGCGACTATCGCGGTAAGAGAGATCGCCATCGCACGCGCTTATTTCGAGCGAGGACAGAGCCTGGCTTTCTTTGGCAAAATTCAGCGCGGGCAGCAGCGCCTGTTTCAGGAGCTGCGCGGGATGGCCTGGGATCTCCTGCATGTCAGACACATGGAGGAGGCGATGACATGTCGTCCGGATCCTGCGGCCCGCTATTTTTTTCCGGCCATCCTGACCTTTGACCGGAGATTAACGGAGATCATCGGTTTGTGCCGTCTGAGTGCCTGCGCCTTCATCGAGGACGGTGCTGAGATCATGCCGTTCTTCGATACAGATCTCCTGTCTCTCTTCTCTGATGACCCGGACCAACAGAACGGAATTTACGAACGGCACTACTCCAATGATGCCATTGCTTGCAGGGACTCTCGCAGAGCTAAATGTCGAGCTTGTTTGCCCGAGCTCGAATCTGCTTTGGTAAACGAATTGGCAGAAATCACTTCAGTAAGTCCGTGACCGTTGCGCACCGACGGCCGCCTGCATTGTAAGCGCCATTACCGCCCCAATGCTCATCCAAAAATCGCACCATTTCCTGGGCACTTCCTTCGACTCCGGCCCAAGAGCAGCTCGACCGAGTAAGAGGCGGCGATCTGGTGACGGTCGCCTCCGAGGCGATCAGGGTAAACCGCGTTCGGCCCCGGTCGTCCGGGCGACTACTTCGCCCAGCTCGGCTCCGTTACGGTCCTGCGGCTACGGGGAACGCTGGTGGGGCTGTGCCGCTTGTGCGGGTAGCCGTGGACCTATCCGGGCAGAACGGTCCTAGGGAGCGATGGCAAATCATGTCGAAAAGCCGTAGACACCGCCACACGCCAGGCTTGGCCCGGTTATCGGGCACGAGGACGAGGTCACTATGCTCGCGGCCGGCTGCTCTTTCGCGGTTCTCCACGGGCTTGCATGGGTCCAAGCCACGCCTCGATCTCCGACCGCCCTACAACAATCCCTCCTTCCGGAAACTCGTCCATCGCCCATTCCCCACGATGACGTGGTCATGCAGCACGATCGACAGCACGGAAGCCGCGTCGCGCACCTCCTCGGTCATAGCCAAATCCTCGCGTGAGGGCGTCGGATCGCCGCTCGGGTGATTGTGGACAAGGATCAGGGCGGTCGCGTGCAGTTCGAGCGCGCGCTTCACCACTTCGCGCGGATAAACGGGGGTGTGGTTCACCGTGCCGCGGGCCTGCGCCTCGTCGGCCAGCAATCGGTTACGGTTGTCGAGAAACAGCACGCGAAACTGCTCGATCTTCTCGCGTGAAAGCACCGCGTTGAGATAGTCCATCAGCCGGTCCCAGTTGTTCAGCACCGGCCGGTCCATCACTTCCGCGCGCGCCAGCCGAAGCGCCGAAGCCTGCACGAGCTTGATCGCGGAGACACTATGGGTCCCGAGTCCCGGCGTCTCGAATAACTCCTTCTGCGGCGCGCTCAGCACGCGGGCGAAGCTGCCGAAGCGGTTGATGACAGCCTTTGCGAGCGGCTTCGTGTCGCCCTTCGGCTGCGCGAAGAAGAGCAGCATCTCCAGCAACTCGTAATCCGCCAGAGCGTCCGGCCCGCGTTCGAGCAGCTTCTCCCGCATCCGCGCGCGATGACCGTGCGGGCCGGTGCTGGCGAAAGGCGGTGCGCCCGGAGGCCGCTCGGAACGGGAATACTCCCCCCGATCCGGCAAGTAGCCCGTCCCCGCCTCGGTCCGCTCGACGATCGCCGGGCCGAACCCGGCCGCCGCATCGGCGAAACCGGAGGGCCGCGTGCGCGGCCGGCGCGCGGGTTCGGTCTCGCGTTCCGATCCTTCCTCACGTCCCAGCAGTTTCGATAGCCACACGGCAGTCGCTCCGGTCGCGCTCACGCGCCAGTGTGGTGGGGGGAGGCTACCCAAAGGTTAATTCGGCTGCGGCACGGGGCTGGGATCTCCATCCCTTTTTCTCGCGACCATCATAGCCGGCCGTCGAACCGGACCTCATCGGAATGGTTGATGGATGCTATGATCTCGCTGGCTCTGCTGCTATTCGTTCCACTCTCGCTCGCACTGAAGTTCCTCGCTGGGGCATCCTCGCTCGTGGTCTTCGGGACCGGAGCGATCGCGGTCGCGGTGCTTGCTGATTGGGTGCGACGGGCCACGGAGCAGATCGCCGAGCGCGCCGGCAGCATGGTGGGCGGGCTTCTCAATATCAGCTTCGGCAGCATCGCTGAGCTCGTGCTGGCTCTGTTCGTCCTCACGACCGGGCAAGTGGCCGTGGTGCAAGCGCAGATCACGGGCTCGATCATCGGCACGAGCCTCCTCGGACTGGGCCTCGCTTCGTTCGTTGGCGGGCTCGGACGAGAGCGCCAGGAATTCAATCGGGCGAGCATCGGACTGCTCTCGACTCTCTTATTTCTGGTCGTGATCGCGTTGCTGTTGCCGGCCGTGTTCGACGCAACTCAGCGTGCGTCCGCCACCGCCGACGTGGTGGGCCTGACAGACGAGCAGCTTAGCCTCGCGGCATCAGTCATACTTCTGCTGATTTATATAGCGAACCTAATCTACACGCTCATCACGCATCGCGACGTGTTCGCGGCCGAGGAGTCACGTGCACAGGCGAAGTGGAGCTTGCGCCGTTCGCTCGCGGTTCTGATCGGCGGCACCGTCGCGATCGCGATCCAGGCGGAGCTCGTCTCCGACGCACTCGGCGACGCGGCGGCAACGATTGGCCTCTCCCCGGTGTTCCTCGGTGTGATTGTGCTGGCGCTCGTCGGTACCTCGGCCGACCTCTTTGCGGCCGTCGTTTTTGCTCGGCAAGACCGAATGACAATCGTCTTTAGCATCTGCATCGGGTCGGCAATTCAGATAGCCCTCGTTGTCGCCCCGCTTCTCGTGCTGATTTCCTGGGCTCTTGGCCATCCCATGAGCCTCGTGCTGGGCAATCCGGTTGACCTGTTTGCGATCGCGAGCACCGCCTTCGTGGTCCGGGCCATCGCCGCCGATGGAGCCACGACCTGGTTCGAGGGTCTGCTGCTGGTCGGCATCTACGTTCTATTCGGTCTCGCCTTTTATTTCGTGCGTACACCCTGAAACGGAACAAACGGCAGCTCAGGCTGGCTCCAGCCAGAGATTCAGAGTCGGGCAGCGGTCACAGCTCCGTGACTGCGCAGCTTTTCTTAAGCTGGCGCGATGGTCTCCCATTCTTGAGGAGGACATGAGCATGAGCGGCGCGACCGATACGGCACGCGAAATCTACACGACCGGGCTGCGCAACCAGCACGCGGTCGAGAACCAGGCAATCGAATTGCTCGAACGGCAACTCGGCCGGCTCGAGAGCTATCCCGAGATGGCGGAGCGGATGCGCCAGCACCTTGAAGAATCACGCGAGCAGGCGCGGCGCATCGAGGATCTGCTGGCGGGTCTCGGAACCAGCCATTCCGCCGTCAAGGACACGGTGATGTCCTTCGTCGGCAACATGGCCGCGCTGATGCACGCCCCGGCCGGGGACGAGGTGGTGAAGAACACCTTCGCCAATTTCGCCTTCGAGCATTACGAGATCGCCGCCTACAAATCGTTGCTGACGCTCGCGGACGTGACGGGGCACAGCGCGGCGGTCAACGCGCTCAAGCAATCCCTGTCGGAGGAGGAGTCGATGGCGCGCTGGATCGACGAGCACATCGCCGACACGACGCGCAAATTCATCAGCCGCTCGGAGGCCGGGCAGACCGCCGGGCGATGATCGCCGCCACGCGCTGAACCAGCGCTCGCCGCGCGACGGCCGCGTCCGCGGCGAGCCGGATCAGGCCCGCGATCTGCGACGGCTCGCGGGTCACGGCTCGCAGCACCTGGAGCAGCGCGATCCTACCGTGCAGGTCGAGCGCGGCCAGCGCGGCGCGCGGCAGCGAACGCTCCGCCGGATCGCAAATCGCCCGGAGCACGGCGAATGGCAGGCCGCGTGCCGCCGCTACGCTCGCGACGCCCCCGGTTTCGAGATCGATCGCGGCGGCCCCGGTCTCGGCGTGGAGCTTTCGCTTCTCGGCGCCGGTTGTGGCGATGCGCTTGCCTGCGAGGAGGAGATCGGTGCTCGCACCCCCCAACCGCGCCGCAAGCGGGGGGTCGGCGGGGAGCGAACGCCCATCGCAGAGGATTCGCGCGGGAACGACGATAGTGCCCGGCCGGAGCGTAGGATCGAGCCCTCCCGCCAGCCCAAAGCTGATCAGCGCCGTCGCGCCTTCGTCGGCTAGCCTCTGGGCGGCTTGCGCCGCGCCGGGCGCATCCCCTCCACCGACTTCGACCCGAAAGCCGAGCCGCCGCGCGATCCGCGCCTCGGCCGCGAGCCCGACGACGACGCCGATGCGTTCAGAACCCAAACGCGACCCGGCGCTCATTGCCGCGCCGGAGATTGCGATAGCGGGCGAGGGCGAGCAGCGGGAAGAACAGCCGGTAACCGTGGTAGCGGAGATAGAAAACGCGCGGGAACCCGACCGCCGTGTAGGGCAGCTCGGTCCATTCCCCATCGGGAAGCTGGGTCGCCGCCAAATATTCGATGCCGCGCGTCACGGCGGGATGCGAAACCTCGCCCGCCGCCATCAGTCCCAGTAACGCCCAGGCCGTCTGCGACGGCGTGCTCTCCTTGTAGTGGCCGTGCGGAGCATCGCCGTAGGTCTCCTCGTCCTCGCCCCAGCCGCCATCCTCCCGCTGCACGGATAGCAGCCAAGCGACGGCGCGGCACACCATCGCATCCGAGGCCGGCACGCCCGCGGCGTTGAGGGCGCAGAGCACGGACCAGGTCCCGTAGATGTAGTTGGTACCCCAGCGGCCAAACCAGCTCCCCTCTTTCTCCTGTTCGCGCCGCAGGTAGTCGAGCGCGCGCGCGATCGCCGGGCCGTCCTCCGCATGACCGAGTTGGGCCAGGAAGGAGATGCAGCGCGCAGTCACATCCGCGGTCGGCGGGTCGAGCAGTGCGCCGTGATCGGCAAAGGGGATGTGATTGAGGTAGTCGTAGTTGTTGTCCGCGTCGAACGCGCCCCAGCCGCCGTTCCGGCTCTGCATCCCGAGAATCCATGCGCGCGCGCGCTCAATCAAATCCGCGTGGGCCGGGTCGCCGTTCCGGTGCAGGAGCATGCCGACGACCGCGGTGTCGTCCACGTCCGGGTAATGGGCGTTCTGGTACTGAAACGCCCATCCGCCGGGCGGTGCGTCCGGTCGCGCGACCGCCCAATCCCCGGCGACGTCCGTGATCTGGCGCGCACGCAACCATGCACACGCGGCCGCGACGTCGGGATTCACGGCGCTGTCCGCCTCGGCTACTGCGTGAGCGGCGAGGCTCGTGTCCCAGACCGGTGACAGGCAAGGCTGGCAGTAAGCGCGGTCTTCTCCCACCACCAGCAACTTGCGGACGGAGGCCCACGCGATCGCCGCGTCGGGATGGTCCGGTGCGTAGCCGAGCGTGTCGAACATCATCACGGCGTTCGCCATGGCCGGGTAAATGCCGCCGAGGCCGTCCTCGCCGTTCAGCCGCTCGGTGACGAAACGTACCGCCGCTTCGATCGCGCGACGGCGAGGATGCGCGGGAAAGCCCGGTTCGGCCGCGCGGAGTGCTACATCCACCGCTTTGAAGAACTGGCCCCAGCGCGAGCGATACGGGCCGCGTATCCAGTCCCGCACCTGTTCAGGGGGCGTACGGAACAGCTCCGGGATCGCGACACGGCGCGGATTGCGGGCGAGTGGTTTCAGCGCCATCAACACGATGAGCGGCACGATCACGGTGCGCGACCAGTACGAGACCTTGCTCAAGTGGAAGGGAAACCACCGCGGCAGAAGCATGATCTCGACCGGCATCACCGGCACCGCGCGCCATGGCACCTGACCGAACAGCGCGAGCTGCGCGCGGGTAAAGACATTGCTGCGCTCGGCGCCGCCAGCCGCGAGGATCGCCTCCCGCGCTCGCCGCATATGCGGCGCGTCCGGATCGTCGCCGATCGCCTTGAGGGCGAAATATGCCTTCACGCTGGCGGAAAGATTGAACGCGCCGTCGTGGAACAGCGGCCAACCGCCGTGCGTGCCCTGGATCGCCCGGAGATACACGCCGATCTTCGCTTCGAGTGCCGGCTCGATCCGGTCGAGGAAGTGTTCGAGCAGCACGTATTCGGCCGGGATGGTCGCGTCCGCTTCCAACTCGAACACCCAATGGCCGTCTTGCGCCTGATGGCGGGCCAGCGCGGCGCGGGCGCGGTCCACCGCTTGAGCGAGCAGCGTATCGGGCAGGTCGGCGGGTTCGGCGGTTTCCAGCGGCATCGGTCGGTCCGGGATCGGTTCAGGCCGCGAGGATGACCTCGGCGGCGGCTCGGCCGGACCTGATGGCACCTTCGATCGTGGCCGGCAAGCCGGTCGCGATCCAGTCGCCCGCGAGGGCCAGATTGCCCATGGGCGTGCGGGCCGGCGGCCGGAGGCGGTCCTGGGCCGGGGTCGCCGCGAAGGTCGCGCGCTTCTCCTTCACCACGCGCCAGGGCGGGATCGGATCAGCCAGCCCAAGTGCCGCGCGCACATCGGGCCAGACCGCGGCTGCGATCTGCTCGGCGGGCTGGTCCACCATGCGGTTCGCGGCGCTGATCGTAACCGAGACATGCCCCGGCTTCACGAATACCCACTCCGCCGTGCCGCCGATCAGCCCGACGAAGCCGGCCTCGCCGGGATCGACCTCGATGCGAAAGTGGATATTGAGGATCGCCTCGAACTCGGAAGGCGCGACGAGATGCGGCATCAGCGTGCTCGCGATCCAGGGTGGCACTGCCAGGACCACCGAATCAGAGGGCCCAACCTTGATCGGGCCGTCCGGGGTGTGAAACGCCGCCGCGCGGTCGGCAGCGCTCTCGATGAGGCTCACTCGCTTGCCGAACAGCACGCGCACGCCACGCGCCTGTAGATAGGCGAGAGCGGGATCGACGAGGCTCTCCGAAAGTCCTTCGCGTGGAACCGCGGGAACGCAGGCGGCGCCGCCTTGCGCCAGGGTCTCGTTCACCACGGCAGCGAGCAGGCTTGCGGACCCCTGCTCCGGCCGCGTGTTGAGGGCCGCAATGGCAAGCGGTTCGATGAGACGAGTGTAAAGCGTTCCGGGCCGCAGCGCCCCCGCCACGGTCGCCGCTGGCTTCACACGGCGCAGCGCCAGCAGCGCGAGATAATCGAGCGGCTTGGTTCCCGGCACCCGGCGCGCGGATGAGAAGATCCACCACGGGAAGCGTCCGGCGTTGGGGCGTACGTTCCAACGCGCGCCGGTGCGGACATCCATAAAGGGAAACAGCGGCTCGCCGGGACCTCGCATCGTCTGGCGCGCGCCGACCCGGTCGAGATAGGCGAAGGCCGCCTCATTTCCCGAGAGCAGCAGGTGATTGCCGTTATCGACGCGGCAGCCGAGTTCCCGGTCGAAATAGGACCGGCACCGTCCGCCTGCCTGCGGCCCCGCCTCATAGACCGTAACGCTGCGCCCCGCATCGGTCAGCGCGAGCGCTGTGGACAAGCCGGAGAGGCCGGCGCCGATGACGTGGACGTGGCTCAATTCGCTATCGCGCCGGTGCTGGATGATCGCATCTGGGTTTCCCAGAAAACCGCACCTCGCGGCGGAGCTTCGGGGCGGGTGAGCCGCGTTGACTGGCATTATACCCGCGCCGCCGACCCTCTCCATCCCTGTTAGGAGTTGGATATTAAGTCGCCGAACCTTTGTAGCCAGTTTGGAGGTGACTTCATCAAGCGCGCCCTTGCTGTCAGGATAGCAAGTCGAGTGCGGCGCGCGAGAGGGCCTGTACGCCGATGCCGATGCACCGCTCATCGGGCTGATAGGCGGAGTTGTGCAGCTTGTCCGCGCGCCCTGGCTGGGCCGAGCCGATGCGCAACTGAAAAGCCGGGACCCGTTCGGCCATCAGCGCGAAATCCTCGCCTCCAAGACTCGGGCCGCCTTCCGTGATGACGTCGCCGAACTGTCCGCGCACCGACGCCACCGCCCTCTCCAGCACGCCATCATCATTCACGAGGGGCGGCACACCGCGTACGTAATCGACCTCACAGGTCACGCGCATTCCCTCGGCCAGCCCGGCGCATAAACGCCGGATGGAATGCTCGGCTGTATCGCGCGTCTCTGCGTCCAAGGTTCGCACCGTCCCCTTCAACATGCAGGCATCCGGGATGATGTTCCGGGCGCTGCCGCCATGGATCGCGCCGATCGTCACCACCGCCGGATGGGTGGGCTTCACCTCCCGCGCCACGACGGTCTGGAGTTGCGTGACCAACGTCGCCGCCGCGACGATCGGATCAACCGCCGTGTGAGGGTAGGCGGCGTGGCCCGAGCGGCCGCGTACCGTCACGTCGAAGCGGTCCGATGCTGCGAGGCACGCGCCGCGGGCGAAGCCGAACCGCCCGACCGGCGTGTCCGGGTGATTGTGATAGCCGAGCGCCATATCGACCTTCGGCTCCTCCAGCACGCCGTCGGCGATCATCGCCGCCATGCCGTCGAGCGATTCCTCAGCGGGCTGGAACACCAGCTTGATGGTGCCGGCGAGGCGGGGCGCCAGTTCCTTCAGAACCGAGGCGACACCGAGCAACGTGCTCGTGTGGACATCATGGCCGCAGGCGTGCATCCGGCCATCGACGGTGCTGGCGAAAGGAAGGCCGGTCTGCTCGTGGATCGGCAAAGCATCCATGTCCCCACGGATCGCGAGCACGGGTCCCGGCCGCCCGCCTTCGATCAGCCCGACCACGCCGGTGCGGCCGACACCTGTCCGATGTGGAATGCCCAGCTTCTCCAGCTCGCGCGCGACCACGCCCGCGGTGCGGATTTCGTGGAAGGCCAGCTCCGGATGCGCGTGCAGATCGCGCCGAATGGCGATCAGCTCCGGCTCGATCCGTCGCGTTGCTTCGCTGATAGCGGTCTGAGGATCGTTGAGCAGAGCGTCAGGCATGGCTCGCTGCCTCGGTCAGGACAGACCGGGGATCATGAGCCCGGCCTCGCGGCCCAGCAAGGCGCACGCGCGGATCCATGTCTCAGGGACCATGCCGATCCTTCGTTCGCGGTCTTACCACCGTCACGCGGCAGGTGCCGCTCGCGTGTCTCCGCCTTCGGGCGGAGCGAGGCGGGACATCAGGCGAGGACGGAAGCCACCTCGGCGTCTGTTGGAAACCGGCCGGTCGCTTTCTTCGAGAAGCGGAGCCCACCGTCCACGGTGATCTCGAAGACGCCGCCGCGGCTCTTGCGGAGAGCGACCGTAGCTCCCGGCGACTTCGCCAGAATCATGTCCCGCGCCGCACGGGCGCGCGGCTCGTAGCCTCACATGCCGCAATATTCGATTTCGACCTGCATCTCCGGGTTCCTTGTTGCCGAATGCGAGCGAGTATAGCAGACCGCCGTCAATCAGCCCCGCCCGATTTTGCCGCATTGGAAATCTGGCGCCGGTCGCTGCCCGGCAGCACCGTCACGGTCGCGGTGCGGCCCGAAATCAGATCGATGCCGGCAGGAACCGAGTTCGATCGCGACGCGCACGGGGATGCGCTGCGCCAGGCGTACCCAGCTGAAGGTCGGATTGACGTTAGGCAGCAGATTCGGGCTTTGGGCGCGCTCGCGATCGGCGATGCCGCGGGCGATACTCTCGACGTGGCCATGGATAGCCCGGCTCTCACCCATCAGCCGCACGGAGACGAGGTCTCCTACATGGATGCGCGGCAGCTTCGTTTCCTCGAAATAGCCGTTCACATAGAACGAATCCGAGTCGACCTGGGCCAGCACGGCCTGGCCTGCGTTCACGTAGTCGCCGGGGCGGAGCTCGAGATTGGTGACGATGCCGTTGACAGGCGCGGTTACCTGCGTGCGGGCCACGTTGAGCTGCGCCACGGCTCGTGCCGCGAGCGCCTGGTCGTAGTTGGCCTGGGCGACAGTCGCTGCCCTTACCGCTTGCTCTTGCTGAGCCTTGGCGATCGATAAAGCGTTCAGCGAGAGAGCGCGCTCCGCATCCCGTTGGGCCTGTTCCATCGTCGCCCTGTTGCTGGCCAGCGTGGCTTCCGCCTGCTGCAATGCGAGCACGTAACGCTGGGCGTCGATGCGAAACAGCAAGTCTCCCCGATGCACGAACTGATTGTCTTGCACGACGACGTCGGCGACGAGGCCCGCGACATCGGGCGCCACCAGCACCACATCGGCGCGTACGCGTCCGTCCCGGGTCCAAGGCGCCTCCATGTAATAGGCCCAGAGCTGCCACCCGATCACGGCCGCCACTACGACTGCGACTGCCGTCACCAGCCAAGACCCAAAGGGGCGGAGGGCCAGTCTCATATGAGCGACAATCGAACAGAGAGTGCCGCCACGCCGCCCAGCACGATCACAAGGAGCGCCATGTCAAACAGCGCAGGATACGCAACGAAACGATAGAACCCAAGCCGCCCGAGCAGGCGCCGGAGCAACGCACGGACGACGAAGGCAATGAGCGCCCACGCGAGAACGGGCGGCAGCAGCACGCCGTAGAGGTCCAGTTCCTGCATTATGCGGCAAGCATTCGGTCCTCTCCGACAGGCGACGAAGGTCCTTCCGGAGGTGGGCTGTGTGGGAACAATGCGCGTCGCAGCCCGGCAAGAGCGAGCGGCACATCTTCCGCGGCGTCGGCGGTGCGGCGAAATGCCAAATCCATGCGCGCACGAAGCATATCGGACGGCAGCGCGTCAGGATCGGTCCGGAACTCGCGGGCGATCCGAGCCAAAACGGCCCGCACGGCTCGGGAAGCCGGACCCGGCAGCTCCCCGGCCTTCTGCCGAAGGCGGATGACGTTCAGCCCGGCGCGGAGCCCAGCCAAGGCGCGGGCGGCCGTCTCAGCTTCGAGACGAGAGCCGGGGAAGCCAAGCCGGTCAAGCACTCGCCCTTCGAGCATCGCCCGGTCCGGTGCGCGCTGGCCGGCGGCGAGGAGCGCGAGTTCTCGGCGGTTCGCTCGGACCATTCTTCGCAAGGCCTGCTCCGAGCCCATCGAGCGGAGCGCCTTGGTCGTGCCGAGCGCGAGCCCGATCCCGACCGCCTGGGCGATCACGGAATTCAGAAACCCCGCGAAACTTGCCGAATAAACTTCGCCCAATGCGAGGGGAGCGAGGCTGTTGATGATCAACGGCATGGCGATCGGCAGCCACCCGGGCGTGGCGAGGCCGAAGCCGAGCAGCAGGTAAGTGGGCGCGAGGGCCGCGACCAGCAGGGGGAACCCGTCGATCGCGGGCAGAATCGCGAAAAGGTACACCGCCGCGATGACGGCGGCCGCATTCGCCCAGTGCAGGAAGCTCGCGATGGCGGGCGCCGGATCGTCCTGAGCGGCGAAGATGCAGCACAGGACGGCGCCCATCTCGGCTGCGATGAAGCCGTCTGGCCAATCGGTCGCGATCCATACGACGACGCAAAGGCCAATTCCGATAAAAGCGGCGATCGCGGAGAGGGCCGCTTTGCGGTGATCGCGGTGGTGCTCCAACACGACTTGCTCCGAACGTGCGCCGCTTCCCGCCCCGATGCTGCGGCGAAGGTCGCGGCATTCGGCCCAGAGCTCGACCAGTTCGCGCATGAGATCGAGGAGGCCGACACGCATGGCCGTGTTCCAGTCGATGACCGGGCCGATATTCCTGGAGGACGCAAGCCTGGCAAGAAGCTTCGCCTCGGCTCTTTCGGGCGAACCGATCCATGCGGCGGTTTCCTGGAGCACGGGACGAAGCGTGGCCCGGTCGGCGGAATTCAGCGCTCGGACCCGGTTCTCGATTCCATCGATAATCGGGATAAGCATCTGCATCCGGCGCTGCACTCCGCTGAAAGCTGCTTGCACATCATGAATACTCTCGGCTCCTGGGCTTTCGAAGCCGGCATGGACGCGCAGCGTCTCGAGCTCGGCGAGCGAGGAAGCGAGGCGGACGCGATCGGGCCGGCCGGACGCACCGGCCAAGACTTGCTCCGCCCAGAAAGCGATTTCGGCAAACCAGGCTTCCAGACGCCTTGCCAGCAAAGGGCCAACTCGCTCGGGGAATACCAGTTCAGATAACACCGTCGTGCAAAGGATGCCGATCGTGATTTCCTCTACGCGCGATACGGCCGTCTCGAATATGACCGCGGGGTTGTCGACGCTCGGGAATCCGATCAGCGCCGCAGTATAGCCGGCCAGCATGAAGGCATAGCTGCGCGGTGTGCTGTCGAGCAGCGCGAGGTAAAGGCAGAGCGAGATCCAGCCTGCCAGGAACAAAGAAAGCAGCAGGGGTGCGTTTACGAGTGCCGGCACCGCGCCGACAGCGACCGACGCACCGACCACCGTGCCGACTATGCGATAAACGGATTTCGACCGCACCATTCCCGCAAGAGGCTGCGCTACGATGTAGGCGGTCATCAGCGCCCAGTACGGCCGATCCAGATCCAGGCGGAAGGCGATCCAGAGCGCCAGCATCGCGCCGGCGAACGTGCGGACCGAAAACACCATCCGCCGGAACAGGGCGCGCTGCATCCATGCGTTCACCGGAGCCAGTCTACAGCGGAGCCCCGGGGTGGCAACGGCAAAGCAAGTCGGGCACGCTCGCGTCGCCGAACGCAATTCGCTGTTGTCGGCTCGCCCTACCGCGGCCAAGATGCGGCCCACGAAAGCTTAGAGGAGAGGAACCAAAATGAAGTTCATCATGCTGGCTGCGGCGACGTGCCTCGTTCTGGCTGGCTGCGCCCAGCCCTCCGGTCCCCCGATTGTCCGCGAAAGCTCAGGTCCCGCGTCAAATCCGACCGGCTCCAACGGACCGATGAGCGGACAGCCGGAAAATACCAATTCGGCTGCCGGAACCACGATCGTGCGGGGGACGGCATTGAACCCGACTGGATCCGTAGGGCCGGCGAGCGGCCAGCCGTCGAACATGAACACTTCAGCCGGCGGCGGCTACATGACAGCGCCGCCACGCAATCCGACAGGCTCAGCCGGTTACCAACAATAGCTTGACTTTCTTCCGCGAGTTGCGGGAAGCGCTCCCCTGCTTTAGCAGTCGAGCAGGGGACAGCTTTACCGCGAAGCGGCGCCGGCGGCCGCGGGCGCTGGCGCGCGGGTCAGGCCCATGACGTAGATCGATAGGCCGGCGATAAAAGCCGGAATCGCCACGATTCCGAACACGGTGGGTAAGCCCCAGCCGAGCGACAGCATGAACCCGCCGAGCATCGAGCCAAGCACCGAGCCGATGCGACCGACGCCGTTGGCCCAGCTGACGCCGGTCGCCCGGCTCGCAGTCGGATAATAAGCGGCGGACAGCGCGTTGGCGCCGACCTGGCCGCCCGAGACGCAGAACCCGGCGCCGAACACCGCGAGCACCATCAGCCACGGCATGGTCGACGCATGGCCGATGAGGAAGACGAAGATCCCGGCCGAGGCATAGGCGATCCCAAGCACATAATGGGGGTTGAGCTTGTCCATCATCCGCCCGATCGCAACCGCGCCGATGGTGCCGCCCACCTGGAACATCGCCGTGATCAACGACGCCGTTTTGAGCGTCACGCCGGAGCTGTTGATCAACGTCGGCAGCCAGCTCGAAAGCAGATAGACGACCAGGAGACTCATGAAGAACGCGATCCACAGCAGCAACGTGCCCCGCAGCAGATCGCCCTCGAACAGCTGGCGCACCGGGGAGCCATGCGGCTTTCTCGCGCCGGTGAAGGTCGCGTTCGCGAGATCCGCCTCCGGCGCGATACGGTGCAGCGCCGCCACGATGCGCTGCGAGTCGCCTCCCTTCATGACGAGGTAGCGGACGGACTCCGGCAGCGCCCACCACAGCACGGGTGCGAGCAAGAGCGGCAAGACACCCCCGACGATCAGAACCGAGTGCCAGCCGTAATCGGCGACGATCTGCGAAGCCACGATGCCGCCGAGCGCCGAGCCGATCGTGAAGCCGCAGAACATCAGGGTCACGAGAAACGACCGGCGGTCTTCCGGACAATACTCCGAGGTCAGCGTGATCGCGTTCGGCATCGCCCCGCCGAGCCCCAGGCCGGTGAGGAACCGCAGCAGAACCAGAATCGTCAAGTTAGGGCTGTAGGCGGAGATCAGACTGGCGGCGCCGAAGAACAATACCGCGAAGATCAGCACGGCTTTGCGCCCGTGCCGATCGGCGAAGGGGCCGATCGCGAACGCGCCCACCATGAGGCCGAACAGACCGGATCCGAATAGCGGCGCCAGCTGCGCGGGCGAGAGGCCCCAGTCGGCCTTGATCGCGGGCGCGATGAAGCCGATCGCAGCGGTATCGAAACCATCTATCGCTACGATCAGGAAGCACAGCACGAGGAGCAGAATTCTGCGTGGGCGACAGCTTGTGCGAGTTGATAAATTCCTGGACGTCGATGACGTTTGCCGCGGACATGGCGGGCTCCTTGTAGGGGCGTGTCACTGACCGATCAGGGGGCAGCCGCCATCCTTGACCGGCCGGAACGCTTCATCGGCCGGTATGGTGGCCAGCAGCTTGTAGTAGTCCCACCGACCATGACTCTCGCCCGGCTTCTTCACCTGGAACAAGTACATCGCGTGAACCGCCCGTCCATCCTTGCGGATGATCGTCGACCCAAAGAGTGGATCCTGGATCGGAGCCGCCTCCATCCGCGCCACCACAGCCGCGCCGGACGGGATACCACTCGACGCGCCGACCGCCTTGACCGCGCGCAGATAAGCCAACACGCTGGAATAGACGCCGGCATGATTCATGGTCGGCATGCGGCCGCCGGCGCGTTCAGCGAAGCGCTTCGACCAAGCGCGTGTCTGGTCGTTGAGATCCCAGTAGAACGCCTCCGTCAGCACAAGGCCCTGTGCCGTCTCCAGCCCCAGCGCGTCGACGTCCGTAATGAACATCAACAGTCCGGCCAGACGCTGCTTGTCGTCCCGCCCGATGCCGAACTCGGCGGCCTGTTTGATGGCGTTGCTGGCATCCGTGCCCGCGTCGGCCAAGCCGATCACCTTGGCGCCGCTGCTCTGCGCCTCCAAAAGGAATGAGGAGAGATCGGAACTCCCCAGCGGGTGCAGGGCCTCGCCCAGCACGGTCCCGCCTGCCTGCTTCACCATGGAAGCGGCATCCCGCTCGAGTGCCTTTCCGAAAGCGTAGTCCGCGGTCAGGAAGTACCAGCTATCGCCGCCCTGCTTCACCAGGGCGCGGGCCGTGCCGTTGGCCAGCGCCCAAGTGTCGAAGGTCCACTGCACCGTGGTCGGTGCGCATTGCGTACCGGTGAGATCGCTCGTCGCGGTACTTGAGGCGAGGAAGGCGCGATCCTTCTCCCGCATTACCTGATTGACGGCGAGCGCGACCGCGGAATTGGGTACGTCCACCACCGCTGCGACCCCGTCTTGATCCACCCAGGCACGCGCCGTGGCAGCCCCGACATCGGCCTTGTTCTGATGGTCGGCGGAGAGGATCTCTACGCGGGGCGCATCGGGCCCGGCTTCCTTGGCGAAGTCTTCCGCTGCCATCTGGGCGGCGACCACGGATCCCTTGCCCGACAAGTCTGCATAGGGGCCCGACATATCGTTCAAAACGCCGATGCGGATCGTGCGAGTTGAGTTCTGGGCGGCGGCAGCGCCGCCCAGCAGCAAAGATAGGGTCACGGCGAGCGCGATTTGCGTCCGCATTCCTGCATTCTCCTTCTAACGACAGAACTTTCCTGGACCGAGTCGGCCTGTTCAGGACGCCGCCTTCGCCCTCGGAGCCGATTGCTGCCCAGTCGAGGCGCTACTCGGCGGCGCGCAGCGGCGCCGGCAGGATATCGTTGTGCAGATCCGCGAGCTGTGCGAGGAGCCGCACGATCCGCGCCCGATCGCTCGGGGCGAGCGGCGCCAGCAAGCGCTCCTGCACCCGGCGCACGGCCGGCTCCACGCGCTGCAACACCCGCGCGCCTTCCGGAGAGAGACGGAGGAGCTTCACCCGCTTGTCGCTCGGGCTGGAGCTGCGCAGTACCCAGCCTTTTGCTTCCAGCCGCTCCAGCACGTCGCCGAGCGTGGAGCGATCGAAGGCGATGAGCGCCGACAAGCGGGTCGCGTCCACCTGCGGGTTGGCCCGGATTGCGACCAGCGCCGCGTACTGCACTGAGGTCAGGTCGAAGTTGCCGCACTCCTCTGCGAACAGGGCCGAGGAGATCTGCTGCACGCGCCGGATGAGGTGGCCAGGCATGGCATAGAGGCCGTCCATAGAGTGGGGCGCGCTGATTGACTTGGACACGAGCGGAACATGGCTCCTTGCTGAGAACGGCGAGAGAGGGGAGCGTGCGACACGGCCCTACTCCGCGAGCGCGAAGATGCTGCGCCGCGCAAATACCATGTGGCTTCATCAGCCTTGCTGGCATCCGCAGCGAAGGCGCATTTTCTTCCTCGGCATAGACATTCTTTGCTCCCAGACGTTCCTGAGCAGGGCGGGCTACCGAACCCGGTTGACAGTACACGGAAGTTCCGTATACGGTCAATCGAGAAATGGAGCAGGAGGAGGAATTGATGCAAGCCGAGTCCATCATGGAAGCTCCCGCGGATACGCCGGAGCGGCGGGCATTTTACGAGAAAATCAGTCGCGAAAACATGGCGCCGCTCTGGACCTCGCTGGCCGATCTGGTCACGCCCGAGCCGCGCAGCCCGTGCCGCCCGGCGTCGTGGCAATTTTCCAAGATCCGCGACGCCATGATGGAGGCGGGCGGCCTCATCACCGCGAAAGAGGCTGAGCGCCGGGTGCTCGTGCTTGAGAACCCGGGCCTGCGCGGCCAATCCAAGGTCACCACCTCACTTTACGCCGGCGTCCAGCTCGTGTTGCCGGGCGAGGTGGCGCCCGCGCACCGGCACACGCAAAGCGCGCTGCGCTTCGTGCTGGAAGGCGGCGGCGCCCACACCTCCGTCAACGGCGAGCGCACCATCATGCACGAGGGCGATTTCATCATCACGCCGCCGATGACGTGGCACGATCACGGCAACGAGAGCGATCAGCCGATCTTCTGGCTGGACGGGCTGGACATGCCGGTCGTGTCGCTGCTCGACGCATCTTTCGCCGAGACGCTGGGCCAGGACGAGCAGCCGATCACGCGCCCCATCGGCGACAGCGACGCCCGCTACGGCGCCAACATGCTGCCCGTGGATCACAAGGGCGGCGGCAGCGGAACGTCCCCCGTGTTCAATTACCCCTATGACCGGACGCGCGATGCGCTTGAGCGGATGCGGCGCGCCGAGGCCTGGGACCCCTGCCACGGCCTGAAGATGCGCTATACCAACCCGATTACCGGCAACCACGCCATGGCGACCATGGCGACCTTCATCCAATTGCTGCCGAAAGGTTTTTCCACCGCCAAATACCGTTCTACGGACGCGACCATCTTCGTGCCGATCGAGGGACGCGGACGCAGCATCATCGGCGATGATTTCGTCGTTGACTGGGAGAAGCGGGACATCTTCGTTGTCCCAAGCTGGAAGCATGTGCGGCACGAGCCAGCGGAGGACAGCGTGCTGTTTTCGGTCTCCGACAGGCCGATCCAAGAAGCGCTTTATCTGTTCCGGGAGGACCGTGGGAATGTCTGATAACGCCAAGCAGACCGAGTATGTGCTGCCGCCGCCTCCCGTGTCGTCCGTCGCCGTCGCGGGCGCGGACGCGCGGTTTCCGGTGCGCCGCATCTTCTGTGTCGGGCGCAACTACGCGGCCCACGCGCGCGAGATGGGGCGCGACCCGGATCGTGAGCCGCCCTTCTTCTTCCTCAAGCCGGCCGACACCGTCGTCGATAACGGCGCCACCGTGCCGTACCCGCCCGAGACCTCGAATTTCCAGTACGAGATCGAGCTGATCGTGGCGATCGGGAAGGGTGGTTTCAATATTCCCGTGGAGAAGGCGCTCGATCATGTGTTCGGCTATGGCGTTGGGATCGACCTCACCCGGCGCGACTTGCAACTCCAGGCGCGCGAGCTGGGGCGACCCTGGGACTGGGGCAAGGGCTTCGACCTATCCGCCCCGATCGCGCCGCTGCGCCGAGTGGAGGAGGTAGGCCATCCCGCCAAGGGCCGCATCTGGCTCGCGGTGAATGGGCAGGTGAAGCAGGATTCCGACATCGCCAAGCTGATCTGGCCGATTCCGGATGTCATCTCGATCGCCTCGCGCTCGATGGAGTTGCGGCCCGGCGATCTCATCATGACCGGCACCCCCGAGGGCGTCGGCCCGATCCAGCGCGGCGAGACGATCACCGGCGGCGTCGACGGCATCGGCGAAATCAAGATCGCCATAGGCTGATACGTTTCGAGTAGGAGAACCGGGGATCATGGCGCCGAACGGGGTTACCGACATTGTACCGGTGATCCAGCTCGCGATCGCCCCGGTTTTCTTGCTGACCGCGGTCGGCACGCTGATCAGTGTGCTGACCAATCGCCTCGCTCGCGCGGTGGACCGCTCCCGCACGCTGGAGGAGCGTCTGGCGGGAGACGCGGGCGAGGCGTCGCATTCGATACTCGGCGAGCTGGAAACTCTACGACGCAGGATGCGGCTGATCTACCTGGCGATGTCGCTGGATGTGATCTGTGCCTTATTTGTCGGCCTGATGATCGTGACCGCCTTCATCGACGCGCTTATCCAGCCGAACCTGGCTCGGCTGATCGCCTTCATGTTCGTCATCGCGATGGTGGCGTTCATCGCCAGCCTCGCGGCGTTTCTGCGCGAGATTTTCCTCGCTGTCGGGAGCGCCTGCGCCAGGGGCGTCCGCCCATAGTGCTGCCCACCTGTATAGCCCGCCTCAAGGGGCCTGCTACTTCAACTCGGGAAATGTGAAATGAGTGAAGATCACTACTACGAGGATTTCACGGTCGGACGGAAATTCCATTCGCGCCCTTTTCGGATGGAGAAAGATCGGATCACAGCCTTCGCCGAGGAGTTCGATCCCCAACCGCAGCATCTGAGCGAGGAAGCCGCCGCAACCAGCCAGTTCGGCGAACTGGTCGCCAGCGGGTGGCACACCGCGGCGGTTTCCATGCGCCTCTTCATCACCGAGGCTATGCCGCCTATCGCGGGAGGAGGTCAGGGAGCAGGCATCGAAGGGCTGGGCTGGCCGCATCCGGTGCGGCCCGGAGACGAGCTTCGCGTGGAAGCCGAAGTGGTGGGTGCCCGGATCTCTCGCTCACGTCCCGAAAAGGGACTGATTACCTTGCGCGTGACCACCCTCAATCAGAATGGCGCAACTGTGATGACAGCCACACACACGGTGATGATGCCGCGCAGACCATAAGTCGGACACACGCGTTTGACCGGGTTGGTGAACCTCGTTAGTTTCGACCCAAAGAAACGTCCAGCGGATCAGATCAAATGAGCCTGTCGGACTCCGGCTTGCCGGAAAGCCTGAAAGTCGAGTCGCGCGGCCCCGTCGCGTTGCTGCGTCTCAGTCGGCCCCACAAGCGCAATGCGGTAGATAACGTGACTATCGCCGGCATCGAGCGGTTCTTTGCCGACCTGCCGAGCGATGTCCGCGCAGTCGTTATCCATGGCGAAGGCGAACACTTCTGCGCCGGCCTCGATCTGAATACGGTAGAGGAAACGGACGCCACCGAAGGTATCTGGCACTCGCGCGCCTGGCACCGAACGTTCGAGCGGATTGAGAGCGGCAGCGTGCCGGTGTTCGCGGCGCTGCAAGGCGCAGTCGTCGGCGGGGGGCTGGAACTCGCCTGCGCCTGCCATGTGCGCGTGGCCGATCGTACCGCGTTCTATGCACTTCCCGAAGGGCAGCGCGGCATTTTCGTGGGCGGCGGCGCCTCGGTGCGGCTCCCGCGGCTGATCGGAGTCGCGAGGATGATGGACATGATGCTGACCGGCCGCACCTATGGCGGCGAGGAGGGCGTGGCGCTGGGGTTTTCGCAGTATCTCACCGAACCCGGTCAGGCGCTGACACGCGCGATCGAATTGGCGGAGCGCGCCGCGGCGAACACGAGGCTTACCAATTTCGCGGTGACACAGGCGCTGCCGCGTATCGCCGAAGCCGATCCGCGTATCGGCAGCCTCATGGAAAGCCTGATGGCGGCCATCGCCACAGCCGACAAGGATGCCAAAGGCCGGCTCCGCGCCTTCCTCGAGGGCCGCGCGCCGAAGGTGACGCGGCAAAAATGAGTTCCGTCCGGCCCGTCAACATCGCGCAACTCCGCGCCGAGTTCGAACGGCGTCCGGATGGCAGCTTGCTCGTGACCAATCCGGAGCCCCTCGGCCCATATCCCGGCCGCATGGGCGCACACTTCGAACACTGGTCGAGGGCGGCGCCGGACCGCACCATGATTGCCGAGCGGGAGCACGGCGGCGCCTGGCGCAGTCTCTCTTACGCGGAAGCAATGCAACAGGTGCGCGCGATCGCTCAGGGCTTGCTCGCGCGCGATTTGTCCGCGGGCCGGCCGGTGATGATCCTGTCGGACAACAGCATCGCTCACCTGTTGGTCGCACTTGCTTGTCTGCATGTCGGCGTCCCGTACTCACCGGTATCGCCGGCTTATTCGCTGCTCGCCACGGATTTCGCGAAGTTACGGCAATGCGCCGCGTTGCTGACTCCCGGCCTCGTGTTCGCCGCGGAAGGAGCCCGATTCGCGGCTGCGATCGAGGCCGTCATCCCGGCGGATGCGGAGGTGGTGATAACGGGCGATGCGTCCATTAGCCGGAACACAACTCCACTCAGCGAGTTGCTCGCCACCGCGCCGACCGCCGCGGTAGATGCGGCCGCGGAGCGGGTGGGGCCGGATCACATCGCGAAAATCCTGTTCACCTCCGGCTCGACCGGTGTGCCGAAGGGCGTCATCAACACCCACCGCATGCTGTGCAGCAATCAGCAGATGATCCGCCAGAGCTATCCGGTTCTGGAGGAAGAACCGCCGGTGCTGCTCGACTGGCTGCCGTGGAGTCACACCTTCGGCGGCAACCACGATCTCGGCATCGTGCTTGCCAATGGAGGTACGTTTTACATCGATGATGGCCGTCCGGTACCGGGCAAATTCGAGGCTACGGTCCGTAACTTATGCGACGTGTCCCCGACCGCCTTTTATAGCGTGCCGAAGGCATTCGAAGAGCTGGGTGCTCGCATGGAGCATGACGCCGTTTTACGAGAGCGGTTCTTTGCCAGGATGAAGTACTTGTTCTACGCCGGCGCCGGTCTGCCGCAACAGACTTGGGATACGTTCGAACGGCTGGCCGTCGAGACGATCGGTCAGCGCATTCAATGGATGACCGGCCTCGGTTCGACCGAAACCGCGCCCTTCGCCCTCTCACCCCGCCCAGACGTGGTCGGGGCAGGCATTGTCGGATTGCCCGCGCCGGGTGTCGAGCTCAAGCTCGCGCCGGTGAACGGCAAGATGGAAGCACGCGTGCGCGGCCCCAGCATCACCCCGGGCTATTGGCGCATGCCGGAACAGACCGCCAAGGCGTTCGACGAGGAGGGGTTCTACCGCATGGGCGACGCGCTCGTGCCGGTCGACGCAAACGATCTCAGCCTGGGATTCCGTTTCGACGGCCGGGTCTCGGAGGACTTCAAGCTGCTGACCGGCACCTGGGTGAGCGTCGGGCCGCTGCGTACCCATGTTCTGTCGCATTTGGCGCCGCACGTGAAAGACGTGGCGATCGCGGGCATGAATTGCGACTATGTGGCGGTATTGGCCATTCCGCAAAATGCGGCGGCGGCGGACGATCCGGCGGTGTGCGCCGCGGTTGCCGATCGGCTCGAAACGCCTGGTCGCGCAGGCGACCGGCAGCTCCACCCGGGTCATGCGCCTGGCGTGGCTGACTGCGCCGCTGTCCATCGATGCCGGCGAACTCACGGACAAAGGGTCGATCAATCAGCGCGCCGTGCTGAGCAATTACGGCGATCTGGTCGAGCAGCTCTACGCCGAACCGCCGCCCCCGCACGTGATTTGCGCGCGGGTAAGCTGATTGGCCGTGGATAAATGATCGGCCGGCAAGCCGCGCGACTCAGATTCCAAGCGGCTTGCGCGGGTAACTCGGAAGAGGTTTGGCGATGGAGTACACGGCCCCGGTCAACGACATGCTCTTCATGCTGCGTCATGTGGGAGGCATGGATGCCGCGCGCCGAGAGGGGTGGCTTGACGAGCCGGGCGACGACATGCTCGAGGCCTTGCTCGACCAAGCCGGCCGGTTTGCCGCCGAGCAGCTCGCGCCATTGAATGCGACGGGCGACCGCGAAGGCGCGCGCATCGAAAACGGCCAAGTGTACACGCCGCAAGGTTTCCGCGAGGCGTACAGAAGCTGGATCGAGGGTGGCTGGAACGCGGTCACCGCGCCCGAGGAATGGGGCGGGAGCGGTATGCCATGCACGGTGGGTACGGCGCTGATGGAGATGTGGACCAGCGCCAATATGGGCTTCTCCACCGCACCGGTGCTGACGCAGGGCGCCATCCACGTGATGCTGTCGCACGCCGATGATTCGCTCCGCCAGATTTATCTGCCCAAGCTCGTGAGCGGCGAGTGGACCGCGACCATGAGCCTCACCGAACCGCAAGCCGGCTCCGACCTGAGCGCGATCAGCACGCGTGCCGAGCCGGACGGGAATGACACGTTCCGGCTGCGTGGCCAAAAGATCTTCATCACCTACGGGGAACACGATTTCACGGACAACATCGTCCATCTCGTGCTGGCGCGTCTGCCGGGAGCGCCCGCCGGCACCAAGGGGATCTCGCTGTTCCTGGTTCCGAAGCTATTGCCCGCATCCGACAGCGGCGAGTTGGCGCGCAACGACGTTCGTTGCACCGGCATCGAGCACAAACTCGGCATCCACGCGAGCCCGACCTGTAGCATGGCTTTCGGCGACCGCGAGGGAGCGATCGGCTGGTTGGTCGGCAGCCCGAACGACGGTCTCGCCTGCATGTTCACCATGATGAACGAAGCGCGGCTCTCGACCGGCTTGCAGGGCGTAGCGATCGCGGAACGTGCTTTCCAGCAGGCATCGGCATACGCGCAGATCCGGAAGCAAGGCCGTGACGAGGCGGGCAAGTCAGTGCCGATCGTCCAACATCCGGACGTGCGCCGGATGCTCAGGACCATGCGCGCTCTGACGCTTGCCGGCCGCGCCGTCGCCTATACGGCGGCAGAGGCGATCGACCGGTCGCAGCGGGCGCCAGATGCCGGGATGCGACGGACGGCGGATGCGCGCGCGGCGCTGCTCACGCCGATCGTCAAGGCATTCTCGGGCGAGGTGGGCTTCGACGTGGCGTCGCTCAATGTGCAAGTGCATGGCGGAATGGGCTTCGTCGAGGAGACCGGCGCCGCGCAGCACCTTCGCGACTCGCGCATCATCTCGATCTACGAGGGCACCAACGGCATTCAGGCGATCGATCTTGTCATGCGCAAGGTGAAGCGGGATGGCGGGACGGCGGCGAAGTCGGAGCTCGATCTATTCCGTCGCATCCGGGAGGAACTGGACAGCCTTGGGGCGTCGAGCCTTGGCGACATGAGCACCAACCTGTCCGATGCGATCGACGCTCTCGACCAGGCGACGGATTGGGTGCTTGCCGATGGCCGGAGCGCGGATGAGTTGCTTGCCGTGGCTACCCCCTATTTGCGTCTGTTCGGACTGACGGCAGCGGGCGCATATCTCGCAAAAGGCGTAACTGCGGCGCTGCGCGAGGCGGGTGCGCCGCCGGACTTCGTTCCGGCGTGCCGGTTTTACGCCGAGCATCTGCTGATCGCCGCGCCTGCCCTGGCCCGAACCGTGATGCGGGGCGCAGGTGCGGTTCTAGAGCAAGCCTGAGCCACGAAGGCAATCTGTCCGCGAGCACTTGGGAGGAATGGTGAAGTTGAAAACTTTCTGTGCGGCGGCCATCTTGGCCGGCCTGCTCTGGTGCAGCGGGGGCGCGCTCGCCGAGCAGCCGTTGCGGATTGGCGTGCTGAACGACATGTCGGGACCTTACTCCGATTACCAGGGACGCGGGTCAGTGGTCGCGGCGCAGATGGCGGTCGATGATTTCGGCGGCAAGGTGAAGGACCGGCCGATCGAAGTCATCTCCGGCGACCATCAGAACAAGCCCGATGTGGGCTCGGCACTGGCCCGGCGCTGGTTCGACCTGGACGGGGTGGACGCGATCTTCGACGTTCCGAACTCGGCTGTGGCTCTCGCCGTTGCGCAGATCACGCGTGAGAAGAACAAGGCGTTCATCGCGTCGGGCGCCGGGACGGCGGAATTGACGGGGGCGCGATGCTCACCGAACACCGTGCAGTGGACCTACGATACGTGGGAGGTCGGGCACGCGCTCGGGCAGGCGGTGGTCGCTCGCGGGGGCAAGAAATGGTACTTCCTGACGGCCGATTATGCTTTCGGCATTGATCTTGAAGACAGCACGGGAGCGGCCGTGCGCGAAGCGGGCGGAACGGTCCTCGGCTCCGCGCGTGCGCCACTCGGGACCAGCGATTACTCGTCCTTTCTCGTGCAGGCCCAATCGAGCGGCGCGGACGTGCTCGGCTTGGCCAACGCCGGCGGCGACCTTACGACTTCGATCAAGCAGGCGGCGGAGTTCGGCCTGACCCCGGCGATGAAGCTCGCCGGACCGGTCGTGAACATCAACGTGGTTCAGGGAGTCGGGCTTGCCGATTCGAAGGGCCTCTTGAGCGTCACGCCGTTCTACTGGGACATGAACGACGGTACGCGGGCCTTCTCGCAAAGATACCAGAAACTCGACCCGAAACACCTGATGCCGAATGACATGCAAGCCGGGGTCTATGCTGCCGTGCTGGACTACCTGAAAGCCGTCGCGGCGCTCGGGAGCGCGTCGGACGGGCGTGCGGTGATCGACGAAATGAAGAAGCGGCCGACCGACGATCCGCTATTCGGCAAAGGCTCCATCCGGCCCGACGGGCGGGCGCTGCATCCCATCTACCTGATGGAGACCAAGACGCCGGCCGAGAGCCACGGTCCTTGGGATTTCTTCAAGCTCGTCGACACCATTCCGGCCGAGCAGGCGTTTCGCCCGCTCTCGCAAGGCGGCTGCCCGCTGGTGAAGTGAGCCCAATTCGACAAGGGAGAGAAAATAATGGCGACCAGAAAGGTTATGGTGACGGTTGCTCCAACCGGCGGCATGGCGTCGAAGGAGTTGAATCCGAACCTGCCGACCCAGCCGGATGAGATCGCGGAATCGGTACATCGCTCCTTCAAGGCGGGCGCTTGCATCGCCGCGCTGCACGCGCGCCGGCCGGACGACCAGGCGACGTGCAACGCCGACATCTACCGTCGCATCAACGGCCTGATCCGGGAACGCTGCGACATCATCATCAACAACTCTACCGGTGGCGGTTCGAGCGGCGACATGCTGGTTCCACGCGCCGACGGGATGTTCGAAAGCAGCTTCGACGAGCGCATGAAGGGACTCGATGCGGGCGCCGAGATGGCGACCTTCGACGGCTTCACCGCGATCGACAAGTTCGGCGGGAAGGAAATCATCGTGCTCACCTCGCCGTCGCGCTGCGAGGCGATGGCGAAGCGCTTTCAGGAGCGCGGCATCAAGCCGGAATGGGAGGTGTTCAACCCCGCGCACATCCTGCAGGACATGACGCGGTTGATCGAGAAGGGCTACGACAAGCCGCCCCACTACGTGAACATGGTGCTCGGCACCGACCGGAATTTCCAGGGCGGCATGCCCTATACGCACGATGTCCTGGACATGATGGTGAAGCTGTTGCCGCCACAATCCATCTTCTGCGTCTCCGGCATTGGTCCGGCTCAATTGCCGGCGACCATGCAAGCCTTGCTGCTGGGCGGGCATGTGCGGGCCGGCCTCGAGGACAACAATTACTACAGCCGCGGCGTGCTCGCGACGAATGAGATGCTGATCGAGCGCACGGTTCGCATCGTTCGGGAGATGGGCTTGGAGCCGGCCTCGCCCGCGGAAGCGCGGGAAATTCTTGGTCTGCCGGCGAGACCCGCTGCATGAGCGGATCAGGTTCGTCCCAGTCTGTAAGCCGGGTCGCAGTTGTCGGAACCGGAGTGATCGGCGCGAGCTGGGCGGCTTACTTCCTCGCGCAAGGTCTGGACGTCGCCGCGACCGATCCGGCGCCCGGCGCCGAGGCGAAGCTCGGACGCGCGGTCGAGACGCACTGGCCCGTGCTGGAGCGGCTCGGATTTCGCGCCGGCGCGTCACCTACACGGCTCCGCTTTTCGACGTCGCTCGAGGCGGCGCTGGAGGGCGCGCAATTCGTCCAGGAGAACGGGCCGGAGCGCGCCGACTTGAAACAGGAGCTGTACCGCCGCATGGATGCGGCCACCGCGGAAGATGTGCTGCTCGCGAGCAGTTCCTCCACCATGGCGGTCAGCGAGATGCAAACGGCTTGCACGCACGCCGCGCGAGTGGTGCTCGGCCATCCGTTCAATCCGCCGCACCTGATCCCGCTGGTCGAAGTTGCGGGCGGCCGGGACACCGCGCCGGAGGCCGTGGATCGCGCACTCGCGTTTTACCACGCGATCGGTAAACGGCCCATCAGGTTGCGCAAAGAAGTGCGCGGCCATATCGCTAATCGGCTACAGGCCGCATTGTGGCAGGAAGCCTTTCATCTTGGTGGAGACCGGGGTGGCGAGCGTCGCCGACGTCGACGCCGCGATCGCACACGGCCCGGGCCTTCGCTGGTCCCTGCTCGGCCCCTTCCTCAACCTGCATCTCTCGGGCGGCGAAGGGGGGATCGGCGCACTGTTCGAGAAGCCGCTCTGGCAGGCGACCGAGGACATGTGGCGGGATCTCGGCGTCGCCCACGTTACCGAGCCGCTGAAGCAGCAGGTCGTGACCGGCACCGACCAGGAGCTCGCGCATACCGACCTCGAGAAGCTGGTGCGGCAAAGGGACGAGATCCTGGTGCAACTGCTCCAGCTCAAGGCGGCTTCAAGACTGCCTTGAACGGCGGGGAGCGATCGGCGTCAATACGTTTCGATATGTAGCCGGCCGGTGTCACGCATCTGTTCTCGAATCGTTAGCCAGTCTATCCCATGCACTCGGCCAATCTCCGACAAGGCACGCTCCACGCCTTCTTCTAACCCGCGCAATCCGCACATGTAGAGGTGGAGAGAGTCTTTCGGCAGTAGGCACGCGATGTCCTCGGCCCGCTTGCGCAAGCGGTCCTGCACGTACTCTTTTCCCGTTCCAGGAAGCCGCGAATAGACAAGCTCGCAGTCCAGCTGCGATTTCAGATATTTTTGCAACGGGCCAAAATAGGGCAGCTCTTGTGCTGACCTCGCCCCGAAGAAAAGGAACAGCTTGCCTCGTGCATGCGGCATGGTACGACGGCGCCGATGCGTGAAACCGCGAAAAGGCGCAACGCCCGTCCCGGTGCAGACCATCAGCAGCTCCGCTTCTGGATCGTCCGGCATCAGGAACGTGGCACCGAATGGTCCTACGACCGGGATCGTGTCACCGGGGCTGAGGTCGCACAGCCAGTTCGACGCGACGCCGCGAAACACGCTGCCATCCGGCCGCCCCTCTACAATGCGCTTCACGCTCAGGGACAAATTATTCGTGTTAGGACGTTCGCCGTCGCGGGCGGAAGCAATCGAGTAGAGGCGCATCGTGTGCGGGTTACCGTCCGGCCCCGTGCCGGGCGGCGTGACGCCAGAGACTCTGGCCTTCCAGGAACGGGAAGCGGACCATGCCGAAATCCAGCACGATGTGCCGCACATCCAACTCGGCCTGAGCGTCCGTGATGCGAAGATTGCCGGTCACGGTCGCGATCGCCGGGTTCGCCCGCGTAAACACGTTGATGCGCGGCTTCGACGCGGATTGGGGAGGCCGGGCAGGCCCGCGCATTCCCCTATGCGCGGTTTCGAGAATCGCGGAGGCCTCCGCGTCGAGAGCGTCAGCCGGGGTGATCGTCGCGAGTTGCTCCGAGGCTGCGGTCTGGGACGGCAATTCGGTCCAGGCGAATTGCTCCGCCACCGAGTAGGGGCGAGTGACGATCAACCAGTTGTCGATCGCGCCCGTCGGACATGGCCGGACGCAAGCCATGCAGAATTTACAAATGTCGAAATCGACGACGTAATTGGCCTCGTTATGGCTGATAGCTCCGGTAGGACAGCGTGATTCGCAGGTGTTGCACCGGATGCAGATCTCCGGATCGATCAGGTGCTGCTTTGCTCCCTGCGCCGCTGCGTTGCTGTCCTGGCCGGCTCGCATCGCATTTGCCTACACGCGGATGAAGCTGCGGCGCAGTCGTGCCGCGGACGCAACTCCTCCCGCTCCGGGATCAGGCGGCTCCGGAAGCGGATTTGTTGACGTCTCGGGTCGCGAGTTGGTTCAACGCGGCGTCTGCCTGCTTCGCGCTCTCGACCATTTGGCGGAGCAAAGTCACCGCCTGCTGCTGTCCGGCGGCGGTGGCCCACGCGAGGAGCGTGCCGTAGCGGGCGATCGCGTAGTGCTGCACGGCTTGTAGGCAGGCGATCAGGCCAGCATCCTGCACCGGGCCGGACTTGCCGGTCTCCTTCAGCAGGTCCTCCGATTCCTTGAGCAGGCCGAGGAGCGCCTCGCAGGTAACGCCTTCCGCACGCGCGCCGACGGATTGAAATACGGATTCCAAAGTCTTCACATGCTGCCGAGTCACCTCCGCCTGTGCCGACAGAGCTTTGCCAAGCGCCTCGTTCTGCGCGGCCCGCGTCATCTCGGGAAGCGACTTCAGCATCTGTTGCTCGGCGTAGTACATGTCCTTCAAAAAGTGAAGGAACAGATCGGTCATCGTTTGCATGCACGTCTCTCCCTGTTCAGAACCTCACGGGATGCCGTATAGCGCACGCGGCTTCACTGCGAGCTCTGTTGCCTTTTGATGATGAAGGTTCCCGGACCTTGGCAGGTCGGCATCAGCTCGATCCGGTTGATGTTCACGTGTTCCGGCAGCGTCACCGCCCAGGCGACCGCCTCGGCGATGTCCTCCGAGGTCAGCGGCTCCGTTCCCTCGTAGACCTTGGCTGCCCGGTCTGCGTCGCCATGCAAGCGCACCTGGCTGAACTCCGTGCCGCCGACAAGGCCCGGCTCGATGTTCGTAACCCGCACATTCGTGCCAGTCAGGTCGGCTTTCAAGTTCAACGAAAACTGCCGCACGAATGCCTTGCTCGCCCCGTACACGTGTCCGCCGGGGTAGGGGTAGCTGCCCGCGACGCTGCCGATATTGACGACGTGCCCGCGATTCCGCTCGATCATTCCGGGTAGCAACGCTCGGGTAAGGTGGATCAGGCCGGTGACGTTTGTCGCCAGCATCCGATCCCAGTCCGTTACCTGCGCCACGTAGGCAGGCTCGACACCGAGCGCGAGTCCGGCGTTGTTGACGAGAACGTCGATAGCCCGCCAGGACTCGGGCAGACTCGCCGGCAACGCGTCGACGGCTGTGGTGTCCGTGACGTCCAGCGTCAGAGGATGCACTTGTTCACCGAGCTCACGCCGCAAGCCATCGAGCCGCTCGGCTCGCCGGCCCGCGGCGATGACCCGGTGTCCATCCTTGACGAACCGCCGCGCGATCGCTGTTCCGAAGCCGGCCGTTGCGCCCGTAACCAGAATGACAAGGCTCATCGAGGCCTCCCGTTGGCTCTTCTAGCGTTCAGTCGATAGCCGAGGGATGACGAGCCAGCGGCGTCACCGTGATTTCCATAAAGGGAAACAGCGGCAGGGAGGAGAGGATCGTGTGCAGCTCGTCATGGTTTTCCACGTCGAGCACGCTGATGTTGCTGTAGCGTCCCGCGATGCGCCAGAGGTGCCGCCACTTGCCCGACCGTTGCAGCTCCTGCGACATCGCCTTCTCGTCGGCCTTCAGTTTCTCGAACCGCTCCGGGTCCACGTCAGGCGGCGGAATCACATCCATCTGAACATGGTACAGCATCTCACGTCCTTTCACTTGCGGGCGTAGTGGCGCAGCTTGTCCTGATCCAGCGCGACGCCGATGCCGGGACCGGAGGGTAGGTGAACCTGGAAGTCCGCGAATCGCAACGGCTCGGTCACCAGATCGTCGGTCAGGATCTGTGGGCCGAAATGCTCGCAGCCCCAGGCGAGTTCGCGCAAGGTCGCGAAAGCCTGGAGGTGCGCGGCGGCACCCACCGAGCTTTCGAGCAAGCATCCGCCATAAAGCCCGATACCCGCCGCTTCGGCGACTGCCGCGACCTTGCGCAGGCCTAGCAGGCCGCCATGCTTGACGAGCTTGAGCGAGACCGCGTCAGCGGCGGCGAGCTGCGCCACCATGAGCATGTCGTGCGCATCGAACACGCACTCATCGGCGAGCAACGGGGGCGTGCCCGGCCTCGCGCGCAGCCGCGCCAGACCCGCGACGTTCCATGCCGGAACAGGCTGCTCGACGAGGCGCACACCCATTTCGGCGAGCGCGGGCAGACACCGGATGGAGGTCGTCTCGTCCCAAGCCTGGTTCGCGTCAACGATCAGCTCCGCGCGCCCCTCAAGCGCTTGCGCGAGCCGGCGGAGCCGGGCGAGATCCGCCTCGGGGGCCTGGGCGCCGATCTTCACCTTGAAGGTGCGATGCAGCCGGGCGGTGAGCTTGCGCTCCGCTTCCTCGATCTCCTGGGCAGGGTCGCCCGAGGCGAGCGTCCAAAGCACAGGAACTCGGTCGCGCACCGCGCCGCCGAGCAGAGCAGAGACGGGAAGCCCGAGCGTCTTGCCGACGGCATCGAACAACGCCGTCTCGATCGCAGCCTTGGCGGCGTTGTTGCGCTTGGCGGCTGCGTCCAATTGCACGCCGGCCGCCTCAAACAGATCCGCGCGCATTCCGGTGATAGCGGGGGCGAGGTAGGCGTCGATATTGGCCTTCATGGCCTCGACGCTTTCCTCGCTCCAGCGCGGGCCGCCGAGCGTCGCGGCCTCGCCGATGCCCTCGACCCCGTTGGCGAGTCGGACCTGCACGATGACGTAGTTCTGCGCGGTGACGGAAGTAGAGGACAGTTTGTGCTTGCGCACCGTCGGCACGTCGACGATGTGGCTCGTCACCGACTGGATGGTTACGTCGCGCGCCAGATCGGCGGCGACAAAGGATCTTGTGTCAGCCATGCGGGACCTCGACCGAAGGGAGATGCCGCGAGCACGGCATCTCCAGCCCTCCCTCGCCCGTCATTCGGCGGCGGCACGTGTCTCCGTCGCCACCGGATGAAGGCGTATATCGTAGTCTACGATGTATTTCGTGTCGGCTCCAGCCGGCGCTTGCTTGAACTCGATCATGAGCGAGTCCTTCACGGCGAATACCGAGTCGTTCTCGGTGTACTGGCCGCCACGCTCGAACACTTGCGTGGTCAGATCGTTGTAGCCGGGCGCGCGGACGCGGAAGTGGTAGTGCGCCGGACGATAGGGATGCCGGTCCATCATTCTGAGCAGATCTCCGGCCGGCCCGTCAAAGGGAATGGGATAAGGCACCGGCTTTATCGCACGGAAGGCATAGCGTCCCTCGGCATCGGTACGGAACTGGCCGCGCAGGTTGTACTCCGGCTGACTCGGGTCCTGCTGCTCGTAAAGTCCATTCGGCGCGCATTCCCAGACATTGAGGATGGCGTCCTTGATCGGCTGGCCGTCGGTGCCGAGGATCCGCCCCTGCACCAGCACGGACTCGCCCGGAGGGCCGCCCTGCACGATCGAGGCGCCGTAGGGCAGCGTCGGCGCATTCTCACGCCAGAAGGGGCCGAGAATGGCGGAGTAGGTGCCCTCGTCGAAGGCGGACGGCGTGTCGTCCCCATCCGCGCCCTGGGTGAGGAAGTCGGCCAGGCTTTCGAGGCCGAACACGTCCGTGAGCAGCACCACTTCGTTGCGCTTCTCGTCGGACATATGACCGGCGCGGACCATGAAGTCGCAAGCGGCGAGGTATTCCTCGGTTGTCAGCTTCACCTCACGCGCGAAATCGTGCATATGCCGGATCAGCGCCGTCATTACCTCGCGGACGCGAGGGGAGGTGTTCGGACCCATGGCATTGATAACAACGTCCGTGAAGCGATCCATCGAGAGTTCAGCCATTATC
>CAWEHU010000019.1:0-193651 GCA_963808965.1 uncultured Alphaproteobacteria bacterium
ACGGACTCGCGCCTGCCGGCTTCCGTGTGGTCGGGATCGAGGTGTTGCGCACGCGATCTCGGCTGGCTCAGGCGGCAGTGCCGGGTCGGGCGCTGTGGGACCTCTGTGTGCAACCCTTGCTGGCCGTCAGGGGCCAGAAAGGCAATTCGGTCATCGCAGCGCCAGCAGCTTCGCGTCATCCGTCACGACGAACACCGTGCCGCCCGCGACCACCGGGCCGAGCGAGGCGGCGCCGGACAATTTCTGCCTGCCGAGGATGGCGCCGGTATAAGGGCTGACCGCCAACGCCTCCTCGCTGGTGCCGGCCACCACCAGCCGGTCCCCGACCAGGATGGGACCAAACCAGAAGATCGGGCCCTCTTGCGCCTCCTCATCTTCCCAGCGCGGGAGATCCGTCACCCAGGCGATTCGGCCATCTAGCCGGTTCACCGCACCCAGTTGCTGGTCCGAGGAAACGAGGAAGATCCATTCCCCCGCCACCCACGGGCTATCCTCCCCGGAGATCTCGCGCTCCCACAGCCGGCGGCCGGAGCGGGCGTCGTTCGCCAGCAGAAGCCCGCCCAATCCGATCGCGTAGACCCGGCCTTCCATCATGACCGGGAGGCCACGAATCGCGGACAGGTCGGCGACGCTGTTGAGGCCGCGCGCCGCAGCGAGGCTTTCCGTCCAGGCGACGCCACCCGTCTCGGCGCGCAGGGCGGCGAGCTCGCCGGAGCCGAACCCGGCCACGACCAGGCCGTCCGCATAAGCCGGCGCGGGTTGGCCGAGCATGCTCGTCGATGAGGTGGCGGCCTGATGGGTCCAGAGTTGGCGACCGTCATCGGCGGCGAGCGCAAGCAGCTTGTCCACGATGGTCGTGACGAACAGCCGGCCATCCGCGATCGTCGGCGACGAACGGGCCGGGGTGCCGATATCCCGGCGCCAGCGCGTCGCGCCCGTGGCGGCGTCGAGCGCTACCAGTTCGGCCAGCCCGTTCACCGCGTAGAGCGTGCCTTCGTTCAGCGCCATGCCGCCGCCGACATTGGTACTGTCGTCGTCCTCGGTCGTCGTATCGACGCGCCAACGGCGGGAGCCGTTGCGCAGGTCGAAGGCCGAGACGACCGCGTCCGAGTCCATCGTATAGATCACGCCGTCGGCGATCACCGGGGCGGCCAGGATCTTGCGCCGGTAGCCTCCGCCCGAGCCGATATTGGCGCGCCAGGCTTCTCGGAGTTGGTCGTTCGCCGCCAGATGGCCCATCAGGTGCGCGGGGTTGCCTCCGGCCTGGGGCCAGGCTGTGTTCTCGACCGGCGCCGGGAGCACGATTTTCCGCCCGCTCGCGGCCTCGTCCACCTGCATCCCGCGCTTCGCCGTGAGGATCGATTCGCGTTTGCCGGGCAGCGGCGTCTTGTTCTCGCCGAACCAATTATTCCACAGGCCGCATCCGGCGAGCCCGAGCGGGAGACCGAGCGCCGCACGCCGGCCGAGCGCCAACCCGCGGGCGCGCCCGCTTTCCTTCATTGCCATGCCGCTACCCGCCCAGTCGGTCCAGCAGACCCTTCGCGCGGGAGCGGATGCCCTCCGGCGTGGTCACGTCGGCGGCCAGACGTTGCAGCGTCGCCCTCGCCTCGTCCCGCTTGCCTTGCCGCATGTAGAGCAGCGCCTGCGCCTCATAGGCCAGGGGGTGCCATGGATTCTCGGGCGATGCGAGCGGTTTCAGGCGAGCTTCCACCAACGAAGGGTCGCCTGTGTCCAGGAGGTGATCCACCCACATGAGGCTCGCGAGATCGCGGAGGAGCGGATCGGCCGCGCTGTCCCCGGCCACCTCGTCCCACAGCGCCGCGGCGCCCCGTACATCGCCGCCATCGGCTTTCAGGGCAGCCGCCTGAAAGCGCGCCAACGTGCGATAGCCCTCCGGCCCGTTAGCGGCGATCTTCTCGAACGCGGCTATGGCCTCTGGCCGATTGGTCGCGCGGGCCGGCCCGGCCGTATCCGCCATGCGCATGGCGTTCAGATATGCCGCGGCGACCTCGACATCGCGCTTATGCTGCCACCAATTCCAAACCTGCCAGCCCGCCGCCGCGCCGACGATGAGAAGCGCGATTGCGATGATGACCCCGGCGTAGCGCCTGAGCAGAGCCTGAGCCCGATCTGCGCGGAGTTCTTCATCGACTTCGTCGAAGATATCGACCACGTCACCTCGCTAAGCCTTGCCGGAAAAGCCCGTTCCCCCGGCGCGCCGGACCATAGCGGCGAGGGCCACGCCGGGCAAACCGCCCGGAGCCGCCGGCCGCGAACCTTCCGTTTACCTATCCGGCATACAACGCGATGATGCGATGGAGTCCGTTCCTGCTCGCGCTCCCACTGGCCGGGTGCGACGGCGTACCCTGGACGGCGCCGTCGGGGGCCTTCCTGGCGCTGAACGCCGCTGCGATTCCCGTGATCCACCGGGACATCTTCGATGCGGCGTGGTCGGCGATCACCGGGCGGGATTGCTCGATCGTGCGGCTAGACCGGAACCAGACCTACTGCCGCCCAGTGGAGCCGCCGCCCGAGCCGCCGCCCTACTGCACGCGCAGCCTCGGCACCGTCGACTGCTGGCGCGACCCGGCCTCGCTGCCTTTCCCCCCGCCCCCCGAGGTCGCTGATGGCCCGCGCACGCTGACCCCGGCGCAGGAGGCCGACCGGACCCGCCGCTGGCCGCCGCTCTGAAGTAGCAGAGACCGGCATTCGCGGCCCGGCATTCACCGTCAGTCTACGGGCGATGGAGCCGGTCAGTCAGCGGGTCGGAATCGGCGTATTCTGCGAATAGTCGTAGAAACCGCGGCCCGCTTTTCGGCCCAGCCAACCGGCCTCGACATACTTCACCAGCAGCGGACAGGGACGATACTTGCTGTCCGACATGCCTTGATAGAGCACCTGCATGATGGAGAGGCAGGTGTCGAGCCCGATGAAATCGCCCAGCTCGAGCGGTCCCATCGGGTGGTTGGCGCCGAGCTTCATGCAGGTATCGATCGCCGCGACCGAGCCGACGCCTTCATAGAGTGCGTACGCCGCCTCGTTGATCATCGGAACCAGGATGCGGTTGATGATGAACGCAGGAAAATCCTCCGCCACGGCGGTCGTCTTGCCGAGCCGCGTCGCGAGCGACTGCACGGCCTCGAAGGTCGGCTCGTCGGTGGCGATGCCGCGAATGATCTCGACGAGCTTCATCACCGGCACCGGATTCATGAAGTGCATGCCGATGAACTTTTCCGGCCGGTCGGTTCCGGCGGCCAGGCGAGTGATCGGAATTGACGAGGTATTCGACGCGAGAATGCATGACGGCTTCAAATGCGGCGTCAGCGCCGCGAATATCGTCTCCTTCACGGCCTCCTTCTCGGTCGCGGCCTCGACGACGAGGTCGCAATCCGCGAACGCCGCGTAGTCGGTCGCGGTTCGGATACGAGCGACCGCGGCGCTCTTCTGCTCGGCACTGAGCGCACCGCGCTGCGCCTGGCGTTCCAGGTTGCGCGAGATCGTCGCCATCGCCTTGTCGAGCGCGTCCTGCTGCACGTCAAGGAGCACAACGGACAGGCCGGTCAGCGCGCAGACATGGGCGATGCCGTTGCCCATCTGGCCGGCGCCGACCACGCCGACGGTGGCGATCTCCGTATTGTCCGCCATTCAGGAACGCTCCAGTTCCGCCTTCAGCTCCGGGAGGGCCGTGAACAGATCCTGCACCAGCCCGTAATCGGCGACCTGGAAGATCGGCGCTTCCTCGTCCTTGTTGATCGCGACGATCACCTTGCTGTCCTTCATGCCGGCAAGATGCTGGATCGCACCGGAGATGCCGACCGCGATGTAGAGATCGGGCGCGACGATCTTGCCGGTCTGCCCCACCTGGTAGTCGTTGGGGACGAAACCAGCGTCCACCGCCGCGCGAGACGCGCCCACCGCCGCGCCCAGCTTGTCGGCGATCGGCTCGATGAGGCTGAAATTCTCGCCGCTGCCCATGCCGCGCCCGCCGGAGATCACCACCCGCGCGGCCGTCAGCTCCGGCCGCTCGCTCTTGGACAGTTCGGCGCCAGACGAAGCGTGAGATGGAAGGAGTGTCGGCCGCAGGCACGTCCTCGATCGACGCCGACCCGCCTTCCGGCGGTACCGGGTCGAAGCTCGCGGCCCGCACCGTTATCACCTTGATCTTGTCCGACGACTTCACCGTCGCGAGCGCATTCCCGGCGTAGATCGGGCGGACGAACGTGTCCGCGTCCACGATTTCCGCGACGTCGCTGATCGGCTGCACGTCGAGCAGCGCGGCGACGCGCGGCATGACGTTCTTCCCTGTCGCCGTGCCGGCCGCAAGCAAGTGGCTGTGATGCGACGCCAGGCCGGCCAGCAGCGCGGCGAGCGGTTCCGCGAGCGGGTGTTCGTAGGCGGGGTTGTCCGCCTTGTGCACCTTCGTGACCCCAGGCAGCTTCGCGGCGGCTTGCGCTGCGGCGTCGATGCCGGAGCCGACCACCAGCACGTGGACTTCGCCCAGTTTCTGCGCCGCCGCGACCGCGCTCCGCGAGGGCTGCTTGATGCCGTGCAAGTCGTGATCGAGCAGGACGAGTGCGGTCATGTCAGATCACCTTCGCTTCGGTCTTCAGCTTCGCGACCAATTCGGCGACGGAACCGACCTTTACCCCGGCCTTGCGCTTCGGCGGCTCGGAGACCTTCACGAGCGTCAAGCGCGGCGCGGGATCAACGCCGAGATCCGCGGGCTTGAGATTCTGGATCGGCTTCTTGCGGGCCTTCATGATGTTCGGCAGCGAGGCGTAACGCGGTTCGTTGAGGCGCAGATCGGTGGTGATGATGGCCGGAAGATTGAGCGCTACCGTCTCGAGTCCGCCATCCACCTCGCGCGTCACGGTCGCCGTGTCGCCGGCGATCTCCAGCTTGCTCGCGAATGTGCCCTGTGGCCAGCCGAGCAGGGCCGCGAGCATCTGCCCGGTCGCGTTCATGTCGTCGTCGATCGCCTGCTTGCCCATGATGATGAGCCCCGGCTGTTCCTTGTCGGCGATCGCCTTCAGCAGCTTCGCGACGGCGAGCGGCTGCAACTCCACGTCCGTCTGTACCAAGATGCCGCGATCGGCGCCCATCGCGAGGGCCGTGCGGATGGTCTCGGCGCATTGCGCGACGCCCATCGAGATTGCCACGATCTCGGTCGCGACGCCTTTTTCCTTCAGCCGGACGGCTTCCTCGACCGCGATCTCGTCGAACGGGTTCATCGACATCTTCACGCCGGCGGTCTCGACACCGGTGCCGTCCGCGCGCACACGGACCTTCACGTTATAGTCAACGACCCGCTTGACGGGAACGAGGAGCTTCATCGGACACCGTGCCGTTTCCAGGAGTTCAGTTTCTTTTTGCGAAGGCTGTCGCCTGTCCGCCGAACTTCCCGCGCGAAGCTGACCGTGTCAACGCGCCCGGCACGCCACGCGGGGATCGTGCTTTCGCCCGCCAGTGATGCCAGCGATCATGAGCGCAGCAGGCTCAAAAGCAAGGCGAACAGCAGCAAGGCGGCGGCCTGGAGGATAACGCGCCAGCGCATCAGCACGTTCGATCGGTGCGGGTCGCCACCGCCGCGTACCAGCCCAAAGAGGCCCGCGAACAGCACACCCAGAACACCCAACATGAGCAGGGCGATCAGAACCGTGAGGAAGGACTTCACGCCAGCCGACATAGGCCGTTCCGTGCGGTTATGCACCTTTGCTGTCCAGGATTTCACCCAGGCGCAGCCTGCGGCGGTTGACCCCTGCGCGCGCTTTGTGGTCGGACCCAGGCCCATGATCCGCTTTTTGATCCTGGGCCTGAGCTTGTGCCTGATCCTGGGCCTGGGTCCGATGACGGCGCGTGGCCAGACGCCCGCCGTGGCCCCGGCGCCGCCACCCGCGCCCCCGATCACGCCGTCGCAGGCTCAGCAGGCACTAGAGGTGCTCAGGGACGACAACAAGCGGGCCCAATTCATCGGCACGCTGGAAGCGATCGCCCGGTTGTCTTCTTCTCCCGGTTCTCCCGGCTCACCTGGTTCAGGCCAGTCCGCCACGGCTCCGCCCGCGGCCACTGTATCGCCGCCATCGCCGGTAGCGCCTGCGGCCGGCGCGATATCCCCGCCTTCACCTGTCGCTTCGCCTGCCGCGCCCGTTTCGCCTCCCTCGCCGGCCGGCCTCCCCAGCCCGCTCCTGCCCCCGCGGCCGCCCCCGCCCCCGTCGCGAGCCCGGCCGGCACGCCGGCGGCGGCTCCCGCTGCGGAACCGGAGAAGCCCGTCGTGCTGCCGCTGGCGCCGGACAGCGTTGGCGCCCAACTTCTGGTGGGAGCCTCCGACTTCCTCTCGCGTCTGTCGGCCGAGGCGATCACCACGGCCCGAACGGTGAAGAGCCTTCCCTCCCTCTGGGGCTGGCTCGTGGTGATGACGACCGAATCCCTGGCGAAGCGGACATTGCTGGATGCCGCGTGGCGGCTCGCGGCCGCGATGCTGCCGGCCCTGGGAGTGGAGTGGCTGGTCTGGCGCGCGCTCCGGCGACCCTGCGCCGCGCTCAACGCCTTGGTCCCGGCGGGCCGACGCCGGGGACCGCCGGGGACCCGACCCAATGGCACGCCCGATGTGCCCCCGGAGGACGTGCCGCTGGACGAGGACGTGCCTCCGGAAGAGGTCGGGCTGGCGCGGGCCGAGGAGGGAGAGACCGAGCCTCCGCCCCGTAGGCGGATCTCGGCCTGGGGATTGCTGCGCCGCATGCCTCTCGTGCTGGCGCGGCTGATGCTCGAACTTCTGCCGATCGCCGCCTTCGCCCTCGTCGCTCACATCGTCGTCGGTTCCGGCTTAGGCGGGCTCCGGCTGATCCGGCTGGTGCTTCTGGCCGTCGTGGACGCCTACGTCATCTGCCGCATCGTTTTGACCGTGGCGCGCCTGCTGTTTGCTCCCGCTTACCCTCGCCTCCGGCTCGTGCAAATTCAGGATGCGACCGCCGAGTAAGTGATGCGTCTGGGTTCGGCGGATCGTGATCGTCGGCGTGTTCGGTTACGCCGCTGGCTGAAGCCGGATTGCTGCTCGGGATGACGCGCTCAGCGCATGACGCCCTGCTGAAGGGCATCGGCCTGGTGCTCCATCTCTTTGTCGCGATCATCATCCTGCAGAAGCGTCACGTCGTGGCTGGCTGGATTCGCGGCCCAGCCGATGCGAGCGGCACCATCGCCGCCCTGCGCCGCAGAACCGCCGCGATATGGCATTGGATCGCGCTATTCTATCTCGTCGCGCTTTGGCTGGTGTGGGCAGTCGAGATCCGGGAGGGCTTCTCCCGCCTGCTGCATTTCTTCATCGTCACGAGCTTGACCATCGTGATCGCGCGGGTCGCTCTCATCATCCTGCTCGGAACGCTGGACCGGAGCCTGCGCATCTCGCCCGAGGCGGCGGCGCGCTATCCCGGGCTCGAGCAACGTGCCCGCTATTACTACCCGATGTTGCGCGCGTGGTGACTGCCATCGTCGCCGCGCGTCACGTTCGTGGTCCTGCTCCAGTTCTGGGGCCTAAACACGCTCGGATGGCTGGCCGGAAGCACGCTCGGACGGCATCTGCTCTCCGCGCTCGCGGCCATCGCGTGTGACGCTTTTGGTCGCGCTGCTCGCTTGGGAGGGCGTCAACACGGCCATCCAGCGTCACCTCGCCAAGCTCGCGAAGGAGGCGCAGTTGGCCCGCTCCGCCCGACTGCGGACGTTGCTGCCGTTGTTGCGGACGACGCTGCTCATCACCATCCTGGTGATCGTCGTGCTGATGGTCTTGAGCGAGATCGGCGTGAACACCGCACCGCTGCTGGCTGGCGCTGGTATCGTCGGTGTGGCGATCGGTTTCGGTTCGCAAAAGCTCGTGCAGGATCTCATCACCGGCATTTTCCTGCTGCTCGAGAACGCCATGCAGGTCGGCGACCAGGTCACGGTCTCGGGCCTTTCCGGCGTCGTCGAGAATCTCTCGGTCCGCACCATCCGGCTCCGCGCTTCCGACGGCTCCGTGCATATCATTCCCTTCAGCGCGGTCACCTCGGTCACGAACACCAATCGCGGCATCGGCAATGCCGCGGTCGAGGTGAAGGTGGCCTACGATGAAGACACCGACCGGGTGAGCGACGTGCTGAAGGAGATAGCGGCGGGGATGCGCAAGGAAGAGCCGTTCAAGAGCATGATGCTGAGCGACTTGCAGCTTTGGGGCGTGGACAAGGTCGATGCCACCTCCGCGACCCTCGCCGGACAGATCGTCTGCACCGATTCCGGGCGGTGGCCGGTGCAGCGCGAGTTCAATCGCCGCGTGAAGCGCCGCTTCCAGGAGTTGGGCATCCAGACCCCGACCCCGACACAGGCGCTGATCATCCGCAATCCGGATGGGAGGCGCTCGCGCACCCCGACGATCTCGGCGCGTCAGCACGGGAGCATGGGCCGGCATGAGCACGAACTTGACGGAACTGGCCGACGCCATTGCGCGCGAGGGATTCGCGCTCGTGCGCGGGACCGACATGCGGGGCGTGATCGAGGCGCACGGAAGTCTCGCGGATTGGGCGGCTTTTGCCGCGAGCTGGGAAGATTTGGGCCTGGACACCTACATGGCGGATGGCGGGCGTTACCGGAAGCGCCGGCACGCGGTCTTTTCCGCCAGCGCGGAGGATCGGGCGATCCGTCGCGCGCCGCATCAGCCGCATTACCAGAGCCGCGACTACAACCCGCTGCACGGCGGCATCCAGCGTTGGTTCGAGGCGGTCTCGCCCGAGATCGGCGCGGGGCCGAGCATGACGGCGATCCTTGCGACCTGCCGCGAGTTGTTCGAGCGGCTGAGCCCCGTGCGAGCCTGGCACATCGAGGTGCATCAGTTCCGCATCGAGGCCCGCGCGGACGAACCCGGCCGCCCGACGCCGGAAGGCGTGCATCGCGACGGGGTGGATTACGTGCTCGTGCTGCTGATCGGCCGCCGCAACGTGCAGAGCGGGGTCACGAGCATCCGCACGCCGGACGGACGCACGCTCGGCAGCTTCACCCTCGCCGACCCGATGGACGCCGCTCTGGTCGACGATCTCCGGGTAATGCACGGAGTCACGCCGGTTCAGCCGATCGACCCGTCCCAACCCGCGTCCCGTGACGTGCTGGTCGTGACCTTCCGGCACACCTGATTCCGCCTTCCGATCATTTAGAACTTGTTTAGGTCAACTGGAAACACGTGACGCAAAATTCCGCTCATCCCCGCGAAGGCGGGGAGCCAGCTCTCGCAAAAGAAAGGCTGACATTGTATGGCGGACGGGGTCCTGCTTTTACGGGCCTGGGTTCCCGCTTCCGCGGGAACGAACGGGGGTTGGCCGAGGCACTCACAGTCAGCCCAAAACGGCTTCAGACCGCTATCGTTCTGAGTGTGCATAAACCGCCGTGCCCGATAACAGGCGGTGCGGTAAGTTTCGATATCGGAACGTTAGCGGCGAGCGTCCGCCATGGCGCTCAGGCCGGCGCCGGCAGCCCAAGCGGCGGGTCCGCGTGCGGGTCGGCTTGCCCGAGGGCCAACGCCAGCACCGCGGCAATGCGCGGCGGCAAATCCGGCGGCAACCCGGCCAGGGAAGCAACCGGGCGGGAAACGGCGCGGCTGGGATCGGGGGCGGGGATGGCGGCGGCGGGCGGCGCCGGCCGCTTCGCACGCGGTGGGGCAGCCAGCGCCGGCGGCGGCTTGATCGCCAGCATGTGGCAGAGCGGGCGCAGGATGCGGCGGGCTTGCGGTGATGCGGCGAGCAGCGCCGTCATCTTCGGGTCCGCCAGCAAGTGCTCGACCTGCCCGCCATAGGCGACCGTCTCCGGCACCAGCCGGAGCAGCCAGCCGAACCCGCGCGGCAGCCGATAGGTCTGCGGCCGGGCCGGCAGACGGTATTGCTGCGGCAAAGGCGGAGCCCGGAGCCGCGCCACCGGCGCGGCGGGGAGCCGGCCGGCGCGCACCTTGGCGGCCAGCGCCTCGAACCGGAAGGCGAGGTGGCGCAGCCGCACCCAGGCCCTGAAGACCAATATCAGCGTCGGGACCGAGCGGTCCTGGGCGCAGCGCACGGTCGCCGCCTGGCACAGCGACTCGATGATGAGGGCCAGGCGGTACGACAGGCTGATTGGTGCGAGGGCTGGGGTCGAAAGCATCGGACAAACAGAAGGCCACAACCAGGGCGTGTGTGGAACAATATAATTCCGACGCCCGGTTGCGTCCGGGTGAAGTCCCGATCCCGCCTTCCGTCCCGCGCCCTCGCCCAGGGTCAGCGAGAGGTTGTTTCGCCCACTCGTTTCCACTGAGGCCGAAACGGGATTGATTGGCCGAGACTAAAAACAGCCCTACGGCGCGGCGAGCTGTTTCTCCATCATCACCAAGGCGCGCCGGAGGCGAAGGATGCCCGCCCGCACCTGTCCTTCGTCGCACATCCGGCGCCCTTCGCTGGACAAGGCGGTGACGTCCGAAGGTGGCGGTCCGGGGACGATCTGTACTCTCCGGCTCACCAAGTCCAAGAGATGCAGGCAATACTCCGGCGTATCCGTCGTGACACGCTCCGGCGGGGACTGACCGGCGACCGGGCTCGCGGGCTCCAACGACAACCCCATTCCAAGCGCGGTCAGCACGGCCGCGATCGCAAATGCGCGGGCTCCCTCCGTCATGGCGGCTATGTGGACTTCAGGCCCTCACCGGCCCGTGTTCGGCGGATTACGAAGCGGTCACGTCGTAACGCGTCCCTCCGCGGGCGGGAAAGAACAAGGTCGCGAGCAGGCCGGGTGAAGCGTCCGAAAGCCGAAGCGTGCCGCCGTGCAATTGCGCGACAGCCTGCACCAGAGCGAGGCCAAGCCCCGAGCCGGGCGTGTTCCGTGCCGTCTCCCCGCGAAAGAAGCGTTGCGTCGCGTGCTCCCGGTCGGGGGCGGGAATGCCGGGTCCCTGATCCGCGACCGCCACTTCCACCCCGCCCGGCCGCGCCGCCGCGCTTAGCCTGACTACCCCGCCCGCAGGCGAGAACTTCACGGCATTGTCGAGCAGGTTCGCCAACGCCTGCTGGATCAATTCGCGGTCGCCATAGGCGAAGAGATGCGCCGGCGCCGCGACTTCCAGGTGCAGCCCGCGCTCCTCGGCGGCAGCCCCGTAGAGCTCGGCGAGACCGGTCAGGATCGGGCCGAAGTCGAAATCCGCGAAGGCCGACCGGCGCGATCCCGCTTCGATCTCCGAAATGCGCAGCAGCGCCTGGAACACCCCAACGATCCCGTCGAGGTCGGCGGTGGCCCGCTCGACCGCGGCGCGCAGTTCGGCCTCGTTCGCCGCATGCAGCGCCGCTTCTTCCAGCCGCGCCCGTGCCCGGGTGATCGGCGTGCGGAGATCATGTGCGATCGCGTTCGATACCTGCCGCACCCCGTCCATCAAGCGCGCAATGCGGTCGAGCATGTCGTTGATCGTCTCGGCGAGGAGATCGAACTCGTCGCCCGTGCCCGCGAGCCGCACCCGTTGCGAAAGATCGCCCGCCGAGACCGCCGCGGTGGTCGCCGAAACGTTCGCGAGCGTACGGCGGAACAGGCTGCGCACCACGAGCGCACCCACCGTCGCCATCGCGAGGACGACCAGGAAGGCCCAGAGCAGCGCATCCGTGAGCAGGCTGCGCAATTGGGCGCGGACGCGCACGTCGCGACCCACGAGCAGATGGAATTCGCCGGGCAGATCGAATTCCTGTAACGCGCGCGAGGGACCGCACGCCCGCCCGTTCGACCAGCAAAGCGTAGGGCTCACCCGTACCCGCCACACCTTCGGGCCAGCGGCGCAGATTTCCCGCCAGCCGCTTGAATTGCGCGTCCACGAGAAGATAGATCGCGTCGTCGTCGACATTCTGCGCCAGCCGGTCGTCGATGGTCAGCACGAGCGCCGGCAGGCCGCCTTCCATCCATCGCTCGGAGAGACCCTGCGCGTCGGCGCGGATCGCCGCCTCGGTCTGCCGGTCCAGCAGCCCGGCCGTTTCCCACCACAAGAAGATCGCGAGGGCGGACGCGCTGATCGCCAGGAGAATCGCATAGACGGCGGCGAACCGGACCCCGGCCGAACGCAGCAGACCGAGGCTGCGGCGACGCGGCGGTGGCGGTGACACCGCGATCGGGCCGGACCCGGCGACTTGCTGTTGCGGGCCAGCGCCGTCAGCGACCGGTTGAGGTAGAGGCGTGTCCATGTGGCTGCCCTAACCTCGCCGTTGGCGGCGAGCGGCTCAATAGGCGAGCTACGAGGCTTGCGGAGAGGCCTGCAGGAGCCGTTCGATCGGGTCCCATACGAAGGCTGTCTGCACCACCTGCTGCCCGCCGACGCTGACGGTTGCTTCCGCCACAGCCTTCCCGCCCAGGCGCTGGTAGAACCAGCGACTTGGGTTCTCACGCAACACCCAGAGATAGGCCGAGCGGCAGCCGGTCTCGGCCAAATGGCCCGCCGCCGCCCGCATCAGCCGCCGTCCCACGCCCCGGTCGCGCCAGTCGTCGAGAACGTAGAGTGTCTCGATCTCGCCCTCCGCCAGCCGCCGGCCGCTTACGTCGCTGAGGCGTGCGCGCCCGGCGGTCGCAAAGCCGATGATGCGCGGGCCGGAGCCGGTCGGAACGTCAAGCCCGGAGGCGGTCGCCACATAAACGCCTGTTCCGGAGCGAATGGCGCTGTCGTAGTGCGAGGCCTGTCGTGGCACGGAAAGCCGGGCCAGGAAATTGTCGGGGAGAATGCCGGGATAAGCGCTGCGCCAGGCTGAGACGTGCACCGCGCCGATGGCGACGGCGTCCGCGGGCCGGGCGCGACGGACGGAAATCATGTCCTCCGCTCCAGTACCGCGCCGAAGAATCCGTCCGTCCCGTGCCGCAGCGGCGTGAGGAACAGAAATTCGCCCGAGCATGGGGGCGCGGCCTCCAGGGGCCAGGCCCGCGCGAGCGGTAAAAGGACGAAACCGGCCTGCCGCGACAGGAAGGCGGACACCTGGGCCTCGTTCTCCTCGGTCAGCAACGAACAGGTAGCGTAGACCAAACGGCCGCCGATGCGAACTAGTCGCGCGGCCTGATCCAAAATCACTGCCTGCTTGCGAAGCAATGCCTCAAGGTCGGCCGCGCGCAGACGCGAAGATGCGTCGGGGTTGCGCCGCCACGTGCCGGTGCCGGTGCATGGTGCATCCACAAGCACCCGCTCGAAGCCGCCGGCGCGGCGCTTCAGCAGCTTGTCTCCGGCGGCAACGAGATGCCGCTCCACGTTGTGGACGCCGGCTCGCCGCAACCGGCGAACCGCGCCATCGAGCCTCGGCGCGGACACGTCGCACGCCAGGATGTGCCCCCGGTTGCCCATCATCATCGCGAGCGCGAGCGTCTTCCCGCCCGCCCCGGCGCACCAATCCGCGACTCGCATTTCCGGCCGTGCATCGACCAGCGCCGCGACGAGCTGGCTGCCCTCGTCCTGGATCTCGACCAAACCACCGCGAAAGGCAGGCCCCGTCGTCACCGGCTGGCGCGAGGGTAGGCGCAGTCCCCAGGGCGAGATCGGCGTCGGCTCGCTCTCAATCCCTTCCGCGCGTAGCGCCTCACGCACGTCCTCCCGCGTGGCTTTCAGCAGATTCACCCTGAGATCGAGCGGGGCGGGCTGCGCCAAGGCTCGCATCTCCGCCTCCAGATCGGACCCGAACCGGACGCGCAACAGTGGCAGAATCCAGTCCGGGGTCTCCAACCGCACAGCCTCGGGCATCGCGGGATGATCGAGCGTGTGTCCTTCGAGCGCTCGAAGCACCTTCTGCTCCGCAGGCGAGAGGCGATGCCGGTGCGAATCGTCCGCCGGAGAAGGACTGCGCGACGCCAGTCAGCGCCCAGCCCTCGGTCAGCAGCGACGCCGCTGCGAGCAGGCGTGCATCCGGAGCCGCATTCTCGCGCGCAAGCCACCATTCCAGGCGGCGGCGCGTGCGCAACACACGCCAGACCCGATCGGAGACGGCCCGCCGGTCCCCCGATCCAATGTAGCGGCGAGCCCGAAAGAAATCGTTGGCAACCGCATCGGCAGGCTTGCGGGGGTTCGACTCGACGGAGGACAGCAACTCGATCGCCGCCGCGAGTCGCGCGGCGGGCGTCACGAGATGGCGTCGGGCAGGTTGGAGAGGTCCTGGATCTCCCGCACGTTCCCGCGTAGTCCGTACTCGTCGGGTTGACCGCTCCGATTGACCCAGAATACGCGAAAGCCGAAGGCGCGCGCACCGAATGCATCCCATGGGTTGGATGAGAGGAACGCCACGCGGTCCGCCGATAGTTCGAACCGTTCGGTCGCGAGCCGGTAGACGCGCGGGTCCGGCTTGAATACGCCGACGGCTTCGACGCTCAGCACGTCATCCAGCAACGTCTTGATGCCCGCGGCCTGTACCGCGTCGTCCAGCATGGTCGGCTCGCCGTTCGAGAGAATCGCGCGCGCGACGCCCATCGCCTTCAGTCGTTCGAGCATCGCCGGAACCTCGGGATACGCGGACAACCGGCGATACGATTGGAGCACGTCGGCGAGCAACGAGCGGTCCGAGATGCCATGCTTGGCCGCAACGAAATCGAGCGCCTCGCGCGTCAAGGTGAAGAAATCCCGGTGATGGGCCGGTCCGGCGAGGCTGCGGACCCAGGTATATTCGATCTGCTTTACCCGCCAGTCCTGGCTGATGCGCTGCCAATCCGGGCCGATCCGGGCGGCGTGTCGCTCCATCGCGGCATGCACGTCGAGCAGCGTGCCGTACGCGTCGAACACCGCGGCCTCGACCTGCAAGACGCTATTCCTGCCGGTAGTTCGGCGCTTCGCGCGTGATCGCCACGTCATGCACATGGCTCTCCCGCAATCCCGCGCCGGTGACGCGGCGGAAGCGCGAGTTGCGCTGAAGATCGAAGATCGTCGCGCTGCCGGTATAGCCCATGCCCGCCCGCAACCCGCCCACGAGTTGGTGGACCACGGCGGCGACCGGCCCCTTGTAGCCGACGCGGCCTTCCACGCCTTCCGGCACGAGCTTGAGCTGGTCCGTGATGTCCTGTTGAAAGTAACGGTCGGCCGAGCCGCGCGCCATCGCGCTCAGGCTGCCCATGCCGCGATAGGATTTGTACGATCGCCCTTGATAAAGGAACACTTCGCCCGGCGCTTCATCAGTACCGGCGAGCAGGCTGCCGATCATCACCGCATTCGCCCCGGCCGCGAGCGCCTTGACGATGTCGCCGCTGGTCCGGATGCCGCCGTCGGCGATCGCCGGGACATTGCGCGCCCGGCACGCCGCGGCGGTTTCGAGAACGGCCGAGAATTGCGGTACACCGACGCCGGCCACGACGCGCGTGGTGCAGATGCTGCCCGGGCCGATGCCGATCTTCACCGCATCCGCGCCCGCCTCGATCAGCGCCAGCGCACCTTCCGGTGTCGCGACATTGCCAGCGATCACCTGCACCGCGTTCGACAGTTTCTTGATCGCGGCCACCGCTTCCAGCACGCCGGCGGAATGGCCGTGCGCCGTGTCCACGACGATCACGTCCGTCTCGGCCTCGATCAGCGCCCGCGCCCGAAATTGCCCGTCCGCTCCGACGCCCGTGGCTGCCGCGACGCGCAGCCGCCCGAGTTCGTCCTTCATCGCAAGCGGGTGCGCCTGCGCCTTATCCATGTCCTTGACCGTGATGAGACCGACGCAGCGATAGGCCTCGTCCACCACCAGCAGCTTTTCGATCCGGCGCCGGTGCAAGAGCTTGCGGGCCTCGTCCGGCCGGATGTCGGCGCCCACCGTGACCAGGTTCTCGCGTGTCATCAGTTCGGCGACTCGCTGTGCGGGATCGGTCGCGAAACGCACGTCACGGTTGGTCAGGATGCCCGCCAGCCGGCCGGTGTGGCGTTCCACGACCGGAATGCCGCTGATGCGATGCGTGCTCATGAGGGCGCGCGCATCCGCGAGCGTCTGGTCAGGGTGGATCGTGACCGGATTCACCACCATCCCGGATTCGAATTTTTTCACCTGCCGCACCTGCGCGGCCTGCTCGTCCGGATCCAGGTTTTTGTGGATCACGCCGAGGCCGCCGTTCTGCGCCATGCCGATCGCCATCGCGGCCTCGGTGACGGTGTCCATCGCCGAGGAAATCAGCGGGATGTTCAACCCGATCGTACGGGTGAGCGCGGTGCGCGTGTCGGTGGCCGAGGGCAGGATCTGCGAATAGGCCGGCGTGAGCAGCACGTCGTCGAAGGCCAACGCCTCCGCGATCCGGGACGAACTCTCCCGCCCGGTTCCGGCGGCGGAACCAGGAGCGAGGTCGGCGGAGACGTCGAGAGCCATGAGCGGGATCACCTTTTCCGCGACGGGATTCCCGGCGCGGCGGGGCTCCCGACCTTGGCGGCTCCACATAGGCCTGCGTAGAAGGGGGCGCAAGCACGGCGAAGCGAGCCCGGCCCTGTCAACCCGGGCCGCGAAAGCCTGTGGCTATCACATAGAGCTCGCTCGACTCCTTGCGGCTCGCAGGCGGCTTGGCGTGCCGGACGCTCGCGAAATCGCGCTTCATCGCCTGCGAGCATCGCGCGCTCCGAGCCGCCCTGGAACACCTTGGCGACGAACGAACCGCCCGGCGCGAGGATCTGCCGCGCGAAATCGAGCGCCATCTCGGCGAGCGCCATGATGCGCAGGTGGTCGGTCGCGGTGTGGCCCGTGGTGTTCGGCGCCATGTCGGAGAGGACCAAATCGACCTTCCCGCCCAACATTCCCGCGAGCCGCTCCGGCATCGCCGGGTCCGTGAAGTCTCCCTGGAGGAACACCGCCCCGTGGACCGGATCGACCGGCAGCAAATCGAGACCCACGACCTGCGCCGCACCGCGTTTCGCGGCGACCTGGCTCCAGCCGCCCGGCGCGGCGCCGAGATCGAGCACGCGAGCGCCGCGGCGTATCAGCTTGAACCGGTCGTCCAACTCGATCAGCTTGAAGGCCGCCCGTGAGCGCCAGCCCTGCTGCTGCGCCGCCCGCACGTAAGGATCATTGAGCTGCCGCTGCAACCAGCGCTGCGACGCGGTGCTCCGGCCGCGCGCCGTGCGGAGCGAGACGGCCGTTCCGTGGGACGGGAGGCCGGGGGGCTCCTTCCCGCCGGTTCGGTTCATGAGCGGGGCTGCATACCTTGGCGCCGGGCAGCCGGCCGCCCGCTGCGAGCGCGGTCCGCACGGATCATCCGCAGCAACATCCCCTCGCGCAATCCGCGATCGGCCACCACCACTTTCGGCGCCGGCCAGTGGCGCATGATGGCGGCGAACACCGCGCAGCCGGGCAGGACGAAGTCGGCGCGCTCCGGCCCGACGCATGGATGCTGCACCAGGCCCTCCCGTCCCATCGCCTGTAGGCTGGCCAGCGCCTGGATGGCCGAGTCGCTGGTCAGCACCGTCCCGTCCACCAGCGGACGGCTGTAGCGGGCGAGCCCCATCGCGACCCCCGCGAGGGTGGTGACGGTGCCGCTGGTTCCGAGCAGCCGCACGCCTCCGTTGCGGATTTCGTGGGCGATACAGTGAATCGATTCGAAGGAGGCGAGGCGGCGGGACACATCCTCGACCATCTCCTCGAAGCCTTCCGGTGTGTAGCCAGCCCGGCCGAAGCGTTCCGCGAGAGTGACGACCCCGATCGGGAGCGAATCGTAGCCGATGAGCTCCGGACGTCCATCCGCCGAGAGACGGACCCAGGCGAACTCCGTCGAGCCGCCGCCGATATCGAACAGCAGCGCGCGGCGATCTCCGCCGGCGAGCAGTGGCGCGCAGCTCTCGAGCGCCAGTTCGGCTTCCTCGCGGGTGGAAATGATGTCGATGCGAAGCCCGGTTTCGGTGCGGACCCTGGCGAGGAATTCCGCGCCGTTCACCGCGCGTCGGCACGCCTCCGTGGCGATCGCTCGCATACAGCGAAGCGGGCGGCGTGCGAGCCGGGCGGAGCAGGTGTGGAGCGCCATCATCGCCCGGTCCATCGCCGTCTGGCTCAGCCGGCCCGTGTGGTGCAGTCCCTCGCCCAGCCGGACGATGCGGCTGAAGCTGTCGAGCACCCGGAAGCCCTCTCCGGCCGGGGCGGCGACGAGAAGCCGGCAATTATTGGTGCCGAGGTCGAGCGCAGCGAAGGCCGGGCCGGGGAACCGGCGCGGCTGGTCGGCGGACTGAACGGCGTACTCGACCATGAGAGGGCCTTCCGCCCCGTTATATCGGCGATGGAGTGTCGCAATGCCACGGCGCTCCTCGCAAGTCCGCATTTCCGGGTGTGGTTGCCCGCCCTGCGCGGCCCGTGCTATCCCGCCGGCCCGGCATCCCGATTGGGGGATAGTTTAGCGGTAGAACTCCCGGCTCTGACCCGGGCAGCCTTGGTTCGAATCCAGGTCCCACCAGCCAAATCTCAGAAGCGGGTTGCGCCTGCTGAGAAGCTAGAGCTCCTTCGCCCACGCGCGTCACTTCGTTGCAATCGCCATTGCGTGCCCGCGGGTTAACGGCTCAACCCGTGCTTCGCGAAAGCCTGCCTCTCGCATCCAGCCGACGCAATCGGCACCCGTATAGTCAAACCCGCCCGAGGAGATCGCCTGGGATCTCGCCACGCTCGCGCCGCGCTGCATCGCTGCGGCGGGCACAGTCGGGCGAGATGCTGACCGTCGAGGCGACGGCCTTGCTGGACACCGCGCGGGAGGTTTCGTTTATCCAGGAAGGCGGGATCATCCCGATGATCTTGGGCCAGGCGCTCACAGCCTCGCACAGGGAAAGCAGCGCCGCTTAGCTCACTCGGAAGGGGTTCAGGCCGTGACCAGCATTACCAAGGATGTCGTCCTCGACCTGGCCCCGACCGGGCGGCTGCGGTCGACGATCAACCTGGGCAACACCGTGCTCGCCCAGCAGGACCCGGAGACCGGCGTGCTCGGTGGTGTCTCTGTGGATCTCGCGCGCGAGCTGGCGCGCAGACTTGGGGTCGAAGTGGAGCTGCATCCCTTCGATACCGCGGGCAAGGCGTTCGCGGCGCTCCAGTCGGGTGCCTGCGACATCGGGTTCCTTGCCATTGACCCGAAGCGGGCCGAGGACCTCGACTATACCTTCCCTTACGTGCTCATCGAGGGAACCTACCTCGTCCCGGCGTCCTCGCCTCTTCGCGAGGTGGACGACGTCGACCGGGACGGTGTTCGGATCGCGGCCGGGAAGAACAGCGCGTACGACTTGCATCTGTCGCGCACGTTGCGCCACGCACAAATCGTGCACTACCCGTCCTCCGCGGCCGCCATCGATGCGCTGCTTGCCGGAGAGACGGACACAGCGGCCGGCGTGCGGCAGCCACTCGCGGCGGCGGCCTCCCGGCATCCTGGGTTCCGCGTGATGGAGGGGCGGTTTCTCACAATCAAGCAGGCAATGGCGCTGCCGAAACGGCGCACGGCGGGCCACGCATTCCTTCGTGCGTTTGTGGAGGAGATGAAGGCCTCGGGCTTCGTCGCCTCAGCCCTGGCCCGAAGCGGGCAGAAGGATGCCACTGTGGCGGGCGCGGCCGGACCGTCGGTCTAGCGACCGCATCTGTGAGCTAGAGCCGTTATGGGCTGACTGTGAGTGCCTCGGCCATCCCCCGTTCGTTCCCGCGGAAGCGGGAACCCAGGCCCGTAAAAGCAGGAACCCCGCTGTGCTCCCCAGGTCTCGCGTAATTGATTCTCGACGGGTTTGGCGGGGCTTAGTAAATTCACCGTCACCGTAATAAAGGGGAAGGATATGTCCGATTCTGAAATCACTCTGGTTGAGGCGATCGCGCATCTGCGTCAGCAACTCACGGAGGCGGAGAGCCAGGGAGAGCATTCCGCCATCAGATTCGTTCCTAGTTCAGTGGAAGTCGAGCTTGGGCTCAAGTTCACGAGAGAAAAATCCGGCACGGCCGGTGTGAAGCTGTTCTCGTTTTTGGATTTATCCGCCGGCGGCAAAACGGGAGGCGAAAGCGCTCACCGGATCAAATTGACCTTGCAGCCGGTGGGTCCAGACGGCCGTCCGAAACTGCTAAGTGATTCCGAATAGGAGGTGCTCTCAGTAAGGCGTGTCTGTACCCATGTCGTACGGCGACGACTTCTATTCCGACGTAGCTGCAATAAGGCTCTCGGACCAGGTAGCTAGCCGCGAGAGGCCGTTCGGGTCAGGATGGCTGATCGGCATCAATCTCGTGGTCACCGCCAAGCACGTCATCGCGGGAGCGGGGTCTGCAGGAGAAGGCCGGGAGGCATGGGACGTTCGCCTTCATGACGGCAGGAGTTGCAGGGCTACTAAGTTATGGCTCGGTCATGACGGCCTCGATATAGCTCTGCTTGACATAAAGATGGACGGCGACCGAGCCGAACAGGTTCGACCGAGGTCAGAACTCAAAATTGCGGTCGAAAGTGCCGATGTTGAGCGGAAGGTCGTTCTTGCCGGGTTTCCGCGGGGCTTTAAGGAGGTCGGCAAGCGCGATCTTCTTCCCGCGCGTGGCGGTCTCACGAAAGCAAGGGAGTTGAGTTTCGCCGTCCACCCCTCTTTCCAGCCAGAAGTGCCCCAAGAAGACTGGCCCGGTTGCTCTGGAGGAGCAATTGTCCTTCATGAACGCCCGGATCCGGACAAGATCTGGCTCTATGGCGTTGCTGAATCGATAGGACCAAACTTCACGGGTTTGATAAAGATCGCGGCTCTCTCCACGGCATGGAGAGATCGAAGCTTCCGGGAGATTATCAGAGAGCGATCTCCCGGCATTGAAGCTCCATCGGATCCGTTTCGTCCGGATGACTGCCCCTTCAGAGGCTTGGAACCATTTAGGGAGAGCGACGCTCGCTTTTTCTTTGGTCGTGGAAGAGAGATAGCAGAGCTTTCCGAAAAGATTTCCACGTACGGATTTGTTGCCCTGATGGGTAGTTCAGGAGCAGGCAAGTCTTCCCTTGTACATGGCGGATTGATACCAGAACTTCAGCGCAGAGATGGAGTTAGGCGCTGGGATGTAATCTCCTTCCGGCCCGGAACGGACCCGCTTCGAGAACTCGTCAAGGCCGTTTACTCCGACTTGCCCGTCCCGATCACTTCCGGGAAGTTGGACGAGGAGGTCACTCGTCTTCGTCAAGCCGATCCCCAAGGGTTGGCTCGTATGTGCGGCGACCGGCTAGACAGAACCGGCTTCCGGTCTTTGCTATTGTACGTCGAGCAGTGGGAAGAACTCTATCTCAGACCGGCTTACGCTGCAAACGACGAGCAGTATTTAGGCATGGTCGATAAATTCGTGTCTCTGCTCGTGGCCGCCGCAAGCGATCGGGTCAAGGTTCTGATTAGCATCCGGCTCGGCTTTTCGGAGCAACTGGACGACCAACGGCCGCTGAGGCGTTTGTTCCCGGCGCAACGAGTCACTGTTCGTGATCCGGAAAACTTGCGGGACGTCATAGTGGGGCCGGCTCGTGCCGCCGGTCTGACCTTCGAGCCTCCGGTCCTGATCGATCAGATCGAGGCGGATGCCCAAACATCCGCGCGCATCCTGCCCCATCTGCAATATGCGCTTAAGGAGACCTGGAAGCAGCGAGTTCGGCAAGTCATTGACCGACGATGGTTACCTCTACACGGGAGGGGTGGAGGGCGCCATCGAGAGGGCAGGCAAACAAGCCTACGACAGCCTAAGTTCGGACGAGCAAGCTGCCGCTCGACGGCTTTTCTTGCAGCTTGTTAGTCCCGATGCTCAAACCAGTACGCCGATCGAAGCTCCGGTGGATAGAAACTACACTGCCGTGGTCAAGGCGTTTGAAAGCGCCCGGCTCGTCGTTACGGAACGCGATCAAGGCAAGGCCAAGCTCGAAATCGCTCACGCGGCCGTCATCAAGAGCTGGACGCTGTTGCAGGAGTGGATACGTGACAATGAGGAAAATTTGCGCTTGCGGGCTCTTTTGCTCAAAGCCAAGAACGATCGGCGCAGCCTGCGCGAGTTCGAGATAACTAGTGGTAAAACGCTTCTCGCGTCGGCAGGCGATGTCGAAATCGAGGATCTAAGAGATTTCATACAGAAGTCGGTAAGAGCGGAAGAGGAGCGCAGAGCGGAGCAGCATCTTAAGGAGCTCAAGCATGCAAGGATTATAAGCGAGGCTCCGTTGAACTTACTGTCCATAAACGGCGTCCTCGAAGGACTCTGCGATGACGTGAAGGAATTAGGGTTCGAGTACGTAGCAGTACAGCTGATCGATCGCGGCGAGCAAACGATTGAGACTGTTTTTGGGCGAGGTCTTCAGAATGAATGGAAAACCATTGCGAAGCACAGCCTTGAGGGCAGCGAGGATCTCTTGGATATTCAGGCGCACATTGTCAATAGTAGCCCTCCCGTTATCGAGATAATCGCGGGTTGGGATGACCAATTCGACAAGTTCATTTGGGAGCGGTTTGGGCACCGTGACCACATCCGGATATTTGCACCTATTCTGAGAGGGTACCGCGAAAATTGGCGCTGGATTCCGGATAGAGTAGCCCGACCGAAAACGCGCGACAACTCCACTCCCCACGACCGCCGGTCCGTTTACCGGTTGGGCACAGATGGGGGAGGTCAGCCAGCTCCGGACGACATAATTGGAACCGTGGAAACCGGCTTCTCGACCCCAGAGCACCCCATCGATGAGACCATGGCGGCACGAGTCGTCGCCATAGCTTCTTCATACGCGGATGCTTTGCATGAAGCTTCTTTGAACCATGTTCTAAACTCTGTTGCTGATGCCGCACACGACGTGATCGGTGCAGAGAACGCCTGCATCATTTATCGAAAGGTTGAAGGGGATCGGTTCCGATACGAGATCACACGCCCTGGACCGCGGCCCAATGAATGTCCCGCGAGCCGAAGTATGATTGCCCGTAGTGCCCTGAAAAGCAGGGAGCCGGTATTTACCCCGAGAGAAAGTGAGGAGCGGCCCGTCGACCTTGCGGATGGGCTTCAGGCCGAAGCTGCCGTCCCGATATGGGTACCCGACGGACGACATTGTCTCTCGGCCTAGCGTGTCCGAAAAAGAGGCCGCTTCCCCCCACGGATTGCTTTACGTAAATTTCCGGAAGGAGCATTTTTTTACCGGTTCTCAGATTGCCTCCCTGGGGGAGTTGGCCTCCAGCGCGGGTAATGCGATTCGGGTCGCTTCACATCTCAGCCTGACACGATCCAGCGCTCGTAGGATGGAGAATCTTGTAAGCATCGCGACATCGCTAGCGCGAGAGCCTGCCGCCGACAATCTGCTTCGCATCATCGCAGGGTACGGGCGCGCCCTGTTTGGGGCAGACGTTGTGACAGTCTATGAATACTCTGAGTTAGCAGACGACTTCGATGACTTCGGGTTCGATGGAGCCTTGATCGATGGTCCGGCCGCCCAGCATCCTAAGCTGGATAGGCAATCCGCTCCGCACATTCTCGTAAAAGGAGACAAGAACATTTTCGCCAGACGCGCGAGGAGTGGGTTCCACGACCCTCCGCGGGAAGAGCGACGTAATGGATTCGTTGATAGAGAGCAGATAATTTCCGCTGCGGGAATCATTCTGAAGCCCGACAATGAGGCCTTTGGAGTCATGTTCGTGAATTTCCGTTCTTACCACGAGTTCTCGCCTAAGGAGGAGGAGTTTGCAAGTACGCTGGCCGGTACCGCGGGAGCGGCGATACGCACACGAAGAATCATGAGACAAGCAAAGCGGAAATGATTACAATTCCCCGCCTTGCATCGCCCGCCACGAAACGAGGTAACGCATGCCACACCCACCTTCCCAGGACACGAGCCGCGCCCCGCTCTCCCCGGAGCAGTTGAGGCTCATCGATGCCTGGTGGCGGGCGGCGAATTACCTTTCAGTGGGCCAGATTTATCTGCTCGACAATCCGCTGCTCCGCGAGAAACTGGCGCCAGCGCATATAAAACCCCGGCTGCTCGGGCATTTCGGGACCACGCCGGGCCTGAATTTCATCTACGTGCACCTCAACCGCATCATCAAAGCGCATGATTGCGACATGTTTTTCATCGCCGGGCCTGGGCATGGCGCACCCGGCGTCGTCGCCAATACCTGGCTGGAGGGCACCTATAGCGAGACCTATCCGGATGTGTCGCGGGACGAGGAGGGAATGCGCCGGCTTTTTCGGCAGTTCTCTTTCCCGGGAGGCATTCCGAGCCACGCAGCGCCCGAGACGCCTGGTTCGATTCACGAGGGAGGCGAGCTCGGCTACTCGCTTTCCCATGCGTATGGCGCGGCGCTCGACAACCCCGATCTCATCGTGGCTTGCGTGGTCGGGGACGGCGAGGCGGAAACCGGCCCGCTGGCGACCTCCTGGCATTGCAACAAATTCCTCAATGCGGCGAGCGACGGTGCGGTGCTGCCGATCCTGCATCTCAATGGCTACAAGATCGCCAATCCCACCGTGCTGGCCCGGATTCCGCGCCCGGAACTCGAAAGTTTGCTCCTGGGCTATGGCTATGCACCGCATTTCGTCGAGGGCGCCGAGCCCGCGCCGATGCATCAGGCCATGGCGGCCACGCTCGATGCGGTCATCTCCGAGATCCGGGATATCCAGCGCGCGGCGCGGCAGGGTCGGCTGAGCGAACGGCCGCGCTGGCCGATGATCGTGCTGCACTCGCCGAAAGGTTGGACCGGGCCGAAGATGGTGGACGGTCTCAAGACCGAGGGCTCCTGGCGCGCTCACCAAGTTCCGATTCCGGACATGAAGACGCCCGGCCACATCCAGTTGCTCGAGGACTGGATGCGAAGCTACCGGCCGGAGGAGTTGTTTGACGAGCGGGGAGGGCTGCGGCCCGAGATCGCCTCGCTCGCTCCCGAAGGCGCGCGGCGGATGAGTGCCAATCCGCGCACCAACGGAGGCGTTCTGCTACGTCCGCTTCGCCTGCCCGAGTTCCGGGACTATGCCGTTGCCGTGCCGCATCCAGGCGAAGTGGACGCCGAAATCGACCCGCGTTCTCGGCGGCTTTCTTCGGGACACCATGCGGCTCAACGAAAACTCGCGGAACTTTCGCATCTTCGGTCCGGATGAGACCGCGTCGAACCGTCTCTCGAACCTGTTCGAAGCAACCGAGCGCGCCTGGGATGCGGAGACCATCCCGGGAGACGACCATCTCGCCCCGGATGGCCGCGTCATGGAGATCCTGAGCGAGCATACCTGTCAGGGGTGGCTGGAAGGTTACTTGCTCACCGGGCGGCACGGGTTTTTCTCCTGCTACGAGGCATTCATCCACATCGTCAACTCGATGTTCAATCAACACGCCAAGTGGCTGAAAACGAGTTCGGGCCGTGCCCTGGCGCAGGCCGATCGCCTCGCTGAATTACCTGCTCACCTCCCATGTGTGGCGGCAGGACCATAATGGTTTCAGCCATCAAGATCCCGGGTTCATCGATCATGTCGTGAACAAGAAGGCCGACACGGTCCGGGTCTATCTGCCGCCCGATGCCAATACGCTGCTCTGGGTCGCGGATCACTGCCTCCGCAGTTGGGATCGCGTCAACGTCATCGTCGCCGGAAAGCAGTCGGAAGCGCAATGGCTGAACATGGACTCCGCCGTCAAACATTGCCACGACGGTCTCGGTATTTGGGAATGGGCGAGCAATGACCACGGCGCCACGCCCGACGTGGTGATGGCCTGCGCGGGCGACGTGCCGACGCTCGAGACGCTCGCCGCCGTGGACCTGTTGCGCCGGCATGTGCCCGAGCTGAAGATCCGCGTGATCAACATTGTCGACCTAATGACGTTGCAGCCATCCTATCAGCATCCGCACGGGCGGACGGACGCCGACTACGACGCACTGTTCCCGCGCGACGTTCCGGTCATCTTCGCATTTCACGGCTATCCCTGGCTGATCCACAGGCTCGCGTATAAACGGCACAACCACGATCAGATCCATGTCCGCGGCTATCAGGAAGAGGGCTCGACCACCACGCCGTTCGACATGGTGGTGCGCAACGAACTCGATCGCTTCCACCTCGTCGGAGACGTCATCCGTTTCGTGCCGCAACTCGGCGCCCGGGCGGCCTACGCCAAACAGGCGATCCGGGACAAGCTCGTCGAGCACAAGGAATACATCGCTCGCCACGGCGCCGATATGCCGGAGGTGGCGGACTGGCGCTGGCCTCACCGTGATGGATTGCAAAACGCAATTACGCAGCCGTGATGCTGGTGCCCGCCGTCTCTCGCTCCGGGCGAGCAACCTACTCCGCGGGGTGCGGCGCTTGCTGCGGAGCCTTCTCCCACGCAGCGTCGTGATGCAGCATCAACACGACGACCATGGCGATGACCGCGAATGCGGCGATCAACAGCAGGCCCGCGGAGAAGCTTCCGGTCACGTCCTTGAGCCACCCCATCAGGAACGGCCCGGCGAAGCCCGCGAGATTGCCGAGCGAGTTGATCGCCGCGATGCCGGCCGCCGCGGCCGCGCCGCTCAGGAACGCCGTCGGAAGCGTCCAGAATACCGGCAGTACCGCGAACACTCCGAAGGCGCCGAACGACAACGCCACCATCTTCAGGGTCGGACTGTCCACAACCGTCGAGAGGCCGATACCAAGCGCGGCGCAGGCCAGCGCGAAGGCAACGTGTCCCTTCCGCTCCATGTGTTTGTCGGAGCGGCGGCCCCACCAGATCATGCCAATCGTTCCGACCACGTACGGAATAGCGGCCACGAGGCCGGTCTCCCAAATCGTCATCCCGAACGCCTTGACGATCTGCGGCAGCCAGAAGCCGGTTCCGTAGTTCGTCGCCACCGCGCCGAAATAGACGACCGCGAGCGCGAGCACCTTCGGATTGACCAGGGCGCGTAGCGGATTGAGGTCATGATGGACCGTCTCGCGAAGCTTCTGCTCCAATTCGAGGCGGGCTGCGAGCCAAGTCCGCTCCTCCGGCTCAAGCCACGCCGCATCGCTCGGACGGTCGGTCAAGTAGGTCAGCACGACGACCGCGAGTAGGATCGCCGGAACGGCCTCCAGAACGAACATCCACTGCCAGCCGGACAGCCCAAGCCCGCCATGCAGATACAACAGCAGACTGGAGACCGGAGCCCCGATCACGCTCGATAGCGGGATCGCGGCCATGAAGTAGCCGACAATCCGGGCGCGGTAGAGAGAAGGGAACCAGAGCGTCAGATAGAAAATGATGCCTGGGAAGAATCCCGCCTCCGCCGCGCCCAGCAGCACGCGGACGATGTAGAACCAGGATTCGGTGCTCCAGCCTGTCATTCTCGCGAGCGCCGGGATCGCGGCCATCATTCCTGAGAGCAAGCCCCAGGACAACATGATCCGGGCGATCCATTTCCGCGCTCCGAACCGCTCCAGGGCGAGATTGGATGGCACCTCGAAGATGAAGTAGCTGAAGAAGAAGATGCCCGCGCCGAAGCCGAAGGCGGTGGCCGAAAGCCCCAAATCCTAATTCATGGTGATTGCGGCAAAGCCGACATTCACCCGATCCAGATACGCGACGAAGTAGCAGAGCATCAGGAACGGGACGAGCCGCCGCGACACCTTTGCTATCGTACACTCTTCCAAAAAGTCGATCACGGGCGCTCCTCCCAAACGGTCCAGCTTCGGCGGACACGATTCATTCCGCGAAGCTCACGCCAAACGCCCCGTTCTGTCCAGATCGCGCCACGGGAAACGCCACACGCCCCAAGGCGTTGGGCACGTTCCGACCAGACGATCAGGAGAACAAAGAATGAAGCGACCGATCCTTACCGCCGTGGCTGTGGCCACCCTCTGCCTTGGCGTGGCCGCCTGCCACCAGGAAGGGCCGGCCGAGAAGGCCGGCTCGAGCCTCGATCAGGCCGGCCGCAATATCGGCGATGCGCTCAATCCGCCCAAGGGTCCGGCCCAGAGCGCGGGCCGCTCGATCGACCGCGCACTCGGGCAATAACGGACCCCGAGGCTCCGCCCCGCCCAGGGCGGAGCCTCGGCTTCTTAGCGATGGCGGGCAAAGCACCAGTAAACCGGCTGTCGGCCCGCTCTGAGTGCCTTTGCCTCATAGCGAGTTCCCGGCCACGCCGCCGGCCGGGAGTTGACGGGAGCGCCCACCTCGAACCACGCCTGCGCCGCCATGACCTGTTCCACCCACGCCTGGTAAGTGGGATCGTCCGAGGCGATGCGCCATTCCGCTCCTGGCTTGAGCACGCGCGCGACCAGCGGCAGCAGAGCGGGATGCACGAAGCGCCGCTTCGCATGCCGCGCTTTCGGCCACGGATCGGGAAACAGAAGGAACAGCCGGTCCAGGCACGCATCCGGCAGGAGCCGGAGCAGCAACCGCGCGTCGCCGGTCCACAGACGCAGATTCGGGGGCAGCGGTGCGGTCGCCTCGCCTCCTTCCGGGACTAGCCGGGACAGGAGGGAGCAAATTCCGTTCTCGAACACCTCGCAGGCGATCAGGCCTGTGCGCGGATGCGCCTCGATCTGCGCCAGCGCGTGCTCGCCGCCACCGAACCCGACCTCCAGCCAAAGTTCGTCCGGGCAGGGGTCAAACGCCGCGAGAGGAGCGCCGGCGCGATCAGCAGGTAGAGTGAGCCGCGGCAGGGTGACGTCCAGCAGCAAGCGTTGACGGGGTCGCAGCGTATGGCCGCGGCCCCGTCCGTATAGTCTTTCCGGCGGCGGCTTGAGGGACTTGGCCTCGCTCAGTGCCGGTGGAAGGCGGAGCGCAGCGCGGGCACCAAATCCGTCTTCTCCCACGTGAACGTGCCCTTCTCCTCATCGGGCTCGCGGCCGAAATGGCCGTAGGCGGAGGTCGGAACGTAAATCGGGCGGTTCAGCCGGAGGTGCTCGCGGATGCCGCGCGGCGACAGGTTCACCAACTCGCGCAAGACCTTCTCGAGCCGCACCTCATCCACGTCCCGCCCGGTTCCGTGCAGATCGACGTAAACCGAAAGCGGGTGGGAGACGCCGATCGCGTAGCTGATCTGGATGGTGCAGCGGTCCGCGAGCCCGGCCGCCACGACATTCTTCGCCAGGTAGCGGCAGGCATAGGCGGCGCTGCGGTCGACCTTGGTCGGGTCCTTGCCGCTGAAGGCGCCGCCCCCGTGCGGGGACGCACCGCCATAGGTGTCCACGATGATCTTGCGCCCGGTCAGGCCGCAATCGCCATCCGGGCCGCCGATCACGAACTTGCCCGTCGGGTTGATGTAGCACTCGCGTTCGGGGCACATCCAGCCACGCGGCAGCGTGCTCTCGATGATCGGCCAGAGCATCTGCTTGATCTCGTGCTGATCCATGCCCTCGTCGTGTTGCGTCGAGATCACGACGCTCGTCGCGCCGACCGGCCGCCCGTTCACGTAACGGAGCGTCACCTGACTCTTCGCATCGGGCTGCAGGCCCGCGACGGCGCGATCGCGGTTGCGGCGCATCTCGCTGATTCGGCGGAGCAGCAGGTGGGCGTAGTAGATCGGCGCCGGCATCAGCGCCTCGGTCTCGCGGCAGGCGTAACCGAACATGATGCCCTGATCGCCCGCGCCCTCGTCCTTGTTGCCCTCGGCATCGACGCCCTGGGCAATATCGGCCGACTGAGCGTGCAGATGACACTCAACCGATGCGTGCCGCCAGCTAAAGCCCTCCTGGTCGTACCCGATGTCATGCACCGCCATGCGGGCAAGGTGCGTGAGCAACTCAGGGGTCACCTTATCCGGCCCGCGTACCTCTCCGGCGAGCACGATCCGGTTGGTCGTGACCAGGGTCTCGCAGGCGACGCGACTGTAAGGGTCGGCCGCGAGGAAAGCGTCGAGCACCGTATCGCTGATCCGGTCCGCGACCTTGTCTGGGTGGCCCTCGGAGACGGACTCCGAGGTAAAAAGATACTCGCCCCGGTCACGCATATCGAGTTCTCGCGCATCAAAACTCAGTCCCTGTTATTGCGGAGGATTGCCGGATGATCCGACTGCGCCCTGGCTCCAAGCCGCGCCGCAGTTCTCTGACGTAAAGTCGGGCGAGGGTCAAGCAATGCCGCAGCTGCAACGAATACTCCGGCCCATCCGGGGGTGTTCGTACCCGGGATTGAGCCTCACTGTATGCCCAGCACGTCCAGCATAGAGTAGAGGCCCGGCTCGCGTCCGGACACCCAAACCGCCGCCCGGACCGCTCCCGTCGCGAAAGCCCGGCGCTCGAAGGCCCGGTGCGTGAGCGCGATATGCTCCGTCGCGGACGCGAATAGGAGCGTGTGCTCGCCGACCACCTGGCCCCCTCGCAGCGCGGCGAAGCCGATCGCTCCCGGTTTGCGGGGTCCGGTATGGCCGTCGCGGCCGCTCTCAGCTACGTCGGAGAGATCGATTCCCCGACCTTTCGCCACCGCCCGGCCGAGCGCGACGGCCGTTCCGGAGGGAGCGTCCACCTTCTGGCGATGGTGCATCTCCAGGATCTCGGCATCGTAGCTTTCGGCGGGAAGCGCGGCCGCCATCCGCTCCGCGAGCGCGAGCACCAGATTGACGCCCGGAGCGAAGTTCGCGGCGTAGACGACCGGGACGCGGCGAGCCGCGTTCGCGACCGCCGCTTCGTCCTCGGGTGAGAGACCGCTCGTCCCGAGCACCCAGGCAGCTCTCCCCGCCTCCGCCAGCGCCTCGGCATGCGGGCGAGCGGCATCGGCATGGGTAAAATCGAGCACAACGTCGCAGGCAGCGGCGAGATGGGCCATGTCGGGAAACAACGGCGACCCGAGTGCGGCCGGCGCGGGCTGCCGATCGATGCCGCCGATGAGCGTGGCACCAGCGATCTCGACCTCCTCGGCCAGCAAACGACCCATGCGGCCGGCAATTCCGGCGATCCCAATGCGCGTCATGACTGGCATGTTACCGTGGAAGCGCCATTCCGGGACAGGCTTGCCAGTCAGGTTGTTTTAGGGGCTGAAGGGAGAGGGAGGCCTAATTAGCTCGTACCTGAGCCGGGCTGCCCTCCCAATTCTTCTCTCTATCCCAAATTTGTAGTGAAACGCGGCTTCCACTCACGAGTCGCTCCCACTTCGCGAAACGGTCAGGCATGGACGTCCCCACTCTCGCAAGCATCACGGCGATGATGCTCGCCTTGTTCGGCGCCCTGCTTTTGCTGTCGCGAGGGCGCGGCAGCGACAGCGACCCGCTTAGCTGGTGGGGCGCGGCGATGATCACCGGGGCGGCGGGCCTCGTGCTCGCAGGCTCGGGGCCGATCGTGCCCTTCCTAAGTACCGATGACCTTGCCGGCAGCGTGCTGCTTTTTGCCACGGCATTTTCATGGGCCGCTGCTCGCGTCTTTGTCGGCCGACCTCGATCCGCCGCTATTCTCCTGTTGGGTCCGGCGGCTTGGCTATTGCTGTCTTGGGTGCCAGGGGTCCATGGCTCGGATCGAGCCAAAACGGCGATCGTCTGTGCCATAGGCGCTGTTTACACCTTGGCGGCGGCCATCGAATTGTGGCGCTGGGAAGAGGAGGATCTGCGCACCCGCAAGCTGGCCTACGCCTTATTGGGGTTTCATGGAGTGCTTTACCTCGCGCGTGCTGCGGACGCGGCGTTCGCGGCGAACGACATAGGCGCACTTTGGCCGCAACTCGTGCAATCGGTGATGATCTCGGAAGCGCTGCTGCACTCGACCGGCATGGCATTCGTACTGCTGGCCATGACACGGGAGCGCGCTGAACTTCGCTCCACACACAGCCTCATCGCCGCACGAGACGCGGCCGTCGCCGCCAGTGAAGCGAGGTCACGGTTCCTGGCCAGCATGAGTCACGAAGTGCGCACCCCACTGAACGCGGTGATCGGGCTTGCTCAGGTGCTGGCCGAAGACGAGGGGTTTACGAGTAAGCAACGTGAGCAGGTCGAGACACTCGAGCAAGCGGGGCGACATCTGCTCTCTCTCGTGAACGACGTACTCGATTTGGCCAAGATCGATGCCGGCAAGTTTGACTTGGAATCGCGCCCGTTTGCGGTTCAATCGCTCGCAACCGGCTGCCTGTCCCTGCTCCGGGCGACGGCTGATGCCCGGCGGATCTCGCTTGAGCTCGATATAGACCCGGATGTGCCTCGGGCTGTCGAAGGCGATGAGACCCGCATGCGCCAGGTCCTGCTCAATCTCTTATCCAATGCCGTGAAGTTCAGTCCTTCGGACGGCCGCGTCGTCGTGCGCGTGCAGACACGGCTCGGAGTTCTCCGGCTCGAAATTATCGACAATGGTCCGGGCGTGCCGCGGGAAAAGCGGGACATGCTATTCCAGGACTACGTCCAGCTTGATCCGGTTGCGGCTCATCGGTTAGGCGGGAGCGGTCTTGGATTGGCGATCTCGGCTGCATTGGTGCGCGCCATGGGAGGACGGATCGGCTGGGAAGCCGGCCCGGGCGGAGAGGGCAGCTTATTCTGGGTGGAGGTGCCGGTCAGGCGGAGCGCGACAGAGCCACCTGGTCTCGCGGCGGAGGGCATAAGAGTAACGGCGCCACCGGTAAGGGCCGGACGCATTCTGGTGGTGGACGATATGCCCTCTAATCGCTTCTTGATGAGCGCAATGTTGGAGCGCGCGGGCCATTCGGTGCAGCTAGCCTCCGGAGGCGCCGAGGCAATCGAGTTGCTCACGCGGAGCGAAGTCGACCTCGTCCTGATGGATGTGCGGATGCCGGAGATGAGCGGCTTCGAAGCGGCCCGCCGTATTCGATCAATGGCCGGACCAATTGCCCAGGTGCCCATCCTGGCAGTCACAGCCGACGTCCTGCCGGAGAAGATTCAGGCCTGCCTCGACGCAGGAATGAACGGGTACATCAGCAAGCCCGTCGAGCGCATGACATTGCTGGCCGAGATAGATCGGCTTCTCGCAGGCCGGGCGACCTCTCGTGTCGAGATGAGTAGCTAGGCCGCTCTTCCGACCGTGGCGGCGCAGGGTCGAGGACCCGGAGTTCCAGGCCTCCCACTGCGCCGCCGGCACCCGGTCTGTGGCGCAGGTGGGGGGACGGCGCCGCAGATACCGGACCCAACGCCGGGTCCGGCCGGGCGGTTCCCCCGTTGGAACGCGGCGCGATGACAAATGCGACAGCGGCCGACGCCGTCAGGCGCTGCCGCCGCCTTCGAAAAACTCCTTCACCTTGGCGAAGAACCCTTCGCTCTCGGGATGTCCCTTGGTGTTCCCGGTGGCCTCGGCCTCGAACTCCTCCAAGAGTTCGCGCTGACGCCGCGTGAGGTGCTGCGGGGTCTCGACCGCAACCTGGATGTACATATCGCCGCGAGCGGCGCTGCGCAGGACCGAGAAGCCCTTGCCCCGGAGACGGAACTGATCGGCCGTCTGTGTGCCAGCCGGAACTTTCACCCGCGCCTTGCTGCCGTCGATCGCGGGGACTTCGATCTCCCCACCAAGCGCCGCCAATGTCATCCGCAATGGAACGCGGACGAAGATGTTGGCGCCATCTCGCTGGAAGATCTGATGTGGGCGGATCGCCACGTGCACATAGAGGTCGCCGTTCGGCGCGCCCTGAGCGCCCGCTTCGCCTTCGCCGGCCAGCCGGATCCGCGTACCGTCCTCAACGCCCGCCGGAATCGTGACTTGCAGCGAGCGTTCGCGCTGCACCGTCCCGGCTCCGTGGCAAATTTTGCACGGATTGCGGATTACCCTTCCCTGGCCGCCACAGGTGGGGCAGGTGCGCTCGACGAGGAAAAACCCCTGCTGTGACCGAACCTTGCCGGCGCCGTTGCAAGTCGGGCACGTATCCGCGGTCTTGCCCTTGTCCTCCGACCCGGTCCCGTTGCAGGCCTCGCAGGTTACTCGTGTAGGCACCCGGAGATTGACCTTGGTTCCGGTGAAGGCCTCGGCTAGATCGATCTCCACGCCCTGCCGCAGATCGGCGCCGGTGCGGGCTCGTCCGCCGCCGCGACGGCCGCCCATGAAGTCACCGAACATCTGGTCGAAGATGTCGCCGAGCCCACCGCCTGCGGCGAAATCGAAGCCGCCGGCAAATCCGCCCGGACCGCCCCCGCCGCTTTCAAACGCGGCGTGACCGAAGCGGTCGTAGGCAGCGCGCTTCTGCTCGTCCTTTAGGACGTCGTAGGCCTCATTCACCTCCTTGAACTTGGCCTCGGCTTTCTTGTCACCCGGATTCCGGTCCGGATGATGCTGCATCGCGAGCTTGCGGTAGGCCTTTTTGAGGTCCTCCGCACTTGCTTCTCGCGCCACCCCGAGAGTGGCGTAGTAGTCCTGCTTCGCCATGTCAGATTTTCATCAGGAGGTCGCCTCCCCCTCCCCTCGCGGGAGGGGGTTGGGGGAGGGGGAAGGACGCACCGAGCGAGAGTCCCGGATCTTAAGCCGACTTCCGCTTCTTCTCGTCCACTTCCTCGAACTCGGCGTCGACGACCTTGTCCTCCGGCTTGCCGGAGGAAGCGCCGCCTCCCGAGGACGGTCCGCCGGGGCCCTCCGGCCCACTCGCGCCCGGCCCGCCGCCCGCGTCCTGCTGCGACCGGTACATCGCTTCGCCGATCTTCATCGCGGCTTGGCTGAGACGGTCGGTTGCGGATTTGAGCGCGTCGGCGTCGCTTCCCTCCATCGCGGAGCGCGCGGCCGCGATCGCCGCCTCGGCCTCGCCCTTGTCCTGAGCCGAGACCTTGTCCTCGTGCTCCTTCAGGTTCTTCTCGACCTGATGAATGAGCGCGTCGGCCTGATTCTTCAGCTCGATGAAGGCACGGCGCTTCTTGTCGGCCTCGGCATTCGCCTCCGCCTCGCGGACCATCCGCTGGATGTCGGCTTCCGACAAACCACCCGAAGCCTGGATGCGGATCTGCTGCTCCTTGCCGGTCGCCTTGTCGCGAGCCTGCACCGAGACGATGCCGTTCGCGTCGATGTCGAACGTGACCTCGATCTGCGGCACGCCGCGCGGGGCGGGCGGGATACCCACGAGATCGAACTGGCCAAGCAGCTTATTGTCCGCCGCCATCTCGCGCTCGCCCTGATAGACCTTGATGGTAACCGCGGTCTGGTTGTCGTCGGCGGTGGAGAAGATCTGCGACTTCTTGGTCGGGATCGTCGTGTTGCGCTCGATCAGCCGTGTGAAAACGCCGCCCAGCGTCTCGATGCCGAGCGATAGCGGCGTGACGTCGAGCAGCAGCACGTCCTTCACGTCGCCCTTCAGCACCGCTGCCTGCACCGCCGCGCCGATCGCGACGACCTCGTCCGGGTTCACGTTCCGGGCGGGATCCTTGCCGAAGAACTGCTTTACGGTATCGATGACCTTGGGCATCCGGGTCATGCCGCCAACCAGGATGACCTCGCTGATCTCGCCCGCGGTCACGCCCGCGTCCTTGAGCGCGTCACGGCAGGGACCGAGCGTCTTCTGGACCAGGTCGTCGACCAGGCTCTCGAGCTTCGCCCGGGTCAGCTTCATGACCAAGTGCTTCGGCCCGGAAGCATCTGCCGTTATGAACGGCAGGTTGATCTCCGTCTCCTTCGAGGAGGAGAGCTCGATCTTCGCCTTCTCCGCCGCTTCCTTCAGCCGCTGCAAAGCGAGCTTATCGCGGCGCAGGTCGATCCCCTGCTCCTTGCGGAACTCGTCGGCGAAATAGTCGATCACCCGCGCGTCGAAATCCTCGCCACCCAGGAAGGTGTCGCCGTTCGTGCTCTTCACCTCGAACACGCCATCGCCGATTTCGAGGATCGAGATGTCGAACGTGCCGCCGCCGAGGTCATAGACGGCGATCGTGCCGCTCGATTTCTTGTCGAGCCCATACGCGAGCGCCGCCGCGGTCGGCTCGTTGATGATGCGCAGCACTTCCAATCCGGCGATCTTGCCGGCGTCCTTGGTGGCCTGGCGCTGGGAGTCGTTGAAGTAGGCGGGCACCGTGATGACGGCCTGCGTCACCTTCTCGCCGAGATAGGCCTCGGCCGTCTCCTTCATCTTGCCGAGGATGAAGGCGCTGATCTGGCTCGGCGAATATTTCTCGCCTTTCGCTTCCACCCAGGCATCGCCGTTGTCCCCGCGTACGATCGTGTACGGAACGAGGCCCTTATCCTTCGCCACCATCGGATCGTCGTAACGACGGCCGATCAGGCGCTTGATCGCGTAAAGCGTGTTGGTGGGATTGGTGACGGCCTGCCGTTTGGCCGATTGCCCGACGAGGCGCTCGCCGCTGTCGCTGAACGCGACCATGCTGGGCGTGGTGCGCGCGCCCTCGCTGTTCTCGATGACCCGGACGTCCTTGCCTTCCATGATGGCGACGCAGGAATTCGTGGTCCCGAGGTCGATACCGATGACCTTGCTCATTCTTGGCTCCTTTTCAGCGGATGCGGGCGGCCCGAGGCACCGCCGACATCCCTAGGATGAGGTGTTGAGAGATGTATTGAGACGAACCCTTGCGGGCAAGGGTGGCGAAGCGAGGTTTTTTGAGCAGTTGCAGCACCGGTCCGGTCAAGCGCTCCGGCTCAGCTTACGCTCGACGGTTCCGCCGATTTCCTGGGGCGGCGCCTTGGCGACGACCACCATGGCGGGGCGCAGCAGGCGGCCGTTAAGCGTCCAGGCAGGGGTCCAAGCGTGCTTCACGGTTCCCGGGGCATGGGCGGCGCTTTCCTCCTCGCTCATCGCCTGATGCAGATTGGGATCGAACGGGACGCCGGTAGGGTCCTCGCGCCTGATCCCGTGCCGCTCGAGAAGAGCGAGCAAACTGCGCTCCACGCCCTCGAACCCCTCCCGCAGGCGGCTCACGATTTCCGGTTCGCCGTCTCTGGCCGGGGGCACGCTGTCGAGTCCGCGGCGCAGATTTTCGGCCGCTTCCACGACGTCCTTGGCAAATTTCTGAATCGCGTACTGACGGGTCTCGTCCACCTCGCGCTTGGCGCGGGCTCGCACATTGGCCATCTCCGCCTCGGCCCGCATCCACCGGTCGCGCATCTCGGCGAGCTCGGCCTCGAGCGTGGCGATCCGCGCCGTGGCGGCTTGCATCAGCTCTTCCTGAGTCGAATTGGGTGCCTGCCTCTGGCCCTCGGGGACAGCCTGCATTTCGAAGTCGATTTTTTCGGGTTCGGTGCTCATGGCGCGATCAGTTAGGACGAGCGGTGGCGGGGCACAAGCGGCGGGCGAACCGGGCACGCGGCTTTCACTGCTGCGGCGCCTCGGTAGGAACCCGTCCGAAGCCCGTCCGCCCGGTTGTTCGACAGGAGGGCCGAGTGGGAGCTAAAGTGCAATGACCCGGACGCAAATCATGCTTAGGACGCGCTGATGCTGGCCATAGGTTGCCTGATGCCGCTTGTGCTGCTCGCTGCCGGGGGCGTGCTTGGCTCTTTCGCGGCCGGCACGCATGGAGGCATTTGGGGCAGCATCATCGGGTTCGCGTCAGGTTGCGGTGTGCTGCTGGGTTTGCTCTGGGCACTGGAGCGGGTCAGGCAACGATAGCTAGCCGAGAAGCCGCCCTATGACGCGGGCGGTGTAGTCCACCACGGGTATGATGCGGCCATAATTGATGCGCGTCGGCCCGATCACCCCGAGGGCCCCGACAATGCGGCCGCCCTCGCTGCGGGCCGGAGCCACGATCATCGACACGCCCGAGGTGCCGAACAGGCCGCTCTCCGCGCCGATGAAGATACGGACCCCTTCGGAGTGCTCCGCCAAATCGAGCAGGCGAAGCATCGTTTCCTGAGTCTCCAGACGCTCGAACAGCGCCTGGATCGCGGCCAGCCGCTCGATCTGCGTGATGTCGGACAGGAGCCGGGCTTGGCCGCGCACGATCAAACTCCCGCCCCGCCCTTCGCCGGTCCACATCGCGAGGCCCGCCTCGACCACTTGGCTCGAGAGCTGATCCAACTCGGTCCGGTCGGAAGCCATTTCCGCGGCAACGATGGCGCGCAGTTCGGAGAGGGGGCGGCCGGAAAGGCGGGCGTTGAGATAATTGCTGGCCTGCTGCAGCGCCGACGGCGGTAGGCCAGGCGGGGTTTCGATCACCCGATTTTCCACGTGACCGTCGGCGTTGACCAGGATCACGAGGGCGCGGCCCGGCCCGAGAGGAACAAAATCGATGTGCCGCACCGGGCCTTCGGATTTCGGCGCGAGAACCAGTCCCGCCGCCGCGGAGAGGCCGGAGAGGAGAGAGCCGGCTTCCGCCAACGTATCTTCGAGGCTCCGGCCATTCGCGGCCAGCGCGGCACTGATGGCCTCCCTGTCCTCCTCGGCCACCTCGCCGAAATGCAAGAGGCCATCGACGAACAGCCGCAAACCCTGCTCGGTCGGCAGCCGGCCGGCCGAGGTATGCGGCGCGAACAGCAGACCGGCTTCCGTGAGGTCCGCCATGACATTGCGAATGGTGGCGGGGGACAGGGCCATCGGCAGGCGGCGGGAAAGGGTGCGGCTTCCGATCGGCTCGCCCGTCTCCACGTACTCCTCGACGATTTCGCGCAGCACGGCAGCGGACCGGGCGTCCAGACCGGGCGGCAGCCCACGCCCGAAAGCAGGCGCCGTGTTCCGAGCCTTATCCATGCAAACCTACAACGCCGGAATAAGCCCCTCGTCTCCCTAGGCGCATGTTAAACTGGACCAAAGGGGAAGGGGCGGATCCCGATCAGGGCCTAGCGGAGCCAGTTGTCAAGCTGCGGCCCGGCATTCCAGTCCCGCTCAGCAGGCGAGAGCTTCAATTCAAGCTCCCCCTGTCTTTTGCCGTAGGATCGAATCCGCCTCGTTCACGGAGCCAAACCCATGCGCCCTTCCGGCCGCGCGCCCGACGCCCTGCGCCCCGTTTCGCTGACCACGGGATTCGCGCGGCACGCCGAAGGATCGTGCCTGATCCGAATGGGCGCCACTGAAGTGCTGTGCGCGGCGAGCGTCGAAGGCAGGGTGCCGGGATTTCTGCGCGGCTCCGGCCAGGGTTGGGTTACCGCAGAGTCCGGAATGCTGCCCCGGGCCACGCACACAAGGGGAGACAGGGAAGCGGCGCGAGGCAAACAGTCCGGTCGCACGCAGGAGATCCAGCGTCTCGTCGGCCGGAGCCTGCGCGTGGTGGTAGACCGGGCCGCGATGGGCGAAATGACCGTGACGCTCGACTGCGACGTGCTGAATGCGGATGGCGGCACCCGTTGCGCCGCGATCACCGGGGCCTGGATCGCGCTGCACCTCGCCTTCCGTCACCTGATCCGCTCGAACGTGCTGACCCGGATGCCGCTGGCGGGGCAAGTGGCGGCGGTGTCCTGCGGCATCGCGAGGGGCGTGCCGTTGCTCGATCTCGATTACGACGAGGACTCCACGGCCGAAGCCGACGCGAACTTCGTCCTCACGGATGCGGGCGGCATCGTGGAAGTGCAAGGAACGGCGGAACGCGCGCCGTTCAGCGACGCCCAGCTTCTGGAGCTGCTGGCGTTGGCCCGGCGCGGCACGGAAACCCTGTTCGCCTTGCAGCGGGATGCGGTCAAGTTCCGCCTGATGACGCGCCGGCTGCTCAGAGGGGCGGAGCTCGTGCTCGCCACCCACAACGAAGGCAAGCGCGCCGAGATCGCGCAGCTGATGCACCCGCACGGCATCGTCGTGGTCTCCGCCAGCGAGCTGGGCCTCCCCGAGCCGGACGAGGATGCGCCGGATTTCGTGGGTAATGCGCGAATCAAGGCATTGACGGCGGCACGGGCGAGCGGCCGGCCGGCGCTATCGGACAATTCGGGCTTTTGTGTCGCGGCACTGGGGGGCGCGCCGGGCGTGTTCTCGGCGCGTTGGGCGGAACCGGGAAAAGATTTCGGACGCGCGATGGCGCGGGTGGCGGCCGAGCTGGGCGATGCGGAGGACCAGCGCGCCTGGTTCACTTGCGCGCTTTGCCTGGCTTGGCCGGACGGCGTTGCCGCCTCGTTCGTCGGGCGGGTGGAAGGGATCGTCTGCTGGCCCCCACGCGGAACGCGGGGATTCGGCTATGATCCCATGTTCATCCCAAGCGCGGAGGGCCGCACGTTCGGCGAGATGGAGCCCGAGGAAAAGCACGCGATCAGTCACCGGGCTCGCGCGTTCGAGCAGCTTCTGGCGGCATGTTTCGGCTGACCCCGGCTCGGCGCCGGAAGGGCTGACCAAGCAGCAGGTTACGCCGTGCGGTCTCCCACATTCCCCAAAGCGGACTGAGCGGCGGCGAGCCGCGCGACCGGGACCCGGTACGGGCTGCAAGACACGTAATCCAGCCCGACTTCCTCGCAGAAGGCGATCGAGGCGGGGTCGCCGCCGTGCTCGCCACAGATGCCGAGCTTGAGACCGGGTTTCGCGGCACGCCCCTTCTCGGCGGCGAGGCGCACCATCGCGCCGACGCCCTCCACGTCGATCGAGATGAACGGATCTTTCGGCAAGATGCCCTTGTCCACGTAGGCGGCAAGAAATTTGCCGGCGTCGTCGCGCGACAGACCGAACACCGTCTGCGTGAGGTCGTTCGTCCCGAAACTGAAGAAGTCGGCGATCTCGGCGATGCGGTCGGCGATGATCGCCGCACGTGGGAGCTCGATCATGGTGCCGATACTGTATTCGATCGTGCGACCCGACCGCTGGAACACGTCGCGCGCCACCTTCTCGATCTGGGCGCGGGTGATTTCCAGCTCTCGCTTGGTACCGACCAGCGGCACCATGATCTCGGGAAGCGGCGGGCTGCCCGCCTCCTCGGCCACTTGCAGCGCCCCCTCGAAAATGGCGCGGGCCTGCATCTCGTATATTTCCGGGTAGGTGATCCCGAGACGGCAGCCGCGGTGGCCGAGCATCGGGTTCGCCTCGGCGAGCTCGCCGGAGCGGCGGCGCATGGCTTCCACGTCGGTGCCGAGCGCGTGCGCGACCTCCTCCAGTTCGGCGTCCGCGTGCGGCAGGAACTCGTGCAGCGGCGGGTCAAGCAGACGCACCGTGACCGGCAGCCCGGCCATGATGCGGAACAGCTTGACGAAATCCTCGCGCTGGAACGGCAGCAGCTTCGCGAGCGCCGCGCGGCGTCCTTGCTCGTCGCTCGCCATGATCATTTGCCGCACCGCGCCGATGCGCTCGGGATCGAAGAACATGTGCTCGGTGCGGCAGAGGCCGATGCCTTCGGCGCCGAACTTCCGGGCGGTCTCCGCGTCCAGCGGCGTTTCCGCGTTGGCGCGCACGCCGAGCCGGCGGCTTGCATCCGCCCACTCCATCAGCTTGCCGAAATCGCCGGACAGCGACGGCTCGATCATCGCAACGGAGCCCACGAACACCTCGCCGGTGCGCACCGTCGATCGTGATCGTGTCGCCGCCATGAAGCATGTGTCCGCCGGCCGAGAGCGTCTGCGAGCCGTAATCGACACTGATGCCGCCCGCACCCGCTACGCAAGGCCGGCCCATGCCACGCGCCACGACGGCCGCGTGAACTCGTCATCCCGCCGCGCGTGGTCAGTATCCCCTTCGCGGCGTGCATCCCGTGAATGTCCTCCGGGCTCGTCTCGATGCGCACCAGAATCACGGCCTCGCCTTTTCCGGCGCGGCTTTCGGCTTCATCGGCGCTGAACACGACGGTGCCCGACGCCGCGCCGGGGCTTGCGGGCAATCCCTTCGAGAGCAGCGTTCGGCGTGCGTTCGGGTCCAGTGTCGGATGCAGAAGTTGATCGAGGGAAGCGGGGTTTACACGACGCACTGCTTCCGAGCGGTCGATCAGCCCTTCCTCCGCCATCTCCACCGCGATGCGCAGGCTTGCGGCGGCGGTGCGCTTCCCGCTCCGCGTTTGCAGCATGTAGAGATGGTTCTGCTGAACCGTGAACTCGATGTCCTGCATGTCGCGGTAGTGGCGTTCCAGCGTCTCACGCACGCCCAGCAACTCGGCGTAGGCTTCGGGCAAGGCCCGCTCCATCGGAACCTCGCCCGGCTTGGCACGCGCCGCCGACAAGGGCTGCGGCGTACGGATGCCGGCCACGACGTCCTCGCCTTGCGCGTTCACCAGGAACTCGCCGTAGAAGAGATTCTCGCCCGTGGACGGGTCGCGCGTGAAACAAACACCGGTCGCGCAATCCTCGCCCATGTTGCCGAACACCATCGCCTGGACGTTGACAGCGGTGCCCCAATCGCCGGGGATGTCATGCAAGCGGCGATAGGTGATCGCGCGCGGATTCATCCAGCTTCCGAACACCGCGCCGATAGCGCCCCAGAGCTGCTCCTCGGGATCTTGCGGGAACGGCTTGCCGGTTTCCTGCTCGATCATCTCCTTGTAGCCGTCCACCACGCGGCGCCAATCCTCGGCCGTGAGCGCCGTATCCTCCGTGACGTAGGCTTCGAGCTTGACGTTCTCGATGATCTCCTCGAAGCGATGGTGATCGACCCCGAGCACGACCGATCCGAACATCTGGATGAAGCGGCGATAGCTGTCCCAAGCGAAGCGGGGATCCCCAGATGCGGCGGTGAGACCCTCCACCGTCTCGTCATTGAGGCCGAGATTAAGCACGGTATCCATCATGCCGGGCATCGAGACCCGCGCGCCGGAGCGGACCGACACGAGCAGCGGTTTCTGCCTGTCGCCGAAGCGGAGTCCGACGGCTTCTTCCATCCGTGCAAGCGCGGCGCGCACCTGTGGCTCGAGATCGGGCGGATAGCGCCGGTCATTCGCGTAGAATGCGGTGCAAACTTCGGTGGTGAGCGTGAAGCCGGGCGGCACGGGCAGTCCGATGCTCGCCATTTCCGCCAGATTGGCGCCCTTACCGCCAAGCAGGTCGCGCATTTCGGCGCGCCCTTCGTTGTGGCCGGCGCCGAAGCTGTACACCCATTGGGTCATGTCGGTCCGGTGCTCCGTTAACCTTCGATCTTCGAGAAGTCGGCGACCTGGTCCATCGTGGCGCGCACCTGCCCGAGCAGGCACAGGCGATTGCGCCGCAATTCGGGTTCCGGCGCGTTGACGGTGACCTTGTCGAAGAACGCATCGAGCGGGGTGCGGAGTTGCGCCATGTCGCTCATCGCGGCGCCGTAATCCTCGGCCGCGATGTGGCGCGCGATCGCGGGTGAGGCATGATGGAGCGCCGCCGCGAGCGCCTTCTCCTCCGGAGCGGTGAGCAGCGCGGCGACCGGGGTGGCATCGAACGGTCCGTCCTTGCGCTGCTCGATGCGGAGGATATTCGCCGCGCGGCGGTAAGCGGTGAGCAGGTTGTCGCCGTCCTCTCCACGTAGCAGAACGAAATGGCGCTCGTGCGCGCGAGCAAGCGGTTCAGATCGTCATCGTCACCGGCTGCGAACACCGCAGCCAGAATATCGTGCCGCTCGCCCGTCGGTCCGGAGCTGGACTCGCAGCCGTTCGCGACGAATCGAAAATCGAGGATGTCGGACGGCGGAGTCCGGATCTCGCTCCCCTGAGCTGAAGGCCCTCGTTGGCGCAGCCTGGATGAGCGCCGCAGTAGCCGCAGCCTGAGCCCGTTCTCCCGGATGATGCGTATGATGCCAAGCGCGGCGCGGCGCAACGCATAAGGATCGCCGGAGCCCGTCGGCTTCTCGCCGATCGCGAAGAATCCGGCGAGCTGGTCGAGCTTGTCCGCAAGCGAGACGGCGATGGAAACGGGCGCGGACGGGACGGCGTCCGCGAGGCCCTTCGGCGCGTAATGATCGCGGATGGCGTCGGCGACGAGCCGGTCCTCGCCGTCGTGCAGCGCGTAGTAGCGGCCCATCACGCCTTGCAATTCGGGGAACTCGCCGACCATGCCGGTCACAAGATCCGCCTTCGCGAGGTGCGCCGCGCGGTGCGCGAGTTCGCGGCCGGCATGGACGTGCGGCGCGATAATCTCGGCGAGTCGCGTGATGCGGCGGACCCGGTCGCCCTGGCTGCCGAGCTTCGCATGAAAGGTGATGTGTTCGAGCAGAGGCACGCGGCTTTCCAGCCGGGCGCGGCGGTCCAGATCCCAGAAATGCCGGGCGTCGGCGAAGCGGGCGCGCAGCACGCGCTCGTTGCCCGCGATGATCGCCGCGCCGCCGTCCTCCGCGTTGATATTGGCGATGAAGGCGAACCACGGCGCCACTTCGCCCTCCCGCGTGCGGAGCGCGAAATAGCGCTGGTTGACCCGCATCGAGACCTGCATCACCTCGGGCGGCAAATCCATGAACGCCTCGTCGATGCGGCCGAGCAGCGGCACGGGCCATTCCGCGAGCCCCGCCACCTCATCGAGCAGCCCCGCATCATCGACCACGTTGAGGTTCTTTTCGGCTGCGAGCGTGGCGATGCCGTCGGTGATGACGCGCTTTCGCTCTTCGGCGTCCACCAACACCGCGTTGTCGCGGAGCTTCGTCTGCCAGTCCTCGCAGGAGGTGACGTGGAATGCGCCCGGTGCGTGGAATCGATGCCCTTCCGTGTAATTGTCCGCGTGCAGCCCGTGCCCGTCATCGTTGCCTTCGCGCAGATCGAAGCGCACGATCTCGCCATCGAGCAGGCAGACGATTCGACGCAACGGGCGGACCCAGGTGAACGCGCTCGTCCCGCCCCAGCGCATAGACTTGGGCCAAGGAAAACGCCGCAGCAGGGGAGGCATAGCCGTGGCGATCAGGGCCGCCGCGGATACCGCGTTGCTCGCCTTGTCCAGCACCCAGAAATCGCCCTCGCGCCGAAGCTGATCCCGGGTCGCGTTATGTTTGCGGAGGAACCCGGCAAGCGCCTGTTCCGGCGCGTTGGCGCGAGGGCCGCGTTCGGTCGTGCGTGCGGCGGCAACCTGCGGCTCGATCTCCGCCGCGAACGCGATCCGGCGCGGGCCGTGGAAGCTCTGGAGCGCCGACGGACGCAACGGCGCCAGCGCCTCGGCGACAAGCCGGGTCAGATCCTCGGCCCCGCGCGCCTGCATACGCGCGGGGATCTCTTCGCTGAACAATTCGAGGAAGAGTTCTTGGCGCTTCGTTTCAGCCCTCACTTCGGCAAACCAACCTCGTCATAAAGCCAGCTGTGATCCGAGCTGGGTAGAAACAACCGGCGGGCTTTCCTCTTCCGCCAGCCATCCCTCGCAGCACCCTTTGGCTAGTGCGCGCACGCGGCCGATGTAGCTTGCGCGCTCGGCCACGCTGATGACCCCGCGCGCATCGAGCAGATTGAACAAATGGCTCGCCTTGATGCACTGGTCATAGGCGGGCAGAGGCAATCGGGCGGCCAGCAGTGCGCCGCACTCCTTCTCGGCGTCGGCGAAATGTTGCGTCAGCATTCCCGTGTCGGCCCGCTCGAAATTATATGTGCTGTACTCCCGTTCCGCGCGCAGAAACACGTCGCCGTACGTGACGCCCGCGCCGTTGAAGTCGAGCGCGAAAACGTTCTCCACGTTTTGCACATACATCGCGAGCCGCTCGAGTCCGTAGGTCATCTCGAAGCTCGGCAGAGCCACGGGGATGCCGCCCACTTGCTGGAAATAAGTGAACTGGCCGACCTCCATTCCGTCGCACCACACCTCCCAGCCGAGTCCCCAGGCGCCTAGCGTCGGGCTTTCCCAATCGTCCTCGACGAAGCGAAAATCGTGCAGCAGGGGATCAAGCCCGATCTCCTGATAGCTCGCGAGCAGCAGTTCCTGGGCATCCGCCGGGCTCGGCTTCATGATGACTTGGTATTGATAGTAATGCTGCAAGCGGTTGGGGTTCTCGCCGTAGCGCCCATCGGACGGGCGCCGGCTCGGCTGGACGTAGGCTGCGCGCCACGGGCGAGCGCCGAGCGCCCGCAACGTCGTCGCGGGATGGAACGTGCCGGCGCCCATCTCCACGTCGTAGGGCTGCAAAATCAGGCAGCCCTGGCGTGACCAGAATTGGTGCAGGCGCAGGATCAAATCCTGAAAGCTGGGTGTGCGGTTCTGGTGGTTCATTGACATGCGCGGGCCGGAGCGTGATGCGGCGCACCATAGGCATCCGGCGCGCACTCCGGCAAGCATTGGACGGGAATGGTTAAGAGCGAATGAGGTATCGGGATTGGCTCGGGCTCTTGATCGTCCTTGCCGTCATCGCGGGCCTCGTCGCGTTCCGGCGCGCCTATGTCGAGCCGCGCATTTGGGGCGACCTCTGCGCCGCCGCCGACCCGCCGATCATGTGCCTGCCGCGGGGTTGGCTGCTGTGGCTGCAACATCGCCAGCTTTGGGGCTTGACGGGGCTAGCCTGTGGCCTTTGGGCCTTCTTCCGCGGTTCCTTCCCCGCAGCCGTCGCGGCGGTCGGGTTCGGCATCGCGGGCGTGGTGAATTACAACGCGACCTGGGGAATGCTCGGAGCCTCGCTGGGGGTCTGGGCGTGGATCAGGCGGCCGCGACCGTCCGCCGTGACGCGACCCGGCCCGCGACCCTGAGCAGCGCCGGTGCGGCCAGCACCAGCGCGGCCGTGTTCCAGGCAAGCAATTCGTGATTCGCCATGCCTTCGGCGATGGCGCTGGCGAGCGCGGCGAGGCCGAGCGCGCCTCCGGCCCACAGCTCCTCTCGTCCTCCGCCGGTCAGGGGCAAATCGCCGAGCAGCGCGCGAGCCGCCACCCCGATGAGAGGGACCGCGAACACCGGAAAGGGAAAGTCCCGATACCGGGGGTCGAACAGGAGCAGCAACTGCATCACAGCGGCCGCCCACAGGAACAGGAAAGAGAGATCGTCCAGCAGCCAGTCAACCCGCCAGAAGCGCAGAAGCGCCCGTACCATCTCGGTCGCCTCCGCGCCGGTGCGGGCGGGTGGGGGAACCGAGCCGGTTAGAAGCAGCGCGGCCCGGTACATGAGAAGCCCGGCCAGGACCGCCTGCCCCGTGAGGTTGAACAGCGCGGCGACCGCGAGACGCAGATCGTAGATCACCGGCACCGTTCCGGCCCAAGCAAAGATGAGAGCGCCGCCCAGTGCCCACGCAAGAAGAGCGAGCTTCAGCTGCGCGAGCGCCCCGAGCCCTGGCCAGAAAAGGAGCGTTCCCGTCAGCAGCAGCAAGGCCGTGAGGACGCTCGCCCCGGCGTGCCATCCCCATTCCGGATCTTCCGTGACGGCGCCGGTGAGCGGAAACTTCGGTTCCCGCGATGCGGTCCATAAGCCCCAATTGGCGCCGGCCGTGCCCTCGCTCGCGTATTTCCAGTCCTGGTCGAACGCTTCGATCAGGTTGTAGTCGAACCCCTCCGCCTTTGCGACCGCGACGAACCGGCGCAGGAACGCGGCCTGATTGAGCCGCCCCGGCACGGCGTCCGCCCGCGACCGGCCACGGCTCGGCCAGCCCGTCTCGCCGATGGCGACCGGCTTGCCCGGAAACAGCGCGGCCATCCGGCGATATGTGTCGCGTACGTGCTCGACGGCGCGACCGATGCCGGTCGGGTTGTCCTCCCAGTACGGGAGCAGGTGGATCGTCACGATATCGACGTGGCGCGCGAGGTCCGGAAACTGGGCCCAGAATTCCCAGACATCGGCGTAGGTGACTGGTTGCCGGACCGCCGCCTTCACCCGATCGATGGCGGCCGCCAATTCACCGACGGGCAGATCCCGGCGCAACAGCACCTCGTTTCCGACGATGACTCGTTCGACCGTCGCCGGATACCGATTGGCAAGCTCGATCCCCCGCGCGATCTCGGCCGCGTTCCTGGTCCGGTCGGTCCCCAGCCAAATGCCAAGCCAAAGCTTGAGGCCGTGACGCTCGGCGATCGCCGCCACGTCGTACCGCCCCTCGATCGCAGCGTAGGTGCGAATGGCGCGAACGTGACCGGCGAGAAGGGCGGCGTCCCGATCCACCTCCGTCTCGGTTGGAAAGATATCGGCGAGCGGGGACTGTCCGGGACGGAACGGGGCAAAGGAGACCGAGTTGAACCGCGTGTCCGCCAGAGCCACGTCCGTTGCCTGCGGCCGGTTTGGCCACCACCAGGCCAGGGCGACGAGCGCGCTCAGCAGCAGCAAGACTGGCGGCAGGACGGGCGACGGGCGGGACATGGACGATGTCTATTGGCCGCATTTTTGCGGTGAAACCGGGGCAGAGGCGGGACGGGACGATGAGCATCGACGGACTGGACCAGAACACCATCCGGGAGATCCTGACCGGCACACGCCGGATCGCGGTGGTCGGCGCCTCCAACAAGCCGTACCGCCCCTCCCACGGCGTGCTGCGCTTCCTCGTGAACCAGGGCTACGATGTCACCGCGGTCAATCCGGGACTCGCGGGCCAGACGATTCATGGCCGGCCGGTGGTCGCGTCGCTCGATGACGCCGCGCCGCTCGAGATGGTCGATATCTTCCGTGCCTCCGACCGGGTGGGACCCGTGGTGGACGAAGCGATCCGGCTCAAGGCCAAGGTGATTTGGATGCAGCTCGGCGTCATCGACGAGGACGCGGCCGAGCGTGCGCGGTCTGCGGGACTGTGCGTCGTGATGGACCGCTGTCCCGCTATCGAGATCCCGCGCCTCGGCCTCGGCCGCCGCTGACTCCGGCTTGAAGCCGCCCGGCGCGGGGGCCACATCGCCTGCGGAACGGTCACATGAAGCCTCAGGACCCGAGGGGTACCCGATGACCAACGAGGAACGCGAGATCATCACCCGGTTCATCGAGCGCGTGGGTGGCGCGCCAGCGGCCGGGAGCTTCGGCTCCGTCCCCGGCTCCGCGCCGCCCTTGCCGCCGGTCGACAAGGAGGCGGACGCGCTCATCGGCGAGTTGTTCGCCAAATACCCGGAAGCGCGCTACCGGCTGACGCAGACCGCTTTCGTGCAGGAACACGCGCTCGCCGAGGCGCAGAACCGCATCAAGCGCCTTGAATGGGAACTCGACCAAACGAAAAGAGCGGCCCAGGACGCGCAGGCGCAGCAGCAACAGCAATCGTCGCAGCCGCGCGGTTTCTTGAGCGGGCTGTTCGGCGGTGGCCAGCAGTCCCGCCCGGCCGCACCGCCGCCACAATGGAATCAGTCCGCCGGACCGCAGCAGCAATGGGGCGCCCCGCCCCCGCCGCCGCCTCCCCAATACGCGCCAGGGTATCAGCCCGGCATGTTTCAGCGGCCTGGCTCGGGCTTTCTCGGCTCGGCTCTGACCACGGCGGCCGGCGTGGCAGGCGGAATGGTGGTCGGTAATGCGTTGATGGACATGTTCTCGGGCCGCCACGGTGCCGCCTCGGCGGCCGAGGCGAGCCCGTTCTCTCCTGGGGAGAGCCCCTGGGCCACGCCGGGCGCGCTCCCCGAGCCCCCGGCGCCACCCGATTCCTACGTGGACCAGAGTAGCTGGACCACGCCGGACAGCGGCGCGGCACAGAACGATCCCGGCTTCACCGACCCCGGCAGCTGGGGCGGGCAGGCGGACCAGGCTGCCTGGAACGACCCGGGCGGGGACCCAGGCTGGACAGACGACAGCAATTCGAACGACGACCTGGTCTAAGGCGTCAGGCCCCGGCGTCCTCGCGCCGCGTGAGGACCGCCGGTTGCTCGAAAAAGCCCGTCGGGTGCTGCACCCGGCCCTCGAGCTGGCTCGGCCAGGCCCAGTGCTCGGCCCCGAATAGCATCTGCATCCGGGCGAGGCCGCAATGGAAAGGCGGGCCGGTATCGCGGCCGGTCTGCATGAACAACACGAAGAGCCGGCCGCCGGGGCGCAGCCAGCGCCGCAATCGGGCCTCGTATGCCGGCCACAGCGGCGGCGCGAGGGAGCAAAGGCAGGTCTGGTCGTAGATCGCGTCGAATGGCGCCGGCGGGTCCCAGGCGAACAGGTCGGCGTGAATGACGCGCTCGTGTTGCAGGTGCAAGCCTTCGACCCGCGCCTTCTGCACAGCCACGGCGCTCGGCGCGGCGTCGATTACCGTGACGTCGAACCCCGCTTCCGCGAGCGCCAGCGGCTCGACGCTGCGGCCGGCGCCGGGCACGAGAATGCGGCACGGCGTCAAGACCGCCGTGCTCGCGCCAGTGGAGGAAAGCCGGATTGATCCCCGGCCGCTCCCACCCGGTCGCGCCTTCCCGATAGCGGGTCTCCCAATCGACGGCCTGGGTCGGTGACTTCGGTCATCGCTCCACCTCTTCCCGCCGGTCCTGCAAGACGCGCGGGTCAAATCGCCGGCTGCGGCAGCGCCATCCAATCCGGAACGCGGGGCGCCAGGGTCGCGGCCCCGCACGCGAGCGGCCCCGCCAGAGCCTCGACACGCAAGAGCGCGAGCCCGCGCCCATCCCGGCCCGAGCGCATCCCGCCGACTTCGGCCGCCCCGGACAGCACCGGCGTCCCCGGCGACGGGAGCGGCCCTCGCACGTCCACGGGCACCAGGCGGCGTTTCACCAAACCCCGGTATTTGGTGCGAGCCGTCAGCTCCTGGCCCATGTAGCAGCCTTTGGACCATGAGACCCCGTGCAACTCGTCGAACCCCGCCTCGAGCAGCACCGTCTTTTCCGCCTCCAGATCGCGCGAGCCGTCGGGCAATCCGAGCGCCAGCCGATGGCGATCCCACTCCTCGGCCGTCGCCGTCTCAACGAACGGGCCATCGTGCAAGATGCGCCAGCCGGCCTCCGCAAGCCGTGGATCGGGGGCGGCGATGGCGGCCGCTTCCGGCCTGCCGTTCCATGCGGCGTAGACGGCGAGCCTGTCCGATGCGTCGCGCAGCTCGACCTTGGACCGCAGGCGAAAGCGGGAGAGACGCTGGAGCAGCATCGGAATTTGCGCGCGCTCGCAGTCGAGCAGCAGCCGTTCCCCGTCGGCCAGAATGAAGAAATCGGCGAGCCATTTACCTTGCGGAGTCAGCAAGGCCGCCCACACGGCGCGGCCCGGCTCGGCCTGCGCCACGTCATTGGAAACCAGCCCTTGCAGGAACGTGACACGGTCCGCGCCGCTCACTTCGATCGCGCCCCGCTCGGGCAGTCGCGCCACGCATGTCATGCGGAAAGAGTGGGCGCTGGCGCTGCCGGCGGCAAGAAGTGCTAGACAACACGCCACCAATGAGCAGGCTCCGAATTCCCTATCCTTCCGCGCACCCGCGTCCGGTGCGCGCCTGCATGAAGCTGGCGCAGGTCATGGCGGGAGCTCCGGCCGGAGGGGCGGAGCTTTTCTTCGAGCGTCTGAGCATCGCCCTGCACCGCGCCGGGGACGCCGTGCTTCCGGTCATCCGGTGCGATGCGGCTCGGGCGGGCCGGCTGAAACAGGCGGGACTGGCCCCGGCCGAACTCGGCTTCGGCGGTCCGCTCGACCTGCTCACGGGTCCCCGCCTCCGGGCGATGCTGCGGCGCTTCGCACCGCGTGTCGTGATGGCATGGATGAACCGGGCCGCCGGGTATGCGCCGCCCGGAGAGTGGGTGCTGACCGGACGGCTCGGCGGCTATTACGACCTCTCTTATTACCGCCGCTGCGACCATCTGGTCGGCAACACGGTGGGTATCGTGGACTGGATCGTCGGCCAGGGCTGGCCGGCCGCCCGCGTGCATCATCTCCCGAATTTCGCCGACGACCTGGCCGGCGCGGCTCCGGCCTCTCGTGCCGCCCTTGGGGTGCCGGAGCGGGTTCGGCTGGTCCTGGCGTTGGGCCGGCTACACCGGAACAAGGCGTTCGACGTGCTGGTCCGCGCCTTGCCGCTGCTTCCCGAAGTGCACGCGGTGGTCGCGGGTGAGGGGCCGGAGCGGAGCGAATTGCTGGATCTCGGGCGTCGGGAGGGAGTGTCGGACCGGTTGCATCTGCCCGGCTGGCGCGACGACCGAGGTGCGCTGCTCGCCGCGGCGGATTTGCTGGTCTGCTGCTCCCGGTACGAGCCGTTGGGCAACGTGGTGATCGAGGCGTGGTCAGCCGGCCGCCCCGTCGTGGCGGCCGACGCCGCCGGTCCGCGCGAGCTGATCCGTCCCGGCGTCGACGGTCTGCTCACGCCGCGCGAGGATCCGCGCGCTCTGGCCGATGCCGTGGCCGCGGTGCTCGATGATGGAGAAAGGGCGGCAAGGCTGGCGACTGCCGGTCGGGCCAGGTTCGAGGCGGAGTTCGCCGAAGCGCCGGTGCTTGCGCGCTGGCGGCGTTTCCTGGGCGAAGTGGAGAAGCCCTGATGTGCGGCATCGCCGGTCTCGTGCTCGCCACCAACGCAACGCCGCCTGACCCCGCGCTGCTCGGGAGCTTGACCCGGGCGCTCGCGCATCGCGGACCGGACGGAGCCGGGCACACCGTGGTCGGCCGCATCGCGCTCGTGCACACGCGGCTTGCGATCATCGACGTGCAGGGCGGCGACCAGCCCCTGTTCGCCGGTCCCGCCGCTCTCGTCGCCAACGGCGAGATTTACAATTACCGAGAGCTGCGGGCGGAACTGCAAAACGCGCACTTCGCCACCAACAGCGATTGCGAGCCGCCATTGCATTTGTGGCTGCGCGAGGGCGCGGCTTTCGCCGAGAAGCTGCGGGGCATGTACACGATCGCAATTCACGAACGCGCCGCACGGACGGTGACGCTTGTGCGCGACCGGTTCGGCATCAAACCGCTCTACACGGCTCCGATCGAAGGCGGTTTGGCCTTCGCCTCGGAGCCGCAGGCGCTGCTCGAATCCGGTCTCGTTTCGCGCGGCGTGCGCGCGGCCGCGCTCGAGGAGCTGCTTCAGCTACAATTCACCACGGGGTCCGAGACGATCTTTCCCGGCATCAATCGCGTGTTGCCGGGCGAGACGCTCACCTGCGCCGAGGGCCATATCATCGAGCGCCGGCGTCTCGGTGCGCTGCCGGAAGGGGGACCCGAGTCGATCGACGAGGAGGCGGCGCTCGACCGTCTGGACGCCGCGCTGGAAGAGAGCGTGCATTTCCATCAGCGGAGCGATGTGCCGTACGGCATGTTTCTCTCGGGCGGCATCGATAGCGCCACCATTCTCGCACTGATGGCGCGGCTGAACAGCCAGCCGGTGCTGGCGTTCACCGCCGGTTTCGACGTGCCGGGCGCCGCCGACGAGCGGGATCGCGCGGCCCTCATCGCGCGTACAGGTCGGCGCCGACCACGAATCGATCGAGATCACCGAGGAGATGGTCTGGGCGCATCTGCCCGAAATCGTCGCCTGCATGGACGATCCGGCGGCGGACTACGCCATCATCCCAAGCTGGTTTCTCGCCCGCCGGGCGCGGCAGGACGTAAAGGTCGTTCTCAGCGGCGAGGGCGGCGACGAATTGTTCGGTGGCTACGGCCGCTATCGCAGCGCCATGCGGCCCTGGTGGCGCGGCGGCCGAGTCATGCGCGCACGCGGCACGTTCGACGGGCTCGAGATCCTGCGCGCCCGGACCTCCGGGTGGCGCGACGGCATCGCCGCCGCGGAGGCGGAGGCGGGCGATGGCGGCCGCTCGCGTTTCGCCGCGGCGCAGGCAACTGATGTGGCGGACTGGTTGCCGCACGATCTGCTGCTGAAGCTCGATCGCTGCCTCATGGCGCACGGCGTGGAAGGCCGCACGCCTTTCCTCGACGCCGGTGTGGCGCGGGCCGCGTTCCGGCTGCCCGACGCCCTGAAAGTGCGACAGGGCAAGGGCAAGTGGATATTGCGCAAATGGCTGGAGCGGCATCTGCCGGAGGCGGAGCCATTCGCGCCGAAGCAGGGGTTCACGGTGCCGGTCGGTGCCTGGATCGCCGGGCAAGGAGCGCGGCTCGGCCCGCTCGTCGCGGCGCAGCCCGGCGTCGCCGAGATCGCCAAGCCGGAGCGGGTGAAGGCGCTATTCCGTCACGCGGGCGGGAGGCACGAGGGCTTCGCGGCCTGGGTGCTGCTGTTCTACGCGCTATGGCACCGGCGACACGTGCTCGGGCTTGCGGCGGCGGGGGATGTGTTCAGCACCCTGGCGGAACACTGAGAGTCGCGCGTCGTCGTAAGCTGGGCCACAGCCAGAACTTGGCTTCATCGTTCTGCTCGATCCAGGACGCGCCAGAAGGAGACGATCGCAGGAGTCCGCGCTGAACCGGGCACGAGGCCATTGAGGGTAGCCCGCGACCGAGGCCGAACGCTCATCGAACGATTGCTATCCTTTGCAGAGGACGCCGCGCCATCACTGCGCGGCTGGTGGAATATTCTGATTCATTCGGAACATGTTCGCCGGATCGTAGCGGCGCTTGATCTCGGTCAGGCGGCTATAGCTTGCCCCGTAAACAGCCTCCACCCGCGCCGCCTCGTCACTCGGCATGAAGTTGACGTAGGCGGTGCCGAGGGCTTGCGGCGCGGTCGCGGCGAATACCTCCTTGGCCCACTCGACGCAGGCGCTGTCCATCGCCGGGTCGCGCCAGCGGGTGTGCACGTTCATGCCGAAATGCGCGCGCCGTTGCGGGAACGCGGTGACTTCCGGCCGCACGCGGCCTGCGGCACCGCCGACGTGAAAGACAAAGATCTCGCATTCCGGCCCTGGCAGCCGCCGCGCGGCATCGACCAGGACGGTGATCGTTGCGTCGGAAAGCTCTGCGAAGTCGTGGCTCTTCCAGTAATTGCGGGCGCCTGGTGTTAGCAGCGGATCAAATGCCGCCTGCCAAGCCGTGAAGGCGTGCGGACCGACGACATCGGCAATCGGCCGCCCCAGGGCGCGCAGCCCGGCCATATCCCGTTCGGCCTCCGCCGCCTCCCCAGCGTGGCACATGGCAAAGATCAGCACCTCGCGCCCGTGCCACTCGGGCGGCAAGAACGGCAGCGGCGGCGCCTTTCGCATCACTGCCCAGCAGGTGAGCTCGTCCGGGGCAGTGGCCAGCAGCGCGCGGTACTCTCGCAGCAGCCCGTCCGCATGGTCGAGCGGATGCACGACCATGCCCGAGATCACCTGTGGCCCGTGGGTGCAACTGAAACTCGAAGCCGGTGACGACGCCGAAATTGCCGCCCCCGCCGCGTAACGCCCAGAACAGGTCCACATGCGTGTTGGCGTCGGCGCGGCGCAACGTCGCATCGGCGGTAACCACATCGGCCGACAGCAGGTTGTCGATGGTCAGGCCGAACTTGCGGGTGATCCAGCCGAAGCCGCCGCCCAATGTCAGGCCGGCGATGCCGGTGGTCGAGTTGATGCCGGTCGGCACGGCGAGGCCGAATTCCTGCGTTTCGCGATCGACCTCCCCGAGGGTAGCGCCTGGCTCCACCCAGGCGCGCCGACTTTCTGGATCGACCCGCACGGAGGTCATGGCCGAGAGATCGATCATCAGCCCGCCATCGCACACGGCGCTTCCGCCGATGTTGTGGCCGCCACCGCGCACGGCCACCAATAGGCCGTGATCGCGGGCGAAGCGCACAGCCCGGATGACATCGGCGACGCCGCGGCAGCGGACGATCAACCCGGGGCGGCGGTCGATCATTGCGTTCCAGATCGTCCGCGCGGCGTCGTAGTCCGCAGCGGTGGGGTCGCGCACGCGCCCGCGCAGCCCGGAGGCCAGCGCCTCGACGGCACCAGGGTCAAGGGTGTTGGTGCTGCCATCAAGCCTGGTCATACCGCGTCTTGCATGCCCGTTTTCTCCTCTGGCCGATGCACTCCGGCTCGTGCCGGTTCGGCGGCATCTTCTCTGTCTCGGGGTGGCCCGTTCCAGTTCCGAAAGTGAACTGCACGGCAGCTGGGATCGGCCTAGAGTCGCGGCGGAGCATGGAGGAGCGATCCATGGAAAAGGACGGTGGTTACGGTCAGTTCTGCCCGGTGGCGATGGCAGCGGAGCTGGTTTGCACGCGCTGGACGCCACTTGTGCTGCGCGAGCTGATGGCCGGCAGCACGCGCTTCAACGACTTGCGCAAGGGCGTGCCGCGCATGTCGCCGGCACTATTGTCGAAGCGACTGAAGGAGTTGCAGCAGGCGGGCATCGTCGAGCGCCGCGGCGACCCGGCAAGCGGCAACCACGACTATCATCTGACCCAGGCCGGGCAGGATTTACGACCGGTGGTCGAGACCTTGGGTATTTGGGGCCAGCGCTGGCTGGAGACGCGGGTGAGCCTGCGCAATCTCGACCCGTCGCTGCTGATGTGGGACATGCGGCGCAACCTCGACCCGACCCCAATGCCGGCGCGGCGCTCCACGATTCAGTTCCTGTATCCGGAATTGCAGCCATCACGACGGAACTGGTGGCTGGTCGTCGAGCCCGGCGTCGGCACCGATCTCTGCGGCACCGATCCCGGTTTCGAGGTCGATCTCTATGTTGAGACCGACCTAAGGACGATGACCGCGATCTGGATGGGGCTGACGACAGTCGACGAGGAGGTGCGCGCCGAGCGCATGCGGCTGACAGGCGACCGGGGCCTGCGCCACGCCATGCAGCGTTGGCTCGGACTCAGCGTTTTCGCGCGGGAGCGGAAGCTGGCGGCGTGAGGGGCGGAGCCGGTTTGCGCGTACGATTTCACTTGCGAGCGCTTCTGCCTTGAGCCCGGTCGCGTCGCGAGGAACGGCCCCCAACCTGGAGCCCCGGAAAGGCACAGTCCGCTCGAAACGAGTTTATGCCTCGCTCGCAACGTAATCATCCACGACCAGCTCCACTCGATTGCCGCCAAGTCGGGTGAACAGCTCGGCCCGGCAGGTCAGGACCAGGATCTGCATCCGGGTGGCCGCTTCCGCGAGCAAGTCGAACATGCGCTCGATCCGGTCTCCGTCGGCATAGGCGAGCGCATCGTCGAGGATCACCATCGCCGGCCGGCCACGCTCGATCAGCATGTCGCTGAAAGCCAGCCGGGACAGGATGGCGACCTGCTCCTGGGTCCCGTCGGACAGCCGCTCGAACTCCTCGATCAGCTGGCCCTCGCGGGTCAGGCCCGTAACCCGAAAATCCTCGTCGCACGTCACGACGGCGCCGGGGAATAGCCCGCGCAGATAAGGCGTGATGCGCTGCACGACGGGCGCCAGATATCGTTCCTTGGCCTCACGCTCCGCCTCGATCAGCGAATTCGCGCAGCAGGATCAGCAGATCCGCCTCGCGTTGCAGCGCGTCGCGTTCGATCCGGAGGTCGTCGCGGCGGCGCTCCGCAATCGCGACCTGCTCGTCGATGCCGCTGCCCTCGGCTTGCTGAATGCGGCTTTGCAGGACAGCTTTGTCCCGTTGCAACCGCTGCTGCGTTTCCCGCCGCTGACTGATCGCTTCCTCGAAGCGGCGTATGCGCGCGTCCATGCCGGCGAGCGTGTCTTCCGGCCGGCTGGCTTCCAGCGTCGCGAGCAGAAGGCGCTGCTCCTCGACCACTTCGCCCGTCGAGAGCAGCCGCGCCGCGAGCGTGCTGTCCGCCTCCTGCATCGTCGCGTGCTCGGCTTCGCGCAGCAGCCGTCCGACTTCCGCCGTCGCCGCCTGCCGGTTGGCTTCGGCTCGGGCGAGCGCGTCGGCGAGCGTGGTCCGCTCGGCCGCGAGCGGCGCCAGGGCGGCCCGTGCCGGCCCGAGCGCGTCGGCTGTCACCGCTTCTGCGCGCGAGGCCTCCCGTTCCGCCGCTTCGGCTTCCTGCCGATCTGGCAGCTCGGTCAAGCCGAGCTCCGCCATCTCCGTCGCAACGCTCCGCTGTCGTATCGCCACGTGATTGCGTAGCGCCTCGGCGCCTGCCGCCAGTCCCTGCGCCCGGTCGGCTGGTGCATGGGCGACAAGCTCAGCGCGGGCGAGCTTGAGCTGCCGCTCGCATTCGGTCCGCTGGGCGAGTCGTCGCTCCGCATCGGCAGCATCAATCGCGCCGGCCTCCGCGAGCCTGTCAGCGAGTTTGCGTTCGGCCTCGGCGATGGCCGCCTGTAGCTTGGCCCGGTCGCGGATCGCGGGACGGATCGCCACGCGGCCGATGCCGGGAATGGCAATCGCGACATCTGCGACAGCGCGCAAGGTCGTGTGGCCCGGCTCGGCCCCCGCGCCGTCCACCTCCAGGCGGCCTGCCGCGCCCGGCTCGATGTCGAGCTCGATCACGGTCGCCTGGGCATCCAGCACGGCCTGAGCCCGCAGCACCTCCCGCCCCGCCTCATGCACGGCCTGCACTGATGCGGCGTTGATCCGCATGGCCGCGAGCTCGCCGGTGCGGGCGTTTACCACGGCCTGCGCCGCCTCCGCCCGGCCGAGCCGTTCCGCAAGCGACGCCGTCTCGGCCGCGCGGACCGCCAGGGCAGCGACTTGCCTGGCCCGCCTGAGACGGAGAGCATGCCGCATCGGCCGCGCCCTGCGCTGCGTCGAGCACGGTCTGCCCGTCTGCAATGTCCGCGTCCATCCGCTCCAGGGCGGCGCGCGCTTCTACTTCCGATGCGGTCGCTTGAGCGACGAGACGGTGCGCCTTTTCCAGCGCGGTTCGCCGTTCCCCACGGCGAACGGTCTCGCCGAGCGCGTCCGTGTGCTTGCCCTCAGCGAGACGGAGCGCGGTGATGGCCTGCGTGCGCTTGTCTTCGTAGCGCAGCACCGCCTCTCGACGGCGGCGGGCATCTTCCAGATCAGCGGCGAGCCCCGCCGCCTCATCGGCATTGTTGGCGACCGCAAGCTCGCGTGCGCAGCGCTGCAACGCCTGCAAATCGGCTTCGAGCGCCCGGCGCCTCTCCGCCAATCCGGCGACCTCGGCTTCCGCCGCGGCAAGTTGCTCGCCGGCCTCCTTCAGCCGTCCACGCGGCTTGTCGCGCCCGTCCAGCACCCGGCCGAGCTCCTCGCGCACGTCGCGGAGCAAAGCCTGCCCGCGTGCGCCGCCGGTCACTACGCCGATTTCGGTCTCGATACAGGATTGTAAGGTCGTGCGCGCCAGATCGGCAAAGTCGGGCTGGTCGAAGGATTGCCGTTGCCTGACCCAGAGCGCCGCCCACATGCCCGCATCCTCGGGCCGCGCCCCTTTGTTTCCCGGCGGGCGGAAGCCGAGCAGGGCTTGCAGGTGTTCCTCGGCCGCATCCCCTTCCAGGCGAGCGCCGTCCGGCAGGCGGAGCCGGGCGTACGGCTCCCGATGCAGGAACCGCTTTTCGATCCGGTAGAGGCCGCCTTCCAGCTCGAAGCCCAGTGCGACCGTGGGGAAGGTCGCGTTGCGATGGTGCTGCATCCGTTTCACCGGCTCGGCGCGGGAGCCGTGGCGCTCGAACAGGACACCCCTGATCGCGGCGAGCAGCGTGGACTTGCCGAACTCATTCGGACCGCAGAGCACGTTGAGCCCGTCAGCCAAACGTGAGATGCGCACCCGGCGCTCGAATTTGCGGAAATTCGCGAGTTCCAGGGACCGGAGCTTCATCCGATGCGCTCCTCGCGCCGCTGGTAGAGAACGTAAAGTCGTTGCAGCGCCGCGGCGGCCAGATCGCGCCGGGCATCGGCCGCGTTTTCGGACATTCGCGCCAGGCGCTCGGCCGCGATGCGGACGAAGCCCGCGTGTTCGATCATTTTGAGGTCGGCGGCGGAGAGTTCGACCCGCAGCGCGGCATCGTCGATGCGCAGCGCCCTCAGTGCGCTGCCGACGCCGTGGCGGATCGTATGCTCGAACGCCTCCCGACTCGCGAGCGACACTGTCCCCTCGATGCGGAGCGCGACCAGTACCGGTGCTCGGGTCCGGATCGAGGCCGCGAAGCCGGGTTTCGAGCACGTCGATATCGGTCGGTCCGTGCAGCGTCGCGTGCTCGCGCCGCCAGATGAAACGGCCGACGCGATGGCGTGTGACCGAGGGGAGGGCGCGCGGGCCGTCGATCTCGATGAGCAGCGCCTCACCGCCGCCCCCGCCGCCCAGATCGAAACCGTCCGGCTCCGGCGTGCCGCTGTACCAGCTCCTGGGCCCGAACTCCTGCGAACCGTGCCAGTCGCCGAGCGCGAGATAGGCAAGCCCGGCGTGGTCGGCCCGGTCGGGCGCTATCAGATTGTGTGTCGAGCTATCGTCCCGGCCGAAGCTGCGCATCGAGCCGTGCGCGAGACCGAGCCGGATCGCACCCTCGGGCGTCGCCGCTCCGTCCATGCCGGAAGTGGGATCGCCGGCTGCATGACGTCGCGCGAGCGGGGCCGGGATGACCCAAGCCCCGCCGTCACCGAGCGGAGCCGGATCGCCGGTCAGATGCAGGCGCACATTGGCGGGCAGTCCGCCGCGCCGGAGGCGGTCCCAAATGCCATTCGGCGTGTGCGGATCGTGGTTGCCGGGCAGTAGGTGCCATTCAATCCCGGGAAACTGCCGCATCCGCTCGATCGGCTGCTGCAACGTCCGATCGCTCGGGGCCGCCACGTCGTACACGTCCCCGGCCACCAGCACGGCGGAGGCGCCTTGTGCCTGGGCAAGGCGGCCGAGACGGCCGATCGCCTGCAGTCTTTCTTCGCGCAGGACTTCGCGCACGGCGTCGTCGGCGAAGCCGAACGCCTTGCCGATCTGCCAGTCGGAGGTGTGAATCAGGCGCATCGTCATCCGTCGCATGAGGCCCGCGACTCGGGCCGCGTTCGGATGATAACAGAGCCTTTGCCGCTGCATTGTTAACGGCGGGGATTAAGAAGGGACTCGCCATGATGCGGCTCGTCACGCTGCTCCTCGTCTGTGCCGCGATCGGCCTTCAGCCGGGACTGGTTCGTGCGCAGGGTGCGAGCCCGGTCGGGCTATGGCGCACGTTCGACGATCGCACCGGGAAGGAGCGCGGGCTGGTCCGGATTTGGGAGCAGAACGGGGCTCTATACGGGCGCGTCGTCAGCACGGTCGATCCGGCGGACGCGAACAAGACCTGCGGCAAATGCACGGGCGACCGCAAAGACAAGCCGGTGATCGGGCTCGACATCATTCGCGGTCTGCATCAGGACGGAGAGCAATGGAGCGGCGGCGAAATCCTGGACCCGGAGAACGGCGCGACGTACCGTTGCAGCATCAGAGTGGAGGACGGCGGACGGAAGCTGGTCGTACGGGGTTACGTCGGTTTCTCGCTGCTCGGACGCTCGCAGACATGGCTACGGGCGGGCTGAGCACCGCCGCTTCAGAAACGTCGCAAGGGAGGTCCAGCATGAATTGGAGAATGACCGGAGCCGCGGCGATCGGGCTCGCGCTCGTGTCGATCGCGCCGGTGAGCGCGCAGCCTCCCGCTCCGCTTGCTCCGCCGAAGGTGCCGTATGGGCCACCGATCACGCTCGACAAGGCCGAGAAGGTGATCGCCGGAGCTGAGGCCGAAGCGAGGAAAAACGGGCTTGGGATGGCGATCGCGGTCCTGGATAGCGGCGGCAATCTGGTCGCTTTTCACCGGCTGGACGGCACCCAGCTCGGCTCGATCCGCCTCTCGGAAGGCAAGGCGCACACGGCGCTCGATTTCCGACGCTCGACGCGCGTGTTGCAGGATGCGCTGACGGGCGGCGGCGTTGGACTCTGGTGGCTGAGCGTCGATGGCGCGATACCGCTGGAAGGCGGGCTTCCGCTCCAGGAGGAGGGCAAGATCATCGGCGCTATCGGCGTCTCCGGCGGGCTTTCCGCGCAGGACGCGCAAGTGGCGCAGGCGGGAGCCGACGCGCTCGGGAAATGAGATGACGCGCTACGACCTGTTGATTCGGGGCGGGGTCGCTGTCCTGCCCTGGGGCATGGAGCAAACCGATATCGGTGTGCGCGAGGGCCGGATCGCCGCGCTTGGCGCCGCCGCCTCGGCTTCCGCGGCCGAGACCATCGACGCATCCGGGCTGCACGTCCTGCCCGGCCTGATCGACGCGCACGTTCACCTTCGCGATCCGGGCGACAAGACCGTCGAGAGCATTCCGACCGGAACCAAGGCCGCGATCCTCGGCGGTCTGACGGCGGTGTTCGACATGCCGAACACCAGCCCGGCGATCACCGGCGCCGCCGCCCTCGCCTGGAAGCAGGATTACGCCGAACGCGAATCGTGGTGCGATATCGGGCTCTATGTCGGGGCCACCAAGGCCAATATCGGTGAGCTACCCACGCTCGAAGCCGGGCGCGGCGTCTCCGGCATCAAGGTCTTCGCGGGCAGCTCGACCGGTGATCTGCTCGTCGAGGACGACGCCAGCATCGAGCGCGTGATGCGTGCGGGCCGCCGACGCATTGCCTATCACAGCGAGGACGAATACCGGTTGCAGGACCGCAGGCGCCTGTTCAAGGCCGGCGATCCGCTATGCCTGCCATATGGAATGGCGCGACGAGGAATGCGCCTTTCTCGGCACACGGCGGATCATGGCGCTCGCGCGCGAGACGGGACGGCCCGCCCACATCCTGCACGTCTCCACGGCCGAAGAACTCGCCTATCTTCAGGACTTCCGCGATGTCGCGACCTGCGAAGTGCTGGTGAACCATCTCACCCAGGTCGCGCCGGACGTGTACGAAAGGTTGCGGGGTTTCGGGGTCATGAACCCGCCAATCCGCGGGCAGCGCCACTACGACGCCGCTTGGGCCGCGATCCGCGACGGCACGGTGGATACGGTCGGCTCCGATCACGCGCCGCACAGCCGCGCGAAGAAGCAACTCCCGTGGCCGGACTGCGCGGCGGGGCTCACCGGAGTCCAGACGATCGTTCCGGTGATGCTCGATCACGTCAGCGCCGGCAGGCTGACACTCCCGAGACTGGTCGACCTGATGTGCGCCGGGCCGGCACGGGTCTATGGCGTGCTTGGCAAAGGCCGGCTCGCGGCCGGGTACGACGCGGACTTCACACTGGTCGACATGCAGCGCCGCCGCCGGATCGAGGAATCGTGGATCGCATCGCCCTGTGGCTGGACCCCGTTCGCCGGGATGCAGATCACTGGCTGGCCCATCGCGACCATCATCCGTGGCCAGCGTCGTGATGCGGGAGGACGAAGTTCTCGGCACCCCGCTTGGGCGGCTCGTTCGCTTCCGCTGAGGCTCGGGCGCTAACCGGCGAGCAGCCTCTCCTGACCGCAAAGCCGGATCGAGCGTCTGCCCGGTTGGGGTTACGATCTGGCCGGGCTCGCACTCTCCGGCTTGCTCGTGACGGCTGCGCAAGAATGCGGCTGGAATTCGACGCGGCGGTCCAGGGCGTCACGCGCGTCGTCGGTGCCCGTGCCGACGATCGGCTCGCGCGAGCCGAGGCCCTCGGCTTCCGTCCGGTTCCGCAACGGCGGCCGGTCCGCGACGAGCCGCGCCTGCACGCGCTGGGCGCGCTTCAGCGACAACTGATCGTTGAAAGCGGGAGGACCGGTCAGACTCGTGTGCCCGGTGATCTTGAGGCAAGCCGACTTGACGTCGGCCTCCTGCGCGATCTCGCGAATCCACATCGGATACGAGCGAGAGACCGCCGGATCGGGCCAGAATTGCGTCGAACCCGGACGGAACAGGAGCTTCACGCCCAAACGTCCTTGGGTAAGCCCGTAATCGACAATCCGCGCGAAGGCCGCTTGCGCCTCCTCGGGACGTGCAAGCGCCATATCGGCCAGATAAATCCCGTTGAGCACCCGGAGTTGCTCGCCTCCGGGCAGCTTCAGAGCGCTGTCATAACGTTCTAGAGCCTCGCGATACTGACCGGCGTCATACAACGTGATCGCATCGACGATCAGGGCCTGCGCCCGTAATGCTTGGAGGTAGACCGGATCAATCGGTGTGCCAGCCGTGGAACTACAAGTTCGTATGTAGGCGGCGGCCACCGGGTCGGGGGACCAGACGGGATTCTCGCCGTAAACGGTGAGCGGAGTCGCATTCACGTCGTCGGCTTTGACCCAGGCCATCTCGCGTCCGAGGACGCGGTTGGTTCGCAGGTCCGCGATCACGGCCCAGATGCGGTAGACGGTCGGCAGTCCGGTCGCGGGCTGGACGCTGCCCGCCTGGGCGACCGGGGCGATGCTGCCGAGGAAAATAAGCGGCTGATCGGCGAGGCTGGCTGTATTGAACGGGTGCATCTCGAATTGCGGGTAGCGGTCGCGCACGCGGCGTTCGATCTGCGCGCCAATGGAGCGGGTCGTCGCCGTCTGGTAGCCCGATGCGCGTTCGATCAGCGGATCGATCACCACGACTCGCCGTTCCGGCGGCCGCGTCTGCGTGTGGGCGAGGAGGGCATCCGTGAGACTGGCGATAGCCTGCTCGAAAGGCTGCACGGTCTTGGGCGGCTGCGTTTGCGCGACCGGCGCCGTTCCGGTCGCGGGAGAAGGCGGAGTGCCGCAACTTGTCAAGACAGCGGCGGCTACACCGAAGGGCAAGAGAGCCCGCCCGATCCGGTCAATCGCCCGCTTTGCAACCGACACGCAGGTAGGACCGGTCGGCATCGGTGGGTTCCTCCCCGAGCTGAATTCGGAGCCTGAGATCGTGACAGTGTTGGTCCGCGGGCGGCCGTTTCGGCTGAGCCGCCCCCGCCCCCATCGAGACGCGTTCCACTCGATACGAGCGGCCAGCGTGTTTCCAGTCCGTGGCGGCCGGCGGAATAACCCCGGTTGCGGCGGTGCCAACCCGCCGTCGCTCCGCCGGGTTGGCGTGAGTGGCCATGAGCGGCGGACTCGCGCTGGCCATCACAGGATCAGGAGCGGGCGGCGGCCGTGCGGGATCGCTCGTCTGAACCGGAGCAGCGAGCCCGACCCGCGTTGGCGGCTCGTGGGCGCCGGGGGCGGGCTCCGCGGCGGAGGCGCTGGCTTTGCCGGTCGCCATCGGCGCGAGAACTCTCCGGCGGGACCGGCGCGGGTCGCGGGTCAGCAATGGTCGGAGCGGCGGCAACAGCGCCGTTGGCCGTGATCCGCGGCGGTGCGGGTGCCGTCCCCTCAGCGGGGGAAGCAAGGGGCGAGATGCCGGTCCTCGGAGCTTCGGCCGTGACGGAGGAGGCGGCACTGCCCCCGCTCGCGGCGGGCTCAGGAAGACCTCGTGCGAGGATAGCGCGAAGACTCCGATCAGCGCGATGACGGACAGACCGACCGCGAGATGCCTCGGCCCGAGGCCGTGCATGCCGGGTAACTCCGGCGGGGCGCCTCGTTGCCAGAGAGGCGGCCTCTCGAGCGTGACCTCTGTTCCGAGAAAGCCGCGCAATCCGCTGCACGCCGGCTGTTGTAGGCGCTCCCGGAGAGCGGGTCGGCCCGCCAGAATGATTTGCAGCGCGCCAGATTGGCGTGTGGCGACGTGGTTCGCGACGAGCTGGAGGTAGTCCAGCGCTTGCTGGGTCAGCGTCTCGGCATCGTCGATGGCCAGGACGGTCTGGCCGCCCCTACCGTATTGGCTGCAAAGCTCAGCCAAGACCTTGCCTATATAGGTGCCCGACGGGACGTTCGGACTCTCTCCCCCGAGCACCTGGGCCATAAGCTGGCGCGGGCCGAGCGTTCCCGGCCCCGGATTCGAGATCCGGATGATCCGGATCTCGTCTTGGGCGATTGCCTGCAGCGCTTGCTCGAGAACCGCGCTCTTGCCGCAGCCTGCCGCGCCTGTGAGCACAATCAAGGCGTCCCGGTCGAGCACGCCCTTTATGAGCGGCGCGATCGCATGCTGAGGCGTCGTTGCTGTCGAAAGGTTGCGTTGATCCGCGTACATGACGCCCAGCTCTCATCCGGAGCCGATTTGCGAGAGTATGGCCAGTGGTGCCGCGACTGCAACAACCGTTTTCCGACACCCGACTTGGGGTGGACGCAAGGGTTGTGCGGGCCTGCGCCAAACCGACTTCCGGCAGCCTTTGTGATCGGCTACATCATCCCGGACCGGGCCTTCCGCGGGTGTAGCTCAATGGTAGAGCCCCAGCCTTCCAAGCTGGTTGTGCGGGTTCGATTCCCGTCACCCGCTCCAAGCTCCGGTCCCGGCACTTGACACCAGCGCCCTCGCGCTCTTTCTACGCGCCTTGCGCGACGGCCCGGAAAAGGCGGTGATTGCCGCTGGCCCCCGCTGTGCAGGGGTGTAGCTCAATTGGCTAGAGCGCCGGTCTCCAAAACCGGAGGCTGGGGGTTCGAGACCCTCCACCCCTGCCAAGGCGCGGGGCGGGCTCGCATCGAGCACACCGTTCCGGGCAGCGCTTTCAGGAGAATAAGCGACGTGGCAGTCGATCCGGCTAAATTCGTCCGAGAGGTGCGCAGTGAGATGGCGAAAGTCACCTGGCCGTCTCGCCGCGAGACGCTCATCACCACGGGCCTCGTCTTTGCAATGGCCGCCCTCGCGGCGGTGTTCTTCTTCGTGGTCGATCAGGTGATCGGCGTCGGCGTGCGCGCCCTGTTCGGCATCTCGGTCTAGGAGAGGCGGCATGGCCAAGCGGTGGTACGTGGTCCACGTCTATTCGGGCTTCGAGCGGAAGATCGCGCAGCAGATCAAGGAGCAGGCCGCCCAAAAGGGGCTCGCTGACCAATTCGATGAAGTATTGGTTCCGGCGGAAGAGGTGGTCGAGCTGCGCCGCGGGCAGAAGGTGAACGCCGAGCGCAAGTTCTTCCCCGGCTACGTCCTGGTGAAGATGGAACTGACGGACGATGCTTGGCATTTGGTGAAGAACACGCCCAAGGTGACGGGCTTCCTTGGTACCAGGCTCCGCCCCTCCCCGATCACCGAGGCGGAGGCCGAGCGGATCATGAAGCAGACGCAGGAGGGCGTGGAACATCCCCGTCCGTCGGTGCTGTTCGAGGTCGGCGAGCAGGTCCGCGTGGCAGACGGCCCCTTCACCAGCTTCAACGGCACGGTGGAGGAGGTGGACGAGGAGAAGGGTCGCGTGAAGGTCAGCGTCTCGATCTTCGGCCGCTCGACGCCGGTCGAGCTGGAGTACGGCCAAGTGGAGAAGGTCTGACCTCCGGAGGTCTGCTCGCCGCGCCCCCGCTAAGGCGCTCGGTCCCGCAGCGCCCGTTGCAGATCGAGCTCGATCATCGACGGGTCCGCTTTTAACTCCTCCTCCAGAACGCCGCGCCAATCCACCACGTCGGAAACTCGCGTCGGATTGTCGCGCAGCAGCTCGCGCTTGAGGAACGGGAACCCGGCGCGGAGCAGCTGGCGCCAAAGATCGCTCGTCGGATTGAGCGGGATGCGCGCCACCGCCGCCCTGCGGATGCGATGCGCGTGCTCCTTGCGGACGTGGATGATCGGGTCGACGGAGACGGGGCCTTCCGGATCGCGTTCCTCCATCAGCAGCGACGGATCGACCTGCGCGACCAGCTCGGCGTACGGCCACACGGCCTTGCACCGGAAACCCGCCCGCAGCAGCATTTGCGTCAGTCCGATCTCGTAGCGTTGGATGACCCAGTGCTTGGATGGCACCGGCCGCACCTCATTCCAGAATTGGCGCCAGGCCGCGCTGGCCATCGCGCTCGGGGCGACGGCGAGAAAAAACGATTGCAGATGATAGCGGGATTGCCAGCTTTCGGTCAGGCCCCACAACTCGGCTTGCCTGAAGTCGATCCGCGCCAGCACCTCCTCGATCCGTCCCAGCGGCCCGTACACGCTATCATTCACGAGCAGCAGGCTCTCGGTGTCCGCGCGCGGAAGGGCCAACCGTTCCAGAGCGTCGCGCCAAGCGCCGAAATCGTAGCCGACGTTCCGGCGGACCAGCACCGCGGCGCATAAAGCCTGCACGCGCGCGAACGCCGGGGGCTTCAGCCCGCCGCTGTTGGTGATGAACACCACGCTGAAACCGGCCGCACCCAGGCGTTCCAGGTAATGCAGCACGTCTTCGCGCACCGAGCCGGCCCGGTCGAAATGACAGAACAGCGCCACGCGCTGACCGAGCGCGACCGGGCCATCCGGCCAGGCCGCCACCGTTTGCCGATTGTGGCGCGCATAGCCGAGGAGCGACGCCATTCGCGGGAGGAGCCGGAACCTCAGCACATGACGAGCCGCCCTCAGAGCGTGGGTAATGCGGGACCGCAGCATGGGGCCGTCAGCCCGCCCGGGCCTCGACGGGCCGCAGAATCCTCGGGAATGCTGGACAGAGGCGGGCGCAGATTTTCGATCGCGGCGTCGCGCAGCCGGTCGGCCTCCTCCGGTCCGGCCAGTGCGGTGACGGCCAGCATCTCACCCCGGAGCGCGGCCCAGAACAGCGGCGGCACGGGGCGGTGCGCACCCGGCTGTAGCAACCGCTGGACCCGCGCGAATCGCTCCTTCCCGCGCGCGGGATTCGCGGGCTCCTGCAAGTCGAGGATGGCGAGCGCGAAGATCGCATCCCGCTCGGCTTCGGTCGCCCCCGTCTCGGACTCGGCCACGGCGAGTGGCGCCTCCTGCACGTGCTCGGCTTCCGCCAGCTCGCGCGCGAGCCGATAATGGCCGGCATTCACGAGTTCGACGAGACCGCGCAGAACGATCGTTCGACGCTTCTCCGGGCCGGTCTGGCCGCCGGGGGCCGGAGTCAAGGATCGCAACCGGTCCAGCACGTCCGCCGCACCGCGCGCCGCCGCGCACAGGCAGGCTTCCGCGCGGCAAATCCAACCGAGTTGCTCGGTCAGCATGTCGTCGATCGCGATCTCGTTCAGCGCCCGGCGCAGCGTGACGGCCGCAGCCGCGCCGGCCAGGAACTGCGGCTCGATTGCCTCCCGGCTCTCGCCCTCCATGAGCCGTAGCATGGCCCGGCTATAGAGCAGGCCCGCGAGGTTCAGCGGCATTAGTGTCGCCATGGTCTCCAAGCTGCACGTCCGGGCGGCATCGGGAAGCGCGAAGCGGTCGAGATCGAGGCCGAAGCGCGCCTGGCAAACTGGATCGAGCAATGCCCAGGCGCGCCGGGCGCCTTCCAGTTCGCCGTCGTTGACGGATTCCTGCAGCGCGCGACCCGCGAAGGCCAGGAACAGATCGCCCTGGCTCGAGATCGAGCGCGCTCGCTGCTCGAGATAGGCGCGGTACAGCGCCGCGAATCTCCGTCCGATCCCGCAGGGCGAAGGCCGCGCGGCTCGCGTACACGACCAGCGAATAGGAATCCCGCTCCACGATCACGTGTCGAAGCCCGGCCCTGGTCAGCAGCGCGCGCAAGCTGTTCTCGTTCTGGAACACGAGATGCAGTCCGGGCGACAGCAGCGGGACCAGCGCGCCCGGCGGCGTTGCGGGCGACAGCGCCTCGGCATCCGGGGTGGTGAGAATGAGCACGCCGTCTGGTTTCAGCACCGAGGCGAGCGTCCGCACGAAACCGATCGGTGACGGGACGTGCTCGACGGTTTCCGACGACATGACCACGTCACAGCGGAAGCGGTTCGCATCACCCGCCTCGAGATAGCGCAATTCGATATCGAGGCCGAGCAGGCGGCGGCCAAGGTCCGATAACGGGGCGGGGTCAATTCCCTTGCCGTTCCAGGAGCGCGCGTTCACCGCGAAATCCAGGCCGAAGCCGAAGCCGCAGCCGACTTCGAGATACGCGCTGCCCGGCGGCTTGAGCACGCGCGCGAGCGGGCTGGTGATGAGGGAAATTCCTGCGCCTTGCTGCAAATAGAACGGCACCCGCCCGCGTTCGAGCAACGACGGCTCGGCGTAGTCCGGAGGATTCTGGTCGTCGTAGAAGCAGCAAGTCCAATCGGTGCAGCGGAGCACGTGCGTCCGTCGCGGCGGGTGGTCCGGCGTCTCCCAGCCGACGCTGAGCAGCTGCGGCTTCGGGGCGCGTGAATCGCAATTCGGGCAATTCATCCCGAAAACGGGAGGAGTCCCGCTATCCGCCCAGGTAACGGCCGGCACCGAGACGACCGAGGACCGATGGGGAGAGTTGCCCGGAGCGGCCAAGGGCAAGGCTGTCATGGCCGCCATAAGCCGCAACCCGGCGCGCCAGGCAACCGGAAAAGCCGTTCTCATGACCCAATATCGGTCGACGGGATGGCCCTGAGGTCGGCGGCGCTCGAAGCTGCCTTCAGGCGCTCCGGATCGAACGGGGATTCGCCACACGCGGCAACGATGATGATCTTAGACTAGTGGCCAACTCACGGGTGAGCCGGCCGGGAATCAGTTGCCTCGTCCAAGCAGCGGTTCTCGCCGACTGGACGGTCCTCAGGGTGAGCCTCGAACCAAAGCGCATCGGCGCAGAAATCCAACTCGCCGGGCCAGGTGAGAACGCGCCCGTTTCGGCGGATATCGACCTTGGCGAAAAAGGCGGGATCCCGGAACGCCTCGAATACGCCTTGGCCGACCAGACGACCGAACTGAGCGGTCGTGATGGCTCCGTTGCGCCAGGTCAAGCGAACGGTGTGAGTCTGCGGGTCGGCGATTGCCGAAGCGATATGATTGTTCAACGGTCCCGGCATGTCATAGCTTTCCCAAAGGTAGATGGCTGCGGGCGTTCACCCATTGCAGTGCGAGCTGCGCTTGCCGTGGTATCGCCCATCTCTGCACCTTGCGCAGCACGGCAGGGGGCAAATCGCCCACGATCACCGTGAGATTGGCTATCTGGACCACGGCTTCCTTGTCAGCATAGCATGCATGGAAGTGCGGCGGCGAATGGTCATTGTAGTACATCTCGATCGAGATGCCCTCGAAGCTGGCAAGAACCGGCATGAAAAGGCTCGTTTTGGGGAAGGCTGGTTCAAATAAAGCCAATTCACGCGGGCGGCGGGCGCCTCAGCCGCCGACCGTCTCTCCCGGCGCGAGATGCGTCGCGGCGGCCCGCTCCAGCTCCGGAACCCGCCCGACCAGGGCCCGCGTAAGCTCGACGCGGCGGGCCCAGAGCGAGCGGTACCAGGCGATGCGCCCGGCCACCTGATACGCCAGCATCCGCTTCGCGGCGACGTGCGCGCGCGCGGCGTCGGCGATGCCGCGGGCGAGGTCGGGCATGGCGACGAGCCGCAGCAACCGTTGCCTCAGCTCCTCGGGGTCGCGGAACAGGATGCCGGTCCGGCCGTCCTCGATGCTGGCCGCGTAGACCGTATGACTGGCAAGGGATGCGACACGGGACGCTCCGGCTTCGATGAACTTCAAATCCGACTTCGCCCGATTGAATTCGGTGTCGGCGAGCGGCATGAACGAAATCTCGCTTCCCGCCAGCAGGCCCAGATAGGCGTCGTAATCGCACGTCGGCACGAAAGTCTTGCGCGAAGTTTCGAGCGCATCGAACAACGCCTGGTCATGCACGACGAGGAAGCGGAGCCGGTCGCCCGCAGCGTTCGCGACCGCGTTCAGGGCGGGAAGGAAGGGAAGCCAATCCTGCTCGCGGTTCAGCGCGCCGAAGAACAGGGTGAGTGTCTCGGGATTGTCGAAGTTGCGGATCTCCGGCAACTCACGGATGGCGTTGGGAAACACCGCGACTTCCGGATTGCGCGGCCGCAGGATGTCGCCGAGCGCGGGCGTGCTGGTCTGCACGGCATGAACGCCGCGGAAAGCGTATTGCTCGTCCGATTTCATTCGCTCGAGAAAATCCGGATGATCGTCGAATTCCGTGACGACCAGCCAGCCTCTCGCCAGCAGGGATCCGAGGATGTCCAGCCCGCGGTGCCCACTCAGAATCGGCCGGTGCAGGATGTACAGCTTCGGCGCCTCGGGGTCCAATGCCGGGACCTCGCCAGCGGTCGCGAGATGGGCGGAGATCGTCGGATCAGTCGCCAACGCACGCAGCGGATAGACGACGCGTACGTGACTGACGCCCCCGACCGGCTTCAGCATGTTCCCGGCAATCGTTAACAAATCTCGGGGACGCTTGCGCACACGCCAGACATATTGGAGCGGCTTCGCTCGCTGTGCGTACCCATCCGCGTCGATGCCGAGCGCGGCGAGAGCGGGTCCGAGCATTGCGGCGAAGCTTTCGGCCTTGTCGGCATCGAAGATGCGCGGATGCACGTCGCAAGGCACGAGGCCGATCTCGCCAAGCTGCCGCCGCATGGTTTCGAGACTGAACCAGCGCAGATGGGTGGAATCGAACAGACCGGTCGGCTCGTAATCCCACGTGCCTTGCAGCAGCCGGGCCGCGAAGCTCCAGTGTTCCACGTTGGGGACGCAGATCAGCATGGTCCCTGCGTCGCTCAGCATCGCAGCGTGCCGCCGCAGGACGGGCCACGGATCCCGCAGATGCTCGATCACGTCGCCATAGATGATGCAGTCGATTGGCCCGGTGCTTGTGAATGGCGCCGGGTTGGCCTCGACATCCACCATCGCGACCGCGTCCAGTCGTTGCGCGGCGATCCGTGCCGCGTCCTCGCGCTGCTCGATGCCGAGCAGGCGCGCGCGGGGGTTCAGCTTCCGATAGGCGGCGAGCAACGACCCCGTGCCGCAGCCCACGTCCAGGACGGTGCGCGCATCCAGCGGAATGCGATTGAGCAGATCGGGGTTAGGGACGTCGGGATAGCGCATCGGCGTGAAATCGCCCCCTCCCCTTGCGGGAGGGGGTTGGGGGAGTGGTCATGAGTTCGAGCCCGCGATTGGCGAGAGCTGGCAACCTGGAGAGGGCCGGAGCGGAAGAAGGCCGGTCGCGCAGCAAGTCCGCGAGCCCCGTGAACCACCGGTCCTGGAACATGAGGCGAAGGCGCAGCGCGGAAGCCGGAAGCGGCCGCGCCAAGCTGGCGAGCCCCCGATAGACGCCAAGGCGGGCGAGGAGTCCCAGCGGCAGGCCGCCGAGGCCGGGACCGGTGGCGCATCTCGGCGGCCGGGTCAGGCCGACGCCGCGCCCGTTCCGATAGGCGCGATCGAGTATCCAGCCCTCCGCCAACTGCTCCGGGCGAACGATGTGGCGCACGATGGCTTCCGGCGCGAACCAGCCGAGATGGCCTTTTTCCTCCAGCCGATGAAAGAACTCGGTCTCACTGCCCATCGGATAGAATTTCTGCGTGCTGTCGGGACCGATGCGTTCGTTGAAACGGATCCCATCGCCGAATACCGCGGTGCGGACCGCCCAGTTCGGTCCATAGATGTCGGTCAGCGCGCAGGGACCGGCCGGCCGTTTCACCGTCGCGTAGAGAATCGGAAAATTCGCCGACCGTTCGGTGAGCCAGCGCGGCAACGCGCCCGGCCATTCCGGCTCGACCGTTCCGCCGAACAGAGTCCGGCCCGGATTCTCGTCCGCCGCGCGACGCAGATGCACCAGCCAGTCGCGGCATGGCAACACGTCGTCATCCGCCTGGATCATGAGATCGCCTTCAAGGCGATCGAGGGTAGCGTTCAGCGCCGCGTTCTTGCCCGGCCTGGGCTCATACACGAACTCGAGCGGCAAGCGACGCATGTAGGATTGCAAGACGTTCTGCGTCGCATCGCTGCTGCCGTTATCGGCGACGACGAGCTTCCACCCTCCGGGCGGCTCCGCGAGGGCGGCGAAGGAATCGAGTACTCGGGCGAGCATGCTCGCCCAATTCTTGGTCGCGAAAACAACGGTCAGCATAAATCCTCGCTTGTGCGCCGGCGGTGGCGACAGTTCGTCGCCAGGAGCGTGCGGCCGGAATCACCGGCCCGGGCGGCCGATCCCCTGGTACTGGAAGCCCGCCGCGCGCATCGCGGCAGGATCGTAGATGTTCCGCAAATCGACGACGATCCTGCCGCGCATAGTCTCGCGCAGCCGCTCCGGCGCGAGCGCGCGAAATTCGTTCCACTCGGTCAGAATGACCAGCGCATCCGCCCCTTTCGCCGCGTCCAGCGCATCCTGACAGTAGATGAGATCGGCGGGTAACAGAGGGCGCGCCTGCTCCATGCCTTCCGGGTCAAAGGCGCGGACGGTCGCGCCGTCCTCGACCAGTCGCGAGACGATCGGGATCGCGGGCGCGTCGCGCATGTCGTCCGTCTCAGGCTTGAAGGTGAGGCCGAAAATCGCGATGGTCCGGCCACGCACGGAACCGCCGCAAGCGGCGACGATGCGGGCCGCCATTCCCGCTTTGCGCGCGTCATTGACGGATGCAACCGTTTCGACCAGGCGCAGCGGCGCGCCGTAATCCTGCGCGATACGCACCAGGGCGAGCGTATCCTTCGGAAAGCAGCTTCCGCCGAAGCCCGGACCGGGATGCAGGAATTTCCGCCCGATGCGGCCGTCCAGGCCGATACCGCGCGCGACATCATGCACGTCGGCGCCCACCCGCTCGCACAGATCGGCCACCTCGTTGATGAACGTGACCTTCATCGCCAGAAACGCGTTCGCCGCGTATTTCGTCAGCTCCGCCGTCTCGATGCCGGTGAACACGATGGGGGCTTCGATAAGATACAGCGGCCGGTAGATGCGCTGAAGAACCTCGCGGGCGCGGTCGCTCTCCGCCCCGATCACCACGCGATCCGGCCGCATGAAATCGGCGATGGCACTGCCCTCGCGCAGGAATTCGGGGTTGGATGCGACATCGAAATCCAAATCCGGTCGCGCGTGGCGCATGATCTCGGCGATGCGGCGGCCCGTGCCGACGGGGACGGTCGACTTCGTCACGATCACGGCGTAGCCGGTCAACGCTCGCGCGACCTGCTCGGCGGCGGCGTACACGTAAGAAAGGTCCGCGTGTCCGTCACCCCGGCGGGTCGGGGTTCCGACCGCGATGAAGACCGCTTCGACCCCATCGAGCGCCGCCTTGAGATCGTCGTGAAACCGCAGCCGACCCGCCGCGGTGTTCTCGGCAACGAGGCGATCGAAGTCCCGGCTCGTAGATCGGCATTTTGCCGCGGCGGAGCGCTTTGAGCTTGTCCGCGTCGGTCTCGACGACGGAGACTTCCGAGCCGAACTCGGCGAAGCAGGCCCCGGAAACCAGGCCCACATAGCCGCCGCCGATCATCGCTATGCGCAAGGCAAGGCACCCTGTTCAAGTTGCGGGCGGTATTGAGCACATCGCTTGTGTCGATACCATCGTGAATGGATCAAGTCTCTTGCTCCTCTCGCCCGTGCCGGGCCGCCTCCTCCAACGCGAGTTGCGCCCGCCGCTCGTCCTCCGCCCGACGCTCCGCCTCCCGCTGGCCGAGTACCTGCTCGGCGGCCTCCGCCGCCGCTCGAGCGGCGGTCAGTTCGGCACGGGCCCGCGCCGTGCGAGCTTCGGCATCAGCCTGCCGGCGCCACGCGTCATCCGCGGCCTTGCGTCCGACCTTCAACCACGCGGCGAAGGCTTCGACCACGTGATCCTCGGCCAGCAGAATCCGATGCGGACTGCCGCTCCCGCTCGATGGCGGCATCCGCCTCTGCGGCGGCTTTGGCGGCCTCGTCCTCGCAGCGCAAGCACGAAGCCAGCCCCTCCCGCGCCCGATCCACCGCCAAGCGACGCAGCCGAATGATTGCGCGGAGCGGGTTATCAGACACTTAACGCCTCGCCGAGACCTGCGAACGCCGCATCCAGGCCGCTGCGTTCGTCTTTACTCTGGCGCAGGAACGTCTCAATCCGGGGCGCCAGCGCGATCGCCTCGTCGACGGCCGGGTCGGAGCCGGGCCGGTAGGCGCCAAGCCGAACCATGTCGGCCATTTCCGCATATAGAGCCAGAATGCCCCGGGCGCGCTGCATCGTCGCCGCCTCGCTCGGGTCGAGGCAGCCGGGCACCGTTCGCGATAAGGAGCGCAACACGTCGACCGCCGGGTAACGTCCGCCTTCCGCGATCCGTCGGTCGAGCACGACGTGCCCGTCCAGAATTCCGCGCACCGCATCCGCGACCGGCTCGTTATGATCGTCGCCCTCGACCAGCACCGTGAAGAAGGCGGTGATGGAACCGGCCGGCCCCGTTTCCTTATGCGGGCCGGGTCCGGCGCGCTCCAGCAGCCGAGGCAACTCGGCGAATACGCTCGGCGGATAGCCCCTGGTGGCCGGAGGCTCGCCGGCGGAAAGCCCGATCTCGCGGGCCGCGAGGCAGAAGCGGGTGACGCTATCCATCAGCAACAGCACGGACTTGCCCTGGTCCCTGAAATGCTCTGCGACCGTCATGGCCGCGTAGGCAGCCTCCCGCCGGGTGAGCGGGGGCGCGTCCGAGGTCGCGACTACCACAACCGAGCGGGCGAGCCCGTCCGGGCCGAGGTCGTCCTCGATGAACTCCCGCACCTCGCGTCCGCGTTCTCCGATGAGCGCCACGACCGCGACGTCGCAGGCGGTATGGCGGGCCAGCATGGAAAGCAGGGTGGATTTGCCGACGCCGGACCCAGCGAATAGCCCGAGCCGTTGCCCCTCCCGGCAGGTCGCGAAGGCGTTCAACACGCGAACGCCAAGGTCAATTCGTGGCCCTAACCGCGCCCGGGCGATCGCCTGGGGCGGGGAAGCACGCAGCGGCCGGGCCTGCGCGCCCTCGATTAACGGCCCGGCGCTGTCCAGTGGACGCCCAAGCGGATCGACCACCCGCCCCAACCACTGATCGGAAACCCTGAGCCCGCTCCGGCCGGCACGGCCCCGACGCAGCGCTTCGCGAGGTCCGGGCCTTCCCAGCCGCGCGATCACCGCGCTGCCCGGCCCCAGCCCGTCCAAACTCGCGAACGGCGTCGCTTGGGCCAGTCCGCGCCGAAAGCCGACGATCTCAGCCACGACCTCGTCGCCGTGACGCGATTGTACGGCGACTCGATCCCCGACGCTGGCCAGGCCGGAAAGTCCGGCGAGGTCGAGCGTCAGACCGGAGACACCCTCAACTCGGCCACGCAACTCGATCGCCGGTATAGCCCTAAGCCCCCCGATCGGGACTCCGGCCCAACTTGGCAACGGTTTTGGTTCCATTTCGCTTTCCGAAGCGACACAAAAGGGACGTTTGGCAAGTTTTTGAGAACTGTCCCGCATCTTTGTCCCTTATTTCAGTTAATAAAACACGCTTACCGCGAGATTCCTGTGGCGCAACACACGTTATAGTGGTAGTCCTCTCGCGTCGAGTGCAAAGGAGGCGAGGATGCGGGTGCTTCTGGTTGAGGACGATATCACAACTGCACGTGGTATTTCACTCATGCTGAAGACGGGCGGCGCGGTGATCGACCAGGCCGAGACGGGGGAGGAGGCGCTCGAGCTGGTGCGCCATTACGACTACGACGTCGTGGTCCTCGATCTCATGCTGCCCGACATGGAAGGCTACGACGTGGTCCGCCGGATGCGGGCGGCGCGGATCGAGACCCCCGTGTTGATCCTGTCCGGCCTCTCGCGCCCACAGGCCAAGGTCAAGGGGCTCGCCATGGGAGCCGACGACTTCCTGACCAAGCCGTTCGACAAGGCCGAACTGCTTGCTCGACTGCAAGCGGTCGTGCGCCGGAGCAAGGGCTTCAGCCAGCCGGCTCTGAAGGTCGGGCCGCTGCAGCTCAATCTCGACAGTCGCGAAGTGATGGTGGATGGAACGACGGTCCATCTCACCGGCAAGGAATACGCGATTCTCGAGCTCCTCGTCCTGCGCAAGGGCATGGTGTTGACGAAGGAAGCCTTCCTGAACCACCTCTACGGCGGCATGGACGAGCCCGAGATGAAAATCATCGACGTTTTCATCTGCAAGCTCCGCAAGAAGCTGGCGCAGGCCGGCGCGGACAACATCATCGGTACCGTCTGGGGACGCGGCTACATGCTGCGCGAGCAGCACGCAGACGGGCGCGCGCCCGCCCTGCCCATCCCCGCCGGCTGCGAGCTGGAGGCTGCCTAAGCCTCACCTCCGGCACGCCTTCCCGTCACCGCTTCCGTCTGGGTGACGCACCGACACCCAGCCCACGGCCCCTCCCGAAAGGGAGGGGATTCCTCAAGCGAGTGCGGTGTCAGACCGTGAACTGTTCCGCGATGATCCGCTCGGACAAGCCCTGGTCCGGATCGAACAGGATCGTCGCCGAGACCGTCCGGTCCTCGCTGACCGCGACGGAAGCGACTTCCCGCACTTCGGTGAAGTCGGCAACCGCGGCCACCGGGCGCTTCGCGGTTTCCAGAACCTCGAAGAGAACGTGCGCCGTGCTGGGCAGCAGGGCGCCGCGCCAGCGCCGGGGCCGGAACGCGCTGATCGGCGTGAGCGGCAGCAAATTGGCCGAAAGCGGGATAATCGGTCCGTGTGCGGACAGGTTATACGCGGTCGAGCCCGCCGGCGTCGCGACCAGGACCCCGTCGCAGATCAGCTCGGCCAGCCGGACGCGCCCATCCACCGTGATGCGGATCTTGGCGGCCTGACGAATCTGCCGCAGCAGGCTCACCTCGTTCAGAGCCAGCGCCTCCTCGACCCCGCCGCTCATCGTAACGGCGCACATCCGAAGCGGCCATAGTACGGCCGCCTGCGCGCGATTGAGCCGGCCATGCAGATCGGCTTCGCTGAACGCGTTCATCATGAAGCCGACGGAGCCGCAATTCATGCCGTAGACCGGCGTGCCCCGCCCGAGCAGTTGATGCAGAGTCTCCAGCATGAACCCGTCGCCGCCGAGCGCCACGACGACATCCGCGGAGAGCGGTGGACATTCCCCATATTGATCGACCAGCCGCTTGCGGCTCTCGCGGGCCAGTTCGGTCGGCGAGCAAACGAACGCGATGCGGCCCGGACGGACCCCGAGCGCGCCCGGCGGATGCCCACCGACCTCGGAGAGAACGGCGCTCAAGCCAGCTTCCGATGTTCGATCACTGGCATGTCCGCCCGAACCTTCTTGGTGAGCGCCTGGTCGAGCCGCGCCGTGGCCCAGCCGATGCCGTCCGAAACCTTCGCGACCACATGACCCCAGGGGTCGCAAATCAGCGAGTGACCGTAGGTGAAACGCGGCTCGCCGGCGCCGTCGGTGTGGCGTCCCCAAGTCGCCGGAGCCGCGAACCAGCACTGGGTCTCGATCGCCCGGGCGCGGATCAATGTCTCCCAATGGTCCTTGCCCGTCTGCAACGTGAACGCCGCCGGAAGGAAAATCAGCTCGGCGCCGCGCCGGCGTAGCGCGAGGAACAGCTCCGGAAAGCGGACATCGTAGCAAATCGCGCAGCCCACCCGGACGCCGCCCGCGTCGTAGGTGACGACCCACTCGCCGGCTCCAAACGTGGCGCTTTCGCGATAGCCCGCGCCGTCCGGGGCGGTGATGTCGAAGAGGTGGATCTTGCGATAGCGGGCGAGCTCGGCGCCATCGGGCGCGAACACCACCGTGGTGTTGAACAGGCGATCCCCCTCGCGCTCCAGCAGCGACCCGCCATGCACGTGGAGTTTATGGGCGCGGGCCGTCGCGCGGAGAAATTCGTAAGCCGGGCCGCCGCCCTCGTTGGAACCTTGCCGCGGGAGAAACTCCGCCTGCTCGATCTTGTCGACGCGCTTGCCGCCGAGACAGGTCCATACCTCCGGGAGCCCAATAATGTCCGGCCTGTCCGCCTTCACGGCGGCCTCGGTCAGGGCACTGGCCTGCGCGATGTTGGCCTGCTTGTCGTGCGTGGGACTCATCTGGAGGACGCTGATGCGCATCTCAACTCTCCCGTCCGTCAGCCGCCCTGATAGCCGGTTTGCATCATTGCGGCCAATCCAGCCGCGGCTCGGTGCGGTCGGACCGGTAGGGGCCGCGGCCGGGATCGTTGCGCGAGTCGACTGGCCGGACTGGCGCACCCGCGCGAAGATTGGGCGGCCGATCCTCCTCGATATCCCGCGGAGCCGGGGGAATGGGCGGGCGAGACAGCACGGGTTCCGCCCGGGAGGCAGCCGCGTCCGGGGGAGGCGGCGCATAGAGTTCGTCGAAATGCGCGCGCGGGAGCGGTTCCGGCATCCGCAGCGCCAAGCTCCGGATCTCGCCTTGGATTTCGTCCAGCCGCGCTTCGATCGCGTCGAGTCTGCCCTTCACCCCGACCAGGCTGAACGGCATGAACAGGAACATGAGCCCATAAAGCAGCGCGGGCAGCAGCAGCAGGATGGGCACCCACCAGGGCAGCCAATCCGGCAAGGGAATCGGAGAGGTCATGGGCTGGAGACTAGGCCTCCGGACCGTTGCTGTTGAAGCGCGACTTAGCGCTCCGTTTCGTCCGTATCGGGTTCCACCTCGATTTCGGGGCCGATCGCGTCCGCATCGTCCTCGAGTTCGGAGGCATCTTCGAGCACGTCCTCCTCCGGCGCATCCTCGATGCCTTCGACATCGGCCTCGGCCTCTTCGGGCGCTGGCACGGGCTTCCTCGGCCGCTTGTCCTCAACGACATTCCCGCCCCCAGCCCGGCGGGGCCGCGGCTGATCGGGAGGCTGCTCGGTGCCGCATTTGGGGCAAACGGCCGGCGCCTTGGCCAAGTCGTAAAAGCGGGCGCCGCAGGCGACACAGACGCGCTTGGTGCCGAGTTCGGGATTCGCCATTCCGGTGACCTCGCGATCTCACGGGCGCGCCTCCCCGGCAAGCGGCCGGTGCGCGGGAGGGCGCGGCCATGCCACCGCCGCACGCGCCTGTCAAACGCGGCCGGCGCGGCTTCTGTCAAACGATGCCGTCGCATGCTAAGCGGCGGGCCCGCTCCTATAGGCCGCCATGCACGCCACCACCGCCCGCCCGCTGACGTCGCGCCGCGCCTCCCGCCCACTTGCTGGCCGCATCCGCGTGCCGGGCGACAAGTCGATCAGCCATCGCGCGCTGATGTTCGGCTCCCTCGCAGTCGGGGAGACGCGCATCACGGGCTTGCTGGAGGGCGAGGACGTACTGCGGACGGCGGCCGCCATGCGCGCGCTCGGCGCCGAGGTCGCACGCCGGGCGGACGCGATCTGGCACGTGGCGGGCCGCGGCATCGGCGGTCTCACGGAGCCGGACGACGTGCTGGACATGGGTAATTCCGGCACCGCCGCCCGCCTGCTGTGCGGCATCCTCGCGAGCCACGACCTGTTCGCGGTGATGACCGGCGACGCCTCCCTGCGCCGCCGTCCGATGCGGCGGGTCATCGAGCCGCTCTCGGCCTGCGGCGCGCGCTTCGCCTCGCGTCGGGGTGGCCGCTTGCCGCTCGCGATCGAAGGGGCGCGAGAGGCACTGCCGCTCGAATACCGGGTGCCCGTCGCCTCCGCGCAGGTGAAATCCGCCGTACTGCTGGCCGGCCTGAACGCGCCCGGCCGCACGCGGGTCGAGGAGCCGGAGGCCACGCGCGATCACACCGAGAACATGCTCCGCCATTTCGGGGCCGAGGTTCAGGTCGAGCCGGCCGGACGCGGCCGGGCAATCACGCTTCAGGGGCAGCCGGAGCTGCGCGCCGCCGATGTCGCCGTTCCCGGCGATCCGTCGTCCGCCGCCTTCCCGCTCGTCGCCGCGCTGCTGGTTCCGGGCTCGCGGGTTTGTGTCGAAGGCGTGGGACTGAACCCGTTGCGAACGGGTCTTTTCACGACCCTCGGCGAGATGGGCGCGGCATTACGGGTGGAGAACGAGCGAATCGAGGGTGGCGAGCCGGTCGGCGATCTTGTGGCGAGTGGCGGAGTCCTTCGTGGTGTGGATGTCCCCCCGGATCGCGCGCCGAGCATGATCGACGAATATCCGGTGCTGGCCGTAGCAGCCGCCTGCGCCGAGGGGACGACGCGGATGCGCGGGTTGCACGAGCTGCGCGTGAAAGAGAGCGATCGCCTCGCCGCGACCGCCGCGCTGCTCGCGGCCAATGGCGCGCATGTCGAGATCGAGGGCGACGACCTGCTGGTGCATGGGACCGGCGCTCCCCCCGAGGGAGGCGGATCGGTGGAGACGCACATGGATCACCGGATCGCGATGAGCGCGCTGGTCCTCGGCGTGGCGACGGCGCAGCCGGTCCGGGTGGACGATTCCGCCTTCATCGACACGAGCTTTCCCGGTTTCGTCGCGCTGATGCAGGGGCTCGGCGCACGGTTGTCGCCCGAATGAGCGCCCCGCTCGTCATCGCCATCGACGGACCCGCGGGCGCGGGCAAGGGCACGCTCGCCCGCAGCCTCGCCGCCGCACTCGGCCTCGAATATCTCGACACCGGGCTGCTGTATCGCGCGGTCGGGCGGCGGGTGCTGGATGCCGACGGCGATCCGGCGGACGGGCAGGCGGCAGCGGCGGCGGCGGCGGCGCTCGCCCCGGCCGATCTGGCGAGACCCGACCTGCGCGGCCCAGAAGCGGACGTGGCGGCCTCGGCGGTCGCCGCCATCCCCGCGGTCCGCTCCGCGCTGCTCGACTTCCAGCGCGGGTTCGCACGCGGCTCGGGTGCGGTGCTGGACGGCCGCGATACCTGCACCGTCATCTTCCCCGATGCGCGCATCAAACTGTTCGTTACCGCCGACCTGCCGACCCGCGCCCGCCGCCGCTGGCTCGAACTGCGCGCCAAGGGCGTGGATATCTCGCTCGATGCCGTCGAGGAGGAGATGCGCATCCGCGACGCGCGCGATGCCGCCCGTTCGATCGCGCCGTTGAGGCCGGCGCCGGATGCCGTCGTGCTGGACACGACGGCGCTCGATCCGGAAGCCGCTTTCGCCGCGGCGATGCGGATCGTGCGCGAGCGCATCTCTTGATTTCGTGAAGTCGGCGGCCGGATGCCGGATTGTTGGTACGGAACGCAGAGTGCTGAAGTATGATCGACTGGGTTGCATGTTCGGCCCCCCTGCTATTAAGGGGAACGCCGGCGGGCACTCCGGGACTGGATGGGTCTTGAAGACCGTGGGAATCTCGGACCCGCCGGCGTCGCGGTCTTGACGCGTACGGGAGTCGGGGCTATCGCCCGAATGCAATCCGGCGTGCGGACCAGAACCGCAGCATGTCGGAGCCGCCCATGCAAGACAAGCCGCCCATGCAAGACAAGCTGTTCATCGGCATCGATGTCGCCAAGCACTGGATCGACATCGCCATCCACGGCGGGCCGTCTCGCCGCATCGACAACACGCGCCAAGCCATCCAGGCTTGGCTCGGCACGCTCGACCACACCAGCATCGCTCTCGTGGCGTTGAGCCGACCGGTGGCTATGAACGCGCGCTACGCCAATGCCTGCGCGAGGCAGCCCGTGCCGTTCGCCCGCGTGCACCCCAATGAAGCCGCGGCGTTCCGCACCCGGCGTGGCGTCAAGGCCAAGACCGACCGGCTCGATGCCGGCCTGCTCGCCGACTTCGCCGCTCTCGAACTCGCGGGCCGCGGCCTCGCGTCGCTCGTCGAAGGCAACGAGGCGCTGCGCGAGATGGTGGTTCGCCGCCGCCAGCTCGTCGATACCTTGCACGCCGAACGCTGCCGCGCCGGCACCGCGCAGGCCAGCGCGGTCAGGCAAACCCTCGCGCAGGTGATCGCAGCGCTCGAAACCGTGCTCGCCCAGCTCGAGGCCGAGATCGCCGGCGCGATCGAGGCCGACCCGGCGCTCGCCGCCGCCCTGAGAAACTTGCAGACCGTGATCGGCGTCGGCCCGGTCTGCGCCACACCATGCTTGCCGAGCTCCCCGAACTCGGCCGCCTCTCGGGCAAGGAGATCGCCGCCCTGGTCGGGCTCGCGCCGCACACCCGCGACAGCGGCAAGACCCGATCCCGCGCCATCACCGGCCACGGCCGGCCCGGCGTGCGCCGCGTGCTGTTCAACGCCGCCCGCGCCGCGATCCGCTGGAACCCGGTCATGCGCCGCTTCTACGAGCGCCTCACCAGCATCAATCACCGGCCCGGAAAGGTCGCGCTTACCGCCGTGATGCGCAAAATCCTGGTCACGCTCAACGCCATGATGCGCGACCAACAACCCTGGAAACATGCATGACAACCAACCGGCAATGGATGCAGCGCCTGTGGAGTTGTGGGCAGCCAAACCTGTCCACAAATCCACAGGCCTCCATCCGCCCCGCTTCACACAGAACACGGGAGATTTCGCCGTGAGAGGAGACCTCCAGTCATGTTTTCTCCTCCGGTCAAGGCCCCCGGAACGAAGACTTCGAGCCGTGCTCGGGAAGCGCCGCCGGTCACTTCGTGGCGGTCTGGGCCAGGTCTCGGTCAGCAAGTAGGAGCACGATGGGCCAAGCCGGCCGGGAGGACGCCGTCCGAGTCCGGCGGCGAAGCCCTTAGCCTCGTGCATGAGGTATTGCGCTCGCCCGGGCAGCCTCTCGACGCGGACACGCTCCGCTTCATGGAGCCCCGCTTCGGGCACAATTTCAGCGACGTTCGGGTGCATGCCGATCCCAGTGCGGAAAGATCCGCGCAAGCGGTACAGGCACGGGCTTACACGGTCGGCAGGCACATCGTATTCGGCGCCGGCCAGTACGCGGCACACAGCCCGGCCGGCCGGAGCTTGCTCGCGCATGAATTGACTCACACCGTGCAGCAAGGGGTGCTGTCGCGAATGATGTGGAAATTTGGGTTGGCGACATCTCCGGAGGATGAGGCTATCGGGTCAGGCTGCTAGGTCAATACGTTGAGGCGTGGGCTTTTCGGCGAGGGTGTGCCAGCCGTCGACCTTGCGCATGGTGATATGGCCTGAAGCGAGCAACGCCCAGAACAGCATCGCGGCGGTCTCCGCTGAAGGCAGCACGGTCTGCGTCTTGATACGACGCTTGAACTCTTCATGCAGCCGCTCGATAGCATTGGTAGTACGCGCCGATTTCCACTGGCTTTCCGGCAGCCGGGTGAAGGTGAAGAGCCGCTCGCCAGCTTCTTCCAAGCTGTCCGCTACGGCACGGCATTTCAGTCGCCATTTGCGCAGAAAAGCACGGCGCCTGGCTTCGATCTCCTTTGCCGTCTTGGCATAGATCATGTCGGTGTAGTCGGCGGAGACCTCCTCGTGCAGCGCATCAGGCGCGTGCGCCAGCAGATTGCGATGCTTGTGCACGGTGCAGCGCTGGGTCGGCACTTCAGGCCACAGCGCGGCAAGCGCCTTCTCCAGTCCGGCGGCGCCGTCGACGATTAGGAATTCGGGACTCCGCAGGCCGCGTGCGACGAGATCATTGAGCACGCCGCGCCAGGCGGCTTCGCTCTCGCCTCCCATGTTGCGCACGGCCAACAAAATCTTCTGCCCGTCGCGACGGATGCCGAGGACGACCAGAAGCGAGATGTTGGTGGCCTTGCGGTCGAGCCGTACGCGCACCACGCTGCCGTCCAGGATCAGCCGGACGATGTCCTCCCCGGCCAGATCGCGGCGCGTCCAGGCTTCCCAATCCGTCTTCACCTTACGCCACACCCGGCTGACCACGTCCTTCCCGATCGCCCCCTTGAACAGCGCGCCGAGCGCCCGCTTCACCCGCCGGGTGTTTGTGCCGGCGAGATAGGCCGACGCAATCAGCGCCTCGACCTGCCGGGTCATCCGGGCGTAGCGCGGCAGCACGGCGCTCTGCCATTCTCGACTGGTCCCATCGGCGGCCGACAGCCGGGCTCGGGGAACTACGATCTCGACCGGACCGAAGGAGCCAAGCAGCCGCCGCGACCGCGTGCCGTTCCGGTAGCCCGCAGACGCGCCCCGCTGGTAACGGCCGCGTCCCAGGGCAGCCGTCGCCTCCTGCTCGATCATCTCCTCGAGAAAGCCCCGGATCCGCTGCCGCAGCTCGGCTTCGATCGGGTCGAACCAAGCCTCCCCAGAAAACAGCGGTGCCGCGTCCGTCGTGCTATTCTTTTCCATGGCGTGATCTCCGCCGGCGCGCGCCAACGCCGGGTTGCGAGTCGTTGACCTAATCGGAGATTACGCCACCCTATTTCCACCAAAGCCGCGACGGCACCCAGCAGGGCGCGGTTTCAGGACTGTTGCAGAGGGATCCCCAGCCCCCCAAAAAGAAAGAGCCGGCGAAGGACTGCAAATACTCGGTCACCTATGCGAATCCCGTAGAGGTAGAGTGCGACAAGGTTTGGCGGGATGAAAAGAAACGTCCCCCTCCAGGGCCCGTCTGCGGCAAGCGCGTCATTTTCCAGATCGTTTCCGTCAGTGTCAGTCCCAGCGGCTGTCCATTGGAGGGGCTGTCGGTATCGGAGAAGGTGGCGACGGTTGCTGATACGCATCGCTGCACGACGGCTAATTATGTCTGGCCGCCTCCCAACCCCTGCAACATCGGACCCGGCGGAAAGGTCAAGGATTGCACCGATACCTTGACGATTTGCGGACTGGCTAGCGATCTCCACTACGGCGGTTGCGAGGAGAACGTGACGCAAGATGTTCTGGTCGACGGTAAGCCAGTCGAACAACACACGATCACTTTCGAGATCGACGCTATGGATGGCAAATGCCAAGGGAGCAAGGTCACTCGAAAATAAGTAAGGCTTCGTTCGGCAGCTTTGGACACGGTCCAGGTCTGTGAAGCAGGTCTTCGGACCGGCGCCCTCAAGGCGGTAGACTTATCCCACCGTGTTCTTGAGCACTTCGCCATTTTTGACGACCATCGAGACACGCCACCTCACCTCCGCTTTTCCTTTGGGTCCGGTGAGTGCGGTGACGAACGAGCGGTCCCATTCGACATCCGGCGCTCTCGCGTATTCGAGGCTGGGCGGGTCGGCCATTGAGATATGGGCCACGTCGCTTCCCTCGCCACTCATTGGGTCCGGGGCGCTCGACTGCTTCAGGGGTGGTTTGGTGTAGTCGCCGCCGGATTCGGCGATATCATCGTGGGTCGTGCCGTCATCCGCGTCCTTCTTGCCGCCGAAAATGGATTTCTCGTGATGAACCGTTTGAGTAAACTGAAACAGATCGTCGCGGCATAGCAGGTGCAAGCTGCCGACGAGCTGCACATTGACGCCGCAGCGTTTGCCCGTATCCCACGGTCCCGCCCGATCCGGGTTGGCAAAGAATCCCTGAGAACGCAGCCCGGGGTAATAGTTATCCATCGTTAGCCCGTCGAGAAACGGGCCGCTAATCACAGCCCGCATACTGTTCGGCTTCTCGCACTGCGTGCCGGCCGGTGTCGCAGGATTCGGGGGAAAGGGTTGAGGTGGCGCTCCCACTTTGACGGGAGGCTCCTCCCCCCGGCGCGGCAGGCTTTCCTTCGGATCCGAGGTCCGCACGGACGCGAAGCTATGGCCGCTCCGTGGTGAACCTGGCAGCCCCGCGCACCGCTCTCGCGCGCCCCGGCCGAGCATGTCGCTCGCCCGCAAAGTAACCGTGGTAGTGCGGGAACGCGGTAGGGGTAACTTCTGACGTTTGTGGAGCATGGCTGATATCCTGGCGGGAGTCCGCCGCCGTCAAACCCCCACGTACATCCGGCCCGGATTGAGCACCTTGCGCGGATCGAATCCCTCCTTGACCCGCGCCGAAAGTGCGGCGAGTGGCGCGGGCAGGGGCTCGAACACATCGACGCTCGCGCGCACGCTGTCCGGAGCCCGGATCAGCGTGCCGTGGCCCCCGCCATGCAGCGCGATCGCGTGCCGCACCGCGCCGGCGCCTGCGTCGTCCGCGCCGGGGCCGATCGCCGCCCAGATCAACCCGCCGCCCCAGTCGTAGAACAGCTCCGCGTCAACGTGTTGCGCGATGGCGGCGGCCACCGCCGGGCCGCTCGTCGGGGCGATGGAGATGCGCCAGACCGGGCGGTCGCGCGGTTCGACCAACGGACGGACATCGCGGATTTCCCGCCAGAACCGCTCGGTATCCTCTTCCTCCAGCGTCTCGGTCCTTCCGTGCGACGTAAGCTCGTCGCGCAAGGCCTGTACGCGATAGCCGACAGAGGGCGCAGGCCCCTCCAGCCGCAGCGCCGTTACGGCCTTTCCCGCCGCCGCGATCGATCTCACCTCCGACCGCGAGGCAAGGCGTTCGGGGATGTGCGCCGCGCCGGAGACCTCGTGCTCGGAATTCAGCCCGGCGGTCAGCGCCCAAATCGCCGCCGCGTCATCGAGGCCAAGCAGCAACACGGTGCGCCCGGTCTCGGCACGCGGAAGCACCTTGACCGTCACCTCGGTCAGGACCGTGAGCGTGCCGTAGGAACCGGCGACCAGCTTGCTCAGGTCGTAACCGGTGACGTTCTTCACCACCTTGCCGCCGGATTTGAACAACTCGCCCCGGCCGTTCACCGCCTGGAACCCGAGCACGTGGTCGCGCGCCGCGCCCGCCTTGAGCCGTCGCGGACCGGCGAGGTTACAGGAGATGACCCCGGCGATCGTCTGTTCCTTCTCCTCGGTACCGAGCAGCGCGCGCCAGTCGGGCGGCTCGAATGTCAGCATCTGCTTGTTCGCGGCGAGCGCGGCCTCGATCTCCGAGAGCTTCGTCCCGGCGCCCGCCGTGAGCACCAACTCCGCCGCCTCGTATTCCGAGATGCCCGCCAGTCCCGAGGTATCGAGCACATGCCCGACTTGCAGCGGCCGCCCGATGCCGCGCTTCGAGCCGCCGGCCACGATCTCGAGCGGCTGCTGTTCCGCCGCCGCCCAGCTGACGGCCTCCGCGGCCTGCTGCGGCGTGGACGGGTTGAACGATGCCATCGCCGATCCCTCTCCGGCTCAAAACCGAGGCAGGTCGGGAAAGCGCACCTGACCGGCATGGACGTGCACCCGGCCCAGCTCGGCGCAGCGATGCAGTTGCGGAAAGACCTTGCCGGGATTGAGCAGGCCATCGGAATCGAACGCGCATTTCAGGCGCTGCTGCTGCGCGAGGTCGATCTCGTTGAACATCGTGTCCATGAGATCCCGCTTCTCGACGCCGACACCGTGTTCGCCCGTCAACACGCCGCCGACCTCGACGCAAAGCCGCAGGATGTCGGCGCCAAACTCCTCGGTGCGCTCCAGTTCACCCGGCACGTTGGCGTCGTACATGATGAGCGGATGCAGGTTGCCGTCGCCCGCGTGGAACACGTTGGCGACACGCAGACCGTACTTGTCGGACATCTCGCGCATCCGCGCCAGAACCTGCGGCAGCGCCTTGCGCGGAATCGTACCGTCCATGCAGTAATAATCGGGCGAGATCCGTCCGACGGCAGGGAAAGCCGCTTTGCGTCCGGCCCAGAACAGGTTGCGCTCATCCTCGTTCTGACTGATGCGGCTCGTCACGGCGCCGTTCTTGGCCGCGATCTTTTCGACCATTTCGATCAGGTGGTCCACCTCGGGCTGGCAGCCGTCCAGTTCGACGATCAGCAGCGCCTCCACCTCGAGCGGATAGCCCGCGTGAACGAAATCCTCGGCGGCGTGGATCGCGGGCTTGTCCATCATCTCCATCCCGCCCGGGATGATGCCCGCGCCGATGATGTCGGCCACGCATTTGCCGCCCATCTCGCTCGTCGGGAAGCCGAGCAGAATGGCGCGGGCCGTCGTCGGCTTCTTGAGCAACCGGACCGTTACTTCCGTCACGACGCCGAGCAGCCCTTCCGAGCCGGTCATCACGCCCAGCAGATCGTAGCCGGGCGCATCCATGTATTTGCCGCCGAGCCGGACAATCTCGCCGTTCATCAGCACCATCTCGATGCCGAGCACGTTGTTGGTGGTAAGGCCGTATTTCAGGCAATGCACGCCGCCCGAGTTCTCCGCCACGTTGCCGCCGATGGAACAGGCGATCTGGCTCGAGGGATCCGGCGCGTAATAGAAACCCTCATGTTGCACGGCATAGGTAATGCCGAGATTGGTGACGCCCGGCTGCACAACCGCGCAACGATTGTCGAAGTCGATGTCGAGGATGCGATTGAACTTGGCGAGGCCGAGCAGCACGCCGTCCTCGAGCGGCAAAGCGCCACCCGAGAGCGAGGTTCCCGCGCCCCTCGGCACCACCTTGACGCGGTTCTCCTTGCAGTAGCGGAGCACCTGCGAAACCTGCTCGGTGGTCGAGGGCAGCACGACGGCGAACGGAAGCTGCCGGTACGCGGTGAGGCCGTCGCTCTCATAGGGCCGCCGCTCATCGTCGGTCGTGATCACGCCCTCGCCGGGGACAATCCTTCGCAACCCCTCGATGATCTCCTCACGCCGGGACAGCACGGCGGCATCGGGCGGAGGCATCGCGACCATGGCGTCTTTCTCCCGTCTCTGGCGGGATACTAGGCCCTGTTAGCGGCTGAGCCAATCGAGGCGCCCGCAGGCATACCCGGCGGAATTCCGGCCCGAGGCGGGATGCTGTAGGAATGTGCGGATGCCCAGCCCCTCGCAGCTGCCGCGACATGACGCGGATCCTGGCGCCGCCGCGCTGATCGCCGCGCGGCCGCAGCTCTCGATGCACGCGATGGACGGGCTGTTGCTCGAGGGCGTCCCGCTGAACGCGGTCGCCGATGCGCTCGGCACGCCCACCTGGGTCTATGGCGCCGGGACCATGCGGACGCGCCTCGCCCGGCTGCGGGCCGCGCTCGCCGGGGCCGGGTTGGACGCCCGCATCCATTACGCCGTGAAGGCCAACGATCATCGCGCCGTGCTGCGCCTCTTCGCGACGGAAGGCGCGGGCGCCGACGTGGTGAGCGAGGGCGAGTTGCTGCACGCCCGCGCGGCCGGAATCGAGGCACGCGACATCGTGTTCTCGGGCGTCGGTAAGAGCGAGCAGGAACTGAGGCGTGCGCTCGCCGAGGATATCGCCCAGATCAACGTCGAGAGCGCCGAGGAGCTGGAGATGCTTTCGGCCATCGCCACGGCGCTCGGCCGGACGGCGCGCGTCGCGCTGCGCGTCAATCCCGACGTGGACGCCGGCACGCACGCGAAGATCACCACCGGCCGCGCGCACAACAAGTTCGGCATCCCGTTCGCCGATGCCGCCACGCTCTACGCGCGGGCCGCCGCGCTGCCCGGAATCGAGCCGCGCGGCCTCGCCGTGCATATCGGCAGCCAGATACTCGCGGTCGCCCCGTATCGCGCCGCGTACGCGCGCATCGCCGAACTGGTGCGTGCGCTGCGCGGCGGCGGGCACGTGGTCCACAGCGTCGATTGCGGCGGCGGAACTCGGCATCGGCTACCGCGATGAGCCGGAAGGCAGTCCCACGGCGCTCGCCGGGGCGATCCGGGCGACCCTCGGGGGTCTCGGCCTCCGCCTCATCGTGGAGCCGGGGCGCTGGCTGGTCGGGCCGGCTGGCGTGCTGCTCGCCTCCGTGGTGCTGGTCAAGCGGGACGGCCCATCCCGCTTCGTCGTGCTCGACGCAGCGATGAACGATCTGGTGCGTCCGGCGATGTACGACGCCTGGCACGGCATCGTGCCGCTGGCCGCCTCGGACGCAGCGCGGGCCGCCACGCTCGCGGATGTCGTCGGCCCGGTCTGCGAGACCGGCGACACCTTCGCGCGGAACCGCCCCCTGCCGCCTCTTGCGCCAAACAGTCGCGTGGCGATTCTCGACGCGGGGGCTTATGGTTCGGTCATGAGTTCGACGTACAACGCCCGGCCGCTGGCGGCGGAAGCGATGGTGGACGGAAGCAGATGGTCCGTCATCCGCGATCGGCAGACGCACGAAGCGTTGTGGGCAGGCGAGCATATACCGGAATGGCTGACATCGACCGGAACCGGATGACCCCGAACCGGGCCACAGAGGGGGCGAGCGATCGCCTTCTGTCCCGGCTGCGTAGCCGCCGCGCTCTCGCTCGTCTTGCGATCCTGTTTGAGCAACTCTGGCCGGCCCTTTGGCCGCCTCTCGGCGTGGCCGGACTGTTCATTTGTGTCGCTCTTCTGGACGTGCCCTCCGTGCTGCCGCCGTGGGCACATGTCGCGCTGCTCGCGATCACGGGCATCGCTATCCTGGTGTTGCTCGCCCGCGGCCTACGCGGCCTTGCGCTACCGGACGGCGGCGCAGGCGACCGCCGGCTGGAGCTTGCCTCCGGCCTCCGGCACCGTCCGTTGTCCGTACTAACCGACCGCCCCGCCTCCGCAGACGGCGCCGCTGACGCGCTCTGGCAGGCCCATGTCGCCCGCGCCCTGGCCGAAATTCGGCGGCTGCGGGTGGGACTGCCGCGGCCGGGCCTCGCCCGCTACGACCGCCGGGCGCTGCGGGGCGCCCTGGTCGTCGCGCTGATCGCCACGCTCACGATTGCCGGTTCGGATGCGCCGGCGCGTCTGGCGCGGGCCGTGCGGCCTAATCTCCCGACCGAGCCTTCCGCGCCGGGAACCCAGCTCCAGGCCTGGATCACGCCGCCGAGCTACACACGGCTCCCCCCGGTGTTTCTGAAGCCGGAGGGCGGCCCGCTTTCGGTCCCGGCCGGCTCGCACCTGACCGTCAGCATCACCGGCGGCGGCGGCGAGCCCAGTCTGTCGCTCGCCGGGCATGCCGAGCCATTCCGGGCGCTGGATGCCGCGAGCTTCCAAGCGGATCGCGACCTCGTCGCCGGCGGGCGGCTCGAAGTGCGCCGCCACGGACGCGACCTCGCTGTCTGGGATCTGACCGTCGTCGCCGACCAGCCCCCGAGTGCGGCCTGGGCTGAGCCGCCGGGCCGCGCGGCCCGCAGCCTCCAGGCCCGGCTGCCCTGGCGTGTGGCTGACGATTACGGCGTCACGTCGCTCCAGGCCGAGTTGCGCTTGAAGGACCGTCCCGAAGCGCCCGCGCTCACTCTCAGCATCCCGCTGCCGGGCGGCAGCCCGAAGACGGCCAAAGGTGTGAGCCTCCAGGATCTGACGGCGCATCCTTGGGCCGGCCTTGGGGTGATCGCCCGGCTCGTCGCGCGGGATGCGCCCGGTCAGCGGGGCGAGAGCAACGAGGCCGAGTTCGTTCTTCCGGAACGCGCCTTCCAGAATCCCGTGGCTCGCGCCCTGATCGACACGCGCAAGATGTTGAGCCTGCGGCCCGATGATCGCAACTCGGCGGTCGCGGTGCTCGATCAGCTGCTCATGGAGCCAGAGGCGCTCGGCGGCGACACGGGCGCTTATCTGAATCTCGCGTCCATCTACTACCTGCTCGTGCGCGAGCGCGATCCGGCTTCGGTCGAGCAAGCGCAGGCCCGCATGTGGGAATTGGCGCTGCACCTCGAAGAGGGCGCGAGCGAGCGCACGGCGCGGGCGCTCGAGGAAGCGCGCCAAGCGGCCCGAGACGCATTGGAAAAGGCCACCCAGGAACCGACCGACGCCAATCGCGCCGAGCTGGATCGCAAGCTCAAGGCGCTCGAGGACGCGATTCAGCGGCACATGGAGGCGCTGGCGGAGCAGGCGCGCCGCGAGATGTCGGAGATACCGTACGACCCCGAGACCCAGCATCTCGACAGCCGCGCACTGGAGCAGATGGCCGAGCAGGCGCGCGAGGCGGCACGCCAGGGCCGGATGGATGAGGCGCAGCAGCGTATGGCGCAGCTCGAGCAACTGCTCGACCAGCTTCGCAACGCGCGCCCCATGCACGGCCCGATGGACCGCCAGAACGCCGCCCGGCGACAGCGCGGCCGCCAGCAGATGGGCGCGCTGCAAGACATGATCCAGCGCCAGGGAAAGCTGCTCGACCACGCCCAGCAGCGGTCCGAACCCTCTTCCGCCGATCCGGGCGGCCGCAATCCGACCGGCCAGCGCCGCGCCGGCCGGAACAGCGGGCGCGACGAGGGGAGCGCCGATCCGGATGCGCAACGCCAGGCTGATCAACGGGTGCAGCAGGCTCTGCGCCGCGCGCTCGGGGAGCTGATGCAGCAATTCGGGGATCTGACCGGCCAGGTTCCGCCCAGCCTCGGGGAAGCCCAAGGCGCGATGCGCGACGCCGGCCAGGATTTGTCCAAGGGGCAGGACAATGCCGCGAGCTCGGCGGAGCAGCGCGCCATCGAGGCCTTGCAGAAGGGCGGCCAGGAGATGGGCCAGCAAATGGCGAAGCAGTTCGGCACCGGCCAGCCTGGGGAGGGCGAGGACGGCGACGAAGGCGACCCGAGCGGGATGGCCGGTTTCTCACTCCAGGACGGCAGGAGCGACCGCGACGGCTCGGCCCAGGGTACGCTTCCCGGCCAGCGCAATCGAAGCGCCCGGCGCGATCCGCTCGGGCGGCAACTCGGGTCCGAGGGCACGTCAGGGGCGGACGAGGCGGATGACGTTCGCGTGCCGGAGGAGATGGAGCGTCAGCGCACGCGGGCGATCCAGGAGGAGTTGCGCCGCCGCGGCGCCGAGCGGGAACGCCCGCAGGAGGAGCTCGACTACATCGACCGGCTGTTGAAGCAGTTTTGAGCGAGTTCTGCTTTCGAAATGGTTGCAGGCTGACGTTTCTCCGGCGCGGTTCGGTGCCGTAATCCACGGAAGCGGACCCTTCACCGGCCGCAAGTCCGATCTCCTGCAGCTTCAGTCAGAGAGTTCGAAAGCCCAATCGCGGCGCCATCCGGCGATAGAACGCTATGGCTTCCATTTCCGAGACGCCGACCCTTGAAGCGAGCCCACGGATTATCGAGCGTGAGAGCGGGTCATCACGAGACAGATATGGTTCGAGTCCGTCACCATCGCGCGACAACAGGTACGCATCCGGCCAGCCCACCGCGCGCGCAAAGGCCTTGCCCGGTGCGTCTCGGATCTGCGGCTGCACCAGAATGGCATCCAGCGCAGCGCTGCCCTCCGGATCACTCACACCGTCGAGCAGCGCTGCGGCAAGCAGGCGGCGGTCAGGATTCTCCGTATCGCGAAGGTCTCGGCGGAGGTCGCCGATGATAACGGTATCCTTTAGGCGCACCAATGCCCCGGTGACGGCTCGACGGACACCCTGATTCTCCTCCTGACGAAGACGCTCTCGAAATCCGGCACGGCCTCAGCACCGCCAATGTTGCCGATCGCGTGGGCGGCGGCTTGCCGAACGTCTGCGTTGTCATCTTGGCGGAGACGCTCGCGCAGGTCCGGCACCGCTTCGGCATCGCCGATGCTGCCGAGCGCCTCGACGGCCGCTTGCCGAACGTCTGCGTTGTCATCTTGGCGGAGACGCTCGCGCAGGTCCGGCACCGCTTCGGCATCGCCGATGCTGCCGAGCGCCTCGACGGCCGCTTGCCGAACGTCTGCGTTGTCATCTTGGCGGAGACGCTCGCGCAGGTCCGGCACCGCTTCGGCATCACCGATGCTGCCGAGCGCCTCGGCGGCCGCTCGCCGGACCTCTGTATTGTCGTCTTGGCGGAGACGCTCGCGCAGGTCCGGCACCGCTTCGGCATCACCGATGCTGCCGAGCGCCTCGGCGGCCGCTTGCCTGACCTCTGCGTTGTCGTCTTGGCGAAGACGCTCGCGAAGGTCCGGCACCGCTTCGGCATCACCGATGTTGCCGAGCGCCTCGGCGGCCGCTTGCCTGACGTCTGCGTTGTCGTCTTGGCAAAGACGCTCGCGAAGGTCCGGCACCGCTTCGGCATCACCGATGCTGCCGAGCGCCTCGGCGGCCGCTCGCCTGACCTCTGCGTTGTCGTCTTGGCGGAGACGCTCGCGAAGGTCCGACACCGCTTCGGCATCCCCGATGCTACCGAGCGCCTCGGCGGCCGCTCGCCTGACCACTGCGTTGTCGTCTTGGCGAAGACGCTCGCGAAGGTCCGACACCGCTTCGGCATCCCGGATGCTGCCGAGCGCAAAGGCGGCGGCTCGCCGGACGCTTGCGTTGTCGTCCTGACGAAGGCGCTCGCGGAGGTCCGGCACCGCTTCGGCATCCCGGATGCTGCCGAGCGCCAAGGCGGCGGCTAGCCGGACGCCTGCATTGTCGTCCTGACGAAGGCGCTCGCGGAGGTCCGGCACCGCTTCGGCATCCCGGATGCTGCCGAGCGCAAAGGCGGCAGCTAGGCGGAGGCCTGGGCCGCCCTGACGCAGGCGCCTTCGAAGATGCGATCTCAGGCCAGAATGGGTTCGCAACTTCGCAAAGACTGCTGAGAAACTGGCTGGCCGACTCGTGTGCAAATATGATAGAATTCAGGTATAAAAGCGCACTTGCTGAAAAGGCGGCCGCCTCGTCAGCATGCGCAATGGCATTAAGAATCCCGTCTCTTGTTAACTTTGAACTTATCGGCGCTAAACGCCTGTGCTGCCGCATGCAACAGTCCTATAGCATTGAGCTCTTGTCCAGCACATTCTTCCAGAATGACCTCAAGTAGCCTTTGACGCCAGCGCGAGGCCCCAAGTCTTTCCAGCGTTTCTGAAGCGCCTCGATCACCGAATGGCCAGGTCGAATTCTCGACGACCCCGCGAAGGATCTTCGTGGCGACGTCCGGGCTAACGTTCTTTGGCTCGTCCGCAAGGCATAAGCCCGCAACAGGACTCTCAACGGATTGTCCGCTTCTCCGAGCACGGCCTGAAGAGATGGGTCCACATCCTCGTGCCCACAATCCGCGATGCAGAGCCGTATGACTTCTGCCCATATATTCGCCGAAGCCTGAGTTCTGACGCGGCGCGTTAAGAATTGTTCGGTGAGTTCCTTGATCAGGGTCACCAATTGGCGGCTACTGCGGAATTGCGGTTCGTATCCGTTTGACCATCGCCCAGGCAGCCAGATCCTGAAAGCTGAGATGGCGGAATTCGTAGACCGGAACGAGCGTGCCGGCGAGGCGCTCATGCCCCGCTTGGATCAGCAGTGCCGTGCGCGCCTCCACCTGTCGAACGAACGAAGCCGGCGTCTGGCGCCGAATGTCCTCCAGATTCTGGAAAGTCATCCGCATTGTCGCCAGTGTGCGGAGTACCGCATTCTCATCGAGGCGGGGGACACCGCGTCGGCACATTTCATACGCAAGATAGGAAAGCTGCGGCAGCGCTTCACGTTGATCTAGGGGCAGGTCAACCGCGCTTCGCCAGTTCAGCAGGACCTCTATGGCTTTTGGATAGAGTTCCACACGCCGTTGCGGAAGCTGACCGATGCTACGGCGTACCAGCGCCATTGTCGTCAGCATAATTGCGGGTACCAGTCAAGCGTTCGATTCGCTCATTCCCGTGGATGTCGCGGATCAGCTCGGCCGCCGCCTGCGTCTGCCGTTCCGGGGGTTCGGTTAAGGAGCACCACGTATTGACGAAGCCATCCTTTTCCTCCGGGGAGAGGTCGTCCACTTTCGCGTGGAGAAACTTGTGTCGCAGCCGACCGCCCGTCTCCCTGTATCCAACAATCCGGCTCGTTGCAAAAATGCGCAGTGCCGGATAATCCTGGGATAAATCGAGGATTCTGTCGCAAAAAGCGTTACTTCTCGTCGCGTCGGCAATTTCGTCCAGACCGTCAAGGATCAAAAATGCGCGTCCATGAGTGATGGCGTCCCTGAAATGCTTGCCCAAGGCCGCGATCTCAAGCTTTGATAAGGATTCTGCCCGATAACAGCGGTGAAGCAGGTCAAGAATGCTGCGCTTCTCATCTCCGGGCTCCAGGTCGCGACACCGGATTAGCACTGGTTCTCCTAAGCTCTCGGGCAGAGACGTGGCTTCAGCCAATTCGCATGCGATCCGGCCTTTCTCGATGCGGAGCGCACTCACCATCGCCAGCCAACGCGTGAATGTCGTCTTGCCCCGATCCAGGATCACCCAAAATCATAAGTCTTGGACTGCGCTGGAGACATTCTCCGGGCGAGACGCGCAGTGCCAGCGGGTCTTCGAGTTCTGGAGCTGAACGTCGATTAGGTGCGTCCGGCAAATGATCCGTCCGGTCCGATCTCCACTCGCGGAAGCTCGCGCGCTTCGTTCAGTTTCCCAGGCGGCCAAACGATCTTCCTGACCCTTTTTGCCGTCCTTGGTGTCTGCGACAGGCCGACTCCACTACTACCTTGGTCGGGATGAAAAGCTGGCTTAGCTTGAGCTCGCGCGGAGCGACAAGGTGATCGGATGGTAAATTCGCCATCTCCAACAGGTCGCAGCTTTCCAGAAGCCGTAGCCGATACGTTACGGCCGCCGCGCTCTGACGCTCAACCAAAGACACCTTCGTAATGGAGCCACGGCCTGCTTTCGTTGCCTTCAGGCGTGGCAGATTAAAGGCGAAACGACCATCTTTGCTCGTGCTGTAGTCAGGTGCCCAACGGCTATTTTGGCCATCCCAACGCCGAAGATAAATCGTGCCCTTGCCTGTACTAAATCGATAGAAACGAAGTTGTAGGCGTTAGCGTAAGAGGGATCGCCCTGTGGATCGCGACGATCGTAGCTTGACCCAGCGGGGATAACGACCGTATTGCTGTCGGCCGCTCCTCCACAGTGATGCTGGGACGATGGATATGGCCAGAAAGGATCAGATCAGATTTTGCGCGAAGCGCCGATTCCACACGTGTCCGCTCGTATTCATGTAGCCACTGGAACGGGTGGTGCACGATGCAGATGCGGAGGTCCACTTTTTCAATTGCCCGAAGCCGGTCGTGGATCTGCGGTTCGCCGACATTTAGCACACCGTAATCGTCGACTTCGTCGTGGCTGTCGTAACGCCGGGCGCACATGAGAGCGGAATTCAGGCCGAGGATAGCAATGGTTTTGCCGGCAACCTCGATCTCCCGAAGGCTCGCAAACGATGCGTCTGCCTGGCCCGAATATCCTGCTGCGAAAAGTCTGAAGGCTTCAAACGGCTCAAGGAGCTTTGCACGTTTCCTGTCATCGGTAAGCCACTCTTTCACCTTCGTTTCATCAAGCGGCTTTTGGAGTGCGGGTGGACAGTAAAGTTGTGACGGCATCTCGGTCGATGTCGTGATTACCGGGAACGAAGAAGAAGTTGCGTTGTTCTAACGCAAGGCGCTTCCGGATAGGTTCCAGCAAGTGGTCTCTTGCTGCGCTGTATTCTCTTTCCTGGCCGGCGTGCGCGAGGTCACCGCTGAAGATCACCAGCTGGACAGACTGCCAACCCCGGCGCAATCGCAGTGCGCCCTGCAACATCGTCCAGCAATGCGTCGCGCACAACGTTTCGATCAAAATCGGGTCCGCGCTGATGCCAGTCCGAAAGATGCAGCCAGGAAAAGATCATCAACCCAAGCTCCTCACCTATCAGCACCGTTCGGAAGTGGCTCAGTAGTTGCCAGATTTGGCTTAGCCCGTGGTATCGCAAATCCATTGAATGCAAAATGGACGGCAATGACGTCAGCATCTTCGGCGTTACTGATGGGGGTGCGCGTTCCGGAACCGCCCCGGCCGGCGTCACCTCACGAATTGCGCGACGTAGTCGGAGCCGAGGCCGACCGCTTCGTAATGCCGGCGGCACATCTCGATCTTGGTGAACACGTCCTCGTAGCCGGTCTGCTTGCCCCAGGGATCGACGTAGACCATGACGCCGGTGATGTGGAACAGGGTGATCATCTCCGGGCAGTCCTCCGGCACCGTAAGGGTGTGGGTTTCGCCCGGCGGCTCGAACACGTAGGAGCCGGTCTCGGCCGTCCAATCGTGCTCCAGATACTTCCATCGCCCGCGCAGCACGTAGCCGTGGACCGGCGCCGGATGACGATGCCGGCTGAGGACGCCGGCGCGGCGCACCCGCAAGAGATTGACCCAGTAGCCCTGCCCCGCGTGGAGACAGAGCGGACGGAACCACACATTCTCCATCTGCGGCACCCAGACGCGCTCGTCCTCCGGCAAGGCCGCAGGCGTCACGATCTCCTTTTGCGCCTCGGGCGGGAACGGGAGCTGATAGGGCATCCGCTGCTGGTCGGCGGCTTCGCTCACTTGCACTGGCATGGTGTCCCTCCTCCGGTTCAGGCGATCAGGTAGCCCCCATCCACCGGCAGCACGATTCCGGTCACGAAGGCGGCGGCCGGCGAGCAAAGGAACAGCACCGGGCCGACCAAATCCTCGGGCCTTCCCCAGCGGCCCAAGGGGGTGCGCGCCAGGATGGCGGCATCCCGCGCGGGATCGGCGCGCAGGCCGGCCGTCAAGGGCGTCTCGATCCAGCCCGGCGCGACGGCGTTGACCCGGATTCCATCGGCAGCCCAGGCGAGCGCGAGCGACTTCGTGAGCTGCGCGACGCCGCCTTTGCTGGCGCTGTACGCTGGCACCAAGGCCCCGCCGAAAAAGCTCAGCATCGAAGCCAGGTTCACGACGCATCCGCCCGCGGCGGCGAGCTTCGGCCGGCAGGCGGCGCATACCCGCATCGTGCCGGTCAGATTGACGTTCAGCACCGCCGCGAAGACCTCGGGATCGTGCTCGGCGGAGCGCCGGATCACGCCGGCGGCGTTCACCACGATGTCAAGCCGGTCGAGCGGGCCGCAAAGGGCGGCGACCGACGCCGGGTCGGTGACGTCGAGGGAGGCGACCGTCAGGCGGGAATGCGCGGGCTCGTTCGCCCCTCGAAGGCCGGCGGCGATGACCTCGGCCCCGGCCTCGGCCAAGCCGAGGGATAAAGCAGCCCCAGATTCCGCTCGTGCCCCCGGTTACCAGAGCAGTCCGGCCCGCAAGGTCGCCCACTTCGCCCCCTATCTCGGTCGCAGCCTCCGGCCTTCCTTGAAGCCGAACTTACAGAAATGCACCAGGGGGTCCACACCGGCGGCGGCCACGTCCGGGTTGGCGGCGAGATACTCCGCCTGGTCGAAGCGGACCGGCAGCATCATGAGCTGCCCATCCACTTCGGCGCGTCCCGCCGCCTCGGCGCGTTCCGTGGCCGCGGGCTTCGGCGCCGGTCGCGTCACCCGTCCCCTGGATTGGAGCGAGGACGGGCTCGCCTCGCCGAAAGGAATGGGCGCACCGAGCGCCCGGATGCGCGCCAGAAAGCCGGGGCAGTAGAACTGTACCTGCTGATCGAATTGGGCGTGGTAGGCGGCCTCGGTCATTTGCAGATACGGAACGAGATGCTGGGACCGCCCAGTGTAGGTCCCGAGACCCTTCACCTGGTCAGGGTCCACATGCACCCCGAGCTTGCGCCGCGCGTGCTCGATCAAGAGGCGGTGCGGCTTGTTGTGGAAATGGACATGCGCGATGTCGGTTTCGCGAAAACCCGGCGCTTTCCACGATCCCTCGAAATGGTGGCCGTGATCGGTCCAGCCGAAGCTATCGGCGGCGAAGAATGTCTTCTGAAACGGGAAGTGACAGTAGAAATCCGGCCGGCCCGGCACGTTCGCGAATTGGAAGCTGATCCGCAGCGTGCGCGCTTCGTCGCGCAGCGCCGCGAGCGACTCGTGGATGGAGGCCTTATCGCAGGTGAAGCCCAATTCAGCCCGCCGTGCGACGAATTCGTCGCAGTCGAGCGGGAACAGGAAGTCGTAAGTCCCGAGTGCGTCCAGTGTCCGCATCCGATCGCCGACGATCTCGCCCTTGCGGGCGTAATCCTTCGGATGGACGTGGGACCGGTCGACAAACACGCCCTTCCGTTCGTAGCGACCGAGGATCTCCCGCACCTTGGGGGATTTCGAGCCGTGGTCGATGACGGACAGATTTTCCAGCCCGAATAGGTGCCCGTGATAGGCGAGCCAGGGCTCGAGAACCTCGGTCTCGTCCCGTTGCATCATCACACAGGCGACTTTCGGCATACGTGCCACCAATTCCGGGCTGAGCAAAACCTGGAACCGTCTAATCACTCGCGGTAAAATTGTAAACGTCCCAGGGATGATTACGCTCAGGGCGCTGAGACTCGGCGACCAGCAGGCTGCCCGCCGGCGAGGGCCGTAGCAGGTCCAGCGCCGGCCGAGACGCATCGAGCCATGCAGCCCAGTCCTGGCGCTCAAGGATGACGGGCTGGCGGTTGTGATACGGCGCGACATCCGGCCCCGGCGCGGTGGTCAGTAGCGTGAACGCCTCGACGGCATTGCCGTCCGGCCCGTCCCCGCGTCCGATGAGACCGGAAAAGATTGAGCTGGCTATACGATGACACGGCGCAAACGAGGCTCGCATCGGCATTGAAACCGGTCCGATGACGCCGTGGCTCGTGGACGAGTTGCGCGGTCGCGGACTCGAGGTTACGTGCCTCGACGCGAGGCATGCGAGGGCCGCGCTCAAGATGCAGATCAACAAGATGGATCAGAACGATGCGGAGGGTCTCGCGCAAATCATGTGCACGGGATGGTATCGGTCTGTGCATGTAAAGTCGTTCGGCTCGCATCGGGCGCGAGCGTTGCTGGGCGCACGAGCCCAGCTTGTCCGCATGACAACGCGGCTGCCGAACCATGTCCGTGGTGTGCTCAAGACCTTCGGCATGCTGCCAGGCCCGATGCGTGGCCTGCCGTTTGACCGGCGCGTCGAGGCGCTGCTTACCGATCGTGAGGACGTGGCGCCGATCGTCCGGCCTATGCTCGCGCCCTGGCGACAGTTGCGCCAACAGATTGCCGGCCTTGGGCCGAATAACGACACCAGCATGGGAGCCCGCTGTGGACATTGCAGCGCCTGTGCTTCGAGCCAGATGTTGCGGCGGACCTTTCCGACCGCGGAGGGAACCGTGACCGCGGTACGGCGGCAGAAGAAAACAAGAGCCTGTTGACAAGGGAGACGCGATTAGAGAACGGCCCCCTCCCTGCAAGATGTTGAGCTCGCGATTTGATCGGATCGCTTGCGATCATATGCTCGGCCTCAATTTGTGCGGTCAGACATGACCGCGGGCCAAGAAGGTTTCCGCAACGCGAGTTCCAAACACTCGGTCGACCTACAAAAGGCCAAAGCATGCTACGGCGTTTCTCGCGTTTCGGATCGGCCGGTCATCATCTGCTCATTTGCTTGCAAGGTCCGGCATCAGCTCAGCACGGTAGCTTTGATTATCTGCTCACCGACGCCGAGCCATAGGACAGCGGCCAGTCGCGGCCCACTCAATACGTCGATTTCAGCCGGGAATCACTGGGCAGGAAATCCCCAGGCAGCCGCGGCCCAGTGCCAGGTCGTGCCGCCGACCGCCCGGATGTACTGAACCTCGTAGGGGTAGGCACCCTTCTGTATCACATAGTCGTTTTTGCCCGGAATCGGATTTGGCGCATGCCGTGTGCCCGGATAGGGCATCATGAAGTTGTCTTGGCCGAATGGCTCCGGAAGTACTCGACGGTGTGCCACCGCTCCAATCGTGGACCTGCCTCGAAGCCGGCCAGAACGTCTCTTCGGCTGGCCTCCGCAAGTGGTGGCGATATCATGAGCGGGCGCCCGGATTGAGGGTTCCGTGACTGGTTTGTGCAAACGGGCGTATAGGTTGCTCCCGGCCCGCTCCCGGGTAAAGTGCGGATCGCAAAAGCTGACCAGCACCCTTTTTCAAGCTGGAATCGAGATACTACCGATTTGGGGGAACGCCTTGTGAATAGCGGTAAGGATGAATCGGGGCGAGGAACCGCTCAGATCACGCGTCGCGGAATACTGGGTGTAGCGGCGACTCTGACCGTTGCGCGCGCAAAATCCGCTGCTGCGCAACAACCGCGCTCCGTGCCTCGCAACGTGCTCGCATATATCGGAACGTATACGCCGAATGGTGAGGGCATCTATCTCTGCGGCATGCATCCGGACACGGGAGCGCTGAGATTGCTAAAGACGTTCAAGGACATTCAGAATCCGTCCTGGCTCGCGCTCGCTCCGAATGGCCAGCATCTATACGCGCTCAGCGAGATCGACAACTACGGCGGTGCGAAGAGCGGGTCCGTCAGCGCCTATGCGATCAACCGCGAAAACGGCGACTTGACCCGGCTGAACGTGGTCAGTTCGCAAGGTAGTACGCCGGCCCATCTCAGCGTACATCCATCTGGCAAATACGTGCTGGTTGCGAACTATTTCGGCGGCAGCGTCGCAGTGCTGCCGATTCAGCCGAACGGCGGGCTCGGCGAAGCGACAGACGTGCACGTCGATACTGGGCCGCAAAACCCGCCGCGCGCTGCCGACGATCCACCTGGCAACTTCGCACCGAGCGACCACACGGGGCCGCGTGTGCATATGGTCGCGGCGGATCCGGCCGCCCGGTTCGTCATCGCGAATGACGCCGGGCTGGACCAGACGTTCATCTGGACCCTCGATTTAGCCAGCGGCAAACTGGGGTCGGCTGACATACCTCCCGTCGCGGCGCCGCCCGGCTCCGCGCCGCGTCACTTCGTATTCCACCCGAACGGCCGGCTTTTCTATAATCTGCACGAACAGGACTCGATGCTGGCGGCCTATGACTACGAGGCGCGCACCGGTCGGATGACGCTCAAGAACACGATTTCCGTCCTGCCGCGCGGGTTCGCTGGCAGCAATCTGGCCTCGGAACTGGTAATCTCGCGAGATGGCCGATTCCTTTACGCTGGGAATCGCCTGCACGACAGCATCGCGGTCATTCGCGTGGGAACGGACGGACGCGTGGAGTGGAGCGGGGAGGAGTGGGTGCGAGCCGATTATCCGCGCAGCTTCGAGATCGACCCGACCGGTAATTTCCTGTTCTCCTGTAACCAACGTGGCGACTCCATAACATCGTTCCGGATCGACCGTCGGTCGGGCGCGTTGCGCTTTACCGGACAATTTCTCCCAGTCGGCTCGCCCGCGAACATAACTTTCCTGAGATAGAGTTCTATTCCGGCCCTCCTTGCTCCCTACTTGTTACCCGCTCTCACCAGCGGGCACTTGGATTCCGAGAGCGGCTGGAAGGCCTGATCGCCCGGAATGGTGGCGACGAGCTTGTAGTCGTCCCAAGGCCCTTTCGACTCGGATGGCTGCTTCACCTGGAACAGATACATATCGTGGACCATCAGGCCATCGGCGCGGATCCGGCCGTTATGGGCGAAGAAGTCATCGACCGGCATCTCGCGCATGTTCCGCATCACCGCTCCGGTCTCGGTCGTGCCCGCGGCTTGAACGGCCTGGAGATAATGCATGGTCGATGAATAAACCCCTGCCTGCGACATATTCGGCATCTTGTGCAGTCGGTCGAAGAAACGGCGCGACCACTCGCGCGAACCGTCGTTCATGTCCCAATAGAAAGCCGAGCTGAGCATCATGCCCTGGGTTGCCTGAAGACCCAGACTGTTCACATCATTGATGTAGACCAGGAGACCGGCGATCTTCTGTCCGGATCGCGTCAATCCGAACTCGGCCGCCTGCTTGATCGCGTTGACGAGATCGGTTCCGGCGTTGGCGAACCCGATCACCTGCGCCTTCGATTGCTGCGCCTGAAGCAGGTAGGAAGAGAAATCCGCCGTGCCGATCGGCGCCCGTGCGTCGCCCAGCACCGTTCCGCCCTCCGCTTTCACTACCGCGCTCGTATCGGCTTCGAGCTGATGCCCGAACGTATAATCGGCGGTGATGAAGAACCAGGACTTGCCGCCCTGCCTCACGATCGCCTGTCCGGTCGTGTGCGCGAGAGCGTAGGTGTTATAGGCCCAATGCACCGCCGTCGGGATGCAGGATTCGTTCGTGATGCTGGTGGCGCCCGGCCCACTCAACAGGACGATCTTGTCACGCGTCTTGGCGACATTCATCACGGAGAGCGCCGGGCTGGAAGCCGCTACGTCCAGCAGCGCCGTCACCCGCTCGACGTCGAACCATTTGCTCGCGACCGCCGCCGCGATGTCCGCCTTGTTCTGATGATCGGCGACGAGCACCTCGATCGGCCGTCCGAGCAGTTTGCCGCCGAAATCCTCGACCGCCATACGCGCCGCGGTCTCGCTGCCGCTTCCGGTGACGTCGGAATAGACGCTCGACATATCGAGGATGAGGCCGAGCCTGATCGGCTCGCTCGACGATCCATCGGAAGGCTGAGCCGCGGCGCTCGTTGCGGCTACGCACAACCATACCGCGACCGCCTTGAACAACGACCTCATGGATTCTCCCCGCCCTGCCGCTTCGCGCCGAACAGGGTCTCGCCATTGCTTGAACGCGTGCGAGTATAAGCGCCCGGCGAGAGCCGTCGAGGCAAACGGCCGCGGAGTCAGGCGATCTGCCGAACCTTGGCTCCGGCCGAAAGCTCTCCGCGCGCCGCCATCGCCGCGATCCGATCCCCTATGCGGCAGGCGAGCGCCTGAATGGTGAGCGAGGGATTCACGCCGCCGCTGGTCGGGAACAGCGAGCCATCGCAGATCCAGAGATTGGGAATATCCCAGCTTCGGCCATCCGCGTTCACGACGCTGGTGCGCGGATCGTCGCCCATTCGGCACGTTCCCATGAGATGCGCGGTCTCGGTGTCCTCCGCCCAAATATTCCGGCCGCCGGCGGCCTCGAGCGCCTGGCGCATGAACCGCTTCGCGTGCGCGATCAGATGGTGGTCGTTATCGCCGTACGAGAACGTCACGTGCGCGATCGGCAGGCCGAATCGATCCTTCTCCTCGGCAAGCCGCACGCGATTCTCCGGCCGGGCTTGCGTCTCGCCCACGATCTTCAAACCCGCATAGTGAATGTATCGCTCCATGTCGCTGTGAAGCGCATCGCCCCAGAGCTTGTGATTGCCGGTTTGCGTACCGGCCCATTCGACCGGAAGCGGCCCCGTGCTCATGTAGGAGTAGCCGCCGTGGAAGTCCTTCCCTGCGTCCGTGTAATTCCAGTGCTCCGTAATCGCGAGCGAGGGCGGCCCCTTGTACCAGCGGATCTCGTCTTCCATCACGCCGTACACGCCCTGATTGGAGTGAGCCATCAGGTTGCGGCCAACGAGACCCGTGCTGTTGGCGAGTCCGTCCGGGAATTGCGGGCACGCCGAATTCAGCAGCAATCGCGGGGTCTCGATGGCGTAGCCGGCAACGACCACGTTGCGCGCCTTCTGAAACCGCCACATGCCCTCGCGGTGATAATGAACGCCGGTCACGCGCTTGTCGCTCCCGACCTCGACCCGGCCCACCATCGCAAGGTCGCGTATTTCCGCGCCCGCCTTGAGCGCACGCGGCAGCCAAGTTGTCAGCACGCTCTGCTTCGCGTTCGTAGAGCAACCGGCGATGCAGAAGCCGCGATACACGCACGGATGCGCATCGCCGCGCGGGGCGGAGAGGGTGGCGAGCGGCGTCGGCGCCCAGGCGACACCGAGCGCCTCGCACCCGCGCGCCAGTACGCGGGCTGCCGCGTTCAACTCATGCGCGCGGTACGGATAGCGCGGCCGATGCGGCCCCCAAGGATAGCGAACAGGGCCGGCGATCTTCAGCGCGTCCTCGACCTCGCCGTAGTAGCGCCACATCTCGCGCCAATCGACCGGCCAGTCGTGGCCGTAGCCGAGCGCCGTGCGCGATTTGAACCACTCGGGGCGGAAACGCAGCGACACCATCGCGAAATGCACGGTGCTGCCGCCGACCGACTGACCGCTGTTATTGCGGCCGAGCTCCAGCGCGTCCTCGCCATCGACGATGCGCTCATCGGTCCAGTAAAGCTTGTATTGCTCGTGCTCGTCGGAGGCGAAATCCTCGAGCGGCCGCCAGTACGGACCGACATCGAAGGCCACGACGGAAAACCCGGCCTCCGCCAGCTTGCAGGCGAGGGTGCCGCCACCGGCGCCGGTACCGACGATGGCGAAATCCACCATCTCGCTATCGGCGTGCTGCTTCATGGGCACCCAGCCGCCGCGATGGAATACATCGGGCGCACGGCCGTTCTTCGCTCGTGGGGAATGCAGCGGATCGTCAAGCATCGCGTTGCTTCGCGGCCGTTTGCTCCACCGCCTCCCACGGATCGCGCCGGTTGAAGTCCATGCGCACATAGCCGCGCGGGCTCGCCGGGCCGCCGAAGCCGATCTCGTTCCAGGCAAAAGGATGCGCGTAATAGCTTGCCGCGATGTCGTGCAGCAGGCGGGCCTTGAAGAAGGTTTTTGGCGGCATGTCGCCCCACGTATCCGTATGGGCTTCGCCGGCCTCGATGCCGGACAGGACCTCGTCCTGCCGGGCCGGCGGCAAGTCGTGGAATGCGCCCCCGAAGCGTGCGCGGGCCTCGGCGTCGACGGCCCGCAGCCCGCGACGCCACGCTTCCCGTTGCGGCGGCATGATCGCGTGCCGGAATCCGTCACGCTGGTCCTGCTCCATCTTGCGATCCACGAGGGCCGCGATCGGCACGCGCGATCCCATCGCCGGCTGCCGAATCACCCGGTCGCAGATCGCGCGAAGGGTGCGCCACTCCGCTTCGCCGAAAAAGCGCGGCTCTTCGGTGATGGCGAGGCGCGCGTCGATGGCGCGGCGAGTTTGCTCGTTCCAGGATGGCGTGTCTCGCTTGGCGAGCACATCGTATCCGGGGAAGCGCGGTGATCCGTCACGCATCGCGCGGGTTCTCCAGCAAGCGGAGCGCGGCGAGGCCGGCGAGCGCCAAGCCCGTGAAGCTGGGCGGAGCCGGCAACGGGGGGCCGTTAAGCAGGTTCTGGCTCCAGTTCCGCCAGCCGCCCATGTTACGGCTCACGCCGTAGATGTGAAAGCCAACTCCTCCCAGGCCAAGCAGCGCCGTCAGTTTCATCCAGAACCGGGCGAAGCGCCGCTCGCGCCGCTTGCCGCCGGCCGCCTCCGCCATCAGCCCCGCCGCGACCGGCGGGATGCTAACGGGGAGGAACATGAACGGGTTGTGGTACGCGCCGCGGAAATGCAGCAATCCCACTTCCGCCACCGTTCCGAGCAGACCGCCCGACGTGATACCGGCGAGCACGCGCCCTGCCGGCAAGCCGAACAGCCGCGTCGGCCGGCCCGGTTTAGTTTCGCGCACGGCCTCCGCCGCCCGCCCAAGCGCACCCGATAGCAGCAACGCCCACGGGGCACCGAGCGGCGCGCCGTAGAACAGGTTGATGAAGGAGAACCCGCCTTCCCGCTTACCCACGTTGTACAAGTGAAAACCCGTGCCCACGATTCCGGTGAGCGCACCGAGCGCATAGATCACTTCGCGCCGCCGCTCCGCGCCCGCGCCGCGATCCACCATGCCGTCGATACTGGCCGCGAGCGCCAGGCCGGAGACAGTGGGCGCGATATACATGGCGCGATTGAAATACCGGCCGCGATAATGCTCGAGACCGCTATCGGCCAGTACCGAGAAAGCAAGCACCGCCGCACCGCTCTGGAGGCCGCGCGCCACTTCCGTTATTTCATCGCGCGCCGGATGCCGGGCCGCTCGCCTGAGTACCGCTCTTGCCAATGGCCGTGCCATGTCAATTCACCGCGAACCGTTCGGCATCCTGCCGTTTGAATACGAGACCGAGCCCCGGCCGGCTGAGATCGGGCGCGATCACGCCATCACGCGGAACCGGCGCACCGTCGAACAGCATGTGTTCGATTCGCACGTGATCGTGGAACCATTCCAAATGCCGGAACCGTGGCGCCGCGCAGGCTGCGTGCAGGTGGAGCGAGGGCGCGCAATGGCCCGAAAGGTCGGTGTGATGCGCGGCGCACAGCGTCGCCACCTGTAGGAACCCGGTTACGCCGCAGCAGCGGGAGATGTCCGCTTGCATGACATCCACGGCGCCCGCTTCGAGCATCCGCCGGAAGTAGTCGAGATCGTAGCCGTATTCGCCGGCCGCTACCTCCATCGGCGCGGGAACATGTTCGCGCACGCGCCGAAGCCCGGCGAGGTCGTCGCTGGAAACGGGTTCCTCGAACCACAGCACCCCTTCGCCCGCGAAATCCTTTGCTGCGGCGATCGCGCCCTTGCACGTGTGCGCGCCATTCGCATCCACGAACAGGCCCGCATCGCCGATGGCCCCGCGCGCCGTAGCGACGCGATGCGGGTCGCGCTCCGGCTGGGTTCCGATCTTCATCTTGACCCACCTGCAACCATCGCGGGCCACCCAGCCGCCGAGTTGGTCCTGCAGCTCCGGATCGGTGTAGGTCGTGAACCCGCCGCTGCCGTAGATCGGCACCCGCTCCCGGGCCGCCCCGAGCAGGGTGACCAACGGCACACCTAGCAGCTTCGCTTTCAGGTCCCAGAGCGCGACGTCAACCGCGGAGATCGCCGTCGCGACCAAGCCCTGCCGGCCAAGATTGCGGACCCTGTGCTGTAGCGCGTGCCAGCAAGCGGGTATGTCCATCGCGTTCTTGGCCCGCACCGCCTCCGCAAGCTGGGTCTCGATCAGCCCCACGATCGACGCACCCGAATAGGTGTACCCGAACCCCTCCTGCCCGCCCGCCTTGATCTCGACGACCACCAGGGTCGTGCTGTCCCAAGCGAAGGTGCCGTCCGCCTCCGGTTTGTCGGTCGGAATCTTGTAGGGACGCGCCCGCACGCCCTCGATCGGAGCGCCGGCGCTGCCCCCTTCGGTCGCCATGCTCTCAGCTCTTCGAGGGCAGGATGGAGCTGACAACCTCCTTCGCGGTATTCTTGAGCACGCTCGCCAGCTCGGGTTCCCCGGAAATGAGCGTGGTCGCGAATGCCTTGGCCTGCTTGAGCGTGACGTGCGGCGGCAGCGGCGGCACGTTCGGGTCGGTGTAGCATTCGAGCAGCGTCGGCTTATCGGCAGCCCATGCCTTCCGCCACGCGTCCGCCACCTTGTCCGGGTTATCCACGAAGATCCCGCCGAGACCGAGAAGCTCGGCGTAGCGGTGGTACGGGACGTCGGGCAGGCTTTGCGAGGCCTCGAATTTCGGATCACCGGCCTGAGCGCGCAGCTCCCACGTTACCTGGTTGAGGTCACGATTGTTCAGCACGACCACGACGAAGCGCGGATCAGACCACTTCTTCCAGTATTTCGAGACGGTGATGAGTTCGTTCATGCCGTTCATCTGCATCGCCCCGTCGCCGCAGATCGCCAGCACAGGACGATCCGGGTAGGCGAACTTCGCACCGATCGCGTATGGCATCCCCGCGCCCATCGTCGCCAACCCGCCCGAGAGGGAGGCCATCATGCCGCGCCGGATCTTCACGTCGCGAGCGTACCAGTTGGTGGACGAGCCGGAGTCGCCGCAAATGATGCAGCGGTCCGGCAGCAGGGGAGACAGCTCCCAGAACACGCGTTGCGGGTTCAGCGGATCGGCGTCATTCATCGCCCGCGCTTCGAGCGTCTTCCACCATTCCGCGACATTCGCTTCGATGGTCTCGCGCCAGGAACGGTCGGACTTCTGCTCGAGCAGAGGCAGCAACGCTGCGAGCGTTGTCGCGCTGTCGCCGACGAGGTTCACCTCCATCGGATAGCGCAGGCTCAGCATGTCGGGCTTGATGTCGATCTGCACGCCGCGCGCCTGCCCCTCTTGCGGCAGGAACTCCGAATAGGGGAAGCCGGAACCGACCATCAGCAGCGTGTCGCAATCCTGCATCATGTCCCAGCTCGGCTTGGTGCCGAGCAGGCCGATGGAGCCGGTCACGAATGGCAGATCGTCCGGAACCGCCGCCTTGCCGAGCAGCGCCTTCGCAACGCCAGCGCCGAGTTTCTCGGCGACATGGATCACCTCGTCCGTCGCGTGCAACGTACCGGCACCGACCAGCATGGCGACCTTCTTCCCGGCGTTCAGTACGTCCGCGGCCTGCCGCAGCGTCGCGTCTTCCGGGATGACACGAGGCGCCGCGTATCCGACGCCGGAATGCACCGTGCCATGTTGCTCGGGCGGAGTCTCGACCGCGTCTTCCTCCTGCAAATCGTTTGGGAAGATGATGCAGGTGACCTTGCGTTCGGCTTGCGCGATCCGCATGGAGCGATCGATCAGATGCCGCACCTGCGCGGGGGTTGTCGCCATCTCGACCATGGCGCCCGCCACATCCTTGAATAGCGTGTGCAGGTCGATTTCCTGCTGGTAGTGACCGCCGATCGCCGCACGCGCCTGCTGCCCGACGATCGCGAGCACCGGCATGTGGTCCATGCGCGCATCGTAGAGTCCGTTGAGCAAATGAATGGCGCCCGGCCCGGAGGTCGCAATGCAGACGCCGACTTCGCCCGTGAACTTGGCGTGGGACGATGCCATGAAGGCGGCCATCTCCTCGTGCCGCACTTGCACGAAGTCGAAGGCATCTCCGGCCCGGTCCAAAGCCCCGATCAGGCCGTTGATCCCGTCGCCGGGATACCCGAAGACCCGCTTCACGCCCCATTCGCTCAGTCGTTGCCAAACGAAGTCGCTGACGGTCTTGGCCATGCGTGCGCCCCAGTTGAAAAAATGGACTGGCCGACGGGCGCCTCCGCGAGTCCCTGAAGGTGCCTAGCGAGCCGGGATGTGACGGCAACGCCGCCCCGGCGAAGCCGGTTTCGAGAGGGGCAGGTTACTTCTCGCTCATCGCGCTCGTGACCCGCGAGCCCGGAACAAGCGCCGGACCAGTCCCGAGGGCGAAGGCTCGGGATGCGGCTCGGCGGGAAGCGGCTTGGCTGGAGACAGCTCCGGCGTCGGTTCAGCCGCGGGACGCGTCTCGTCCTTCACCCACAGGAGAACCGTGTCACGCACGCAATCGGCGTAGCGGCGCACAATCTCGAGGCGCTGCGGCACGAGCCGGTCGGCGGCAGCCAGCCGCTCCAGCTCGGCCGCGAAGCGCCGGTGAATACCATCCAGGTCGTAACGGAGCGCCGTCTGCACCGCACCTTGGCGCAAACGGACGAGCAGCGACGGATCCCGTAGCAAGTCTCGCAAGCGGCTCGCCGCTTCAGGGAATGGCTCGTCCAGGCTTACGACCAGCCCATTGCGCCCATCCTCGACCAGCGCCGCGTGACCTCGGAACGCCGAGACGATCGCCGTTCCTCCGGCCGCGAACTGCTCGAGGACCGGCATCGGAAATGCCTCCAGACTGCTCAGCTTCACGATCAGATCGCAGGCGGCATACACGCCCGCCACTTCGTCGTACGGCAACGCGCCGAGCGCGTGATCCACGGGCGGATCGGGCGTGGATCCGTCGGCCGCCATATGGACGATCTCCACGCCCTCCACTTCACGCAGCATGGCGATGGTCGGATTGACACGTTTGAAGGCGACGCCCGCCGGTCCTTCCACGAGTACCCGGAGGGATTTCCGCTTCGGCGGCAGCGCCGGTCGCGCGGTGGCGAAGGCGGCGCAATCGACTCCATTCGGCAGGAGAGTGACAGGGTGTCCCGCGGCCCGGACGGGCTCCGCGATCCAATCGGAGACGCTGAACCAATGGAAATCCGCTTGGTAGAATAGGTCGATCAACGCCTCGAAGGCGTGCGTGCGACCGGCATAGAGCGGCTGGAACTCACCGTGGAGATAAAAGACGTAGCTTCCGGCCTCGAGCCAAGTGATGGCGTAGCCGCTCTCCCACCAATTCGCGATTGCGATATCGACCGGCCCCCCCGCGCCCGGACTTGTACTCGTCCGCGAAGAACGTCTGCACGCCTGAAGCATTCGGCACGAAGGCGATGCTGCGGTCGAACAGCCGAAGCTGGAACACGGCATGAACATCATGGCCCGCCTGGGAGAGATAGGCGGCATGCCGCAGCAACGACAGGTTGGCACCCGAGCGGATGTTCGAGTGGAACAGGAACACAATTCGCATTGGCGCAGAACGACCCGGCGGGAGATGCCCCCTTCGCCGGCACGGTCGATCATTTTGACCGGGACCGCGATCCGGGCGGTGATGCTCTCCTATCCAACCGTTCAGCCAGACTCAATCCGGCAAATCCGAGTCTGCGATCTCGTCCCCTCCGTCCATACCCTCGACATGGGAGATCAGGCGGGACAGCGCTTTGTGCAAAGCCGCCCACTCGTTCCGCGACAATCCTTCGGCGAGTTGCGATTCGAGGTTCAGCGCCAGCGGAATCGCCGCCTCATGCACGCCGGCACCCTTGCGGGTCAGCCGAAGCAGACGGGCCCGACCGTCCGATGGGTCTTGCGTCTGCTTCAGCAACCCTCGGGCGACCAGAGTGGCTGCGGCGCGGCTGACCTTCACCTTGTCCATCGCCGCCCACTCGCTGACCATGCTCGGCGAGGTCGTGCCGAACCGGCCGACGACCGCGAGAACCCGCCACTCGGGGATCGAAAGCCCCAACTCCTCCGCATAGTGCTTGGCGAACAGCCGCGAGACCCGGCTGGCCGTCACCGAAAGCTGGTACGGAAGGAACTCCTCGAGCTTGAACTCCTCGACCTCCTGCCCCGCGCTCTCCACAGTCTTTACATTCGCTTTCATCGGCAACATACCCCACGATTTGCTTCACCCGACCCTGCTCGGAGGACGGCAGAACTCTTCCGGTTCCGCATCGTCTTCCCTGCCCCCAGATCCGGCCAAGTGCGAAGATATGGATGGCCTGAGGATTGAGAAGGGTGGTTGGCAACATCCGAGGATGAAATTTTTTCCAACTGCTTCGAGAACAGGGCAAGTTCTGCCATCATTGCACATCATCCGGGAAGAACTCGCGGTTTAGGCGGCAGAGTGGGAGGCATTTCGCGCTGATTCGATTCAAGCACGCCGGATCGTGAACCCAGGGTGGAATCCCGCGTGAATGAAACCATTGCTTGCTGCGCCGCAGCATCCAGCTTGGAAGGAAAGTAATCATAGAAAGGTGGTCGAAGTGATGAGATCTGCCGCCCTCACCCGCAGAGCGGTTACTCCGTTCCTCCGATCAGTAAGTGGCGCGACCGCCGGAAAGATCGAATACCGCGCCGGTGCTGAACGAACACTCTTCGCTGGACAGCCAGCACACCAGGGCGGCGATCTCCTCGACCAACCCAAACCGGCCCATCGGAATCTTCGATAGCATGTAATCGATCTGTAACTTGGTCATCTGCTCGAAGAGCGGCGTTTCCACGGCGGCCGGGGTCACGCGTATAGTGCATCCAAGGCTGGCGTGATCGCGCCCTCGCCAGCCAGGCGCAGCGCGATCCCCAGGCCGATTCCCGAAACGCCCCCGGTCACGATGGCACGCCGGCCGGCGAAACGGTCGATTCCGGCCATTCTGTTCCTCCCGCTCCGGTCCCGCTCTATCAAGAGCCTGCCGACGGCATCCGGCAAGGGAGCGGGGAGGACGCGATGCAAACTTATATCGGCGCCATCGACCAGGGCACGAGCAGCACGCGGTTCATCCTGTTCGACCATAGCGGGGCGGCGATCTCCTCGGCGCAAAAGGAGCACCGGCAGATTTACCCGCAGCCTGGGTGGGTGGAACACGATCCGTTGGAAATCTGGCATAACACGCGCTCGGTGATCGCCGAGGCGCTGATCCGCGCCGACATTTCGCCGAGATCGCTGCACGCGATCGGCATTACGAACCAGCGCGAGACCACGCTGATATGGGATCGCGCGACGGGTCAGCCTTTGCATCCGGCCCTGGTATGGCAGGACACGCGCGTCGACTCGCTGGTCGCGGCGTACGCACGCGAGGGCGGTCAGGATCGTTTTCGGGAGCAGACGGGATTGCCGCTCGCAAGCTACTTCAGCGCGCTGAAACTGCGCTGGCTGCTCGATCAAATACCTGAAGCGCGGCGGCGCGCCGAGGCGGGCGACCTCCTGTTCGGCACCATCGACACATGGCTGGCGTGGAATCTCACAGGTGGCCGCGAGGGAGGTCAGCACGTCACGGATGTCACCAACGCCAGCCGGACGCAGTTGATGAACCTGCGGACCCTTGATTGGGACGACGCATTGCTCGCTGATTTCGGGATTCCCCGTTCCGTACTGCCCCGGATCGTGGCCTCGAGCGCAATCCACGGCGAGGCCGGGTTCGAGCTCGCGGGTGTGACGCTGGCCGGAATGCTGGGCGACCAGCAGGCCGCGCTCGTGGGGCAGGCCTGCTTCCAACCGGGCGAGGCAAAGAACACTTACGGAACCGGCTGCTTTCTCCTGATGAACACCGGGGAGAAGCCCGTGTTGTCGACGGCGGGCCTGGTCACGACCGTCGCCTACCGGTTCGGCGAGCAGCCCGCTCGCTACGCGCTGGAAGGCTCGATCGCGATCACCGGCGCGGCGGTGCAATGGCTGCGCGACAATCTCGGCCTGATTCGCACCAGCGCGGAGGTCGAGACCTTGGCCGCCTCGGTGCCGGACAATGGCGATGTTTACTTCGTCCCGGCCTTCTCCGGCCTATACGCACCTTATTGGAAAGCCGACGCGCGTGGTGTGATCGCGGGCCTCACGCGATTCGCCCGCGCCGGCCATCTCGCGCGCGCCGTGCTGGAGGCGACCGCCTATCAGACGCGGGACGTGCTGGACGCGATGGAGTTGGATTCGGGCATTCCCATCCGCGAGCTGCGCGCCGACGGCGGGATGGTGGTGAACGATCTTCTGATGCAGTTCCAGTCCGACATTCTGCATGTTCCGGTGGTCCGGCCGCACTGTATCGAAACAACCGCTCTGGGCGCGGCCTATGCGGCGGGGCTGGCAACCGGGTTCTGGCGCGATACCGACGAGCTGGCCAGCAAGTGGAGCGTTGCGCGGCGATGGACCCCGGCCATCGATTTGGAGCGCCGGGCTCGCCTTTACGCTTCTTGGCGGAAGGCGGTCGCCAGGTCTTTCGGCTGGTCCTCTTGAGCCGCGCGGAAGTGGAGCACGATGTAGCGACGCAGGTGTGACTGGCGGCACAGACGACAGGATTACAATCGGTATGATTTGGAACTGACCGTCCGGCCTATTCATCGGGCGGCAGGAGACGGGAGATGTCTGACATCAGACATGACGCCGCCACGATGCGCCTCATGAAGCACTACGGCTTCTCCCGCCAGAATGCGGCGACGATCGCCTGGGCCGTGCTCCAGGAAGCGGATGCGGCAATCAGGCCGCAGGTGTCAGGCGAACGGGCGGAGGCTGGCTTCGACGCCTCCGGGCGCTGGACTTATACCGCGTCGCAACACGGAGGCCGGCTGCTTGACCCCGTTGGCAGGGAGCTTAGGTGAACCTCGACCTGTTTGCCGCCCGCTTGGCGGCTGGCATCTCCGACGCAGACAGGCGAGGGAGGCGAGATGGCCGTTTCCAAAAGAACGTTTGTCGTTGGATTCCTTGCCGGACTTCTCGGCGCTGCCGTTTCGTCCGAAGCCGCGGCGCAAGCGGCTCCGGTCACGGTCTCCATCAAGGAATGGGCTGTGCCCACGGCCGGCTCCCACCCGCACGATCCTCTTGCCGCCGCGGATGGCTCCATTTGGTACACGGGCCAGATGGCGAGCACGCTCGGGCGCCTCGATCCCAAGACGGGGACTTTCAAGGAGTATCGGACCAAGATCCCGGATTCGGGTCCGCATGGACTGGTCGCCGATAAGAGTGGGAATATCTGGTTTACCGCGAACTTCAAAGGTTACATCGGCAAGCTTGACCCCAAGACGGGGGCGTTCACCGAATATCCCCTGCCCGATCCTGCGGCCCGAGATCCGCATACGCTCGTTTTCGACCAGGCAGGGACACTCTGGTTCACCGTGCAGGGCGGAAACATGGTTGGCAAACTGACGCCCGCCAGCGGCGAGGTGAAGCTGGTGCGCGTGCCGACGGAGGATGCGCTCCCTTACGGCATGGCGGTGAACTCCGAAGGCGTGCCTTTCTTCGCCGAGTTCGGCAGCAACAAGCTGGCGAGCATCGACCCGAAGTCGCTGGCGATCCACGAATATGCACTGCCGAATCCCGAGAGCCGTCCGCGGCGGATCGCGATCACGAGCGACGATGCCGTCTGGTACACGGATTACGCGCGCGGTTATCTGGGCCGGTTCGACCCCAAGAGCGGCAAGGCGGCGGAATGGCGCTCGCCCGGCGGTCCGGATTCCGGGCCTTACGGCATGGCGGTCGCGAAAGGCGCGATTTGGTACAGCGAATCCGGGGTGAGCCCGAACACGGTCGTCCGCTTCGATCCGAAGACCGAGAAGTTTCAGAGTTGGCCGATCCCCTCCGGGGGCGGCGTGGTGCGCAACATGATGGCGACGCCGGAAGGCAATCTCGTGCTGGCTTGCAGCGGCGTCAATCGGGTGGCGCTGGTTGAGGTGAGGTGAGCACTTTCTTCACCCGCTCCGCTCACCTCTCCGGCACCTCGCGTTCCAGCTCCTCGATCCAGATTCGCGCGTTCCCATCGGACGGCGCGCGCCAGTCGCCACGGGGCGAAAGCGATCCGCCCGCCGATACTTTAGGCCCGTTCGGCAGGGCGGAGCGTTTGAATTGGCTGAAGCCGAAGAAGCGCTGGAGAAACACCCTCAGCCACCGCTTGATGTGCGCCATGTCGTAAGCGCGCCGCCGCTCGGCGGGGAATCCGGGAGGCCATTCGCCGCTCGCCACATCGCTCCAGGCGTGCAGCGCGAGGAACGCGATCTTCGAGGGGCGGAATCCGTAGCGCAGCGTGTAATACAGGTTGAAATCCTGTAGCTCGTAAGGTCCGACCTTCGCCTCTGTGCTCTGCGGCGTCTGTCCGGCCTCGACCGGGACCAGCTCGGGTGAAATCTCGGTGCTCAGGATCGCGTCGAGCGTCTGCGACACGTCCTCCTCGAACTGGCGCGAGCTGATGACCCAGCGGATCAGGTGCTGGATCAGCGTCTTCGGCACGCCTGCGTTGACATTGTAGTGCGACATCTGGTCGCCGACCCCGTAAGTACACCAGCCGAGCCCCAACTCGGATAGATCGCCGGTGCCGATCACGAGCCCGTTGTGGTGGTTCGCGAGGCGGAACAGGTAGTCCGTGCGGAGACCAGCCTGCACGTTCTCGAAGGTCACGTCATAGACCGGCTCGCCGCGCCCGAACGGATGTTCGAGATCGCTCAGCATCTGCCGGGCAGCCGGGCGAATGTCCAGTTCGCGGAACGCGACCCCGAGCGAACGCATCAGCCGCAGCGCATTCCCCTTCGTGTGCTCGCTGGTGGCGAAGCCGGGCAGCGTATAGGCAAGAATATTGGTGCGCGGCAGCCCGAGCAGGTCCATCGCCTTCGCGATCACGATAAGGGCGTGCGTTGAATTGAGTCCGCCGGAGACGCCGATCACGGCGCGCTCCACGCCAGTGGCGCGCAGGCGCTGCACCAGCCCGGAGACCTGGATGTTGTAGGCTTCGTAGCAATCCTGCTCCAGCCGCGCGCGGTCGGCCGGCACGAAGGGGAATCGCTCGATCCGGCGTCGCAGGCCCACATCGTCGGCCGGTGGATCGAGCCGGAACGCGATGGTTCGGAAGCTGCCGGAATCAACACCGCGCCAGCGGCGGTTATCGTCGAAGGTCGTCTGCTGCGCGCGCTCCTGACGCAGCAGGTCGAGATCGACATCGGCGACCGCCATCTGACCGGCGGCCGGAAAGCGCTCCGTCTCGGCCAGCGTTGATCCGTTCTCGAAGATCGAGGCTTGCCCGTCCCAGGCGAGGTCCGTTGTCGACTTGCCGGTGCCGGCGGCGGCATAAAGATACGCTGCGAGACAGCGAGAGGATTGCGATCGGCACAGCAATCGCCGCGTCTCCGCCTTGCCGATCGTGATGTTGCTCGCCGAAAGGTTCGCGAGGACGGTCGCGCCGGCCAGCGCCGCGTCCGCGCTCGGCGGCACCGGCACCCAAAAATCCTCGCAAATCTCCGCGTGAACAACCAGCCCGGGCACGTCCTGGGCCGCGAAGATCAGGTCCGTCCCGAACGGCGCGGTATGCGATCCAATGCGAATCTCGTCGCCCTCCGTTCTCTCGCCCGAGGCGAAATGGCGCGGCTCATAGAATTCGCGATAGTTCGGCAGATGCACTTTTGGCACGACGCCCAGCAAGCGGCCGCGATGTACGGCGAGCGCGGTGTTGTACACGCGCCCCCCATGGCGCAGAGGAGCGCCGATCAGCAGGAGGGGCAGGAGATCGGTCGACCGGGCGATGACCTCCTCGACGGCTTGCTCCACCGCGTCCAGCAGCGTGTCCTGCAACAGCAGATCTTCGATCGCATAACCGGACAGAACGAGCTCCGGGAACACCGCGACAGCCACTCCCTGCGCGCTGCACTCATCCGCGAGTTGCAGGACGGCGGTCGCGTTGGCGGCCGGATCAGCGAGGGTGCAACGGGTCGTGCAGGCAGCGACGCGAGCGAAACCGTGGCGGTAGATCGAACGGAAGGTCATCGGACGGATTCCACCAACTTGGGTTATGCTTGACCATATAAGCGCGTCACGAGGCGGTTGGCTTCCGGGCAGCTAAAGCGGAACCCCCGCCAGATGCCGGCTCGTCCGGATGGTCTGGAGCGTCTGCACCCGGCTGACGGTGGGGCTGCCTGTAAGGCGCTCCGTCAGGCGGTTCTCGTGCGCCGTATCCCGTGCCACCAGCTTCAAAAGGAAGTCTCCTCCGCCCCGAATCATGTGGCACTCACGTACCTCGGGCCAGGTCGCGACGAGTTGCTCGAACCCGGACAGCACCGACTCCCGCTGGCTCTCCAATCCCACGATGGCGAAGAACGTTATGGCCCAGCCCAGCCTCTGGGGATCGCTGTCCGCGTGATAGCCCCGGATGACCCCCGCCTCTTCGAGCCGGCGGACGCGGCGCAGGCACGGCGGGGCCGATATCCCCGCACGGCGCGCGAGTTCCACGTTGGTTATACGACCGTCCGCCTGCAACTCGACCAGGATACGGCGGTCGATGGCGTCCAGAGCGGGCGTCTCGGCATTCTGCTTCATGCGCGGGGGGTTCAGGGCGGCCTCGCGAAATAATATTCCACAACCGGTAGGCCGCAAGCCTGGATGCGCCAGCCGCCTTGCCCAGGGCCGGAGGGCGCCGATATGGTCCGGCCCAGCCTCAGACGGATACGGCCGGAATGTCCCAGACCCATCGCACCCGCGTACTCATCATCGGCGCGGGTCCCGCCGGTTACACGGCCGCGATTTACGCCGCCCGCGCGAGCCTGGAGCCGGTGCTGGTTGCCGGGTTGCAGCCCGGCGGGCAACTCATGATCACCACCGACGTCGAGAACTATCCGGGTTTCGCGGACGTGATCCAGGGTCCTTGGCTCATGGAGCAGATGGCCTTGCAGGCGGAACATGTCGGCACCCGGATCGTCCATGACTTGATCACCGAGGTCGATCTCGCCTCCTCGCCGTATCGCTGCCGCGCCGATTCCGGAGACGTCTTCCTGGCCGACTCGGTCATCATCGCGACCGGCGCGCAGGCCCGGTGGCTGGGCCTCGAATCGGAGAAGCGGCTCCAGGGCGCGGGAGTATCGGCCTGCGCCACCTGCGACGGATTCTTTTTCCGCGGCAAGCGCGTCGCGGTGGTCGGTGGCGGCAACACGGCGGTCGAAGAAGCTCTCTACCTGACCCACCTCGCCGAGCATGTCACTCTAATCCATCGCCGCGACACGCTACGGGCCGAGAAGATCCTGCAACTCCGTCTGTTCGCGCACCCGAACATAACCGTGGTCTGGAACAGCGTGGTCGAGGAGATCACGGCCGCCGGTCAGCCGCCCGTGGTGGCCGGGCTGCGCTTGCGGGACGTGGCCTCGGGCGTCCGCACGACCTTGCCGGTGGATGGCGTGTTCGTGGCGATCGGTCATACTCCCAACACGGCGATCTTTGCCGGTCAGGTGGACATGGACCCGGAGGGCTACATCCTGACGCTCCCAGGCAGCACCCGGACATCGGTTTCGGGAGTGTTCGCGGCCGGAGACGTGCAGGACAAGATATTCCGCCAGGCCGTGACCGCGGCCGGAACCGGGTGCATGGCTGCGCTGGAAGCCGAGAAGTGGCTTGCCGAACGGGCCGAGATCCGCGCGCTGGCCGCCGAGTAGTCGCCAATCGAAGTCCGGGCGCGATGCTCCGGACGTGATAATCGGGCCGGTTTCGCGTCCATGATGCGAACCGGCCAGCCCGGGGGAGGTGGCCAGGTGATGGACTGGGACAAGCTCCGCGTCTTTCACGCGGTGGCCGAGGCTGGCAGCTTCACACATGCGGGTGACGTGTTGAACTTGAGCCAGTCCGCCGTCTCGCGTCAGATCTCGGCGCTCGAGGAGGCGCTCCAGGTCCCGTTGTTTCACCGCCACGCGCGCGGTCTGATCCTCACCGAGCAGGGAGAGGCGCTGAACCGCACCGTGCGCGAGGTTTTCGCCAAGCTGGCGATGACCGAGGCGTTGCTGACCGAGAGCAAGGAAAAGCCAGCCGGGCGGCTCAAGGTGACAACGACCGTCGGCTTCGGCGCTTCCTGGCTGACGCCGCGTCTTCAGGCATTTCTCGAAGCCTATCCCGATGTCAGCATCACCTTGCTGCTCGACGACATGGATCTGGATCTCGCGATGCGGGAGGCGGATGTCGCGATCCGCATGCACCCGCCGAAGCAGCCCGATCTGGTGCAGCGGCACCTCATGACGATGGAGTGGGTGGTCTGCGCCTCGCCGGACTACCTCAAGAAGCACGGCGTACCGACCCGGCCGGAGGAGCTTGACGAGCACCGGCTGATCCTGTTCGGCGACTACCGCGCGCCGGTGCCCGACATGAATTGGCTGGCCGATGCCGGCCGCCGTGCGGGCAACCCGCGCCGGCCGATCCTGGAGGTGAACAGCACGCACGCGATGCTGCTCGCCATTCGCTCCGGTCTCGGCCTCGGGGCGCTCCCGGATTTCATGGCGGCCGAGGAGGAGGGGCTCGTGCGGCTAATGCCGGACATGAAGGCGCCCAAGGTGGACGTGTTTTTCGTCTATCCCGAGGAGTTGCGGAATTCGAAGCGCGTCGCCGTGTTCCGCGATTTCCTGCTCGCACGCCTGGCGGAGCGGGCGTAGCGCGCTCCTGCCGTTCACCCCCGGGCAAAGCGGGGTCCAGTTGCCCAAACCGCAGGCGCCGTGCTGGACCGGGCGAAATTCCCGGCTTGCATCGTGCTGGATCCCCGCTTTGCGCGGGGATGAACGGGAGGTGTCAACAGACCGCCCGGCTTGATCCCGTCACTGCTTATTCGGCTCCTCGCCCTCGTGGTGGCAATCGGTGAACGTACCCGAACCGGCCGGGGATCGGCGGCGCGGACCATGCGGGCGGATGCGGCGTCGGCGGCGTGGGCTCGACCGAGCGGAGCCAACGGGCGATGTGATCGACCAAATCACGCGCTGCCTCCCCATGCACTTCGGGCGTAATCCCATCGGCGACCGCATCGAGGCGTCCCGCGAGCGCCTCCCCTTTGATGACTCCCGCGTCCAGGAGTTCCGCGGCGAGCACCTGATAGATCGCCACGAGAGCGGCATGGGTCTCGTTATGGCGGTGGTCCCTCACTTCCAGGACCGCACGGATCAGCTCGCGCGAAACTCCCGACATCTTCCGATCCTCCCCTCGCCGCCGAGGCGGCAACCTCGGCGTTCCGCCGACTATCCTGTCGTGTACGGCCGCATCGCCTCGGGAATGCGCATATCCCGCGGAACCTTGAAATCCCGCGCGGCCCCTCGCATCGCTTCGGGCGGGCGCGGCATGCCGCGCCGAGCGCTGTAATCTCGCACCGAAGACGCTGGGCGAGTCTGCTTCGCAGTGAGGCCCTGGGCACACATCACGTCCAGCGCCGTGACCCCGGCGACGGCGACGACCGCGAGAGCGACATTCTCCCGCCGGCGATTGCCACGCCCGAGCCCGGTGGCCAGCGTCCCAATATCAAGCGCGTCGCCGCCGACCCTTCCCCAAATCCACGGGGCGGGATTGCCGCTCGAAAGAATGCCGATGCCGGTTGCGATCTCGCGCACGCCATACCCGGCGAGAAGCTTCTCGCTCCCTTGCATCCCAAGCCATCGGGCGAGCGCGCGCGGCGCGAACGCCTCCAGGAGCCCAAGCGAGATGCTGAACCAGCCGAGCCCGCGCGCGAGCGCCTCGACCGAGGCTGTCGGGTTGCCGGACCGGGATTGATCGTGCGTAAAAATGCTCACGGCGCCCACCTCCCCCTTCTTACGGTCTCAGCACCACTTTGACGCAGCCATCCTGCTTGTCGCGGAAGGTCTTGTACATCCCCGGCCCGTCGGCCAGCCCGACTCGATGGGTGATGACGAAGGAGGGGTCGATCTGGCCCTCCTGTATCCGCCGCAGCAAATCGTCGGTCCAGCGATTTACATGCGTTTGGCCGGTGCGGATCGTGAGACCTTTGTTCATCACCATCCCGAACGGAACCTTATCAAGCAGTCCGCCATACACGCCCGGCACCGAAAGCACGCCGGCCGGCCGGCAGACGTACATCATCTCGCGCAGCACATGTGGCCGATCGGTCTCCAGCATGACGGCCTGCTTCACCCGGTCGTAAACCGAATCGATGCTCCGCGTGGCATGAGCCTCTAGCCCGACCGCGTCGATGCACTTCTCCGGCCCTTTGCCACCGGTCAGCTCATTCAGCCGCTCGACCACGCTCTCCTCGTCGAAATTGATCGTGGTCGCCCCGCCCGCCCGCGCCATGCTCAGACGTTCCGGCACATGGTCGATACAAATCACCTGCTTGGCGCCGAGCAGTACGGCGCTGCGGATGCAGAACTGTCCGACCGGGCCGGCGCCCCAGATCGCCACCGTGTCGGTCGGCTCGATATCGCACTGGACCACGGCCTGCCAGCCGGTCGGGAAGATGTCGCCGAGAAACAGGACCTGCTCGTCGGTGAGGCCGTCCGGGATCTTGACCGGCCCCACATCGGCGTACGGAACCCGCACGAACTCGGCCTGGCCGCCTGGATAACCGCCGGTGAGGTGCGTGTAACCATAGAGCCCGGCGGTCGTGTGGCCGAACACGGTATCCGCGACTTGCTTGTTGCGATTGGTCCGCTCGCAAACGGAAAAATTGCCCCGGCGGCACTGGTCGCACTCGCCGCAAATGATCGTGAAGGGCACGACGACACGGTCGCCCACCTTCAGCTTCTTGGTCTCCGCACCGACCTCGACGACCTCGCCCATGAACTCGTGGCCCATGATGTCGCCATTCTCCATGCCGGGCATGAAGCCGTCATAGAGGTGGAGGTCCGAGCCGCAGATCGCGCAGCTGGTTACTTTTATGATCGCGTCGCGCGGGTTCTCGATCTTCGGGTCCGGCACGCTGTCGCACCGGATGTCATGCTTGCCATGCCAGACGAGTGCGCGCATCCCCAACCTCCTAAACCGATTGGGCTGGTGAACGCCCAGGAGCCGCAGGAAGTTTGGTTGTGGAGCCGAATCAGCCGAACTCAGGCGGCTCGCGCACTTCGCGATCGCCCGGCCGAAAGCACCGCGTCCACTAGCATTTCGATGTCCTCCGGCCGGGTGCGGTGGTTCACGATCGCGGCCCGGATGGCGAGCCGCCCACCGATCGTCGTCGTCGAGGGCGCGGCGATCCCGGCTTCCTGGAGATCGGCGACGATATCGGCGTTCAGACGATCGAGGTCGCCACCAGCCGCGGCATAGCGGAAGCACACGATATTCAGCGTCACGGGCGCTAGTCGCTCAAGTACCGGCTCGGCATCGACGCGGGCGGCGAGCATCTGCGCGAGTGCACAGGTGTGCGCTACAACCGCGCCCAGCCGCTCGGCCCCGTAGGCTTTCAACGTCATCCAGACCTTGAGAGCCCGGAAGCCGCGCGAGAGATCAGGGCCAAAGTCGCAGGGCCAAGGGTGGCCGCCGGCGAGGCCGCGCGCTTCGCGCCGCAAATATGCGGCGGGCTGGGCGAAAGTCTCCATGTGACGGACCGCGTCGCGAACCAGGATGCAACCCGCGTCTGTACGGGACCTGCGCCCATTTGTGAAAATCGAAGGCAACCGAGTCGGCCTGCTCGATTCCAGAAAACAGCGGTCGCAGCGACGGGGCCAGCATGGCGAAGGCTCCGAACGCCGCATCCACGTGGAACCAGAGACTCTCGGTTTGGCAAAAATGCGCCAGCGCGGCGAGATCGTCGACGGCGCCGGTCTCGACGGTGCCGGCGGTACCCACGACCAGGAATGGCCTCGCCCCATCTTCCCGGTCCCGCGCGACCGCATCGGCCAGCACGCCGAGATCCATCCGGCCCTCGCCGTCGCACGGGATCACCCGGAGCGCGCCTGTGCCAAGTCCCGCCATATCCATGGCGCGAAGGATGCAGCTATGCGCCGCAGTGGAGGTGTACGCCGTCAGCCGCGCGCCGCTCAGCCCCGTGCGGCGCACTGACGCCCCGAGTGCCGTCGTACGCGCGACGAGCACGGCGACCATGTTCGCCATCGAGCTGCCGGTCAGCAGCACACCGGAGGAATTGGCGGGGAAGCCGAGCATTGTCGCCGCCCAGCGAATGACCTGGCGCTCGACCTCGATCGGCGCGTGGTCACGGCCGCCCAGATTGGCGTTCAAGCCCCCGGCCAGCAGCTCGGCGAGCATGCCGACCGGATTACCCCCGCCATGCACCCAACCCATGAAGCGCGGATGCACATTGCCGGTCGCGTACGGCTTCACGAGGCGCTGGAAGTCGGCATAGGCCTCGGTGAGACCGCACGGCGAATCCGGGAGCGGCGAGCGCAGTTCGGCGCGTAATTCGGGAGGGAGAGGCTGCCAGACCGGGCGCTCCCTCACGTCGGCGATGTAGTCGATCATGTCATCGAGCATCCGGTGGCCCAGGGCTCGCAGCTCGCTCCAGTCCTCCGGGTCCAAGCTGATCGGTTCGGTCATGTGGGCTCGACGGGTTGAGACCCGGCTCTAGCGGCTGGGCAAGCGCATTCCTAGCGCATGGAGCACGTCAGCACTCAGCACAGGTGCGTCACCGGGCGGTTTCGTGACCGCGAACCCGAAACTGTCGTCGTAGCCCCAAAGCGCCCATCCGATTCCCGCAGCTTCAAACCCGCTCCGGGCCGCCTCCAGCCAGGCCTGCCGGGCCGCCCGGTTGAGTCGATCGCGAGCCCCGAACTCGCCTGCCAGCACGGCCACGTTGTTGCGGCGTCCCCACTCGCCTGCGAGCGCGATCCGGGCCTTGAGGCGCGCCGCGTCCCAGTGCTGGATGCAGTACCAGCCGACTTCCTTGCGCGTTGCCTCGTTCGCCGCTTCGGCGCTCGCCATGCAGCGCGCGGGATCCGCCACCGGAAATGGCGAGGCGGCCAAAGCCGCTTCGTCCAGGCCGCGCTGATACGCGCCAAGGGTGGTCAGGCTCGTGGGTTCGTAAAAATGGAAGCTGTAGACCACATTCGGATCGGCCAGCGGATGCAGGCGGAGAAGTCCGTCGAGACTGCCCCATTGATTGCCGGTCAGGATCACCGTGTCGTTCGGGAGAAGGCCACGAATGACGGCCAGCACCGTGCCTTGCAACGCTTCCCAGGCCGCGGGGTCGTCTCCGAACACCGGCTCGTTGAGCACTTCGGGGAATGTGAGGCGCGGATCCAGGCGCCCCAATGCAGGGGCCAGACCGCGCCAGATCAGCAGCAGCTTGGCGCGATCCGTCTCCGATTTTTCCAAGCGCCAGTGCGCCGGATGGATCTCGATCATGACCCCAAGACCGTTCCGCTCGAATCGGGTGGCGGTTTCGGTCACGAGCGCGATGCGCTGCGGATCGACGCTTGCATCCGGCCGCAACAGAAACTCCGGCTCGACGGCGAGGCGAACAAAGGTGAATCCGGCCCGGCGCAGATCCGATATCGCGTGGTCGCCCATGTAACTCCGCAGCATCATGGGCGAAGAGCTGGCCGGAAAGCGGAGCCAATTCGTGATGTTAACGCCTCGCGCAAGCACCGCCATCCGGTCCGAGGGCGGGGATGCACGCGCGGGCGCGCAGGCGAGCAGGGCAAGGGCAAGCAGGAGCGCACGGGTCAGCAATGGCGAAATCTTCCGGTCAGGAGGATAGAGGCGGGCGCGTGGGCGGGTAGTCTCGCTTACGCGCGGCGAACGAGAGCTAGGGGGAAACGTAGAGCATCATGTTTTTCGAAGGATTTACGCTGACCACGCTGGACGGACCCGCCGGACCGATCCGTCTGCGCCATGGCGGCTCGGGGCCGCCGCTACTGCTGCTGCACGGCAATCCCCAGACTCATGCGATGTGGCACCTGGTCGCCCCGAAGCTCGCCGAGCGTTTCAGCGTCGTCTGTCCGGATCTGCGCGGCTATGGCGGATCGGTGAAGCCCGAGGCGACTCCGGATCACGCGCCCTACGCCAAGGTCGAGATGGCCAAGGACATGGTTTCTGTGATGGAACAATTGGGCCATCGCCGGTTTTTGCTGGCCGGGCATGACCGGGGAGCGCGCGTTTCGCACCGGCTGGCGATCGACCACCCGGAGCGGGTCGAGAAGCTGGCGATACTCGACATCATCCCGACGATCGAACATTTCGAGCGGACGGATATGGACTTCGCCATGGGCTACTATCATTGGTTCTGGTTCGCCCAGCCGCATCCGTTCCCGGAAGAGCTCATCAATGCCGCGCCGGAGGTCTGGTTTCGCGCGCATACGTCCCGCGATCCGCGCCATCCCGGCATCTTCCATCCCGAGGCGCTCGCCGATTATCTCGCCGCCGCGCGCCAGCCGGATACGATCCGGGGAATGTGCGAGGACTATCGCGCGGCGGCGACGATCGATCTCGAGCACGATCGCGCAAGCCGGGCCGCTGGGCAGAAGGTGCAATGTCCGATGCTCGTGCTGTGGGGCGCGCATGGGCGGATCGGCAAATGGTACGACCCGCTGGCGATCTGGCGCCAATATTGCGCGGCCGAGGTGATCGGCGGACCGGCCGAGTCCGGGCACTATGTTCCGGAGGAAGCGCCGGAGACGGTGCTGGACCGGTTCGCGCGGTTTTTTGGCTAGCCCAGGATCGCGCGGGCTGTGGCTGTCGGGTCATCTCTTCGAGGTCCGGCCAGCGGTCCAGCACCGCTCGCCCTCGCCATGATCTCCGCCCCGAGTTGGGAGTAATCCGACTATCCTGATCGCGCCTGTCGGTGTCAGTGCTTCCACATCATCAGGGCCGCGGTCACGGGAACTCCGTAGAACAGAGCGATCACCGCGATCTGGCGGCAGCACACGGCAAGCTGGGCCGAACACTTCGCTACGGCTTGGCACATCTGTCGCGCTCCAATGCTGTGCTGAACCCTGTTTCCACCCAAGGCTCTTTTTGCCTCGGGTGAATACGACCGTATCAGCGGCGCGCGAGCGCGTTACCCCAGATGAGCGTGAAAGAGCGTTAATACGTGGCCAGCGCACGGCTTCTTCCGCTCGGTTGGCCCGCTCCTGTGGTTAGAGTGAGGGCAATTCAGCCATCCCGGTTCAACCAGTTCGTAATAAGACTAATCTGGGCTTCGTCCAGCAGGGGAGGCGCGTGCCCACAACCGGGGATTTCGACCAATTCCGGGCGAGGCCCCCGGTGCGCCATCATCAGGGCGGTATCCCTGGGCAGAAGGTCGGACTCGGCACCTCGAATGAGCAGAACCGGACACTCGATGGCGTCCCAATACCGCCAAAGGCTTAGATTATAGAACAGCACGGGGCGGAAGACGCGCGCGATCCCGGGATCGTACAGCATCCGGAATCTCCCGCTGCGATCGGGCGCGATGCTATGTTCGGTCAGCAAACGCCAATCGGAGTCGCCGAGCTTGCCGAAGGGAGCCAGGACCTCTCGGAAATACCGCTCCGCCGATTGGTAGTCCGGAAAATATTGCGGTGCCTGGCGCAGATAGGAGCCTATCCGATGCAGCGCGGCCCACGGCAGATAAGGCCCGATATCGTTGATGACCATCTTGCGTATCGGCGCCTTTCCCTGGCCCGCCAGCGTCATGCCGACCAACCCGCCGAGCGACGTGCCGATCCAATCCACTCGCGGCACATCCAGCCGGGCCAGCACGGTCGTCATATCCAGGGCATATTGGGGAAGCGCGTAGTGTTCCGGATCGACCAGCCAATCGCTCCGGCCACGTCCGGCAAGATCGGGACAGACGACCCGGTACCCGTGCCGCGCCAAGGCGATCGCCAGAGGGTCGAAATCCCGGCCCTGCCGTGTCAGGCCATGCACGCACATCGCGACGCGATCCGATTTCGGATCACCCCACTCCGTGTAGGCGATCCGATGAAACCCGCTGGTCGATATGCTCAAGACGGAGCCGTGTCGCGGCGTCGCTTCCGAGGACATCGCGCTTCAGATCGATCGGCGTGAATTAATGAATCACGAGGGGAGCGAACGACTCAATGCAGGCTAGCGCAGAAGCGCTCGATACGGCGGCACGCTTCGGCCAAGGAGGCATCATCCGTCGCGTAGCTGATCCGGATGTACGGGCTCATTCCGAATGCGCCTCCATGCACGAGAGCGACATGCTGCTCTTCGAGCAATGCGAGCGAGAAATCCTGGTCGGTTTCGAGCCTGCGTCCGCCCTCGGTGGTGTGACCCAGGCAGCCGGCGACATTCGGGAAAACGTAAAACGCACCCTCGGGTTTGTGACACAGGATCCCGCGGCATTCGTTGAGCATTTCGACGGCCAGGTCCCGGCGACGCCGATACGCGGCTGCCTGCTCGGCCACGCCATCGTGCGGTCCGTCCAGCGCAGCGGCGGCCGCGGCCTGGCCCACGGTGGAGATGCCCGCCGTCACATGGCCTTGCACGTTGATCATCGCCTTGATGAGCGGCTTGGGACCCGCCGCGAAACCGATGCGCCATCCTGTCATAGCGAAGGTCTTGGACACGCCGCTCACCGTCAGCGTCCGGTCGCGCAACGCCGGCTCCACCTGCGCCACGGTAAAGTGCGGCAAGCCGTCATAACGAAAGTGTTCGTACATGTCGTCGGCAAGGATCCAGACGTGCGGATGCCGCTTCATGACGTCCGTGATGCCCTGAAGCTCTGTCCGGGTGCAGTCCGCGCCTGATGGATTGTTGGGCAGGTTCAAGACCAGCCACTTGGTGCGAGGCGTGATCGCCGCGTCGATGTCTTCGGGTCGTGGCTTGAAGTCGTTGTTCTGCGGACATGCGACGAAGACCGGCTCACCCCCGAGCAGCTTCGTCACCAGAGGATAGGCGTTCCAGTATGGCGCCGGGATCACCACCTCGTCGCCCTCGTCCAGCGTGGCGAAGAAGGCGCTATAGATTGCCTGCTTGCCGCCGTTGCTCACGATGATCTCGTCCAGCTCGAAATCGAGATCGTTGTCGCGCCGGAACTTGCGTCGCACCGCGTCCTTCAGCGTCCGCGTGCCGTCCAGGGGCGGGTACTTCGTCTCGCCCCGCAGCGCCGCCTGATGCGCCGCCTCGATCGCGTGCGGCGGCGAGGAAAAGTCCGGCTCGCCGATCGCCAGCGAGATCACGTCGATCCCTCGCTCGCGCAACACGCGGGCCTTGGCCATCATCTGGAACGATGCTGAGATCTGCGCGCGAGCGAGCCTTCCAGCGAGCGCGGGCATCAGCGCAGATTTTCGCAGAAGCGCTGGATCCGGCGACACCCCTCCCGCAGATTCTCGGTGCTGGTCGCGTAGCTGATTCGGAAATGGCCTGGATACATGAACGCCGCGCCATGCACCGCGGCAACCCCTTCCTCCTCCAGCAGCGCGGTCACGAAGCTTTCGTCATCGGTGATGCGGGTGCCGGACCGGCTGGTCTTGCCGATGCACCCGTGAATCGCCGGAAAGACGTAGAACGACCCCTCCGGCTTGTGACAGGTGATGCCGGCCGCGCCATTCAGCAGGTCCACCACAAGGTCGCGGCGTTCCTGGTACACCTTCACCATCGCCCCGATCGACTCCTGCGGCCCGTTCAGCGCCTCGACGGCGGCGGCCTGGCCGATGGAGGACGGATTGGACGTTGACTGGCCCTGCAACTTGTCCATCGCGCGAATGAGTTGCAGCGGCGCGCCGGCGAAGCCGATGCGCCAACCCGTCATCGCATAAGACTTGCTGCAACCGTTCATCGTCACGGTCCGCTCGCGCAGGCGAGGCTCGACCTCGACGACGGTAGCGGGCCGAAAACCGTCATAGGCGAGCTTCTCGTAAATATCGTCGGTGAAAATCCAGACATTCGGATGACGCAGCAGCACGTCGCAGATCGGCCGCAACTCCTCGGCCGAGTACGCGGCCCCTGTCGGGTTGCAGGGATTGTTGAGGATGAACCACTTGGTGCGCGGGTTGATCGCCGCGTCCAGATCCTCCGCCCTTAGCTTGAAGCCCGCGTTCTGGCCGCAGGGCACGATCACCGGCGTGCCGTCGGCCAATGCGACAATATCGGGGTAGCTGACCCAGCAGGGCGAGGGAATGATGGCCTCATCCCCAGGGTTTAGCGTCACCAGCATCGCGTTGAAGATGACCTGCTTGCCGCCTGTGGAGACGATGATCTCCTCGGGCCTGTAATCGATCCCGGAATCGCGGTGGAACTTGTCGGCGATCGCACGGCGGAGTGCGAGCGTGCCGGTAACATCGGTGTATTTCGTATCCCCCGCCTCAATGGCGCGGATGGCTGCATCCTTGATGTTGGGCGGCGTGTCGAAATCCGGCTCTCCGGCCGAGAGGCCGATGATGTCGCGCCCGGCCGCCTTCAGCGCACGCGCCTTCTGCGTGATCACCATAGTCTGGCTCGGGCTGATGCGGTCCAGACGTGAAGCGATAAGTTGCATGAGCGGGCCAGTCATTCCTGAAAGCGGATCATCGGGACGGCAAAACCCTATAGGACGGGCCGGTCAGGAGCAATCGGTACGCCGGGCACGTCTGCGCTGCACCAGCCACGCGCCAATCAGTACCGGCGGCGACCAACCCGACCACTACACCGGCGAGCGCGTTGATTTCCGGCGTCGGCCCGAGGCGGAGCGAGGAGAACACCACCATCGGTAGGGTCGAAGCGCCGGGGCCGGAGGTGAAGCTGGCGACCACCACGTCGTCGAGCGACAGGGTAAAGGCGAGCAGCCAGCCCGAGACCAGCGCGGGCGCCATCAGAGGCAAAGTCACGCGGGCGAAGACTGCCCAGGGCGGGGCGTAGAGATCCGCCGCCGCCGCCTCCAGATCGCGCGTGCCGCCGGCCAGCCGGGCCTGCACCACGACCGCCACATAGGCGACGGAAACGCTCGTATGCGCGATGCCGATCGTGAGACCGCCGCGCCCCGCCGGCCAGCCGATCACCTGTCCCAGCGCCACGAACAGCAACAGGAGGGAGAGCCCGGTGACGACATCCGGCATGACCAAAGGGGCGGCGAGACATGCGGCGAACCAGCCACGTCCCCGGAAACGCCCGAACCGCGCAAGCGCGAACCCCGCGAGGGTGCCGAGCAGCAAAGCCGCGGTTGCCGATCCGGCAGCGATCCTGAGCGACAGCAGGGCGGCCGAAATGAGCGGCTCATCCCGCCAAAGCGCCTGATACCACCGGAACGAAAATCCGGTCCAAGCCGTCACCAGCCGGGAATCGTTGAAGCTGAAGAGGAGCAAATACGCGATCGGCAGGTAGAGGAAGCCATAGCCGAATGCGAGCCAGGCAAGCAGCAACCGGCCGCTCACTCCGTTTTCCCCTGGCGATGCTGCGCGATCGCCGCGGGCAGCAGGAGAAGGATGACGAGCACGGTCGCGACCGCCGCCGCCTGGGGCCAGTCGCGATTCTGGAAGAACTCCGTCCAGATCACCCGCCCGATCGTCTGTGCCCGGGGGCCGCCGAGCAGTTCGGGGATGACGTATTCGCCGGCTGCCGGAATGAACACGAGCGCCGTGCCGGCCCAAACGCCCGGCATCGAAAGCGGCAGGGTCACGGCCCGGAACGCCCGCCAGGGGGATGCCCCGAGATCCGCCGCCGCCTCCAGGAGCGCCGGGTCCTGCCGCGAAAGCCGCGCGTACAACGGCAGGAGCATGAAGGGCAGATAGGCATACACGATCCCGACATACATTGCGAAATCGGTATAAAGCAGCCGTAGCGGAGCGTGCACGAGACCGAGCGCGAGGAGCGCCGCGTTGATCCAGCCATCGTCCTTCAACAGGCCGATCCAGGCGTTGATGCGCAGCAGGAAGCCGGTCCAGAAGGGGAGGACGACGAGCAGAAGGAGCAAGGACCGAAGCCGCTGCGGGGCGCGGGCGATCGCCAGCGCCATCGGATACCCGATCAGCAGGCAACCGAGCGTGGAAACGCCGGCGACCTGCAAGCTGAGCAACAGGGCGCGGACATAGAGAGCATCTTCGAACAGGAGCGCGAAACTGTCGGGAACCACATGCAAACGCCAGGTTCCTGCCGGGTCCGCTTGCAGGGGCGGTGCATAGGGAGGCACGCCGTCGCGCGGCTCAGAGAAGGCGATCCCCAGCATGATGGCGGCCGGCGCTGCCAGGAACAGCAGCAGCCAGGCCCAGGGGACCGCGAGAACCAGGGCGCGATCCAGCCGAAGTCTCATCGGGGCAGCAGAATGCACGCCTCCGGGGGCCAGCAGACCGTAACCCCAGCTCCAGGCGTGACGCTCCGGGCCCCGACACCGTCGCGCAACGGCTCGCTGACCCGGAGCAGGCTGCCGTCGGCGAGCCGGACCGTGTGCATCAGCATCTCGCCCCAATAGGCGCTGTCCGCGACAACCCCGGAAAGGCGGTTCCGCTCGTCGGAAATCGCCGTGCGAGCGATGCGTAGGCGCTCCGGGCGCAGCGCCACCAGCACCGGCGAGCCCGTGGGCGTGGCTGTGGCGAGAGCCCGCGCCTCGCCGACGCCTGGGAGCTCCAGCTTCGACCAGTCCGCGCCCGTGTCCCGCACGATGGCGGGGAGGATGTTGGCCGAACCGAGGAACTCGGCGACGAATTGGCTATTCGGCCGCTCGTACACCTCTGCCGGGGTGCCTACCTGAGCAAGCCGCCCGTGGCGCATCACGCCGATCCGGGTGGCCAGAGTGAGCGCCTCATCCTGGTCATGCGTGACCAGGATGAAGGTGATTCCGAGTCGCCGGTGCAGCCGGACCAGTTCGTTTCGGGTTGCTTCCCGGAGATTGCGATCCAGCGCGGAAAGCGGCTCGTCCAGCAGCAGCAATTCGGGGCTCGGCGCGAGACTGCGCGCGAGCGCCACGCGCTGCTGCTGACCTCCCGAGAGCTGGCTCGGCCGACGCTCTCCGAAGCCGGTGAGGCTCACCAAATCCAGCATCTCGGCGACTCGAGCCGCCGTCTCGGTGCGGGTCGCGCCTCGCTGGCGCAGTCCGAACCCGATATTGGCGGCGACGCTCATATGCGGGAACAGAGCGTAGGACTGGAACATCGTGTTCACCGGCCGCTTATGCGGCGGCTGGTCCCCGAGTTCGTGTCCGTTCAGCAAGATGCGCCCGGCATCGGGCCGTACGAACCCGCCGACGGCGCGCAGAAGCGTGGTCTTGCCCGAGCCGGAACCCCCGAGCAGCACGAACATCTCGCCGCGCCCGACAGTCAGCTCCAGCGCATCGAGCGCGACGGTGCCGCCGAAGCGGACCGTCAGCCGCTCGATTGCAAGGAGTGGAGGGCTCGCCACGAGCGTCAGCTCCCGGCCTTGAAACGGGCCCACATGCGGTTGCGCGCACGCTCCGCCGCTTGCGGGACCGGTCCGATCGTGAAGAACGACGCGATGCGGTCCGGCTGGGGATAGATGTTGGGATCATCGAGCAACGCCGGCCGGACGAACGGACGGCTGGCCGGCACGGCGTTCGGATAGCGCACCTGGTTGGTGATGCCGGCGATCACTTGAGGCTGGAGCACGAAATTGATGAAGGCGAGCGCCGCGTCGGGATGGGGTGCATCCTTCGGGATCGCCAGCATGTCGAACCAGAGCTGCGCCCCTTCTTTCGGCGCGACATACTGGACCGACACGCCCCGGCCCGCCTCCTCCGCTCGCGCGGCCGCCTGGATTACGTCGCCGGAATAGGACATCACGAGGCAGGTCTCGCCCGCCGCGAGCGCATTCACCGCGCCGCCGGAGGCGAAGGTGCGAATGTAGGGGCGGATCGACATCAGCAAGGTTTCGACCGATTGCAGGTCCGCGGGGTCGGTGCTGCCCGGATCGCGGCCAAGATATTTCAGCACCGACGGAATCACGTCGATCGCTGAATCCATCATCGTGATGCCGCAGGCCGCTATCCGGCGGGCATTTTCCGGCCTGAACAGCAGGTTCCAGCTATCCATCGCGGCATCCGGTGCCTGCGCGCGGACACGATCCGGAATGATGCCGAGGCCGATGGTTCCCCACAGATAAATGGCCCCGTAGCGGTTTCCCGGGTCGGAGGAGGCGACCCGTTGCATGAGGGTGGGGTCGAGCCCCGCCCGGTTCGGCACCCGTTTCCAGTCGATCGGTTGCAGGGCGCCCACCTTGATCAGCCGTGAGAAGGTCGGCTCGCTGGTCGGCACCACCACGTCATAGCCGGAGCTTCCGGCGAGCAGCTTGCCTTCCAAGGTTTCCAGGCTGTCGTACACGTCGTAACGGACCTGGATTCCAGTCTCCTTCTGAAATCGTTCGATCGCGGCCGGATCGATGTAATCGGTCCAGTTATAGACATTCACGGCCCGCTCTTGTGCGGTAGCCGGCCAGATCAGCCCGAGCAGGGCGGCAAGCGCGAGCACGGACAGCGATGGGATGCGACACGACATGGCCACCTCCGGTCGGGCGCTGGCGGGCAGGATGCATTCGCGCCCCTCTCGACGGAAGGGCCGTTGCATCGAAGACTTGTTTGCGTCTTATTCAAGCCAATCGCCGCAGGAGAGAGACCCGTGCCGAACCGACTTGCCCTCGTTCTGCTCGCCATCTGCGCGGCCGGGTGCAGCCGGGGCAACAGCGCGATCAACAATCTCGTCGTCTCCCGCTCGCCGGAGATCCCGGCCGACATGATCGACAAAGTCGACGGCATCTATAAGGGGGAGGTCCGGCAAGTCGCGGTCCGCTCGGCGACATGCCCGACGGCGCAATGGGGCACGGTCGAGATCGGGGACGGCACTTTGTATTTCGCGTTTACGCCGAGCACGATCTTCATCACCCCCGTGCAGCCGGACGGCAGCATCAGGACCGTTCTGTCCGACGCTAGCCTCGAAGGCCACATCGTTAACGGGCGGCTCGAATTCGCGGTCAAAAACCCGGTTTGCGAGAGCCGGTATTACTTGCGCTGGGTGATGTAGCCAGCTCCGAACTTCCGCTCTCCCTTGGGAGAGGGTCGGGGTGAGGGCTGAAGCTAGCCGGGAGCGCCGGCTCGCGGCGGCAGCAAGTTCTCCTCGATCAGCCGATCCCAGACCTCCTGCGCCGGCGTGTTGGTCAGATCCTTCGTCACCACGTTCCTGACCCGGGCACGCGTCGGCTTGTCGAGAGCCTCCTTGAAGGAGGCTGCCTGCGAGCGGGCGACGACGAGGATAATTTCGTCGTAGGAGCCCGCTTGATTTTCGTGATTCAGCACACCCGCGACCTCGGCGATGAACTGCGCCTTTGCCTGATCGTGCGGGTCCGTGCGGGGCTCGATCGCGTGTCGCGCCGGGTTGGCGCTCTCGAAGCCGCGGCCTGGCCGGTCAGACACGAGATCGCGGGATTTGTGGTGAAGATCGGCCGAGGTCAGTTCGCGCACCGTCGTCAGGGTTCTGCGGTCGTCCGCGACGCGGAACATCCGGGCGGTTCCGCCGTCCGCGACCACAATCCATATGCGATCGAGCGGCGGGCGACGTGAAGCCACTGTGGAGCCTGAAGGTGTCATCATGGGGTCTGTCTCTCCCCGTTTCTGATCTGCCTAGGCCGGCCTGCCCTCAGGGCTCCGGTGGCGGCGCGGCGGCAGGCGCCACCTGGGCCTGAAGCAGTCTCGGCCGGCCGGTACAATGCCGGTTGCCCTCGTGCTTGAACACCCGCAGCCCATCGAAGGCCGCGATCTGGCGATACTGCGCCCACGCCGAGGCGAAGGCTGGATCGGAGGCGCTGAGCACGGCGATATAATTGAGGCTTTCGCGGGTGTCCACGACTGCGAGATCCGGGCAACCCGCCACGAAATCCCGCGCCACCCAGCGCCGGACCGGCCACTCCTTGGGTGTCGCCGGGTCGAACCGGGCGCGCCATAGCTCGCCCTTCAGGGCCCACATGGAATCGAAGCGGGAGGCCCAGACCACGCCCGTGTTGTTCACCACGGGGAAACCGAGCGCGATCCACTCGGAAAAGGCGACGTAGGTTTTGGCCCGCTCGCGACGGATAAGTTTCTCCAGACGGGCCTCGGTCGAAAGTTCGGGCGCGCAGGCCAGTTCCATCTGCGGCTCCAGCCGCTCCGCCGCCGCGATGCCGAACGATACCACGGCGGCGCAAGCCAGCAGCAGCGCTCCGAGCTGCGTGCGGCGCTCTGGCGCCGGCCGGCTCAGCAGCGAGGCGATCCAGCAGAGCAGGGCGAGCACCGTCGCGACCGTCGCCGGCAGGCGGTGGTAGAACCAGTTCTTGCCATCGATGAAACAGACGAGGGTGGAAGCGATGGCGAAAACCCCGAGCGTGAGCAGGAGGCTGCCCTCGCGCAAGCTGCGGCGGTTCATCCACCAAAGCAGCAGGACCGCGACCTCGCCGAGGATCACCGGCAGGTTGTCCCACAGTAGAAATCTCAGCGGGACGTCCGTGGCCCCATACAGCGCGACCGCGAGCGGGACGGCCCGCTCCAGATAGGCGGGATAGAGCAGCACTACGGCCGCCACGTAGGCCAGGATAGTCGCCCCGGCGGCGAGCACGGTGAGTTGCCAGGGCCGGAGGTTCCAGGCGAGCGCGACGCACTCCAGCACGAAAAACACCAGAACGTAGCGCGGTTTCAGCGCACAGCCGAGGCCGGCCGCCGCCCCGACACCGATCGCGACCCAAAAGCGCGGCCGCTCACCGTCGAGCGCGCGGGCGAACAAACAGAGATAGGGGAGAACGGCGGCGGTAAGCAGGTGCTCCCGCTGCCCTAGCTCCGGCCCGGCGATGCCCAGCAGGACGGTGCCGGTCACGGCGAATACCGGCAAGCGATCCCGGAACAGCGGTCCGTACCCCTGAAGGATGGAGGCGCTCCACCAGGCGGAGCCCAGCATGCACGCCGCGAAAAAGGGAAGCGCGATGCTCTTCGGGTCTGCCCCGAACCAGCTGGCGAGCGATGCGGGAAAGGCCGATAGCCACACGATCAGCGGCGGATTGACCTCGACCAGATCGACGTAGAGCCGCTGTCCTCCGATCCACTTCTGGGCGACGTAGAGCAACCAGGCGACGTCGTCTTTCAGAGGCGAGCGCAGGTCGGCGAACAGCACGAGGCTGAGAGTGGCCAGGAGTGCGATGAGACTGAAAACCGCCAGGGGACGGCGGACGGCGACGACGGAACGAGCCGGGGAGGGAGAAGCTATCATCGTCGGACGGGAACCGCGGCGCGCGGGGTCATCCGGCGGCGACCCGGCGGGGCCGGTCGCGACATCTTCTCTCGTGACATTATTGGTTCCGGTGAGCGGCTATTGAGATGCCGTTATGTTGCAGGACTTCGGCGGCGCGGCCAAGGGCCGGCGGGCTCGGAAGTAGCCAAAGAAAAATGGCCTGGAAATGGCGCGCCCGAGAAGATTCGAACTCCTAACCCCCAGATCCGTAGTCTGGTGCTCTATCCAATTGAGCTACGGGCGCGGCCGAGGGCGGGGATGTAGCGAATGGACCGGCCCGGAGCAAGGGGCGGATCCCAATCGCAGCGGGACCCTGCCCCCAGCTCCTCGCGAAGGAGAGCGGGAACGGTTTGTAACTGAAGGGCTGGGCGAGGCTTAGGCGGCGAGCTTATCGAGCTCGCGCAGGATCGCCTCGCCCATGACGGCGGTGCCCACCTTGGCCGTGCCCGGACCCATGATGTCGCCGGTCCGGAGGCCGCTCGCCAGAACGTTGGTGCAGGCACGCTCGAGGAGCTTCGCATCATCCTGCATATCGAAGGAATAGCGGAGCAGCATCGCGAAGCTCAGAATCTGGGCCAGCGGATTTGCGACCCCTTTGCCCACGATGTCCGGCGCGCTTCCGTGGATGGGCTCGTAGAGCGCACGGCGGCGGCCGGAGCTGTCCGGGGCGCCCAGGGTCGCGGAAGGCAGCATCCCCAAGCTTCCGCTCAGCATCGAGGCGAGGTCGGAAAGAAGGTCGCCAAAAATGTTGCTCGTGACGATGACATCGAACTGGCGCGGGTTGCGCACCAGCTGCATGGCGCAATTATCGGCGTACATGTGGGTCAGTTCGACATCCGCGAATTCCCGGTCATGTAGCGCGGTCACTGTCTCGCGCCAAAACAGGCCGCTCCGCATCACGTTGGCCTTTTCCACGCTCGTCACGCGGTTCTGCCGCTTGCGGGCGAGTTCGAAGGCCACTCGCGCGACCCGCTCGATCTCGTTCGTCGTGTAGGATTCGGTATCGAAACCGCGCTTCTGGCCATCGGGTAGCGTCTCGACCCCGCGCGGCTCGCCGAAATATATGCCTCCGGTGCTCTCGCGCACGATCATGAGGTCAAGCCCGCGGATGACGTCAGGCTTCAGCGTGCTCGCCTCGATCAGGGGACCGAAGACGGTCGCCGGCCGGAGATTGGCGAAGAGGTCGAGTTCCTTGCGCAGGGTCAGGATCGCGATCTCGGGCCGCAGCTCGAAGCCGAGCTTGTCCCATTTCGGCCCCCCTACGGCACCGAACAGCACCGCGTCCGCCTCCTTGGCCGCTTGTACAGTGGCCTCGGAAATCGGCGTGCCGCGTTGGTCGATCGAGGCGCCGCCGACCAGATCTTCACTTAGATCGAAGGAAGCGATGCGCCGGCGGTCCATCCAATCGATCACGCGCCGGACCTCCCACATCACTTCCGGCCCGATCCCGTCACCCGGCAGCACCAGAATTTTCTTGTTGCCGGGCATCCTGTTCTCTCCTCAGACGGCGATGGACGGGAACCAGGCCTGGGTCTCCCGCCTCTGCGTTTCAAAAGCGTCGATCTTCGACGCGTGCTGCAGGGTCTGGCCGATGTCGTCCAACCCGTTCAGCAGAAGATGCCTGCGAAACGGGTCGATGTCGAAAGGAATCTCGTCCCCGTTCGGGCGAACGATCACCTGCCGCTCGAGATCGACTGAAATGCGTGCGTTCTCGCCCATCCGCGCGTCGTCGATAAGCTGCTCACATATAGCGCGCGGCTGGCGAATCGGCAGGATACCGTTTTTGAAGCAGTTGTTGTGGAAGATGTCGGCGAAGTCTGGGGCAATCACGCAGCGAATGCCGAAATCCAGCAGCGCCCAAGGCGCGTGCTCGCGCGAGGAGCCGCAACCGAAATTCTCAAACGCGATGAGAATCTGCGCGTGCCGGTACGGCTCCTGGTTCAGAATGAAATCTGGCCGCTCGCCGCCCTCCCCGTCATAGCGAAGCGTGTCGAACAGATGCGTGCCCAATCCGGAGCGCTTGATGGTCTTGAGGAAGCGAGCCGGAATGATCTTGTCGGTGTCCACATTCGCGAGCGGCAGCGGCGCGGCGATGGCGGTAAGGGTTGTGAACTTGTCCATGCCGCCCTCCCTCAACCGAACGCGCGCACATCGGTCAGCCGGCCCGTGACCGCGGCGGCGGCGGCCATCACGGGCGAGAGCAGGTGGGTCCGTCCGCCCGGTCCCTGCCGGCCCTCGAAATTGCGATTCGAGGTGCTGGCGCATCGCTCGCCCGGCTTGAGTTTGTCGGGATTTATACCAAGACACATGGAGCAGCCCGCCTCGCGCCATTCGAAGCCGGCTTCGGTGAAGACTCGGTCCAGCCCCTCCGCCTCTGCCTGCTGCTTGACGATGCCGGATCCCGGCACGACGAGCGCGCGCACGCCCTCGGCAACGCGGCGGCCCTTCGCGACTTCGGCGGCGGCGCGCAGATCCTCAAGCCGGCTGTTCGTGCAACTACCGATGAACACGGCGTCCACCCGGATATCCTGTAACTTCGTTCCGGGTTCGAGACCCATATACTCGAGCATTCGCTGCATCTGGGTGCGTTTGGCCTCGTCCCGCGCTTCATCGGGACTTGGGACGCTCCCGGTAATCGGCAATACCGTCTCCGGACTCGTGCCCCATGTGACCATCGGCGCGATCTCGGAGCCATCCAGGATCACGGTCTTGTCGTATTGCGCGCCAGGATCGGAAGGAAGCGTGCGCCAGTACGCAACGGCCTGCTGGAAGGCGTCGCCCTTCGGAGCGAAGGGACGGCCTTCGATCCAGGCGAAGGTGGCGTCGTCCGGCGCGATCAGCCCCGCGCGGGCACCCGCCTCGATCGACATGTTGCAGACCGTCATGCGGCCGGCCATGTCGAGGCCGCGAATGGCCTCGCCCGCGTATTCGATCACGTGCCCGTTGCCGCCGGCTGTGCCGATCTTGCCGATGATGGCGAGGATTATGTCCTTTGCCGAGGTCCCGAACGGCCGGTCCCCGTCGACCTGGATCAGCATGTTCTTCGCCGGCCTTTGCAGCAGCGTCTGCGTCGCCAGCACGTGCTCGACCTCGGAGGTGCCGATACCAAAAGCGAGCGCGCCGACCGCGCCATGCGTCGAGGTGTGGCTGTCGCCACAGACGATGGTCATGCCGGGCAGGCTGATCCCCTGCTCGGGGCCGATGATGTGAACAATGCCCTGGCGCGGGTCGAGCACCGGGAAGTAGGGAATGCCGAACTCGCGAACGTTGTTCTCCAGGGTTTGGACCTGGATGCGGCTCTCCTCCTCCTTGATGCCGGAGCGGCGATCGGGAGTTGTCGGAACGTTGTGATCGACCACCGCGATCGTCGCGTCCGGCCGGCGGACGGGCCGTCCCGTCAGTCGCAGGCCCTCGAAGGCCTGCGGGCTGGTGACTTCATGGACGAGATGGCGATCGATATAGAGGATACACGTTCCATCCGGCAGCCGTTCGACGACGTGGCTGTCCCAGATCTTGTCGAACAGCGTTCGCGGCCTGGATGCCGACATGTTTGTTCCTCCCTTCGATGGCGGCGCCTTACTCGGCCGCGCTGGCTTCCGGCTCCTGCGCGGCGGCTCCGGCCGCGGCCTCGGTACTGGCGGTGCCGGTGGTCGCCCGGCCTTTCTCGGCGATGCGGGCGGACTTGCCGCTGCGGCCACGTAGATAATAGAGCTTGGCGCGGCGGACGTCGCCCCGGCGCACGACGGTAATCTCGGCGATCGTCGGCGAGTAAAGCGGGAACACGCGCTCGACTCCCTCGCCGTAGCTGATCTTCCGCACGGTGAAGTTGCTGTTCACCCCCTTGTTGGAGCGCGCGATGCACACGCCCTCGAAGGCCTGCGTACGGGTGCGTTCGCCTTCGACCACCTTGACCGCGACGCGAAGCGTGTCGCCGGCGGCGAAGTCCGGTACCGGCCGCCTCGCCGTGAGACGGGCAATCTGCTCCGCCTCGAATTGCTGGATGATGTTCATCGTCCTGATCCTTTCGGGTCTAGTCCCCTTACGGCGCGGCTCTGTCGCTGGCAACCGGCGCCGGCTTTTGCATGGAGGCGTACGCGGCCCAAAGGTCCGGCCGGCGCTCGCGCGTGATTCGTTCGGCTTCGCCCCGACGCCACGCGGCGATGGCGGCGTGGTTGCCCGACAGCAGTATCTCGGGCACCCGCAGCCCTTGCCACTCCGCCGGACGGGTGTAGTGCGGGTATTCGAGGAGCCCGGCCGCGAAGCTCTCCTCTTCGGCGCTCGCGGCGGTACCCATCACGCCGGGGAGCAGGCGGACCGCCGCGTCCAACACGGCCAGGGCCGCGAGCTCGCCGCCCGAGAGCACGAAATCACCAATGCTCACCTCTTCCATGCCGCGGACCTCGACGACGCGCTGGTCCACGCCTTCGTAGCGGCCACACAGGAGCGTCACGCCGTCCCCTGCCGCATAGCGGCGTGCGTCCGCCTGGGTGAAGCGGCGCCCGCGAGGGCTGAGGTAGACGAGCGGACGCTCATCCGCGGCGGCCGCGATGGCTGCGTCAACCACGTCCGGCCGCAGCACCATCCCCGCGCCGCCGCCGAACGGGGGGTCGTCGACGCTGCGCTGCCGGCCGGTGGCGTAATCGCGAATATCGACCGCGCGGAGCGACCAAAGGCCGCGTTCGAGCGCGCGCCCGGCGAGTGAGAGGCCGAGCGGGCCAGGGAACATATCCGGAAACAGGGTGAGGACCGTCGCGCGCCAGCTCATTCCGGCCCCCTTGCGGGCACCCCTCGCCCAACCCCCTCTCGTAGGGCCAGGGGGCTGTCGGTCTGTTCTCCCCCTTCCCTTGTGGGAGGAGGCGGGGGGAGAGGTGTCTCCGCAGGCGGCACGACTACAAGCCGGTCCCCGGCGATATCGACCAAAGGCACGCAGGCGCGCGTGAACGGGAGCAGCAGCGGCGGTGCGCCCTCGCGCATGATCTCGAGGCTCGCGCCCCCGCCGTAGTCATGCACTGCTTCGACCCGACCGAGCTTCACGCCCGCTTCGTCCAGCGCCGTGATCCCGACGAGGTCGGCGAGGTAGAACTCGTCCTCGCCCGCAGGGGGCAGGCGGTCGCGCTCTATATAAAGACGGGTGTTGGTCAGCTTCTCCGCCCCCGTCCGGTCGGCAACGGCCACGCGCCTTTCACCCACGATCTCAGTCACCTCCGCGAGGCCCTCCCCGCGCCATCGCAGGGTGAAGCGCCTTCCGCGCTCATCGGAGAGCGGACCGTAGGCAACCAGGTCCGCAGGCCGGGCGGTGTAGCTGACGACGTGCACGAGCCCGCGCACGCCATGCGGCTTGCCAATCACACCGAGCAGGATGCGGCTTTCCGGCACGTCTCGCCGATCAGGCCCCGGCGGCCTTGGCCCGCTCCTGCGCCTTCTTCTTCGGCGCCGACTTCACGGGCTGTTCGCGATACGTCGGCATCGGTGCTATCCCGGCTTTGCCGAGGAACCGCGCCACCCGGTCGGTGGCGACCGCACCCTGGCCGATCCAGTGCTGGAGGCGCTCCGATTGCAGCCGTACGCGGTCGTCGTGCTCGGCCGGCAGCATCGGGTTGTAGCTGCCCAGCTTCTCGATAAACCGCCCGTCCCGTGGACTGCGACTGTCGGCGACCACGATGTGGTAGTACGGACGCTTCTTCGCGCCGGCGCGGGATAGGCGGATCTTCAGGCCCATTCTGTCTCTCTCTTTCGGTTTGGATTCAGTGCGGCCGGTTCTGGCGCTGCATGCTCTTCGGCATGAGCGCCCCGAGGCCGTGGCGCATGAGGCCTTTCTGGCCCAACTTGTTCATGCGCTTCATCATCGTGGACATATCGTCGAATTGGCGGAGGAGCCGGTTCACCTCCTGCACGGAGGTGCCCGAGCCGGCGGCGATGCGCTTCTTGCGGCTCGCCTTGATGATGTCGGGCTGCCGGCGCTCCTTCGGCGTCATCGACCCGATGATCGCCCCCTGGCGCTTCAGGATAGTCGTGTCGAGATTGGCGTCCTCGATCTGCTGCTTGATCTTGCCGATGCCGGGCAGCATCCCGAGGATGCCCGAGAGGCTGCCCATCTTCGTGATCTGCTTCAGCTGGCTCGCGTAATCCTCAAGATCGAACTGGCCCTTCGCCATCTTGCGGGCGAGCTTTTCGGCCTCCTCCTGATCGACGGTCTCGGAGGCCCGCTCCACCAGCCCGACGATGTCGCCCATGCCGAGAATGCGGCCGGCTACGCGCTCGGGGTGGAAATCTTCGAGGGCGTCGATCTTCTCGCCGACGCCCACGAGTTTGATGGGAGCCCCGGTCACCGCGCGCATGGAGAGCGCCGCGCCGCCGCGGGCGTCGCCGTCCATGCGCGTCATCACGATCCCGGTCACGCCGACGGCCTCGTTGAAGGCCTTCGCGGTGTTGACCGCGTCCTGGCCGGTCATCGCATCGACGACGAGCAGAGTCTCGGCCGGGTTGGTCGCGGCGCGGATCTCTCGCACCTCATCCATCAGCGCTTGATTGATCGAGAGGCGCCCGGCCGTGTCGAGGATGACGATGTCGAACCCCTCGCGCCGCCCGGCATCCATCGCCCGGCGGGCGATCTCTACCGGGGTCTGGCCCTGCACGATCGGCAGGCTCGGAACGCCGGCGCGCTCGGCGAGCTGTGCGAGCTGGAGCTGCGCCGCCGGGCGCTGCGTGTCGAGGCTGGCCAGCAGCACCCGGCGGCGCAGCCTCTCATGCAGGCGGAGCGCGATCTTGCCGGCCGTGGTGGTTTTGCCCGAGCCCTGCAACCCGACCATCAGCATGGGGATCGGCGCCGCGGCATTGAGGTTGAGACTGACCGCTCCCGCCCCGCCCAGTTGCTCGATCATCACGTCGTTGACGATCTTCACGACCTGCTGGCCGGGGCTGACGGAGTCGAGCACCTCGGTCCCGAGCGCCCGCTCCCGGACCTTGCTGACGAAGTCGCGGACCACGGGCAAGGCCACGTCGGCATCGAGCAGCGCGAGGCGGACCTCGCGGAGTGCCTCATTCACGTCGGTCTCGTTGAGCGCCCCGCGACCGCGCAGGCGCTCGAAGACCCCGGAAAGCTTGTCGGACAGCGCCTCGAACACGGTTCCCTCAATGGCGAAAGCGCCGCTGCGCGAACCCTCGCGGAGCGGCGGAGCCCCCGCGCAGGGCGGGGACCGGGCTTTTCTATACTGTGACCCGGAGCGCGGCGTTATGGAGGCGCGGTAGGGTCGAAGTCAAGAAAGCCGCGCGGCGCCCCGGCCTTCGTTTCATGTGCAGGACAGAACCAACGTATGAGCCGAACCTTTGCCCTGGCGTTACTCCCTATCGCGCTCGCGGCCGTGGTCCGTTCGGCCACAGCAGAGGATGGCGACCGCCCCGATACCCTGGTCCGCGCCTATCCCGAGGAGCTGGCCGGCCATGACGAGACCGGCCTCGTTTGGCGCGACGGCACGCGGATGCCGCTCTCGGACGGGGAACCCGCGAAAAGCCTGGACGCAATGCTCCGGCACGGATCGATCCTCGACCAGCTCCGGATCGCCTATCCTGCGGGTGCCATCACAATCCCGCCGGGGCCGGGCGACGATCCCGGACGGATTCGCAACGTCGCCCTCTTCGACAAGATGTACGGCGATTGCCGGAAGGGCGAGGTAACGCCGCGTCTCGTGCCGGTTGTGTGGCTGCCGCGGAGCTGGGGCCACACAATTCAAGCGACCTCGGTGAACCACGTCGCCGAACGCCTCAGCGCGATCTCCGAGGAACTCGAGGCCCTACCCGACGCGCTGAAGCGTTACGCATACCCGCCCGGGGGCACGTATAACTGCCGCGCGGTCGCCGATACCGGCCAGCCGAGCATGCATGGATGGGGTGCGGCGATCGACCTCAACCCCGCCCACGCCGAGTATTGGGAGTGGCGCCGCTCCGGTTTCACCGACGGCCCCACCCATCGGATCCCGTCGGAAATCGTGGACATCTTCGAGCGGCACGGATTCATCTGGGGCGGCAAATGGTTCCACTACGACACGATGCATTTCGAGTACCGTCCGGAGCTGCTGGCCCAGCCGACGGTCCCGGAGCAATGGGCCATCGCACCCGGCGAGCGTTCGCCTTCAGCCGCAGGCCGCCGCGATCGAGTCCCCCACGGCGCGCCGTAGCCCCTGGATCCCGGTCTCGCGATGGCGGGTCGGATGCACACGGTTGGTCAGCAAGGCCCAGGCGATCCCGCGCGCGAAGTCGATCCAAAGACCCGTGCCGGTGAAGCCGGTGTGCCCGATCGTCTCGGCGGAACAAGCGTCTCCGCCCGACCAGCCCTCGTGCGCCGCCTCCCATCCGATTGTACGGGTTGGCGATTGCGTCGCGCGGATGGCCGCGAGCGCGGTGCCGGGTAAACCGGTTCCTTGCAGCAGGCCAAGCGCGAAGCCGAGCACGCCGTCGATCGTGCCGAACAGTCCGGCGTGACCGGCTGCACCGCCAAGGGCAAAAGCGTTTTCGTCGTGAACCTCCCCGCGCAACACCCGGCCGCGCCAAGTGCAGCGTTCGGTCGCGGCGCAATCGCCCGGATCAGGACCGAAACTCAGTCCCTCGGGCAGCGGAAGCGCCGCGAGGCTCTGGCCCGTGAGGCGCTCGATCGCGATGCCGAGCAGCATGAAGTTGATATCGGAGTAGCAGGGCGGCCCGGCCCGCCACACCCGTTGCAAGATGAAGGCGCGTAAGGTCGCCGGGTCCTGGCCATACGTGTAGAGCGGCTCGACCGCGGGCAGATGCGTCTGATGGCTCAGGCACTGGCGGAAGGTGAGCGCGCGCTCCGGCGCCGCGAGATCGTATTGCCGCAGATCGGGGATCGCGACCGTGAGCGGATCGTCGAGCGCCACCCGTCCCTCGGACACGAGCCGCAGGACGGCGGAGGTGGTGAAGATCACCTTGGTCAGCGAAGCGAGGTCGAACCAGGTCGAACGCAGCATCCTGGCCTGTGTAGGCTCGAGTTGCGCGTTCCCGGCAACCCGCACGGCTCGCTCGCCGGCCCCGCCGAGGACGCCGAGCGCCGCGCCCGGAATGGCGCCGCCCGCCACAGCCTGGCGGACCGGCTCGAATGCCGCGCCGATGATGTCCTCAGCTTGCATACCGTCCCGGCTCTCCTGCGCTGCGCCTGAGCATCGAATATTGCTCTCCGCGCCGGAAGAGCTTCGGATGTTGCCCGCGGAGGCGCACGGTCGGCTCGGAGCGAAGAGAGGGGGGAACAAGCATGTATCTTGGCGCAGCGATCTTCTTCACGGAGTACTCGATTTCGCCCGCCGAGCTCGGCCCGGCGCTTGAGCAGCGCGGGTTCGAATCGCTCTGGGCGGCGGAGCACTCGCATATTCCGCTATCGCGGCGGACTCCCTGGCCGGGCGGCGCGGAGCTGCCGAAGCGGTACTACGATGTGATGGACCCGTTCGTCGTGCTCACGGCCGCGGCCGTTGCGACCCGCAGACTGAAACTGGGCACCGGCGTGTGCCTCGTCACCCAGCGCGATCCGATTCAGACCGCGAAGCAGGTCGCGTCACTCGATCAAATCTCGGGCGGGCGATTTCTGTTCGGCGTTGGAAACGGCTGGAATGCCGAGGAGATGGAGGATCACGGCACGGTCTTCGTAACGCGCCACAAGCTCGCGCGCGAGCGGATCGAGGCGATGAAGGCGATATGGACCGAGGACGCCGCCGAGTATCACGGAGAATTCGTCAATTTCGGTCCGATGGCGGCATGGCCCAAGCCGGTGCAGAAGCCGCATCCGCCCGTGATCGTGGGCGGCGCATTCCCTTACGGGGCAAGACGGGCGCTGCGCTACGGGAATGGTTGGATGCCCATTGCGGGGCGCCCCCCGCACGGCGACCTGGCCCAAGTGGTGCCAATGTTCCGCCGCATGGCGGAGGAGGCCGGGCGGGACCCCGAGACCTTGCCCATCACCGTGTACGCAGCGGGTGAAAATCCGGATCAGTTGAAACAGTACCGTGATCTCGGCATCAAACGTGTGATTGTGAGCCTGGATTCCGCGAAGGCGGACACCGTGCTGCCCATCCTGGATCGGTGGGCGACGCTCATGCCGCTTGTATGAGCTGCAACAATCATCCGCGCTGGCACGGCAAGCTCGGTTAACGGGGCGGGACCATGTTGCGCGGCATCTGTCCGGGGCGGGTGTGGGCGCCGGGGCCGGCCCGGCTCACCATTCCCCTCCTTGACGAATCCGAGTCATGGATGCTTGCCATTCCTGAAGGAGTCGAACCCGATGGCACGCAGGGCGGACGCGGCTGAAGACGCTAAGCCGGTGCAGGCCGCCATTTGTGACTTCCGGGCTGTGTCGGCGGGCTGCCGTTTCGGGACGATCCTCGCCGACCCGCCCTGGCAATTCGTCAATCGTACGGGGAAGGTCGCGCCGGAGCATCGCCGTCTTTCCCGGTATGGCACGATGACGGTCGATCAGATCTGCAATCTACCCGTGAACGAGGCCGCGGCGGCGACCGCGCATCTCTATTTGTGGGTACCCAACGCTCTTCTGCCCGAAGGCATACGGGTTCTCGCCTCCTGGGGCTTTGCGTACAAATCGAGCCTTGTGTGGCACAAAATCCGCAAGGACGGCGGTTCCGACGGCCGCGGGGTTGGGTTCTACTTCAGGAACGTAACCGAATTGGTTTTGTTCGGCGTGCGCGGCAAGAACGCGCGCACTCTCGCGCCGGGCCGCAAGCAGGTAAACTATTTGGCGACGCGCAAGCGTGAACACTCCCGCAAGCCGGATGAGCTCTACGGCATCATCGAAGCATGCAGCCCGGGTCCCTATCTCGAACTCTTCGCCCGGGGCGCGCGACCTGGCTGGACCGTCTGGGGCAACCAGGCGGTCGAGGATTATAAGCCAAGCTGGAAGACGTATGCCCATAGCTCAGCCGCCGAGGACCTCCAGTCCCCGGCCAAGTCGCCCGCTGAGGTCAGCCGGTGAGCGGTCCGGCTGGCCCTCTTTTCTCGCCCGCAGCGATTATTGGCCCAGTATGGCATCGAGGTCGCGACGACCGTGCAGCACGCGCGAAATGAGAACGTTCCCGCTCTCGACGCGGTATAAGATTAAATAGCTCCCGACAGGAAAGCTCCTAAGTCCTGGACGCAGCGCCTCGCGGGCGCGGCCGAGTTGTGGCTGACCCGCAAGCAGAGCAAACCGGCTTGTCACGGAATGAATCAACCGGTCGGCAACTGCGAAGCTACCGCTCTCTTTCGCGGCATAATACCAAATTTCGTCCAGATCCGCGACAGCTTCCGGCGCAAGGCGATGCCCCATCAGCGACGGTCTTGCTGCTCCGCGCTCAAGCGAGCGCGTCCGCGCTGCTTCACCTCTCTAGCAAGTTCGTGCATTGATTCCTGAGTGATGACCCGTCCCTCGCCGTTGGCGAGTGATGCGTCGGCTTCGTCCAGGGCCGCAAGCACTTCCGCTTGCCGGCGCTCACGTTCCTCCCAGAGTGCGAGAGCTTGCCTGATCGCGTCCTCCGCGTCACGGAACCGGCCGGTCTCTATGCCTCGCCGGATAAACGCCTCTTGGTCGGGCGTAGGCCTGATGTTCATTATCCGTCCTCAGAAAGATACGTTGATTGAGGATTCCCCGGCCGCTCACTTTTTCCGCGGAGACGAGTAGCGTCCGAGGCGACGCGGCCAGGCACAAGCTAGCCCCAACTACCTACCCCTCGACTCCGGGGCGAGCTCACGGCCATTTCTCCGGCCAAGGAGCCCTTCGCCCCATGTCCCAAACCCTCCTCCGCCTGCCGCCGGTCCTATTCACCCCCCAGAAGCAGCCCGCGAAGCCAGTTACCAACAGCTTGCGGGTCGTCTCGGAATACCAGCCGAGCGGCGATCAGCCGGGCGCGATCCGCGAACTCGTCTCGGGCGTCGAGCAAGGCGAGCGGGATCAGGTGCTGCTCGGCGTTACCGGCTCGGGCAAGACCTTCACGATGGCCAAGGTGATCGAGGCGGTGCAGAAACCGACGCTGATCCTAGCCCCGAACAAGACGCTCGCGGCTCAGCTCTACGGCGAGATGAAAAGCTTTTTTCCCGACAACGCGGTGGAATACTTCGTCAGCTACTACGACTATTACCAGCCCGAGGCCTACGTCCCGCGCACCGACACCTATATCGAGAAAGACGCGCAGATCAACGAGCAGATCGACCGGATGCGTCACGCCGCGACCCAGGCGCTGCTCGAACGGAACGACGTCATCATCGTCGCGTCCGTCTCCTGCATCTACGGTATCGGCTCGGTCGAGACGTACGCGCGGATGGTGGTGAAGCTCGAAAGCGGCGGGCGCATCGAGCGCGACAAGCTGGCGCGCGCCCTGGTCGAACTTCAGTACCGGCGCAACGACGCCGCCTTCCAGCGCGGCGCCTTCCGTATGCGCGGCGAGACCGTCGACATCTTCCCGAGCCATTACGAGGACCGTGCTTGGCGCGTGGCGCTATTCGGCGACGAAATCGAGGCAATCCAGGAGTTCGATCCGCTCACCGGCGAAAAGACCGCGAACCTCGACTCGGTCACGATCTACGCCAACAGCCACTACGTCACGCCTCGCCCCACCCTCACGCAGGCGGTCGCCGACATCAAGATCGAGCTGAAGCAGCGGCTCGCGGAACTCACCGCCGAGGGCAAGCTGCTGGAAGTGGAGCGGCTTCAACAGCGCACGACGTTCGACATCGAGATGATGGAAACGACCGGGTCCTGTAAGGGAATCGAGAACTACTCCCGCTATCTGTCCGGCCGCAATCCGGGCGAGCCGCCGCCGACCCTGTTCGAGTATATCCCTGAGAACGCGCTCCTGATCGTCGACGAAAGCCATGTGACCGTGCCGCAGATCGGCGGGATGCAGCGGGGCGATTATGCGCGCAAGTCGATCCTCGCCGAGTTCGGCTTCCGCCTCCCCTCTTGCATCGACAACCGCCCGCTCAAATTCGAGGAATGGGAGCGGTTCCGGCCGCAGACGATCTTTGTCAGCGCCACTCCAGGCCCGTGGGAGATGGAACGCACCGCCGGCGTGTTCGCCGAACAGGTGATCCGTCCGACCGGCCTCATCGACCCCGTGACCGAGGTGCGGCCCGTCGAACGGCAAGTGGACGATCTGCTTGCCGAGTGCCGGGCCGTCACCGCGCAGGGCGGCCGCGTGCTCGTGACCACGCTCACCAAGCGCATGGCGGAAGATCTCACAGAGTATCTCACCGAGCACGGAGTCAAGGTGCGCTACCTCCACTCCGATATCGAAACCCTGGAGCGCATCGACATCATCCGCGACCTCCGGCTCGGCGTCATCGACGTGCTGGTCGGCATCAATCTGCTGCGCGAGGGACTCGACATCCCGGAATGCGCGCTGGTCGCGATTCTCGACGCGGACAAGGAGGGTTTTCTCCGTTCGGAGACCAGCCTCATCCAGACCATCGGCCGCGCGGCGCGTAACATCGATGGTCGGGTCATCCTCTACGCGGACAACATGACCAACAGTCTGCGTCGCGCGATTGAGGAGACGGAACGCCGCCGCGCCAAGCAGCGCGCCTGGAACGAGACGCACGGCATCACGCCGCAATCGGTCAAGAAGCAGATCGGCCAGGTGCTGCAATCGGTGTTCGAGCAGGATTACGTGACGGTCGCGCCGGTGCGGGACACGAGCGCCGCCCAATTCGTCGGCAAGGATCTGAAATCGTCCATCGCCGAGTTGGAGAAGCGGATGCGGGCCGCCGCCGCCGACTTGGAATTCGAGGAGGCCGCCCGGTTGCGGGACGAGATCCGTCGGCTGGAAGCGCTCGATCTCGGCCTCGAGCCGCCGCCGGCGGCGAGCGCGACAACGCGTATGGGATGGTCGCCCAAACCCAAGCGCGACCGCACGCCGGAGCCGCTGGGTCCCGGCGGGGGCGGCTACGATCCCTCGAAGCGCCGAGGTCAACGGGGGAGACGGGGCTGACACAATGAGCGGGTGTTCCGAGGCCATCCCGCAGACGATCCCGCGCGCCGCGCTGGTGACGGGTGGGGCGCGTCGGATCGGCCGGGCCATAGCGCTCGCCCTCGGGAAAGGCGGGTTCGCTGTCGCGGTCCACTGCCGCACGAGCCTGCGAGGAAGCGGAGGCGGCCTGCGCCGAAATACGCGCTCTAGGGTCGCGGGCGACCGTGCTGGAAGCGGACCTCACCGATGAGGAGCAGGTCGCGGCGTTGCTGCCGCGAGCGACGGCGGCACTGGGTCCGATCGGCGTCCTGGTGAACAACGCCTGTCCGTTCGAGCGCGATGAGTGGGACACAACGACACGCGCGAGTTGGGACGCCCACCTCGAAACCGGGTTGCGTGCGCCCTTCGTTCTCACCCAGCAGTTTGCCAGGCTTCTGCCGCCCGAGGCCGAAGGTGTTGTGATCAACATGCTGGACCAGCGCGTCTGGTCGCTGACGCCCCACTTCATCTCCTACGCCGTCGCCAAGGCCGGCCTCTGGGCCCTGACGCAGTCGCTCGCCCTCGCGCTCGCGCCGCGCATCCGGGTCGCGGGAATTGGTCCAGGGCCGGCTCTGCCAAGCCCGCGTCAGTCTGCGGAGCAATTCCGCAGGCAAGCCCTATCCGTGCCGCTCCGTCACGGCACGTCGCCCGAGGAGATCGCCAGGGCTGTCGTCGGCATCCTTGCCTTGCCGGCCTTTACCGGACAGATGCTTGCTCTCGATGGGGGCCAGCATCTCCAATGGAGTCCTCGCCGGGACAGGCCGGGGCTGGAGGAATAACGTATCGACGCGCGGGTTTTATTTGCGCCGCAGCAACCGGAAACTGCAAAGCGTGCCTGGAAGACTCAATTTGTCCACTCGCAAAGACCGGATTCAGCCGAGCACAGGCAGAGAACAAGCCGTTTTCGGACCGTCATGGCTTCCGGCTGTAAAATCAATGGCTTGCGGAAGTGCACGCGTTTTGGGCAATCCTTGCGAAACCCAGGGAATCCTACGCTTTGACGCGTTCGTGAACGGCGTCGCCCACAGAGTTTTCCACAGGTTCGGTGGATCGATCCGGGCGATTGCCACCCGCTTTTACTGTGCAACTGCGAAATCCCTTTTTCTGCAAGGGGCTGGGCCATTCCGATGAGCGGGTCCGACCTCCCCTCCGGCCTGCGCGGCCCAGCCGCTATCGAGCGTGCCCTGGTCAACATGCCGATGGGGCCGGGCGTCTACCGGATGCTCGATTCGGCAGGGGATGCTCTGTACGTCGGCAAGGCCCGCAGCCTGCGCAAACGGGTCGCGTCCTACACCAATAGCGGGCGATTGCCGGAACGGCTGCGGCGGATGGTGAGCGAGACCGTTTCGGTCGAGATCGTCACGACCCACACCGAAGCCGAGGCCTTGCTGCTCGAGGCCAATCTCATCAAGCGCTTGAAACCGCGCTTCAATATCGTGCTCCGGGATGACAAATCGTATCCGTGGCTGATGCTGACCGAGGACCATCCCTTCCCGCAAATCGCCAAGCATCGTGGCGCGCAGACGCGCAAGGCCAGCTATTGGGGACCTTTCGCCTCCGCTTGGGCTGTAAACCAGACGGTGACGGCGATGCAGCGGGTTTTTCTTCTGCGTTCCTGCGCCGATACTGTATTCGCGAGCCGCAGCCGGCCCTGTCTGCTGTACCAAATCCGCCGCTGCTCGGCGCCATGCGTCGGCCGGATCAGCGAAGCCGAGTACGGCCGATTGGTGGCCCAGGCCCGGGCTTTTCTGGCCGGCAAGGGATGCGCTGTCCAAAAGGAGCTGGCGGCCGAGATGGAGGGGGCGGCGCAGGCGCTCGCTTTCGAGCAGGCAGCGGCGATCCGGGACCGCATCCGGGGTCTCACCTTCGTGCAGGGCAGCGGGGTAGTGAACCCTGCCAGTCTACAGGACGCGGACGTGATCGCAGCGTGGCAGGCGGGCGGGCAGACCTGCGTTCAGGTTTTCTTCGTCCGCGGCGGCCGCAACAACGGCAACCGGGCCTTCTTTCCGACGCACGCGAAACAGGAGGAGGCCGGTGAGGTCCTGAGCGCCTTTGTCGCCCAGTTCTATGACGATAAGCCGCCGCCGCCGCTGGTACTGACCAATCATCCGCTGCCGGAGCAGGCGCTGGTGGCCGAAGCGCTCTCGCTCAAGGCTGGGCGCAAGGTCGAGATCGGTGTGCCCCAGCGGGGCGAGAAGCGCTCAGTCGTCCAGCACGCGGAAACCAACGCACGGGAGGCCCTCGAGCGCAAGCTGGCGGAGTCCGCCGGGCAGACGAAGCTCCTCGAGGGAGTCGCCGAGCTGTTCGGTCTCCCGGCCCGGCCCGAGCGCATCGAAGTCTATGACAACAGCCACATCATGGGGGCCAACCCGTACGGTGTCATGATCGTCGCGGGACCGGAGGGCTTCACCAAGGCCGGGTATCGGAAGTTCTCGATCCGCGGCCCCGTCGCCCCGGGAGACGACTTCGCCATGATGCGCGAGGTGCTGGAGCGGCGCTTCGGCCGCGCGCTGAAAGAGCAGGCGGCCGGCGAGGAGCCTTCGCCCGGGACTGCATGGCCCGATCTCGTGCTGATCGACGGCGGGGCAGGCCAGCTCTCGGCGGCCCGGGGCGTATTGCAGGACCTCGGCGTGACCGACGTGCCCTTGGTCGCCATCGCGAAAGGCCCCGACCGGGACGCCGGCCGGGAGTGGTTCCATGTGGACGGCCGAGCCCCGTTCCAACTGCCCCCGCGCGATCCGGTGCTCTACTTCCTCCAGCGCCTCCGGGATGAGGCGCATCGTTTCGCCATCTCGACGCATCGGGCGGGCCGTTCGCGGTCACTCACCCGGAGCGAGCTGGACGAGATTCCCGGCATAGGCGCCGCCCGCAAGCGGGCGCTGCTCAACCATTTTGGGTCGGCCCGTGGGGTGAAGCAGGCAGGTCTGTCCGATCTCGAAGCCGCACCTGGCATCAGCCGCGAGACGGCCCGGCGGATCTACGCCCATTTCCACCCCGGCGTCAGGTTGCAGGGCGTTTCCTGATCGCGCGAGGCGCACTACTGTCCGTCCCGGATGCTGACCGACTTGCCCAACCTGCTGACCCTATCGCGCATCGCGGCGATCCCGGTGCTCGTCGTCTTGGTCGCGTTGCGCCATCCGCTCGCGGATTTTGCCGCTTGCGTCGTGTTCAGCACAGCCGCGCTGACCGACTATTTTGATGGCAAGCTCGCCCGGACCCGCCGGCAGGTCTCGAATTTCGGCCGTATGCTCGACCCGATCGCGGATAAGCTACTGGTCGGCGCGACTCTGATGATGCTGGCCGGGGAAGCCCGCCTCTCGTTCTGGGGACTGTACCCCGCAATCGTTATCCTGCTCCGCGAGATCCTGGTCAGCGGATTGCGAGAGTATCTGGCCGGCCTGCGTATCGGCCTTCCGGTGACGCCGCTGGCTAAGTGGAAGACCGGCTTCCAAATGGGCGCTCTCGGCACCCTGCTGGCGGGAGACAGCTCCGCCACCCTGCTGCATCTGCCGTTCCTCCCCGTCGCGGCGATCGGGGAGGCAATGCTCTGGATCGCGGCCGTGCTCACCTTGATGACCGGATGGGATTATCTGACCGCCGGCCTGCGCCACGCTGCGGCCCCCGCGCGGCGGGACACGGTACCTCCCGGTTGACAAGTGGCGTCTCAAGTACGCCTTAAGTCAGCAACTTGGGCGCGCGGTCCTTGAGCCGGAACGACGATGGAGGCAGATTGTCGCCCGGTCAGGAGCGCCTGAGCTGACCCATTTGGCTTCGGAGCGTTTCAGCTATGCGGCGTATCGCCCTGCTCGGTTTGGTTTTGGCACTCCCCGGCTGCGCGGGGTTCGGGGACTTCCTAGGCGATACTTTCACCTTTGGAACGCGACCCAATGTTCCGCTGGCGAATAGCGAAAACACGCGGCGCGTCATGGGTTTGGAATCCAGCACAGAGCCCCTGGTTCCGGAGTCGGGCAATGTTTGGCCCGGCGCCGTCGCCCCTACCCCGACGCTCCAGGATCTCGAGAAGCAGGGCAATGTTGAGACCACGCCTGCGCCGTCGCCCAATGGCGCGCCCTTCCTGCCCGACCATCGCCAGCCCCGGCCGGGCAGTTCGACGCCGCCAGGATCGAACCAGCCCGCGCTGCCGCCCGAGTTGCAGATTCCGCCGCAGTCGCCCCCACCAGTCTCGGCCAATCCGCCCGTGCCACCGGCCCAGGGTCAGGCCGTGCAGACCCGGGGCGGCCCTGCCGTGACTTCAGGTGGGACGAGCGGGTACCAGACGCTCACCACGCCACAGGGTCAGGCGATCGTGGTACCCAACGGCAACGGGACCAGCACGATCATCCATCCGAACGGGACCGTCGAAACGGTACCGACACCGCACTGACCGGCGATGACGAAGCCTGGAGCGCCCATTACGCTTCTCTACTTCGCCTGGCTCCGGGAGCGGATCGGCATCGGCGAAGAGCATTTGGCCTTGCCGGAGGGGGTCTCGACCGTTTCAGGCCTGATCGAATGGCTGAGCGCGTCCAGCACCACTCACGCAGCCGCCTTCGCGAATCCGCAAACGATACGCTGTGCCGTGAACCAGGATTTCGCGGAGGCATCCACGCCGATCGCTCCAGGGGACGAGGTGGCGTTCTTCCCCCCCGTCACGGGGGGCTGAAGAATGGCCGGTGCATGGCCCGCGTGAGTGTGCAGGGGGAGGACTTCGACATCGGCGCAGAGTTCGCCGCGCTCACCCGTGCGCGCGCCGACATCGGGGGTATCGGCTGCTTCGTCGGCACCGTTCGCGATGAGGCCGGCGGCCGGCGGATCGCGGTCATGACGCTGGAGCACTACCCCGCCATGACAGTCCGCGCGCTAGAAAAAATCGCCGCAGAGGCGGAGCAGCGCTGGGGCCTGCTCGGCTGCACGGTGATCCATCGAATTGGGGACCTCCGGCCGGGAGAGAACATCGTGCTCGTGCTGGCCGCCGCGGCGCACCGGCAGGCGGCGCTGGACGCGACCGGCTTTCTCATCGACTGGCTGAAGACCCGCGCGCCGTTCTGGAAGAAAGAGCGGTTCCTCGATGGAAGCGAGGCATGGGTGGCTGGGCGCGTGGCGGACGAAGCGGCTGCCGCGCGCTGGGGAACGCCGGCGTCGGTTAGGCCGCGCGCTTCGCCACCTCCGCCGGAGACATCCGCACCAGCGCCTCGTAGTCGGTCAGCAGCGCCTCGGTAATCGGCCCGGGAGCAAAACTATGCTCGGCGATCTGCCGGATCGGCGTGACCTCGGCCGCGGTGCCGGCCAGGAACGCTTCGCTCGCCTGCGGCATCTCCTCGGGCATGATGACCCGCTCCACGACCTTGATCTGCCGGGAGCGGGCGATGGACATCACCGTACGGCGGGTAATGCCGTCGAGGAAGCAGTCCGGCGTCGGCGTGTGCAACTCGCCGTTCATCACGAAGAAAATGTTGGCGCCTGTGGACTCGGCCACTTGGCCGCGCCAATCCAGCATCAGCGCATCGTCGCAGCCGGCGGCCTCCGCGGCGTGCTTCGACAGCGTGCCGATCATGTACAGTCCGGCCGCTTTCGAGGCGGTCGGGGCGGTGCGCGGGTCGGGGCGGCGCCACTCCGCCATGCAGAGCCGGATGCCCTTCATCCGGTTCGGGCCGAAATAGCTGGGCCACGCCCAAGCGGCGATCGCGAGATGGATCTTGGTTTGCTGGGCGGATACGGCCAGCTGTTCGGAGCCGCGCCAGGCGATGGGGCGCACATAGCCGTCAGTCAGACCGTTGGCCGCGAGCACCTCGTTGCAAGCATGGTCGATCGCATCTGCGTCCCAGGGAATCGTGAAGCCGAGGAGCCGGGCCGAGTTGATGAGGCGGTCTGTGTGATCGCGCAGGCGAAAGATGTTCCCGCTATAGGCCCGCTCACCCTCGAAGACCGAGCTGGCGTAATGCAACCCATGCGTGAGTACGTGCAGTTTGGCGTCCCGCCAGGGAACCAGCGCGCCGTCCCACCAGATCACGCCGTCGCGGTCGTCGAAAGGAACAAGCGGCATGGACGGCTCCCTCGCGAGATTGTTGCTGAGTCCTTGCAGGACCTATAAGCGCATCCCAGTTTAAGTCAACGAAGCTGCCGTAAGCGCCAAGGAATGCCTGCCATGTCCGAGCAGAGAAGCGACTCGGCGCCACGGAGCGCCTCGCCCGCTCAGGCCAGAAGCGGCAGTCTCAATCTTCTGGATCCGAAAGGAGCGGCTCCGGCCGGTTCCAACCTGCTTTTCCTACGTGAGGAGGAAATCCGGTTGGCGCAGGACATGCTTTTCTTCGCGTACCGCGACTTCACCGGCGCCGCGGACCTGATCCTTCACGAGCTGGAACTCGGCCGCGCGCATCACCGCGCACTCCATTTCATCGGACGCAATCCGGGCATCACCGTAAGTGAGCTGCTGAGCATTCTGCGCATCACGAAGCAGAGCCTCGCCCGTGTCCTGATCCTGTTGGTCGACAAAGGGTACGTGGCGCAGTCACCCGGACACTCCGACCGCCGCCAGCGGCTGCTCACACTCACGCCGGAAGGCCAGGCGCTCGAACGCCGGCTGTTCGAGCGGCAGAGGGAGCGGCTGACCACGGCATATCGGGAAGCTGGCGGCGCCGCCGTCGAAGGATTCCGCCGCGTCATGCGGGGCATCATGAGCGATACGGCGCGGGGGTATCTGGACATGAACGAAGCCACGGCCCGCACGGCCCGGGCCAGGCGGACCTGAATCGGGACCGCTGCCTCCAGTGTCGGACGACGCGCACGTCCTGGTCGTGGATGACGATGCGAGGCTACGGGCGCTTCTGTCCCGCTATCTGGCCGAAAACGGATTTCGCGTGACCACCGCCGAGAACGCCACGGAGGCCCGCGATAAGCTCCGGTTCATGAATTCGGATCTGCTGGTGCTGGACGTCATGATGCCAGGCGAGAGCGGGCTCACCCTGACAGAATCGCTCCGCCGGGACCATCCGACCGATATTCCCGTGCTTCTGCTCACCGCCCGCGGAGCGCCCGAGGATCGAATTGCCGGGTTCGAGGCCGGGGCGGACGATTATCTCGGCAAGCCGTTCGACCCCCGCGAGCTCGTGCTACGCATCCGCGCCATGCTGCGCCGCTCCGCACCGGCTGGCCCGGAGTCACCTTCCGGCCCGGTGCCGCTGGGCCGGGCAGAGTTCGACCCGGATCGGGGCGAACTTCGCACCTCCTCCGGCACCATTCGGCTGACCGGGGGCGAAGCAGCGCTGCTCGGCGCCTTGGCGCGCAAGCCGAACGAGGTGTTGTCGCGCGAGGAGATCGCGGCTGCGCTCGGCATGGACGAGTTGGGCGAGCGCGCGATCGATGTGCAGGTCACGCGCCTCCGCCGCAAGATCGAAGCGGACCCGCGCGAGCCTCGGTTTCTGCACACCGTGCGCGGGCGTGGCTATGTGCTGAAGCCGGGAAGTTGACATGATGCGGCTGGAGATCGATCCGAGACATCCGCGGGCCTGTCGGGAGCATCCACGGCCATAGATGCGCATACCGCAAACCACCGGCCTCGCGAGCACCATCAAGCGGCGGATCCTGCCGCGTTCGCTCCTGGGACGCAGCCTGCTCATGATCCTGCTACCGCTCGTGCTGCTCGAAGCGGTGGCGCTACAGATTTTTTACGGCAGTCACCTCGACATCGTTTCCCGTCGCCTTTCCGGCGCCGTCGCCGGAGAGGTCGCCTATACCCTGCAGTTGATGAACCGCTTTCCCGGTGAGGACAACGAGCGGTGGATCCTGCAACAGGCCTGGGATCAGTACCACATCAAGATGGAGGTGGAGACAGGCGCCACGCTTCCGAACCGGCGCAGCACGAATATTCTCGGACCGATGGACGACGATCTCGCGGCGGCGCTGCGGGAGAAGGTCGGGTTGCCCTATCTCATGGACTGGACGTCCGACCCGCAATCGGTGCTGATTCGTATCCAGCTTCCCGATGGCGTGTTGCACGTGGAAGCGCCGCGCAAACGCCTCTACACGGCGACCATCTATTTCTTCATGCTATGGCTGGTCGGCACGGCCTTGGTGCTGTTCGGCATAGCGGCGCTGTTCATGCGAAACCAGGTGCGGGCGATCCGGCGGCTTGCGGTCGCAGCGGAAGCGTTCGGCATGGGCCGCGATCCGGGCCCGATCCGACCCGAGGGAGCCTCCGAAGTCAGACAGGCCGCGACCGCGTTCAACCGGATGCAGGAACGCATTCGCCGATTCCTCGCGCAGCGGACCGAGATGCTTGCGGGCGTCTCACACGACCTCCGGACGCCGCTGACACGGCTTCGGCTTGCGCTCGTAATGATGCCCGCGAGCGAGGCACTGAAGCAGGATGTCGCGGAGATGACGGCCGATCTCGAGGAGATGGACCGGATGATCAGCGGCTATCTGGCCTTCGCGCGGGGCGAGGGAACCCAGCAGGCCGAGCCGGTTAACCTGGCTTCCGTCCTGGAGGAAGTCGCGGCCGGCGCGAGGCGCGCCGGCGCTCGGGTCGATCTGAACGTCCCGGCGACCCTGACATTGCCGCTGCGTGCTGATGCGATCCGGCGCGCGATCACCAATCTGGTCGACAATGCGCGGCGGCACGCCCGTCACGTGCTGCTTGCGGCCGTGCCGCAAGGCAGCCGCAACGTTCAGGTGATCGTGGACGACGATGGCCCCGGCATCCCGCCCGAGCGGCGCGAAAGCGTGTTCCGCCCGTTCGAGAGCGGAGCTTCCGGCGGAACGGGGCTAGGGCTCACGATAGCGCGCGACATAATCCGTGCGCATGGCGGAGAGATTTTCCTCGAAGACAGCCCCCTCGGCGGTTTACGGGCGCGGATTCGCTTGCCGGTTTCGTAATCGGGGTTGCGCGAGCGCTCGGCCAGGCTTAGCTTCAAAAAAAACCGTGCTGGCTGCCGAACAGGATCGCCGCGACGTCGCGCGCCGTCGGGCGCAGTGGCGAGCGTATCAGCCGCGGATTGACCCCGACCGCCTGGTCTTTATCGACGAGACCTGGAGTAAGACCAACATGGCGCCGCTGCGCGACTGAGGGCCACGCGGGGCACGGCTGCGCAGCAAGGTTCCATACGGACACTGGAACACCACGACCGGCGTCGCGGCGCTGCGCCGTGACCGCATCGAGGCGCCGTGGCTGCTGGATCGGCCAATGAGCGCTGACAGCTACCGCAGCTATGTCGAGCAGGTGCTCGCGCCGACCTTGCGCCCAGCGACTTGGTCATGGCCGATAACCTCGCCAGCCACAGACGACCCGATATCCGCGCCGCCATCCGCGGCGCCGGTGCGAAGCTGTTCCTTCTGCCGAAATACTCTCCCGACCTGAACCCGATCGAACAGGTGTTTGCCAAGCTCAAGGACCTGCTGAGGAACACTAGAACTTGTTTAGGCCAACAGGAAACACGTGAACGCAAAATTCCGCTCATCCCCGCGAAGGCGGGGATCCAGGTCTCGCACAAGAAAGGGTGACATTGTATGGCGGGACGGGGTTCCTGCTTTCACGGGACTGTCTGCGGCGGGCCGTCTCGCCGCATCGACAACACGCGCCAAGCCATCCAGGCTTGGCTCGGCACGCTCGACCACACCAGCATCGCTCTCGTGGCGTTCGAGCCGACCGGTGGCTATGAACGCGCGCTACGCCAATGCCTGCGCGAGGCAGGCGTGCCGTTCGCCCGCGTGCACCCCAATGAAGCCGCGGCGTTCCGCACCCGGCGTGGCGTCAAGGCCAAGACCGACCGGCTCGATGCCGGCCTGCTCGCCGACTTCGCCGCTCTCGAACTCGCGGGCCGCGGCCTCGCGTCGCTCGTCGAAGGCAACGAGGCCTTGCGCGAGATGGTGGTCCGCCGCCGCCAGCTCGTCGATACCTTGCACGCCGAACGCTGCCGCGCCGGCACCGCGCAGGCCAGCGCGGTCAGGCAAACCCTCGCGCAGGTGATCGCAGCGCTCGAAACCGTGCTCGCCCAGCTCGAGGCCGAGATCGCCGGCGCGATCGAGGCCGACCCGACGCTCGCCGGTTCCCGCTTCCGCGGGAACGAACGGGGGATGGCCGAGGCACTCACAGTCTGCCCAAAACGAGTTTAGAGGCTTCCCTCACTTCAGCGGATCTGGGAACACCGCGTAGTATTGCCCGTTCTCGTCGCGCTCCCGAGCTTCCATGTCGGAGCGATGGTTGACGCCCGAGTAGTGCGTGATGAGAGAGCGCCTCTGCAGACCCGCGTTGCGAGGCGCCGAGCCCCGATGGACCAGCCGTCCGTGCCAGATCAGCACGTCACCTTTGCGACCGAGAAAACGCTTCACCTCGCTGCCGGTGGACCGGATTTCCGCTTCGATGGCGGGAGTCGTGAACCGCTCGGCGTATGTTGGCCACTGATTGATCCCCGTGGCGGGCTCGCGCCGGGTCCGTTCCTCCTCGGTCAGATAGCGGCGCACTTTTTCGCCGCGCAGCAGCCCCCAGCGATGTGATCCGGCCACGTACTCGAAAGGCCCGCTGTCCGGGTCGATGGTGTCGAGCGCCATCCACGCCGCACAATACCAGCTGTTGACGAAAGGCGGGTTCAGGTAATCGTCCTGATGCCAGTCGCGCTCGGTGCTGATCCAGCCGGTCAAGGCCAGATGCAGCATCATCGGCTCCCCGATCAGCAGGCGCATCTTTTCCATCAGCGGCGGATAGAGCGCGAGCGCGCGCAGTTCGGGTACGTGTATGTACGGGGTCCCGATTTTCCAGCCGCCCGGGCTGTCAAGCTGCGCCCTGCGCGCGACATAGGCATCGACCAAATTGTCGGGCAGGAAGCGCGGCAGGAGCAGCGCGCCGTCACGCCGCCATATGCGGCGTTCCTTGCCGAGAAACCACGTCCTCGCGCCGGGACGGTCTAGCGGCGGAAGCAGGGCGGGATCGGGATGCTCGCTGAGATCGGCGAAGCGGATCGCAGGCGCGTCGACCCTTGGTCCGCAGTCACGAAAGCCGGTGTTGGATATGCGCAACTTCTCCCCCGTGGCGAAAGGTTGCGGATCAACCGGAGTCAGACGGGTGGGTATGGACGGAACGGCCCGCGGAGAGCCTGCGGCAACACCGGGAGAGCATGGGCGGCGCCCACCAGCGCGAGCCGCCGAAGACTCGGCTTGTCGGCAAGCGAGCGCCGCAGCCAACGCATTCCTTCCGCCCAGCGGCCGTGGCGCACCATTTCGCGGCCGATGATCCAGCGGTTCTCCGCTTCCGTCCGGCGGCGAATCGCCGTCCCGCGCTCCGGCCCGAGGCGCGCTTGCAGAGCGGGATTGCCGAACACCGCGTCCATGCAGAGCCGGAATGAGGCAGGATCGGTGGCCATCCGCAAATAAGCGCCGCTTCGCCGCTGGCGCACGTAAAGCAACGGCGCCGAGCCGGGGACGACGGCGAAGCTTCCCTTAATGGCGAGTCGAATCCAATATTCCCAATCCTCGCCGAAAGCGATGTCGCGCCGGAATTCCCCCGCCGCGGCGATGGCCTCGCGACGGATCAGAAGGTGGCCGCCATTGGCGAACAGATTGATCTCGAGAAGTCGCTCGAGAATGTCGCCTGAGGAAAACGGCCCCGACTTCACCCACAGTGGACGCGCGCCAGGCTCCGCGTCTTCCGGCACGAAGGCATACGCGCCGTAGGCGGCGCTCGCGCGAGCACCATCGAGCGTGTGGGCAAGGCGCGCAAAGGCGTCGGGCGCCAGCCAGTCATCGGCGTCGAGGAAGAGCAGCGCGTCCGCGTCCGTCTCGGCGATGCCCCGGTTCCGCGCCGCGGAGACCCCCGCGTTCGCCTGCTGCACGATTCTGATCCGCGGGTCGGCGAACCGCGCCGCGATCTCGGCGGTTCCGTCCGAGGATCCGTCGTCAACCACGAGCAGCGCCCAGTCCGTGTGGGACTGGGCGATCACGGATCGGATTGCGGCTCCGATGTAAGGCGCGACGTTGTACGCCGGGGTGATGACCCCGATCCGCACCTCAGGCAGCGGCCTGGTGCGGGATGCCCTTTTCCTTCAGCAAGGCCTCGAGCTCGCCGGATTGATACATCTCGGTGACGATGTCGCAGCCGCCGACGAACTCGCCCTGCACATAAAGCTGCGGGATCGTCGGCCAATTCGAGAACTGCTTGATCCCGTCACGCAGTTCCGCGTCCTCCAGTACGTTCGCTGTCTTGAACGGCACGTTGAGGTGCGAAAGGATCTGCACCACGCGCGCGGAGAACCCACACTGGGGGAACATCGCCGTCCCCTTCATGTAGAGCATCACCGGAGTCTCGGTGATTTCCGACTGGATCCGGTCGAGGACAGGGGTGGACATTCAGGCACTCTCCTACTCAGGGGCAGTGGTCTGCAGGGCGAGCGCATGCAGCTCGCCGCCCATGCGGCCGCGCAAAGCGGCGTAGACGATCTGGTGCTGGCGTACGCGCGGCAGGCCGCGAAATTGCTCGCTGACGACGGTCGCCGCGTAGTGATCCCCATCGCCCGCGAGATCCTCCACGGTCACGCGTGCGTCGGGCAGAGCCGCCTTTATCAGCGCCTCGATGTCGCTGGCCGCCATCGCCATGCCTGCCTCCTTAGCCCGGCGCTTCCATCCAGGCGGGAAAGAAACGCTCGTGCGCCGCACGCAACGCCGCGACGGATATGGTTCCCCCGTCCGGTAGTGTCAAATCCTGCCCACCACTGTAGCCGAGCCGAAGCGCCGGCACGCCGGCCACCTCGGCGGCCCGGATCAGCGACCCGGCATCGGCAACGGCTAGCAGGTAGCGGCCCTGGTCCTCACCGAACCAGAAGGCATGACCCGGAACATCGGGCGGACCGGCGGAGAGCCGCACGCCGGTTTGACCCGCCATCGCCATCTCCGCGAGGGCGACCAGCAGACCGCCGTCCGACACATCATGACAGGCGCGCACCACACCGCCCCGGATCTGCTCGCGAACGAAGTCGCCGGCCTGCCGCTCCGCCTGCAAATCGACCGGCGGCGGCGCTCCGCTCTCCCGGCCGGCGACCTCCCGAAGCCAAAGGGACTGACCGAGCCAGCCCTTCGTCTGCCCAACCAGCACCAGGTCGAGCCAGGGAGAAAGAGCGAGGCCGACGGCCTGGGCGGCGTTCTCCAGCACTCCGAGGCCGCCGATAGCCGGGGTCGGCAGGATCGCCCGGCCCTCCGTCTCGTTGTACAGACTCACGTTGCCGGACACGACCGGGAAGTCCAGCACGCGGCACGCCTCGGCCATGCCGCGGATCGCGGCCGCGAACTGGCCCATGATCTCCGGCTTTTCCGGGTTGCCGAAATTCATGTTGTCGGTGATCGCGAGCGGCATCGCGCCCACGGCCGTCAAGTTGCGCCACGCCTCGGCGACCGCCTGGGCTCCGCCCGTTTCAGGATCCGCGGCGCAGTAGCGCGGCGTGCAATCCGTGGTCAGGGCCAGTGCCCGGTCAAAGCCGTCGATCTTCACCACGGCAGCGTCCGCCGCACCCGGCCGCTTCACCGTCTGGCCGCCGACGGTGCCGTCGTACTGGTCCCATACCCAGGCGCGCGAACAAAGGTCCGGGCAGGCGAGTAGCCTGAGCAGCGCCTCGCGCATGCCCATCCGGTTCTCGACCTTGGCCGGGTTCAGAATCGTCTGCTTCGCGGTCTCAGTCGTCGGCCGATGATAGAGCGGCGCCTGCTCGGCGAGCGGCGCCAACGGGATGTCCGCCTCCACCCGGCCCAAGTGCTTGACGACGATCCGTCCGGTGTCGGTAAGCCGGCCGATGACGGCGAAGTCCAGCTCCCATTTCTCGAAGATGGCGCGCGCCTCCGCCTCCCGCTCCGGACGGAGCACCATCAACATGCGTTCCTGGCTTTCCGAAAGCATCATCTCGTAGGCGGTCATGCCGGTCTCGCGCTGCGGGACCTGATCGAGATCGAGCTCGATCCCGACGCCGCCCTTCCCGGCCATCTCGACCGAGGAACTCGTGAGGCCCGCGGCGCCCATGTCCTGGATCGCGACGATCGCGTCGGTTCGCATCAGCTCGAGGCAGGCCTCGATCAGCAGCTTCTCGGTGAACGGATCCCCGACCTGCACGGTCGGGCGTTTCTGCTCGGAATCCGCACCGAACTCGGCGCTCGCCATCGTCGCGCCATGGATGCCGTCACGGCCGGTCTTGGAGCCGACATAGACAACGGGATTGCCGACGCCCGCAGCGGCACTCAGGAAGATCCGGTCGGTGCGCGCGATCCCGACCGTCATCGCGTTCACCAGCGGGTTGCCGTCATAGGCGCGATGGAAGTTGATCTCGCCCCCGACAGTCGGCACGCCGACGCAATTTCCGTAGCCGCCGATGCCGCGCACCACGCCGTCCACGATGCGCTTCGTCCGCGGGTGCTCCGGCCGGCCGAAGCGCAGCGCGTTCAGGTTCGCGATCGGCCGCGCTCCCATCGTGAACACGTCTCGGAGGATGCCGCCCACCCCCGTTGCCGCGCCCTGATACGGCTCGATGAAGCTCGGATGGTTGTGGCTTTCCATCTTGAACACGGCGGCGAGCCCGTCGCCGATGTCGACCACGCCCGCGTTCTCGCCCGGTCCGTGGATCACCCAAGGCGCTTTCGTCGGCAACTGCTTCAGCCAGACGCGCGAGGATTTGTAGGAGCAATGCTCCGACCACATCACGCTGAACACGCCGAGTTCAACCAGGGTCGGGGTGCGGCCCATGATGTCGAGCGCCCGCGCATATTCCTCGGCGGAAAGGCCGAATTCGCGGGCGAGGGATTCGTCGACCTCGCGCTGCATCGTCACGAGGCGAATGCCGCCGCGAGTCCGTCGAACAGCGGCTTGCCGTCGGTGCCGCCCATCAACGGGTCGACCAGATCCTCCGGATGCGGCATCAGGCCGAGCACGCGCAGATTGGGGCTGTAGATGCCGGCGATGCTGCGCGAACTGCCGTTGCGGTTCGCTTCCGGTGTGATCTCGCCCGATGCTGTCGCATAGCGGAAGGCGACCAGGTTGTCGCCTTCGAGCCGGTCGAGCGTGTCCTCGTCGGCGAAGTAGTTTCCGTCACCATGCGCCATAGGGGCGCGGAAGGTTTGCCCGCGCTGATAATGAGCGGCGAAGGGAGTATCGGCGCGCTCCACCCGCAGGCGGCAATCCATGGACAGAAAGCGGAGCGAGGCGTTCCGCAACAGCGCGCCGGGCAGGATTGCGGCTTCGGTGAGGATTTGGAAGCCGTTGCAGACGCCGAGCACATGACCGCCGCGCGCCGCGAAGTCCCGCACCGCACGGACGACCGGCGATTGTGCCGCCATCGCCCCGCAGCGCAGGTAGTCGCCATAGCTGAAACCGCCGGGCAGGATGACGAGATCGAGACCCGAGAGGTCTGTCTCCGTGTGCCAGATGATGCGGGGCGGGCGGCCGACCGAGCGTTCCAGCGCGATCGCCATGTCGCGTTCGCGGTTGATGCCGGGAAAAATGACGAGGCCGGCGTTCATCGCCGCCGCGGCTCCTGGGTCGCGCACGGGAAGAAGCGAACGATGCTCTGCGCGATGGCGGTTGTCGCCGGCCCGTCCTCGTGCGTGTCGATATACGCGGTAACGACAGCGGCCAGGTTCTCCGGGTTCAGATTTGGCGGCGGGCAAACGCCCTGCGGCGGCGTCGGCGCGAACTGCAAGTCGTAGATGCCGGTGATGTAACCGATGCACGCCGCGTGCTTGGCGGGGTCGGCGGAATGGCACTGCTCGGCAAGCTCCTTGCCGCTCTTTTGGGTCCAACCCGGTGCGGGCTGCTGGGCCAGGGCGGGCATCGAAAATGCAAGGATGGCGAGCGTGAGAACGAAGGGCCGACTCGCCCGCATCCCTTTCCGCTCATCCCCGCGAAGGCGGGGATCCATTTCCCGCCCAGGCGGAAACTCCAATTTATGGGCGACGCTGGATCGCCGCTTTCGCGGGGATGAGCGAGGAAAATGGGGGACTCGGCAGGGCATCATCCCCCCACCTCGACTCGGAAGCTTTCGATCACGGTGTTGGCGAGCAGCTTGCGCGCCATCGCCTCGGCCGCGGCCCGCGCCCGGTCCGGATCGGTCTCCGTCAATTCAAGCTCGATCACCTTACCCGCGCGCACCTCGCCCACATTGGCGAAGCCGAGATTGTGCAGCGCGTGGCCGATTGCCCTGCCCTGCGGGTCGAGCACCCCGTTCTTGAGCATCACGGTCACGACCGCCTTCACTGCATGGTCTCCGGCCCCTTGAGGTCGCGCATTCCGGCTTCCGGCAGGATGCCGAGGCGCTTCGCCACCTCCTGATACGCTTCCTCGACCTTGCCGAGGTCGCGGCGGAACCGGTCCTTGTCCATCTTCTCGTTGGTCTTGCTGTCCCAGAGCCGGCAGTTATCCGGGCTGATCTCGTCCGCGAGGACGATCCGCATCTCCTCGTTCTCCCACAAGCGACCGTACTCGAGCTTGAAGTCCACGAGGGTAATTCCCACTCCGAGAAAAAGCCCCGTGAGGAAGTCGTTGATGCGCAAGGTGAGTGCGACGATGTCGTCCATGTCCTGCGTGTTGGCCCAGCCGAAGGCCGTAATGTGCTCCTCGGCCACCATCGGGTCCTGCAAGGCGTCGTTCTTGTAATAGTACTCGATGATCGAACGCGGCAGCCGCGTGCCCTCGGGAATGCCGAGCCGGGTCGAGAGGCTCCCCGCCGCGACATTGCGCACCACGATCTCGAGCGGGATGATCTCGACTTCACGAATCAGCTGCTCGCGCATGTTCAACCGGCGGACGAAGTGCGTCGGCACGCCGATGTCCTGGAGCCGCATCATCAGATACTCGCTGATGCGATTGTTCAGTACGCCCTTCCCTGTGATGATTCCCTTCTTCTTCGCGTTGAAGGCGGTCGCATCGTCCTTGAAATACTGTACGAGCGTGCCGGGCTCGGGACCTTCGAAAAGGATCTTTGCCTTTCCCTCATAGAGCTGGCGGCGGCGGGCCATCGCGGTTCCCCTTTGGCGGTCCCTCCTGTGTGCTCGGAGGCTCTGATCCGGCCGCCCGAACCCCGGGCGTGCGGCAATGGTTCGCCGGCCCGGGCGAGGGCGGCGCGCCCGCATATAGCAAGCCCCAGCCCAGCCCGCCACGCCTTGGGGGTGCAGGGCGGATACCGGATCGGCGCGGGGGACGATCTGATCGAGGCTTTCAGACCAAAACAGGCTCAAAGGGCGCCATGTCGGGAGGCCCAGCCGCGAACAGCCAGACCGGGGGGCCGGAGCCCGGGAGAAAGAGGAGGGACGAGCATACGGTCCCGAAGCCCCCGACCGGCGCCACGTTGATCTGCGCCGCTCGCGGGCCGGACCGGTCGGCCAGGATCGCTCGCCAAGTCTCGCTCTCGGCCGGGTCGGGCGGCGGGGCGGCGCGGAACCGCGGCAGGTGGCGGGCCACGCGCGGGCTTGCCGGATCGTCCGGATCGTGTGCCGTGACCATGTGGACCCCCGGCGACAAACGGCGCAGCTGCGGCCGTCCCTGTCCGAGCCCGCGAACAAAGACAGCCCCATCGCGGTCGGCCAGTACCATGTTGAAGGTTCGGGTCCTGTCCGGCATCCAGTTCCGCCACGGTCGCGCCCGCCGCCTCGGCGCTTGGCGCTGCGAGAGCCATCAGCGGCAACTCTCCCCGGCTTCGCTTGCCGGCCGCGGGGCCGAGACTCCCGGGGCGGTTGAGCACGGTAGCGACGACGCCATGCCGGTTCACGCCCATCCAGGTCCCGCCCCCGGAGCGGTCCCGTCCTGCCACGACGCCGGGCCGCTCCGGCCAGTAAGCAGCCGGGGGGTCCCAGGGCCGGTCCAGCATCTCGTCGCGGTTGGCGGCGAGGACGAGCGGCCAGGCATGTCCGGGACGGATCAGCAGGACGACGGTGCACACGCACCGGCCTTAGCATGGCGCTCGGCGCGGAGTTAGCCCGGAACGAGCAAGCTACGCGCGGCCGTCCCTCACTCTCTGATTCCGCGCAGACGCACGTTCCGCTGCCGAAGCAACTCCATCGTCGCCATCAGAAGCACCGACAGCAGAATGAGCAGCGTGGCGATCGCAGTGATCATCGGACTTATGTTTTCGCGGATGCCGTCGAACATCTGTCGCGGCAAGGTGCGCTGCGCGGGGCCGGTCATGAACAACGCGACCACGACCTCATCGAAAGAGGTGACGAAGGCGAACAAGGCGCCGGAGAAAATGCCCGGCCCGATCAGCGGCAATACCACGTCGAAGAACACCCGCGCGGGCGCCGCCCCCAGGCTCGCGCCGGCACGCAGCAAGTTCTGGTTGAAACCCGCCAGAGTCGATGTGACCGAGATGATGACGAAAGGCGCCGCGAGGGCGGTGTGCGCGATGATGAGCCCCAGCAGACTGCCCGTAAGTCCCAGCGGAGCATAGAAGAAGTAAGCCCCGGCAGCGACGATCACCAACGGGACGACCATCGGCGAGATCAGCAAAGTCATCAGCAGTCCTTTGCCCGGGAAGTTCGCGCGCACCAACCCGAGCGAGGCAAGCGTGCCCAGCACGGTCGCAATGACCGTCACCGAGCCTGCGACGATAAAGCTGTTCTTGGTAGCGTTGCGCCAGGGCTCCGAAGCGATCGCCGCCTCGTACCAGCGGAAACTCAAGCCCGGCAGCGGGAATGTCAGGAACGTGCCCGAGCTGAACGACAGCGGCACGATAACCAGGATCGGCAGGATCAAGAAAGCAAGCACCAGCCAGGTCAGCGTCCACAGTCCGTAATGGGTCACGCGCTGGCCGGGGGTGTAGAAAACGGGCCTCGCCATGGCTCAGCCCAACTTCATGCGGTCGATCCCGACGAGCCGGGCGTACACCGCGTAGAGAATCAATGTGGTGACGACGAGGACGGAGCCGAGCGCCGCCGCCATGCCCCAGTTCACCGTCTGTATCGTGAAGAACGCGACGAAATAACTCAGCATTTGGTCGGCTGCACCGCCGACCAGAGCCGGCGTGATGTAATAGCCGATCGCGAGGATGAACACGAGCAAGGAGCCCGCACCGATGCCGGGCAATGTCTGCGGCACATAGACCTGCCGAAACGCAGCGGCGGGCGTCGCGCCGAGCGAGGTCGCGGCACGCACATAGACCGGCGGGATACCCCGCATGACGCTGTAAAGCGGCAGCACCATGAACGGCAGCAGCACATGCACCATCGCGACGTAGACGCCGAAACGGTTGTAGATCAACGGTAACGGCTCGCTGACCAGACCGAGATACCGAAGCAATCCGTTGACAACGCCCTCCTTCTGCAACAACACCACCCAAGCGGCCGTGCGGACCAGGAGCGAGGTCCAGAACGGTAGCAGAACCAGTATCATCAGCAGATTGCTCTGTTTGGGCGGCAGCGTCGCCAAGCGATAGGCGAGCGGGTAGCCGAGAGCGAGGCAGATCAGCGTTACCATGATGCTGATCCAGAAAGTGCGCCCGAGCAGATTGAGATAGATCGCCTGATCGCCCTGCACCCGCTCGATGCCGTTCGGTCCGCGTTTGAGGTCCAGCGCGGCGAGCAGGTAGAGGTCGGTGTAGGCCCCGGAGGCGCGGCGGAGAGCGGCCCAGGTCGAGGGTTCGCCCCATTTCGGGTCGATGCCGGTCAACGCGTCCCGCCAGCTTGCTGGCGGAGCCGGTGGAACCGCCCGCGCGGTGCTGATGAGCAACGGGCGGAAGTCCGGGTCCTCGTAGTTCAGCCGCTTGGCCACTATCGCGACCTTGCGCTCCTTCTGCGCTGCGGCGAGATCGGTCGCGAACGCCGCCATCACAGACTCATCGGGCAATCCTCGGCCGTCCCAGCCCCGCAACGCCTCCGCCGCGTGCGGCATTACCTCGCGCATCTCGCCGCTCTGTACGCTGAGCAGCAACATTTTGCCGATCGGGAGGATGAAGAAGATCAGGATGAAAGCGAGCAGCGGCGCCACGAGCAGAAAGGCCATAACCTGCCGCCGCCGCTCCGCCCGGCGTAGCTCGCGTCGAAGCGAGGCGTCGCGCGTGCGGGGTGGGGCGACTCCCGCTGCGGCGCTGCTCATCCGCTCCGCTCCTCAGCCCCGAAGTTACTGCGCCACCCAAGCATTGAACCGCTGCGTCAGCCGCTCGATGTTCGCGACCCAGAACTCCGCGTCGATCGGCACGCCGACAGCGAGGTTCTCCGGCGCGGTCGGAAGTTCCTTCAGCACCTCCGGATCGATCAGCGCCGCCGCCGCCTTGTTGGTCACGCCATAAGTAACCATTTCCGGCAGCTGTGCCTGCCGCTTCGGGTCACTGGCAAAGGCGATGAACTTCAGGCCGTTCGCCTTGTTCGGCGAGCCCTTCAGGATGACCCAGCTATCGACCGCATAGATGTTGCCCGGCCAGAGGATCTTGAAGTGGCGCTTGTCGCTCATGTTGGCGGCTGCGATCCGGCCGTTATAGGCGGCGGTCATAACAACTTCGCCCGAGGCCAGGAGCTGGGGTGGCTGCGCGCCGGCTTCCCACCAGACGATGTTGTCTTTGATCGTGCCGAGCTTCTTGAACGCACGATCGACACCTTCGGGAGTCTTGAGGACCTTGTACACGTCGGCCGGCGCAACCCCATCACCCATGAGGGCGAACTCAAGCGCATATTTCGGGCCTTTCCGCAGCCCGCGCTTGCCGGGGAATTTCTGGATATCGAAGAAGTCGGCCCAGCTCTTCGGCGGATTGGCCCCCAGCTTGTCCCCGTCATAGGAGAGCGCCGTGGACCAAACGATCGCGCCCACGCCGCACTCATTCACGGCGGCTGGCAGAAAAGCATCCTTCCCGCCGATCGCGTTGTAGTCCATCGTCTCGAACAGCCCCTCGTCGCAGCCGAGCTCCAATTCCTCGGCCTCCACCTGCACGACGTCCCAGTCGGCGTTGCCGCCTTCCACCTTCGCGCGAAGCGTGCCGATGCCGCCGTTCCAGCTGTCTTCCACCAGCTTGATTCCGGTGGCTTTCATGAACGGCTCGAAGTAGATCTTCCGCTGGGCGTCCTGGTACGCACCGCCCCAGGAAACGACCGTCAGATCCCGCGCTTTGGCGGAGCCGAGCGGAACGGCGAGCAGCCCGGCGAGCAGCAAGGCGGCCAGAGCCATGGGCTTCCGAAGCATCAGCGATCTCCCTTTGTCAGAACGCGGGTCCTTCACACGGGATCGAGCGCGCGACAGTCCCGCGCGCGCCAGCACACCATCACGTCACGGCCAGGCGCGAGGTCCTGGAGATGGCCCTCCGCTGGAACTTTCACCGTGAAGTCTTCGTTGCCTGCAACCAACAGACGCAGCCGGACGTGGTCGCCGTGATAGATCGGCTCCAGCACGCGCGCGCTTAGCCGGTTGACCGCGTCCCCATCGAGTTCCCCGAGCGCGATGCGCTCCGGGCGAATCGAGAGCGTCGTCGCGGCTCCGACCCCGCCGACATTGACCGGCAGCGCGAGCACCTCGCCGCCAGAGGCCAGCTCAACCCGCGCGAGCCCGCTCTCGACGGCGCGCACGCTTCCGTCGAGCCGATTGTTCTCGCCGATGAAGTTTGCGACGAACGAGTTTTTCGGCCGCTCGTACAGTTCGGCCGGAGGGTCGACCTGCTGCACATAGCCGTCATTGAAAACAACGATCCGGTCCGACATCGTCAGCGCCTCGGACTGGTCGTGCGTGACGTACACGACGGCGACTCCGATCGTATTATGGATGTGCTTGATCTCGAGCTGCATGTGCTCCCGAAGCTGCTTATCCAGCGCGCCGAGCGGCTCGTCCATGAGCACAAGCTTAGGCTCGAACACGAGGGCGCGTGCCAGCGCGACGCGTTGCTGCTGTCCACCGGACAGCTGCGCCGGCCGGCGCCCGGCGAGGTGCTGGAGCTTGATCATGCCGAGCGCTCGCTTGACCCGGTCCTCGATCTCGGCCCGTGGCACGCGCCGCGCCTTGAGCGGGTAGGCGACGTTCTCTCCCACCGTCATGTGCGGGAACAGCGCATAATTCTGAAACACCATGCCGATCCCGCGCTTGTGCGGCGGCACGTCGTTGATCGGCTGGCCGTCGAGCCTGATCTCACCGCGCGTGACCGTCTCGAACCCGGCGAGCATCATCAGCGCGGTCGTCTTCCCCGAGCCGGAAGGACCGAGCAATGTCAGGAACTCGCCTTTGCCGAGATCGAGATTGAGACCTTTCACGACGAGCGTTTCGCCGTCGTAACTCTTTTGCACGTCGATGAATTGAACGAACGGGCCGGCGTTGGCGCTCATGTGCCTACCGGTCACCGACGTCGTTCCCCACCCGCGCGGCTCATGCGCTCGTCCTCCCTGCGCCGCGGCCTTACGGGTGAAGAGTGGCCCGCTGCATCAGGCCGGTCAATGCGAATGAAGAGGCGGCACGCGCCTCGCGTCAGCCCCCGACGACTTGCTCCAACGATTGCTCGAGAATATCGAGGCCCTCTTCCAGCACTTGTTCCGGAATCGTCAGCGGCGGCAGGAAGCGGACCACGTTCGCGTAAGGACCGCAGGACAGCAACACGAGGCCTTGGGCCTGCGCCTGGCCGAGAAGAGCGGTGGTGAGCCCCGGAGCCGGCTTCTTTGAAACCCGGTCCTCCACCAACTCGACCGCGACCATCGCGCCAAGGCCGCGGATGTCCCCAATGCAGGCGAAGGCGTTGCGCTGGGACATGCGTGCGAGTCGGCCCTTGATGCGGTCCCCCACCATCATGGCCCGCTCGGCCAGCCCCTCTTCCTCGATCACGTCGAGAACGGCATTGGCGGCCGCGCAGGCGAGCGGGTTGCCGGCATACGTGCCGCCCAGCCCGCCGGGCTCCGCCGCGTCCATGACGTCGGCGCGGCCGGTCACGGCCGAGAGCGGGAAGCCGCCGGCCAGGCTCTTCGCCATCGTCATCAAGTCAGGTGCGATGCCAGCATGCTCGACCGCGAACAACTTGCCGGTCCGCCCGAACCCGGTCTGCACTTCATCCGCGATGAGCAGGATGCCGTGCTCGTCGCAAACGCGACGCAAACCTTGCAGGAACTCAAAGGGAGCGACGTTGAATCCCCCTCGCCCTGGACCGGCTCGATGATGATCGCGGCAACACGCGCGGGCTCGATCGAGCTCTTGAACAGCCGATCAAGCGCCTCGAGGCTCGCGGTCGCGCTGCCGCCCCGATACGCGTCGGGGAATGGGATATGGTACACCTCGCCCGGGAACGGTCCGAAACCTTTCTTGTACGGGACGATCTTGCCGGTGAGCGCCAGGGCCATGAGCGTCCGCCCGTGAAAGCCGCTCGTGGCGGCGATCACGCCCGAGCGGCCCGTGTAGGCACGGGCGATCTTCACCGCGTTTTCGACCGCCTCCGCACCGGTGCTGGCAAGCATCGTTTTCTTCGGATACTCGCCGGGCACCAGCGCGTTCAGGCGCTCGGCAAGCCGGATATACGGATTCGTACGGCGCGACATTGAAACAGGTATGGCTGAAGGAGCGGAGCTGCTCTTCGACGGCCGCGACCACCTTCGGATGGCGGTGCCCGGTGTTGACCACCGCGATTCCGGCGGCGAAATCAATGTAGCGGCGGCCATCGACGTCCCACAGCTCGGCATTCTCGGCGCGCGCGGCGAACAGCGCCTTGGTGAAAATGCCGCGCGGAACGGCATCGGTACGGCGTTGCTGGAGAACGGCTGACGCTTCCATGCGCTGGACTCCCTTGCGGCCTGTCACGCCGGACAACACCCGGCATGGATCAGCTCGCGCACTATGGCTGGACGAGGCGCCGAAGCCAATAATGACGCGAATGTCGGACAAACGCAGCCGAGTTTAACAACGGCCGCCTTGCATCCGCCCCCGGCTGCCTTGATGCTGCGGCCATGATCGTCCAGGCTTGCTTGAACGGCGCCCGGCCCGCGAACTTCCACCCCGCGCTCCCCTTGACACCGGAGGCGATGGCTCGAGATGCGGCCGACTGCGTAGCCGCCGGAGCCGCCGAGGTGCATCTGCATTCGCGCGGCTCCGACGGGACCGAGAGCCTCGCACCGGCAGCGGTGGACGCGACCGTGCTCGCGCTCCGCCGATCCTGCCCCGGCACCCTCATTGGCCTGTCCACGGGGGCATGGATCGAAGGGAACGCATATCGAACGCTTACCTGCATCGGAAGGTGGGGCGAGTTGCCGGACTATGCTTCCGTCAATTTGGCCGAACCTGACGCACCCGCAGTCATGGAGCGCTTGTCGCAACGCCGGATCGGCGTGGAGGCCGGCCTCGCGAGCATCGCCGACGCCGAGCGCCTGGCAGGCTTGGCTTCTGCCTTCCGCCCGTTTCGCATTCTGATCGAAATCGACGAGCAGGATCCGAGAGCGGCGTTGACCGCGGCCGACGGTATCGAAAGCGTGTTGCGCCGTGCCGGGCTACACCGACCCATGCTGCTTCACGGGTTCGACAACACGGTGTGGCCGCTGGTGGCCCGGGCAGCCGAGCACCGCTTCTCGACCCGCGTTGGACTCGAGGATGGCAACCGATTGCCGGATGGCGCCGTAGCATCCGGCAACCCCGCTCTGGTTTCCGCTGCAATCGCTCTGATGACCGCTCGAGCATCAAGTCGCGGCGGGCCATTGATCGGCGCCTGAAGCCGGGGAATCTGGGGACAGGGAACATGCGCCTGACCGAACTCTTGGTTCACCGCAGGTCCGCTTCCTCGAACTGATCGCCGCGAAAGGGAGATGGAGGTCGCCGCCATGTCACGTCGCTTTCTGGTTACGGGCGGAGCCGGTTACGTCGGCAGCCATCTGGTGCTGGCGCTCGCGGAGCGCGGCGAGGAGGTCGTGGTTCTCGACGATCTCCGTCAGGGACATCGCGCCGCGGTTCCGGCGGGCATCCGGGTGATCGAGGCCGGAGCGGGGGATCCCGCCGCGCTCGATGCGCTGCTCGGGGACGGCCAGTGGGACGCGGTGTTCCATTTCGCGGCGCTGTCGCTGGTCGGCGAGAGCATGCGCGAGCCGTTCCGTTATCTAACCGAGAACACGACCGCCGGCGTGCGGCTGATCGAGGCTTGCGTGCGGCATGGCGTGCGCCGCTTCGTGCTGTCCTCGACGGCGGCGCTATTCGGCACGCCCGAGACGATCCCGATCCCCGAGCAGGCCCGCGTCGATCCCGGCTCTCCGTACGGGGAAAGCAAGTGGATGATCGAGCGCGCGCTGTTCTGGGCCGACCGCATCCACGGCCTGCGCAGCGCCTGTCTCCGCTATTTCAACGCGGCCGGCGCCGATCCGGATGGGAGGCTCGGCGAGGACCATCGCCCGGAGACGCATCTCATTCCGCTCACGATCGACGCGGCGCTCGGACGCCGGACCGCGCTCGAGGTGTTCGGCAACGATTACGCGACGCCGGACGGGACGTGCATCCGCGACTACATTCACGTCTCCGATCTCGCCGAGGCGCATCTGCTGGCGCTGCGGCAGCTCGATGAACGCAGCGTCACCTACAATCTCGGCAACGGGCGTGGCTACTCGGTGCTGGAGGTAATCGCGGCGGTGGAGGCTGTCACGGGCCGTAAGGTTCCGTATCGCTTCGCTCCGCGCCGCCCCGGCGATCCGCCCGTGCTCGTCGCGTCATCCGAACTAATCCGGCGCGAGACGGGCTGGACTCCGCGGCTCGGCGGGCTGCACGACATCGTGCGAACCGCGTACGCATGGCGCGAGACGCATCCGGCGGGGTATGGGGATTGACCTGTATTGGCGTCGGGGGCCGATCTCAGCCCCGATTGCCGGCCAGTTCGGCCCGGATCTCGGCCGCGAGGCCGGGATTGGCGCGCCGGATCTGGCCTACGCGCAAGGCGGCAGCTGCGCCCGGCGCGGGCTCCCTCTCCCAAGCCTCGAGGTAAAGCAGGTCCTCGATTGCATTTCCGTCGCGAACGCTTTCGAGCACGCGCCGGAGCGCCGCCGTTCGCGGCGCAGTCGCTGTAGCAGTCAATGTCGTCTCCCCAAACGCCCGGCCTGAGCGCGAAACCGAGTCCGTTCTCGCGCCGAAAAGCGATCTACCGGGTCTTTTGTTATCTCGGCCGGTCTTTTGCCGGCCAGCTCTCAATGATGATATCTACATGAATTCGTGAGCCGAGGCCAGCCTCGGTCAGTAGCGATAGAGGTCGTGCTTGAACGGGCCGGATGCCCCCACGCCGATATACTCGGCTTGCTTCGGCGTCAGTTTGGTGAGGTTCGCGCCCACCTTCGCCAAATGCAGCGCCGCCACCTTCTCGTCGAGCTGCTTCGGTAGCGTATAGACCTGCCGCTGGTACTTGCCCGCAGGCGCATTGAACAGTTCGATCTGCGCCAGCACCTGATTGGTGAAGCTCGCACTCATGACAAAACTCGGGTGGCCGGTCGCGTTGCCGAGGTTAACCAATCGCCCCTCGGAAAGCACGATCAGCCGCTTGCCGTCGGGAAACACGACTTCGTCCACCTGCGGCTTCACATTTTCCCAGCGGTGGTTGCGTAGCGCCTCGATCTGAATCTCACTGTCGAAATGGCCGATGTTGCAGACGATCGCCCGATGCTTCATCGCGCGCATGTGGTCGATCGTGATGACGTCCACGTTCCCGGTCGCAGTCACGAAGATGTCGCCGCGCGATACGGCCTCATCCATGGTCACGACCTCATAGCCCTCCATCGCCGCCTGCAACGCGCAGATCGGGTCGATTTCGGTCACGAGCACGCGGCAACCGGCGTTGCGCAGCGACGCGGCGGAGCCCTTACCGACATCGCCGAACCCGGCGACGACCGCGACCTTGCCGGCCATCATCACGTCGGTTCCCCGGCGGATGCCGTCCACCAGCGACTCGCGGCAGCCGTAGAGATTGTCGAACTTCGACTTGGTCACGCTGTCGTTCACGTTGATCGCGGGCACGAGCAGCGTGCCGTCACGCGCCATGTCGCGCAGCCGATGCACGCCGGTCGTGGTCTCCTCGGAAAGCCCGCGCACATCGGCGAGCAGCTCCGGATATTTCTGGTGCATCAGCAGCGTCAGATCGCCGCCGTCATCCAGGATCATGTTCGGAGTCCAGCCGTCCGGCCCGCGCACCGTCTGCTCGATGCACCACCAGAATTCGTCCTCGTTCATCCCCTTCCAGGCGAACACCGGGGTTCCGGCTGCGGCCACACCGGCGGCCGCGTGGTCCTGGGTCGAGAAGATGTTGCAGGATGACCAGCGGACCGTCGCCCCGAGTGCCTGAAGCGTCTCGATCAGCACCGCTGTCTGGATAGTCATGTGCAGGCAGCCGGCGATGCGCGCCCCTTTGAGCGGCTTCGATGGCCCGTATTCCTGGCGGACCGCCATGAGGCCGGGCATCTCGTCCTCGGCGATGGCGATCTCCTTTCGCCCCCATTCGGCAAGGGAGATGTCCTTCACCTTGTAGTCGGGAGCGATCGAAACGTCGGGCATCAGCAACTCCTGCTAGGGGCCGGGCCGTCATATAAGGATATCTGCATGTTTGCAATGACGGTCGGCCGGCATGGGCTCTCGCCCATCACAGGCGGGATATGCTGGAGTAGTAAAGGGATGATGAACGGCGCCGGCTCGCGAGCGGGCCTGAGAGCGAACGGAGACCTCGGATGCACCACACCTACACGGTCGCGCTGATTTGCTTGGCCTCGGCCGTAATGGCGGCCCCTCGCACGGCCCAAGCGGGCAGAAACGATGTCCTGGTCGGGATGGACGAGAAAACCTTCTTCGAAGCGGATGGAATGCGGTTTGGGCCTGGGGGGAAGGACAGCGTCGCCATACTGGACGTCACCGATCCCGGGCACCCGAAAATCCGGGCCAGTTTGCCGCTCAGCAATTCCGTGCTCGGGCCGCCCACCAACCTCCAGATCACGCCCGATGGACGGCTGGGCCTGGTCGCGAATTCGGTTGTCACGACCCAGTCGGGCGATAAATGGACCACCACTCCGGACGACAAGCTCTACGTCATCGATCTGACCGCGGACCCGCCGAAGCTCGCCGATACGGTCACAGTGGGAAAGCAGCCTTCCGGGCTCTCCATCGCCCATCAGGGTGATCTCGCGCTGATCGCCAACCGCGGCGGAAAGAGTCTGTCGATCATCGCGATCGAGGGTGACAGGGTCCGCGCGGTTGGCGAGGTCCCGATGGGGGACGAAGTCGCGGCGGTTGTCATCACGCCGGACGGAAAGCGCGCCTTCGCGGCAAAGAATCTCGCGAACAAGGTGGCCGTGCTTTCGATCGACGGCCAGAAAGTAACGTACGATAGTTCGCTCGACATCCCGATGGGCGGGCTCGGCGTCTATAACCTGGATGTCACCCCGGATGGTCACTACGTACCTCGCCGCCAATACCGGCGTGAGCGCCGGCCATGCCGACACGATCACGGTGATCGACGCCACCGCCAACCCGCCTCGCGCGATCGATCACGTGACCGTCGGGGACGGCCCGGAAGGATTTGCGATCTCGCCGGACGGAAAGTGGGCGGCGACACCGCTGTTACTCGGGTCATCCGCCAAGCCAAGCGACTGGGCGTATCACCGGGATGGCAGCACCGTGCTGCTCGATCTCGGCAAGCCGGCCGATCCGCATGTGGTGCAGTACGCTTCCTGCGGGCGCAATTCCTGAAGGCATCGCGTTCAGCCCTGACAGTCAGTACGTCTACGTCGGCAACTATCAAGACAAGAACGTGCAGGTTTATCGGATCGAGAACGGTAAGCTAACCGACACCGGCGTGAAACTCGCGTTGCCCGGCCAACCTGCCTCGATCCGCGGCGTCGCGCGGTAGGCTCGTCTTGATGGGATGCTTACTGTGCATGAACGTCGTTGATGTCTCGGGCGCTCCATGAGCGCCATGCGTGCGGATGTGGCCGTCGTCGGCCTGGGCGCGATGGGAGCGGCCGCACTCTATCAGCTTGCACGCCGCGGCATCCGCGCGCTCGGCGTAGACCGCTTCGCGCCGCCGCACGCGCTTGGCTCAAGCCACGGCGATACGCGTATCACCCGCTGCGCGATCGGTGAGGGCGAGGCTTACGTGCCGTTGGTGCGCCGATCTCATGCCATCTGGCGCGCGCTGGAAGAGGAGACGGGCGAAGCGCTGATGCAGCAGTGCGGCCTGCTCATCATGGCGCGGCGCGGCAGCCGGGCCGGGCACCACGGCAAGGCGGACTTCCTGGCCCGAACGGTCGCGGTCGCCCGACGCTACAGCATCCCGCATGAGCAGCTGGACGGCGCCGCCATCGCGGCGCGATTCCCCGCTTTCCGGAGCGGCGAGGACGAGGGATATTTCGAGCCAGGCGGCGGCTTCGTCTATCCGGAACGGTGCATCGCCGCGCAGTTGCGCGGTGCCGCCGAGGCGGGCGCCGCGGTCCTGACCGGACGCACGGTACACAAAATACGCCAGCAGGGCGCGTCCGTACTGGTCGAGACAAGCGAGGTCGCGGTCGAAGCCAATCAGGTAATCATCGCGGCCGGCGCTTGGGCAGGACGGCTGCTCGGCCCACCGTTCGACGGGTTGCTCGTGCCCTACCGCCAGGTACTGCACTGGTTCCCAGTATCCGAGCCGAGCGCATACGCGCCCGGGCGGTGCCCCGCCTACATGTGGATGCACGGAGCGAAGCCCGAAGACTTCCTCTACGGATTTCCGGCGCTGCCAGGCACGGGCGAGGTCAAGGTGGGAACCGAGCAATATCGCGAGCCGTGCGACCCGGACCGCATGAACCGCGAGGTGACGCCGGCCGAGGCGCGCGCAATGCACGCGGCGCACGTCGCGGGAAGACTTCGCGCAGTCGACGGCGGCTCCGTCCCGCTCGGCCGCGTGCCTGTACACGGTGACTCCGGACTCGAATTTCATCATAGACCGGCACCCCACTCAGGACCGGGTACTCGTCGTCTCCGCCTGTTCAGGCCACGGTTTCAAGCATTCCGCCGCGGTGGGCGAAGCGGTGGCCGAGCTGGTCTGCGAAGGGCGAAGCACCGTGGATCTGGCGCCGTTCCGGCTGGCGCGGCTCCAGGGGTAGTCCACCTTGTAGCGTTTTCTTTCTGCCGATTATCTCGCTTTCATGCCAATCTGACGGACTGTCTCCGCAGCCTGCAGGGGGAGCTTGAACATGGGCGTAAGTGGATCCTTTTCCCGGCGCGCGGTCTTGGCCGGGTTGCTTGCCCTAACAGCGGGGCCGGTGGGAGCGCAGCAGGGAGCGGACACGCTGTCCGCCATTCGCGCGCGCGGCCATCTGATCGTCGGCGTCAAGAATGATTACCGTCCTTACGGATTCGTGGACCCGTCCGGCCAGATCGTGGGGCTGGAGGTCGACCTTGCCCGCGAGGTGGCCCAGCGCATCGGGGTCGGGCTGGAGCTGGTGCCGGTGATCGCGTCGAACCGCATGGAGTTTTTGCGCCAGGGTCGCATCGACATGATCCTGGCGACGATGAGCGACACGGCCGACCGACGTCGCGTGATCGGCATGATCGAGCCCAATTATTACGCGGACGGGGTAACCGTGCTGGCCCCGAAGTCGGCCCAGTTGAAATCTTGGGAGCAGCTGCGGGGGCGGCGCGTCTGCGCAATACAGGGCGCTTACTCGAACCGGCGTGTGGTCCAGCTCTATGGGCCGGAACTGCAGGCGTTTCCCGCCGTACCCGACGCGCTGAACGCCTTGGCCGGGGGCAATTGCATCGCCTTCCTGTTCGACCATGCCTTGATCGTCTCGACGCTGGCCTCTGACCCGGCGAAGTGGAGTGAATACGAGACGCCGCTGCCCTCGGAGGACCAGCAGCCCTGGGCTATCGGAGTCCGGCAGGAGGATGTGTCGGCGCCGTTTGGCAAGCTGCTGTCGCAAATCAGCACGGAGTGGCTGCGCAGCGGCCATATTCTCGAGCTGGAGCGCAAGTGGGGCGTCGCGCCCTCGCCCTATCTGGTCGAGATGCAGCACAAGCTGGGCGGGGGCTAGGGACGGCGAACGACTGGGATGGGCGGCGTCGAGGATTTCTTCCGCTGGCTGGCCGACGCGCACGGGATCAACGTCTCGGTGGCCTACGACGCGTACGACCGCAGCCGGTTCCTGCGAGGCCTATGGACGACGCTATGGCTTTCGATTGGCTCCGGCGCCGCCTCCGTCGTGATCGGCTTGGCGGGCGCCGCGCTGCTGATCGGTCGCTCCCGCCTGCTGCGGGTGCTCACCCGCGCCTACGTGGAAGTGTTCCGCAACACGCCGCCGCTCGTGCAGCTCTTGTTCTTCTACTTCGCCGTAGGCGGGCTGCTGCCAATGGTGAGGGACCGCTACGGCGCACAGATCCCGGTGGTGTCGAATCTCGGTTGGGCGCTGGTCTCGTTCAGCCTGTTCGCGGGTGCGTTCAACGCCGAGATCTTCCGCTCCGGTCTGGAGGCGGTGCCCACCGCAACGGAGGAGGCCGCGGAGTCGCTGGGCTACACGCGCATACAGACGCTTAGCTACATCACAATGCCACTTGCCCTGCGGGTCTGCCTGCCGGCGCTGGGCAACAATCTGATAAACTTGGTCAAGACAACTTCGCTCGCCTATGCGATCGCTGTGCCGGAGCTGCTCTACTCCGCCTCGCAAGTGTGGTCCGAGAGCATGAACGTTCGCGAAATGATGAACGTGCTCCTGTTGGCATACATCCTCTTGATCGCGCTCCTAGTCTGGGCCTTGCAGCGATGGGAGCGCGCGCTGCGCCTGCCGGGCTGGACACTATGAGGGGCGCGTTGCCGGTGCTGACGGCACCCGTCGCACGCCCCGCCCTCACCCTTACCCGCGCGCTGGCCTGGCCCTGGCTGCTGCTGGGTCTGGCCATAGTGCTGGCCAGGGCCGCGCCGGGGCAGCCAGCCGGGGCAATGCAGGCCGACACGTTTGCCGTCCTGCTAAAGTGGCTGCCACTCGTGCTGAGCGGATTCCTGTTCAACCTGCTCGTCGGCGTTCTGGCGATGGCGCTCGGCACCGCTGCGGGCCTGCCGCTTGGGCTGACGCAGCTGGCCGCGTACCGTCCGGTGCGGGCCAGCGGCTGGCTCCTGATCCAGTTCCTGCGCAACGTGCCGTGGCTTGTTCTGCTGTTCTACGTCATGTTCTTGCTGCCGTTCGAGGTGCGCGTCCTCGGCCTCACCTTTCCGGTGCCGGCCTGGGCCAAGGCGGTGGTGGGGCTCGCCCTTCCGGTCGCGGCCAACGTCGCGGAAATCGTTCGCGGCGGGCTCCTGTCCATTCCCGTGGTGCAGTGGGAGAGCGCGGAGAGCCTCGCCTTCTCGCGTCGGCAGGTGCTGCTCATGGTCATCCTCCCGCAGGCATTCCGGCGCATGCTGCCGCCCTGGATGAACCTGTATGCGATCGTGGTGATGGCCACGACCCTGATCTCTGTCGTTGGCATTCAGGACGGGCTTACGGCAGTGCGCGCGGCCGTCGCCGCCGAGGCGCGGCCCAACCTGATGATGCCGTTCTATCTCCTGCTGCTCGCGCTATTCTTTGCTCACACCTATCCGATCGCACGGCTCACCCGCGCGCTCGAGCGGCGAATGCGTCGCGGATGAATGTGCAGGCGCGCGGACTCGGCCCGCCACTCGTCGTGCTGCGCGACGTGGAGAAGCGCTTCGGCGCCTACCCCGTGTTGCAGGGAATCTCCTTGCAGGTGACCCGCGGGGAGACGGCCTGCATCATCGGGCCGTCCGGCTCGGGCAAGAGCACGCTTGTGCGCTGCATCAACGCCCTGGTGCCCGTCTCATCCGGCTCCATCCAGGTGAACGGGCGCGAGGTGAACGACCCCCGCCTGGACAAGCTCGCCTTGCGGCGCGACGTCGGCATCGTCTTTCAACAGTACAACCTGTTCCCCCATCGCACCGCGTTGCAGAACGTAGCCATGGCGCAAGTCCACGTACTGCGCCGGGCGAGGGCGGAGGCGGAGGCGCGGGCGCGGGTCCTGCTCGCCAAAGTGAGGCTGGCCGACAAGCTGGACTACTACCCCGGCGAGCTCTCGGGCGGGCAGCAGCAGCGCGTCGCCATTGCTCGATCGCTCGCGATGGACCCCAAGGTGATGCTGTTTGACGAGGTCACCGCGGCGCTCGACCCCGAGACAAAGAAGGAGGTGCTCGTCACGATCCAGGAGCTCGCGGCGGAGGGCATGACCTGCATCATCGTCACGCATGAGATGAGCTTCGCCCGCCGGCTCGCTGACATGGTGTACTTCACCGATGGCGGCAAGATCGTCGAGCACGGACCACCGACGCAGGTGCTTGACGAGCCCCGCGAGGCACGCACCCGCGCCTTCCTCGAGCAAGTGCTGTGACGCATGGGAAGGGGTCACGTGGGATTCTCTCTGGCGGTGTACGCTAGAGCATTTTCCCTACGGCTGTCCGTATCCTGAGTTGGCGAAATAATTGGCCGGTTCGTCGGGCCGAAACGCCTGCATGAGGACGCCGATGATGTCCCACAAGGCCTCTACGGTGCGCGCAGCCGCCTTGCGCAGAAGCGCCTTGAGTTTCGCGAACGCCTGCTCGATCGGATTGAAATCGGGTGAATACGGCGGCAGATACAGCAGCGTTGCCCCCGCAGCCTCGATGGCGTCCCGTACGCCACGGCTCTTATGGCTGCTGAGATTATCCATGATCACGATGTCGCCGCGGCGCAGGCAGGGAGCGAGAAACTGGCGGACATAGGCCAGGAAACTCTCGCCGTTCATTGCCCCGTCCAGCACCAGCGGCGCGATCAGACCATCCTGGCGTAGTCCGGCGACGAAGGTGGTGGTCTTGCGATGACCATAGGGGACCGCCGCAACAACCCGTTCGCCGCGCCGGGCCCGACCGTAGCGCCCGGCCGTGTTGGTCGCGGCGGAACATCACTCTGAGGGACGACCCACTCTCGCCGCCAGCCCGGTGGCCCCATTACCCCACTGACAGAAAACCGTTCGCCAAGCGGCACACGCGCGGCCGCCAGCACCCGATCGCGCAAATCCTGCCCATAAGGCAAACCCTGCCGCCACGCATGACCGCCTCCGGCTCGAAACCGGAGTCCTATGGATCACATGACGCGCCCGTTTCGGAATCCCCAAAGCGATTTCAGCCGCAGGGAAAATGCTCTAATAGCGATTGAAATAATCCTGCAGCGCTCCTGGATCCTGCGTCTTTGTCAGAGCGAGCATCAGGAGCACGCGGGCTTTCTGTGGATTGAGTTCGCCGCCGGCAATGAAATGCAGCTTGTCGTCATCCACTTCGACATTCCTGTACACCGCGCCGCTGCCGGTACGGCTGCTGCGCACGACGGCGACGCCGGCCTTCACGGCATCCTGCAAACCCTCGAGTGCCACGGTCGTCATGTTGCCGTCGCCCACCCCGGCAACAACGATCCCCTTCGCCCCGTCCTTGACCGCCAAGTCAATAAATTCCCGCCCCATGTTCGCGTAAGCGTAGACGATCTCCACCTTCGGTAAGACGCCGAGATCATCAACCGAGAAGGCGCTGCTATCTCCGAAGGTCGTTGCAGGCCGGGAGAAGAAGGAACCGCCGAACCCTCGACCCGACCCGCCGGACCGCGATTAGGCGATTTGAAAGTGTCCAGGGCAGTCGTGTTCTGTTTCTCGACCTCCCGGGCGTAATGGATTCGATCGTTCAATACGACGAGGACGCCGCGATCGCGCCCCTCCGGACTGGTCGCCACGGCCGCGGCCTCATACAGGTTCATCGGGCCATCAGCGCCGAGCGAGGTGGCCGGTCGCATGGAACCTACCATGACGATCGGCTTCTTCGTGTGAATGACCAGGCCGAGAAAGTAGCTAGTCTCCTCCATGGTGTCCGTTCCGTGCGTGACGACGACGGCATCCACATCGGGTTGCCTGACCAGCTCGTTGACGCGCTTCGCGAGCTTGAGCCAGACCTCGTTGTTCATGTCCTGGCTGCCGATGTTCACGAGCTGCTCGCCCGTGACATCCGCCAGATCCTTCATCTGCGGGGCGGCGTCGATCAGCCGCTGCACGTCGAATGTGCCGGACTGGTAACCCATCTGCCCGGCGGCGGGCTGTGCGCCCGCGATCGTTCCGCCAGTCGCGACGATTTGGATGTGTGGCTTCGCCACAGAAGCGCCGGGTGACAGGAAAGCGAAGCCAACCGCCAGGCCGCTAAGGGCAAATAGCCGCTTCAGTCCTACTGATCTAGCCACCGGATGTTTCCTCCGAGTGGGAGGCTATTGCCAAACTCCCTCATGGTTCAAGCCCCTGCCCCCCTTCCCAAGCGGAACCACGCTGCTGAACAGCTGACGGTGGCCACGGTCGTTGCTGGCATCGGCCAGCAATCTTCGGTAGCGTCCTGACCACGATGTCGCTCGTGTCGGTACTCCCACGCGCACGAACTCATCTCACCCATCGCCCGCGAGGGACGCCGATCCGCCGGACGGCGGAACCTGTATTTACTTCTCCTATGCGTTGCCGCTCGATAAGCGTGGTGAGACTGTCGGCCCTCGCCATATAGACGCAATGGTATTCTTGGTAAGCGACGCCGCTGCGGTCGTCGACGACGCTATAGATCATCAGCGTGGGCGCGCCGCGCCGGCTTCGACCCAAGGCGGGCAGTCGATCTGCTTCAGGTCGGAGGGGCTGAGGTCGAAATGCCAGAGCGCGTTGCTGTGCTCCGCCTGAAAGCGCACCGCCGCCGGCGGGCGCGTCATCCGGTCATGGTCGTAGCCCCATAATCTGAGAGTCGAACTCGAATCGCCATCGTGACGCTTCAGTATGTTGATTTGGTTTGGAAATCTGGCCTATCACGGCAACTCAAGCGGCCGCCAGACGTCGCATCATCAGCTTGACACTGGTGATATAAAGCCAAGTCACTGCGCTTTGGATTGTCGCCTCGAAGTCTTTGGCCAGGCGACGGTTGCGGTTGAGCCATGCGAAGGTGCGTTCGACCACCCATCGCCGGGGCAGCAGGACGAAGCCCTTGGCGGCGTCTGATCGCTTGACGATCTCGATGGTCCAGCCGCCGAGATTTTCGAGGACACCCTTCAGCTTGTCACCCGCATAGCCGCCGTCGGCGAAGACATGGCGCAACCAGGGAAAGGCGCTACGAACGCTCGCCAACAGGTCTGGCGCTCCATCGCGATCCTGGATGTTGGCGGGGTGAACGATCATCCCGACCGGCAGGCCGATCGTATCGGTGAGAATATGGCGCTTTCGGCCCTTGATCATTTTCTCGGCCGCATAACCGCGCGGACCGCCAGCCTCCGTGGTCTTGACCGACTGGCTGTCGATCACGCCCGCGGTCGGACTTGCCTCGCGGCCCGCGGCCTCGCGCACCGACATCAGCAGCGCCTGATTGATGGTCTGCCACGTCCCGTTGTCCCGCCAAGCATAGAAATACCGCTGCACCGTCGTGAACGGAGGGAACTCCTTCGGCAGCAGGCGCCATTGGCAGCCCGACTGCGCGATGTAGAAGATCGCATCGACGACATCTCGCAAGTCGGTCTCGCGCGTCCGCCCGCAACTTGCCGCCGGGGGGAGGTGCGGTTCGATGACGCCCCACTCCTCGCCGGTGGTGTCGCTTGCGTAGCGCAGCCCATCGCGCCGATACTTGGCGCGCGTGATTTCAGTCCAGGCCATCGAGGCATTCTCCCGTGTTCTTCGCAACCACGAGAGAATCGAAGCCGCTGAAATCACGCAACCCCTTATGATGGCCACCGGCAGCAAGGTGACCCAGCCACCACCCACTTCGTTGAATTGACTCGATAATCTATTCCGGAGCCATTCCGGGTCAGCCTCTGAGATAGCGGTTGGCGGTTGCCTTGCTCAGTAAGCCAGGCGGCAACCGCACCCAGCCGTCCGGGGTCTCAAGCCCATGCTCCTCCAGGATCTGGATCGCCCGCGCCGTCGAGAGATGCCGGCCCTTGCCGTTCAAGGTGCAGCTTCATCGCCGCGATCGTCTCGCAGTAGCGCTCCAGATCGGGCACCCAAATGATCTTTGGCTTGCCGCGGTCCGACCGGTGTAGCGGCTTGGGACGCAGCTGCTGGCGCAAGTCGCGATAGATAGTCGCGCGCGACGTGCCGTAGAGCGCCGCCGCCTTGGCGACCAGACCCTTGCGGTCGGGATGTCGCGCCGGCAGCGTCTCCAGCCGATGGCGCAAGCTGATCAGCGCCTCGCGCGGGATACGCGACGCGACGTCAGCCATTGGCCCCTCCCAGATAGCTGTAGAGCGTCGGTTTCAAGAATCTCCCATCTCCGGCAGATCTCGCCGATCGTGTGCTGCTTGCGTTGTAGAGCGCGACGGCGTGCCCACGCTTCTCGGGATCGAGCAGCTTCGGCCGCCCGCCGCTGCGGCCGTGCGCCCGCGCCGCGGCCAGCCCGGCCTGCGTCCGCTCGCAAGTCAGGGCGCGCTCGAACTCAGCCAATGCCGCAAAAAGATGGAAGGTGAACTTGCCGTTGATTGTCGCGGTGTCGATGCCCTCGGTCAGGGAGCGGAGCTCAACCCCACGTTCCTGCAACGAACGGATCAGCCCGATCAGGTCCGACATCGACCGGCCGAGCCGGTCGAGCCGCCAGACCATCAGCTGATCACCCGCCCGCGCCACTTCCAGCGCAAGCGTCAGGCCCGGCCGCGCCGCCTTGGCGCCGCTCATGCGATCCTCATAGATGCGGCCGCACCCCGCCCGGGTCAGAGCGTCGCGTTGCAGATCGAGGTTCTGGTCCTCGGTCGAGACGCGCGCACAGCCGATCGCGACCACGCTCATGGGCAGGAAATACGTAGAGGGTTCCGGTTCGCAGACCTTGAAGGCGGTGCACATCGCGCTCGGCGTCCGGGCGGACGGGATGAAGGAGATTCTCGGCCTCTGGATCGAGCAGAACGAGGGTGCCAAGTTCCGGCTCCGCGTCGTGAAGGGACCCATTCGACTGCACGTGGTGCTGACTGTTCGAGGACGGTTCGTCTGCTGAAGCGCTGCGAAGCCCGTCAGCAGATTCCCGAGTGCGGCAGACTGCTGGGCTTCCCGCTGCGCCTGTGCCATCTGAATCTGGGCGTTTGCCATTCGAGCAGCGTTGAAGCGATTGCGAGCTTCGGTCGAAAGCTGTGCCTGGACTTGCGCCCTTTGCAGACGGGCATCCTCTCGCGAGATCTCTCCGCGATCCATCTTGGCGGCAAGAGCGATATCGTAAGCCCAGGCGAGTTCGAAGAGGTCGGGATTGGCGACGAACGGTTTGACCGTTCGATCAAAGGCGGCGCTCTCACAGCTTACGCTTCTCAGGTAATTGCCTTGTCGAGCAGGCCACGTCGCCAGACACTTCGACTGTTCGGCGGTGAATTCGGCCTTTGCCGTCGCAGCTCGCTTCTGCATCTCGGCCCGTTGAGTCGCGGCGCAGCCGCCGAGAGCGGGAGCGATTGCCAAAATCGTAAGCCGGACTGCGACTCGCGGTCTCTTCACGAACAACCCCCAAAGGAAGGGGCGCCCAAGTTAGTTGCGCATCGTTTATGAGGTATTAAGGGTGCCGCTGGTCCGATGGTCAGGCCGCCCGCTGCGGCCTGCCTTGCCGAGAGCGGACCTTGGTTATGACCACCCGGCCTGAGACCTTTTCAGTGACCTTCCAGCTGATCTCGACGTTCTGACCCCCAGCGATCGCCTGTCTCGCGATGAAGTAGACCGCGATTACGGCAGCAAGCGCTACGAGAGGCCACGCCAAGGTCGCCGCGATGTCCAGGGTGTGATCGGTGCTCGGCACCGATCTTCGCCCAGGAATGGAAATTGGCAGGGGTTCTCTTGCTTGTATCCTCAGAAGGTCTAGTCCGGTGCCGTCGCAGGAGTGGTTGAAATTCAAGGCGGTGTAGTCTCCGGCTGAGACAACAAGCCGGCTCGGCGGTGAGACGCCGAAGGAGACCACACCATGGACGAGAACAGCAGAAACACCTCGACCGCGTCGCCGATCTTCCTCGGCGAGACGTGGTTCGACCCGATCGAGATGGGCATCCGGGATCGCATTTGTGGCTTCATCGAGGCACTGGTGGACGAGGAGTTGAACGAGGCGCTCGGCCGCGGGCGTTACCAGAGACCGGGCCGAGCGGCGGGCGAAACGGCGCGGGAGATGGTCGGATATCGACACGGTCGGCGGAAACGCCAACTGCTCGGCTCGTTCGGGCCGGTGACGATCAGCGTGCCGCGAGCACGACTGACCGACGGCGATGGCACGAGCCAGGAATGGCACAGCGACGCGCTGCCACGCTACGCGCGGATGACGAAACAGGTCGAGGCGCTGATCGCGGGCGCCTACTTGTCCGGCACCAACACGCGCCGGGTGCGGCGGGCGTTGGGAGCGCTGTTCAAGGGCGCGGTTTCGAAAGATACTGTGAGCCGGACCTGGCGGAAAGTGCAGACCGATTGGCAGGTGTGGTGCCGCCGCTCGCTGGCGGAGGAGGACGAGCTGAGGTCGGGAGTCGGACTGGTTCATAGTACCGATGACGCCGTCGAAGGAAACGAGACGCGCCGAGGGAAGGGACCAGCCCGGGAGGAGCCCACGCGAGAGGGGCCGGGTCCGGACACAGAGCCGGGTCGCCCTGCCATCCAACCTCGCACGGGTGAACGCGGCGGCACGCGCGCGGCCGTCCAGACCCGGTTCACCGCCCTGTTGCATCACGTGGACATCGAAGCGCTCGAACGGGCATTCCGGCGTCAGAAGCGGCAGGCAAGTGCTGGAGTCGATGGGATCACGGTGGCGGACTACGAGCAGAACCTGGAGGCCAACCTCCAAGACTCTGCGCACGGGTACACACCGGGCGCTACCGGCCACAACCAGTCCGGCGTGTCTATATCCCGAAAGCCGATGGCGGACGGCGTCCGCTTGGCGTGCCGACGTGGCAGGCATAATGCACCTCATGCAGCTTGCGTTTGGGATGAGGGGTGAAGATGTACCGAGTTGGCAATCCATTCCCAGAGCAACTGGTCTGACGCTTCGTCGATCGATATCTCGTAGGGCGCATTCGGCTTGCGCTGCTGCGCGGTGATGACGCCACGACCAATCCAGTAGTGAACGACCCAGAGGCTGACGCCATATCTGTCGCGGACTTGGCGGACATTGAGGGTGTCGGCCGGGGGTCGGGGCGCCGAGATGCGGTGTTTGTATCGTAGCCACTTGATCATGCTCAGCGTAAGCGGTTTTCCAGTCGAACTTTGATGGCCCTCTGCGCTCAGCAGGCGGATGATTTCGTCGTCATGGTGGTTGACCGCCAGCTGTCGGATGCGCGCCACGAAGGCCTCGGGATAACGGACCGCCTCGGCACGGTTGGGAGGCATCTGGAGCTCCAGCGTTTCGCTGGCGCCGCCCTGCCAGCGGACGTGCAAGCGAATAATCTTAGGCTCGGGCCCCTTCGTCACGGTGATGTCGCGCACGAGCAAACGCAGTATCCGCTTGCGATCTCGCGGCGTGGTGGTCGATGCGGCCCAGAGTTTGGGCAGGTCGCCGGCGAGTTTGAGAATTTGTCGCTTCTGCTCGGCCGTGACGGCCCGCATGGTCTGTCGCTCGAAGGCAGCCAGCTCGGCCTCGAGTTCCTGCAGGCGCCGCATGGCGTCGTTCCAGCGCTGTTCGAGGGTCGCCGCGATGAGGCGATTGGCGGGATCGACCGCTTCGTACCGGCGGTCAGCCAGGTCCACGTCGTAGCGCGCCCGCTCGATCCGCATCCGCCACTGCGCGCCAATCTCGCGATCCCGTTCCTCGAGGCTGGTGAGTGCTGCGAGTGCGAGGTCAATCGTCGCCGGCGTGATGGCGCCGACCAACCTCCCGGTGATCGCCTGGTCGAGTGGCGCGGCCGTGACGCTCAGGCAGGCGCGCGGCGACAAGGCTTCGCGATGCTTCCAGATGCACTGATAGATAGGATAGACGCCACCGTTTCCGGTATAGCGTATCCCCAGACGGCGCCCGCAGGCGCCGCAGAGAAGCATGCCCTGCAGCAGGCAGAGTCCCTCTCGCGCCGGACCGGACAACACCTCACCATTCGTCCGGTTGCCGGCGAGGCGAAGCCGGTTGGCCTCGAACCGGTCCCAGTCGATGTAGCCTTCGTGATGATCGCGTATCATCACCCGCCAGGCGTCCTGGGAAACCGGACGCGAGCGAGTGGCGATCTCGCCGGATGGCCCCACCTGCTTCGAGGATTGGTAGCGGCCGAACACGTAGACGCCGGCGTAGGAAGGATTGGCCAGAAGGCCGAGGACGCGGGAGTGGGTCAGGCGGCCCCACAGCAGCTTGCCGTTCCATGCACCGCCATACGCACGGCGCGGGAAGTGCAGGCCAAGCTCCTGGAACCGTCTTACAACGCCGTAGGCTGTACCCTCGCGTTCGAACAATTCGAAGACCGTGCGAACCGCGCCCTGCACCTCGCGGTCGGGATCGAGCACAATCTTGTCTTCGTCGAAGACAAGGCCGACCGGCAGTGCAAACCTCAGACCGCCTCTGGATGCCTTATTGAGCTTGCCGCCGTGGAGGCGCGCGCGGATGATGTGTAACTCTGCTTGAGCGAAAGTGCCCTTCATTCCGAGCACGAGGCCATCGTTGAATTCGGCAGGACAGTATACGCCATCCTCGTCGATTACGAGCGTGCCGGTGATGGCGCACAGTTCGAGCAGGCGATGCCAGTCCTGGTTCGACCGCGCCAAGCGCGACGCTTCCAAGGAGAAGATCGCCCCGACATGGCCCATCGCCACATCGCCGACCAGGGTCTTGAAATCTGTGCGGGTGCTTGCTGCGGATCCCGACTTGCCCAGATCCCGGTCGAGGACCCGGATCTGTTCCTGGCTCCAGCCGAGTGAGCGGGCCTTGTTCACCAGATTGTACTGGCGGTCTGTGCTCTCCTGATTGAAGCGCACCTGTGCCAGGGTCGACTGGCGGATGTAGATGCAGGCTTGCCGCGATAGATGTCGATCGGCAATCTTGGGATGCATGGTCATTGGCGCTCTCCGGATCGGATAATGAGGCGCCAGCAGCAAGAAAGCAGACGACCATGTCGGCGAGAACCGCGCCCACCTTGGCGACGTCGAAGGAGGTGAGGGCCGGGTCCATCACGGTCTACCCGAGATCCTCGCGCCGGCGTAGGAGTTCCGTGTTGATCGCACAGATTTCGTTGAGAGCCTCGCGCAGCCTGTTGAAGTTGCCGATCAAACTGGCAACGTGCTCGTGCGTGGCGTTCGGGACGTAATCTCTGCGGGG
>CAWEHU010000020.1:0-267500 GCA_963808965.1 uncultured Alphaproteobacteria bacterium
GGATGCCCCAGCGGAAGCTCGTGCGGCTGATCGAGAGATCGTGGAGCCCGCCGCGCACGAAGCTCAGCACCTCGTTGCGGCGCGCCGTGGGCGCAACGAAACCCGGGTTCTCCTCCTGGAATTTCAACAGCCTGCCCTGCCATTCGGAGAGCCGGAAGAAGAACGAGGGCTCTCTGACCCACTCCACGGGCGCACCGCTCGGGGCGATGCGCGTCCCGTCCGGGCGGAGGATTAGCTCGTCTTCGGCGTAGAAGGCTTCGTCACGGACCGCGTACCAGCCCTCGTAATGGCCGGGATAAATCTGCCCGCTCGCCTCCAGGCGCTCCCAGAGTGCGGCGCAGGCTAACTTGTGACGCGGCTCGGTCGTGCGGATGTAATCGTCTTGTACGAAATGCCCATTCGGTCGGCCATGTCGCGGAAATCGGCGGAAACCCGGTCGGCGAAGGTCTGCGGGTCGAGCCCCTCGTCGGCCGCCGCCTTTTCGACCTTCTGCCCGTGCTCGTCCGTGCCGGTCAGGAAGAACACGTCGAAGCCGTCGAGCCGCTTCCACCGCGCCAGCACGTCCGCCGCGATGCTGGTGTAGGCGTGGCCGATATGCGGGGCGGCGTTGACGTAATAGATCGGGGTCGTGATGAAGTAGTGCTGGGTCATCCGGTGCTCGGTGCGGGTCCGGTCAGCAAGGCGAGCCCGGAGATGATCGCCTGCGTTGTCCAGGTTGAACCGCTCGGTCACACTTGAAGCCGCGTCAGCCCGTGCCAGACGTCGCCCCAGGCATCAAGGGGACGCAGCGCGACCAGCCGGGCCTGCGCCTCATCGGCCGGGCCCCGCAGCGAGTCCGCGACCGCCGCGGCGAGCGCCGCCCGCAGCAGGTCCATGAAGGTGGAAAAGGCGGCATCGGCCCGCCCGAGCGCGTCCGCGATCTCGTGCCAGCGAAGCGGCGGTAGCGTGGGTAGCGCGGCCAATACGTCGCTGACGAGAGCCGCGAGGCGCAGCCCCTCCTCCTCGGCCAGCATCAGGGCTCGCCCCGGTGAGCCCTCGGAGAGCGCCGCGAGCCGACCCCGTTCATCTTCCGGCATTTCCGGCAGATAAAGGGTGAGGAGCCGGTCCATGGCCGGGACATCGAGCGCCCCGAGGCGCAGTCGCCGGCAGCGGCTGCGGATCGTGGGCGGCAGCCGGCCGGGCGCGGCGCACACGAGCAGCAGGATCGCCCGCGGCGGCGGCTCTTCGAGGGATTTCAGGAGGGCGTTGGCGGCGTTGCGGTTCATCGCGTCGGCCCCGTCCACCACGACGACGCGCCAGCCGCCCTCGGCCGGCGTGAGGCGCAGGAGTCGGCGACCGCCCGCACGTCGTCGACCACGATCTCGGCGCGCAGCCGCTGGCGCTTATCGTCCCACTCGCGCTCGACCGTCAGCAGGTCGGCATGGGTGCCGGCGGCGACGCGCCGGAACACGGGGTGCGCCGGGTCGAGCGCGAGGGTGTTTCCCTCGGGCATTCCCGCGAGCAGCCGACGGGCGAATTGGAAGGCGAGCGTCGCCTTGCCGATCCCGGGCGGGCCGGTGATGAGCCAGGCGTGGTGCATCCGGCCGGAGCGCAGCGCCTCGGTGACGGCGGCTTCGGCCGCCTCGTGGCCGATCAGGAGGTGGTTGGCGCGGGGTTCGGGGGCGGGCATCGGTTCCGAAGTCTCGGGTGAAAGCGGTACCTTAGCTGACCACCAAGGAGAGCAAAAACGAGGTGGACTGAGCTGACCACCAAGGAGCGCGAAACACGAGGTGGACTGACGCAAGTTGAAGAAAGTCCCGCTTGCAATGAAGACATGATCCTGAAAGAAGCGAGCCGCCGAAAGCCGCCAGCTTTCACGGCCTGCGGGACTGCTCGGGCGGGATAGAGCCGCAACCGCTGAGGAGATGGGGACTGTTTTAGGATGATGGGAGAGACTTTCAGAGGCGAGAAGCTAGGACCCCGCTCCCGTCATCGGGGAGCGCGTGATGGGACAACGAGCGCTGCATTTGCCTGCTGCAGTGCCGCCCTCCTGTCCCAGGTTGCACGATCGGGGGTGGAGTAGAGCCATCGCGAGATGCAAGCGCAGCCGCATCGACATTGGTACAATGTAACTGGCGAACGATCGCGCGGATTCTTTAAACAGGAATAGCCCTATGGCGTCAGATCCTACCATAGCCAATATCGCCAACAACTCAACGCAAGGAACTGATTTGGTCCCTTCCCAAGAGCTGCCCAGAACTTTGAGCGAAGTCTTTCTCAATCACAACGGCAACGTTTCGGATAAGTGGGAGCAGGACCTTGGCATATACGAGGCTGAGCTGGTTCGATTTCTCATAGTGGGCGAACCTGTTAACCTGCTGGAGATCGGTGTCCAGAATGGTGGGTCACTTCAGGTCTGGTCAAAGTATTTGCCGGCGGGCTCCAGAATAGTAGGAATTGACATCGACCCAAGATGCAAAGAGCTAACGCTCGGGAGAAACGTCCAGGTGCTGCTGGCCGACGCTGGCAAGCCGGCGGATCTTGAACGAGTGCTAGGCGATTCTGGTTTTGACATCATAATTGATGACGGATCGCACCGGTCTTCGCACGTAATTACAGCTTTCAAGGCCTGCTTTCAGCGGCTTAAGCCGGGCGGCGTTTACATAATCGAAGACCTCCACTGCAGCTATTTTTCCTCCTTTGGCGGAAGCTTCAGGGGATTCTGATACGTCTATGGAGTGGTTTAAGAATCTCGCCGACGCCCTGAATGCCGACCACTTTGAGAGCGATGTTGAGAACAAGTTGGATCCCGAATCTCTCCGAGAGCTACGCGACTTTGGTCAACAAATCGCGCGCATTGCTTTCTTTGATTCCGTGATCGTCATCGAAAGACTTGCTTCCGAAAAGCGCGATCCGTATCGTCGTGTAATTACTGGAACCAATTCGCCGCTTACTGAACTGCCGCAGCTGCTGAATTCACTGCCGGCATCCCAGCTTAAGACTCTTCACCTATCCGCCTCAACAATGACTGCTTTCACGCCTGCATTGCTGGACGCGATCGCGTCAGCGCGAGAGAACATCGGTCAGATGCGCGTCCAGCTAACAAGCGCAGAGAAGGAAGCTCATGAAGTCAGAGAGGCACTGCGGGCTGAACTCGCGATGCGAGAGGAAGCCGAGGCACTGTCCCGCGCTCTAATGCGCTCCGGGGCAGCAGCGCGGGAAGAGGCAGAAAACGTTCGGGCCATGCTCGTGCGTGCCCAAGAGGAATTGGCCGAGACCAAGCAAAGGATCGCCGTTGACAGTGCCCGTACAGTAGCGCGCGAGCAGTCTGCGTCAGCTCGCGCAGCTACGGCTGAAAGGCGCGAGCGGTCGGCAGTGGCTCGCGCAGAAGCTGCTGAAATCCGTGAGCGTTCAGCAGTCCTTCGGGCGGAAGCTGCTGAAATGCGCGAGCGCTCCGCCGTTGTTCGCGCCGAAAGTGCTGCATCGGAGATCAACGCTCTTTACGCCAGCACGTTTTGGCGAATGACGTGGCCGCTACGCGCAGCAGCTGCTCGGATGCCGCCCACGCCTCGTCGCTTTGGACGACGAGCAGCTACGGCGCTTTGGTGGGCTTTCACCGGGCAACTGCTCGCGCGCCTTCGCGCGCGTTCGAATAGCCGGCATATTGCTCCGATCCAGCCGTTTCCAGCGATCGAGCCTGGCGAGCAATCTGCAGCGGAGGTGCCCGACACTTATCTGAATTGGTGCAAGTTCCATACGCCGGATACCGGCACTCTTGAGTTGCAACGCCGTATCGTCGCTGGGTTCTCCATTCGCCCCACATTCAGCGTTCTCGTCCCCTGTTTTCGGACACCGACGGATGTGTTTTGCGATATGGTTCAGTCCGTCCAGGCCCAAAGCTATGAGCAATGGGAACTCTGTCTCGTCGTGGTGGACACCGGTGATGACGCCACCGCATTGCTCAGTGCGGCGCGTGAGGTGACCGCATCGGATCCGCGCATACGATTGAGAGTCCTCCCGGAGAATCACGGCATTTCAGGCAATTCCAACGTTGCTTTGGAAATGGCTGCAGGCGATTGGGCAGTCCTTCTCGATCACGATGATCTGCTGAGCCCTGAGGCGTTATTTCAGATGGCTCGTGCGCTGAATGCCAGACCGGCGGCGGACTTCATATACTCCCGATAAGGATTCGATAGACCGGGCCGGCGCTCGTCGGTTTGCACCGCTGTTGAAGCCGGGTTGGTCTCCGGAAATAATGCTGAATGCTAACTACCTGACGCATGCGTGTGCGATGCGGACGGAGCGTATGCGAGCAATCGGCGGCTGGGACCCGAATACGGACGGGGCACAAGACTGGGATCTATTTCTGCGCGGCATTGGCGATAGAGCCTCAGTTGTTCACGTGCCATACGTGCTCTATCATTGGCGTCATATCGAGACCTCGGTCTCTGCCAACGGCTTTAGCGCGAAGCCATACGCGGCTGCCGGGCAACTTCGCGCTCTGAGCAAATACTTACCGGTTGCTGGCTGGCCCGGTGCGACTCCCCGTTTCGATGGATCTTCCATCCGGATTGTCTGGAATTCCGAACTGTGGCCCACGACCACCGTGATCATCGTCGGGGGGGAAACTCTTACTGACCTTCACTTGGCAACAGAAACTCAGGGCCGAGTTGAAGTGCTGGTAGCAGATGGGCCAAATCTTCCCGGCTTCTATCGATAGGGCGGTCAGCTCGTCGCGAGGCGAGGTCATCGTCCTGCTCGATGCAGGCTTTGTCCCTGAGAGCACCGATTGGCTCGACGAACTAGTGCGTCCGCTTGCAAACCCCGCCATCGGTGCTGTAGCCGGCCGAGTTTTTGACGAAGAGAATCGCATTCTCGACTACGGCCTGCTTTTGCAGGATGGAGCGGCGCACCCCGCTTTTCGAGGAGAGCCCGAGCACTACTTTGGGCCGGCCGGAGGAGCTGGATGGTATCGCAATGCAGCTGCGGCCTCGGGGGGAGCGCTCGCTTTCCGGCGTGGTTCATGGGAGGAGATTGGAGGCTTATCGGCGGTCGCTCATTCCGGGCGTGCCGATGTCGCATTTACACTAGAGATCGTCCGACGCCGTCGTGGACGACTGATGCTGAACCCTTTCGCGCGTTTTCAGGCTTCTGCAGGCCCATGTGCTTTTGAAAGGAGCTCGATGCCCTTGTCGCGGGACACTGTCGTTGCCGCTTTCCCGGAGGGTGATCCCTACCTGAATCCGAATTTGGATACGGCTGGAGCCGTAGGCGCCCCGGTACTACGCTTACCCGCTCCTCCAGCAAAGCCGGGAGCCGACCACAATTTTGCTGCCGAAGCGCGCCACGTCGCGGCTACATACGATACTACCGCGGCCGAGATAGCCGCCTCGATTGCCGCCTGTGCCGCTGCGCCTGGCAAACCTCTTCGGCGCGTGCTTTGGCTCGTTCCCGAGTTCGAGGTTCCATTCTATGGGGGCATTCACACAATTCTGCGTGCAGCCGAATACATGCGGCTGCGTCACGGGGTTGCGCCAGCTTTCGCGATGCTGAGTGGGCGAAGTCCGGCAGTCATCTCCGCTAATATCGCGCGAGCATTCCCGGACTTGGCTGCCGCCGCTGAAATCAGCACCTTCACGTTCCCGACCTCTCGCCTCACTCTGGGCGAAGCGGACGCAGCCATTTGCACCCTGTGGACTACGGCATATCCGCTACTTCGCTCGCGCGGGATAGGACGTAAGTTTTATTTCGTCCAGGACTGGGAGCCGTTATTCTATCCAGGTGGCACAATCAGCACCGCAGTCGAGGCCACGTACCGGTTCGGCTTCCATGCCGTGTGCAACACACCATCACTTGCAGAGTCTTATCAGGCACTGGGGGGACGGGCCGATTCCTTTCTTCCGTCCGTTGACCCTGACGTGTTCCACTCGCGGGGTCGCCGTTCGCGAGATCCAAACGAGCCTTTCTTGCTGGTCTGCTATGCTCGCCCCTACACTCCGAGAAACTGCTTCGAAGTGATAGCCCGAGGTCTCATCGAACTCAAACAGCGTTACGGCGCACGCATCCAGATTGTCTCGGCCGGGTGCGACTGGGAAGCGAGCCCATACGGCTTGGACGGCGTTGTCCACAATGTTGGATTGCTACCCTATACCGAAACGGGTGCCCTGTATCGGGCGGCCGACGCGGGCCTCGTGGCGATGGCCACGCGACATCCTTCCTATCTGCCTCTAGAACTGATGGCTTGCGGGGCTGCCGTAGTGACGAACCGTAATCCTCACACGGGTTGGCTGCTGCGAGATGGCGAGACCAGCCTCTTATGCGAGATGACGCAGAGCGATATTGCGGCAACGGTCGGCAGGCTTATCGATAACCCTGCTCTCCGCGACTCCATAGCCAATAGGGGCGCTAGCGAGATCGCATCGAGGTACAGCAGCTGGGACGCGACCTGCGAAAGGATATTCACGATTATACGGGATGCAGTAGAATTGGGGCTAACCCCGTTGACCACGGAAGTGAGCCGCCAATGAATCGCGCGGCAGGTGGCGCGCTCTTGCAGGCACCCGGATCCCGGCACGGAGATAAAGTCTTCTTTTGTAGGGTCGGCCATCGCCACTGGGTCGCTGATACGGGTTGGTTTCATGATAACGATTATCGCTGGCCCGAAGATGTGCATCAGGTTGCTCCTGAAGTCCTTGATTCATTTTTACCTGGCCGAAGTGCTCCGCGCGTGTGGGAGGAGGCGGCTTGGCGGGATCCGCCACGCCATAGTTCCCTGAAGATGAGAGAAGTGGCAGTCTCGCGACTGCACGGTAGCGGTATTGAGGTCGGAGCCGGAGCCAGCCCGTTGCCCGTACCGTTGTCCTGTAAAGTCCGTTACGTGGACGTTTTTAATGCCGAAGAGCTCCGTCGACAGATCTATGCAGGACAGGCGCTCGCTGATCTGATCGTCCCTGACATTATAGCCCCCTTTGAGAACTTAACACCCATTCCCGACGGCACGCTGGATTTTGTGGTGGCCTGCCACGTCATAGAGCACACGCGAAACCCGATAGGGGCAATCGCAGACGCGTGGCGTAAATTACGTCAGGGTGGCAGTATCGTGCTTGTCGTGCCGGAGATCACACGAACATTCGACCGGCACCGGGACCTCACAACCCTCTGTCACTTAATTGAGGACTTTAAAAATCCTGACCTGACGCGCGTCAGGGATCAAAGACACTTCCGCGAATTCTACGCGGTGGCCTTTCCCGCGCAAGCTGATGACTTTGACCGTGCGTGGTTTTCGAAATGGCAGGAGGCTTATCCGATCCATTATCATACGTGGACTCACGAGAGTTTTCAGGAGATGATACATTGGATGGTTAAGAAGGACATTATCGAAGATGTAGGTGAGATCTGGTCTCACCCCCCCCTGGAGAATTCTGCGGAGTGCATCGAATTCTGGTGCGTGCTTTCCAAAGGTGGGTGTCGTTGAAGCTGCATGGAGCCTGCTGAGACGGCGACAAGGATGACTCGATGCATCTCCGTCACACTTCGATCGGCCGAAAGCATCACACACCGCCTCGACTTGCGGCTCGCAATCTCCCGAATCCCTCCCTAACCCGCTCGTGGAAGCCGCGATCCATTCGCTCATAGCGGTCCGCCCGCCGCGCTCGACCGGCGAGCCGCGCCGCGGCCACCTCCGCCGAAACGTCCAAAACCACCGTCAAATCCGGCGTAAGCCCGACCAGCCCGGTGAGCGTCGCAATCAGCCCGCGATCCGCCCCCAGCCCGTACCCCTGGTACGCCATCGTCGAATCCGAGAACCGGTCGCACACCACCCACATCCCCGCCGCGAGCGCCGGCCGGATCGTCCGCGCGACATGCTCGGCACGCGCGGCGAAATGCAGCAGCACCTCGGCGTCCGGCGACCAGGCCACCTCCCCCGATAACAGCAATCCCCGCAGCCGCTCCGCCCCCGGCGCGCCCCCCGGCTCGCGGGTGAGCAGAACCGGCAGCCCGCGCCCCGCCAGCCATTCGGCGAGCAGCCGCGCCTGAGTGGACTTCCCCGCCCCCTCCCCGCCTTCCAGCGTGATGAACCGGCCCAGCTCAGGTTCCCGTGACGTAATGCGACAGCACCGCGATCGCGCGGCCCGGCAGTCCGAGCTTCGGCACGTCCGCACCGGCGAGCAAGGGAACATCCAGCGCCGGCACGCCCTGGCCGGAGACGCTCAATTTGCCGAGCGCGTCCCCGCGCAGAACGGGAGCCCGGATCGGCGCATCATAGGTGACCGAAACGGTGGCGTTCTTCCGCCAGTTGCGCGGCATCGTCACGACGAGATCGCGCCCGCCGACCAGCGGCACCGAAGGGCTGACGCCGAGCCAGACCGGGGCTCGGTCCACGACGTCGCCCGCCGTGAACAGCGTCACGTCCTCGAATTCGCGGAACGCCCATTCCATCAGCCGCTCGCCCTCTTCGGCGCGCTGGTGCATCGAGTTCATGCCGTTCAGCACCAGGATCACGCGGCGGCCGCTCCGTTGGCTGCTCGCGACCAATCCGTAGCCGCCCTCTTCGGTGTGCCCGGTCTTCAGCCCGTCCGCCGCCCCCTTCTGCACCAGCGGATTGCGGTTTCCCTGCTCGATTCCGTTGTATTTGAAAGTCTTTTCCGAATCGTAGTGATAGTATTCCGGGAAATCCTGGATGATCCGCGCGGCCAAGATCGCGATATCGCGGCAGGACATGCGGTGCTCGGGGTCGGGCCAGCCGGTGGAATTCCTGAAATTGGAGTTGGTGAGCCCGAGTTCCTTCGCCTTCTGGTTCATCAGGTCGACGAACCCCTGTTCCGAGCCCGCGATCGCCTCGGCCAACACGATGCACGCGTCGTTGCCCGACTGCACGATCATGCCGCGGATCAGATCCTCGACCTTCACGTTGGTGCCGACTTGCACGAACATTTTGGAGCCGCCCATGCGCCAGGCGCGCTCGCTCACCGGCACTTCGTCCTCGAGCCGAAGCTTGCCGTTCTTGAGCGCCGCATAGACGATGTAGGCGGTCATGAGCTTGGTCATCGAGGACGGCGGCATCGGCACGTCGGCCTGCTTGTCGAGCAATGTCGCGGTGCTCGTGTAATCGTAGATCAGCCCGTATTTCGCGGCGGTATCGACCGGGCCGAGCGGCGTGCTCGCGGGGCTGCCGGTGGGCTGGGCGTCGTCTTTCTTGCCCTTCCCCCGCGCCGCCACATGATGCTGTGCCGCAGCCGGCAGCGCCGTGAAGGACGCGCCGGCGGCGGCAGCGAGAAGCGCGGATCGGCGGGTCAGCATGGGATGCGGGCTCCTATTCCACTACGATTCGCGCGTCGGTCACGCCGGCGCGGATCACCTGTGCGAGCGCCGCGTCAGCCTGCGCCGTTCCGGCGAAGGGTCCGATGCGGACGCTGTATATCGTCTCCCGCCCGGTACGCACGCTGTCGATCTCGGGCGCCAGCCCGGCGACCCGCGCGCGCTGGCGGTCGGCGAACTCGTATCGGCTGAAACTGCCCATTCGGATCCAAAGCGAGCCGGGCTCGGGCGTGGTCTGCGTCACCCGCTCCGGAAGTCGGAGCGGCGGAGGCGGCGCACCCGCCGCGATCGGGGTCGCCGCGCCCACGACCCGATCCGCGGGCGGGGCCGACGCGCGCACGCCACCTGGTGGCGGCAATTCGGTCGCTTGCACCGCGCCGCGCGGGGCCGCCGAGAGCTCGAGCCGCTCCTCGGGCGCGCCGCCCAGGGCATCGACAGCGGCGTGGCTTTCCAGGGGCAACACCTCGAGCCGCACGCGGGCGACGCCGGAGGGCGGGAACGCCAGCAGTTCCGCTGTCCGCCGAGTCACCTCGACGACCCGGCCGGGATTGGCGGGGCCGCGATCGTTGATGCGCACCGACACCTGGCGGCCGTTTTCCAGATTCGTCATGCGCGCGATCGCCGGGAGTTGCAGGGTCTGATGCGCCGCCGCGAGCGCGGCTTGGTCGAACCGCTCGCCGTCGGCCGTGAGCGGCGGATGCGTCGTGCCGTAGACGGAGGCGAGCCCGGTTTCTTCACCACTGTAACGAGCGCGCGGATAGTACCAGATGCCGCCCGCCTCATAGGGCGGCCCCAGCACGTAGTGCGGCGCCGTGGTTACAGGCGGCGGCTTGCGGAACAGGAAGCAACCGGCCAGCGCCAGCGGCAGAACGAGGACCGCGATGCGCTTCACACCGCAACGGAGTCCCCGAGCAGACCGACCGAGAGCGCGTAGAAGATGGGCGAGTTGTAGCGCCGGATCGCGGCGAAGTTCCGGTAGACGATGAACGCGTCCCCGCCGCCGCCCTCGGGCAGGATGAGAGCGCCCTGGATCTCCGGGCGGCTGAACGCCGATCCATCCATCCGGCGCACGCCCAGCCGCATCCATTCGCCGAGCGTGCGGCGATTGTCCGGCCCGGTCTCGATGGGATCGAAACCGGCAGGGGCCAGGACCGGCTGGCCCCAGGGCTCGCCCGCGCGCCAGCCGGAGCGGGCGAGGTAGTTCGCGATCGAGCCGAGCGCGTCCGCCCGGCTGTCCCAGATGTCGCGGCGTCCGTCCCCATCGAAATCCACCGCGAAGCGGAGATAGGAATCCGGCATGAATTGCGGCTGACCCATGGCGCCCGCCCAGCTTCCGGTCATGCGCTGCGGCGTGATGTCGCGATGGTCCAGGATGCGCAGACTGTCCATGAGCTGGGAGCGGAAGAACCCGGCGCGGCGGCCTTCCCAGGCGAGCGTCGCGAGCGACTCCACGACGTTGTAGCTGCCGGTCCTGGTTCCGAAATTGGACTCGAGGCCCCAGATGCCGACGACCACGCCGGGATCGACGCCGAACCGGCTCTGGATCGCCTGGAGCAGCGGCCGATTTCGCCGCCATGCCTCCCGCCCGTCGACGATCCGTTGCGGCGAGACGATCCGCGCCCGGTACTGATCCCAAGTCATCGTGTATTCGGGCTGGTTACGATCCAGCTCCAGCACTTTCGGATTCGGCTGCAAGCCCCCAAGCGCCTGTTGCAGGATGCCGGGCGAGATGCCGGACCGGCGAGCCTCGGCGCGCAGGCTCTCGATGAAACCCTCGAACGAGCCGGTCGAAGCCGAAACGGGAGCCGCCGCGAGCGCCGGGGCGGCGGTGGCGGAGAGCAGCAGGAGCCGACGGGTGAGCATGGCGCGCTCTGTGCCATGCCGGCCGAGTTGGCGGCAATCGGGAACGTATTACATCAGGGATAGCTGGGGTGGGCCGCTTGGAAGCCGGAGCGGATCGGACCAAAGTGACGGCGACAGAGGAGGCCACCGATGGGCGTCACCGCGGAACTCGCGCGATTTACCGCCGGGATTGGGCTCGACCGCTTGCCGCCCGAGATCGTGCAGCGCGCGCGCTTTCTCGTCCTCGATCTCGTCGGCAACATCGTCCGCGCCCGCTATGACGCGGAGAGCACGCCCTCGCTGCTCCAAGCCGCGCGGGCGCTCGGGTTCGCGGCCGGGAACAACGGGGTGTTCGGCGATTCGGCGCGCTACACGCCGGCGGGTGCCGCCTTCCTGAACGGCGCCCTCGCCCACTCGCTCGACTTCGACGATACGCACGCGGCCGGTTCGCTGCATCCGGGCGCTCCCGTCATCCCGGCGGCGCTTGCGGCTGGCGAAATGACCGGCACGGGTGGAGCGGACGTGCTGGCCGCCATCGTCGCGGGATATGAGATCACCTGCCGGGTCGCGCTCGCCCTGCCCGCCGGAGCACATTACGACCGCGGGTTCCACCCGACGGCGACCTGCGGCGCGTTCGGCGCGGCGGCGGCGGCTGCCCGCGTGTTCGGGCTCGACGCCGGGCAGATCGAAGGCGCGCTCGGCACCGTGCTGAGCCAGTGCGCCGGCAGCTTGCAATTCCTCGCGAACGGCGCCTGGACCAAGCGCTTCCAGGTCGGGTGGGCTGCGAGCAACGGTTTGGTCGCCGCCACCCTGGTCCGCGAGGGCTTCAAGGGTGCGGCCGAGGCGCTGGAAGGGCGGCACGGCTTCATGCGCGCCTATGCGCCCGCGCCTCACCCGGAGCGCGCCGTTCAGGATCTCGGCAGCGTGTTCGAGCTGATGCATACCGGCGTGAAGCCGTACCCGTCCTGCCGCTACGGCCATGCCAGCATCGACGCGGCGCTCGCGCTGCGCGCGGAGCACGGATTGAAGCCGGAGGAGATCGAGGGGGCGACCGTTGGTCTTCCGAAAGCCGGGATGTTGCTGATCGGGGAGCCGGCCGAGAAGAAGGCCGATCCGCGAAACGTCGTGGACGGCCAGTTCAGCGGTCCGTTCGTCATCGCTTCGGCGCTCGCGACCGGGGCGATGGACTGGGACAGCTACCAGCTGCTGCAAGATCCGGTCATCCGGGCGCTCTTGCCGAAGATCCGGTGCGAGTTGGACCCGGAGATCGAGGCCGAGTTCCCCGCCAACATGTCGGGCAAGCTCACGGTCCGGGCGCGCGGCACGACGTTCGCGCAGAAGGTCGTCGTACCCAAGGGAGAACCCACGAATTTCCTGACCGAAGCGGAGCTAAGGGCGAAGTTCGCCGGTCTCACCGATTCGGTGCTGGGCGCGGAACACGCGGCCCGGTTGGCGGACGCGGTGCTCGCGATCGACACGACCGCGGATGTCGCGAAGCTCATGCGCCTCGCCGCGCCGCTGATGCCCGCGAGGCTCGCCGGAGACTGACGGAGGCCCTCGCCCAAGCACGCCAAGCGACGCGAAGGAGACGACCCGATGCCGAACGTGAAACCGGAGGCTTTGCAAGCTTTCGCCAAGCTCGTCGCCTCTCGGATGGGCAGCCGAGAGGAGGAGGCGGAGGAGGTCGCCGATCATCTCGTGCGAGCCAATCTTGCCGGTCACGACAGCCACGGGGTCGGCATGTTGCCAACCTATGTCCGCCTGCTCGGGGACGGGCTGCTCGTGCCGAACCAGACGCTCACACCTGTCGTGGATTACGGCGCGCTGCTCGTCTTCGACGCCGGACGCGGATTCGGACAGCGCATGGCCGCCGACGCGGTGCGCGCGGCGATGGGCCGGGCCAAGCAGACCGGCGCCGCCGTGCTCGGTCTGCGCAATAGCGCGCATATCGGGCGGATCGGCACGTACGGCGAGCTGGCGGCGGCTGCCGGCATGGCGTTCGTTGCATTCGTGAATGTCGCCGATCATCACCCATGGCAAGCGCCCTATGCGTGTCGCGAGCCGCGGCTCGGCACCAACCCGTTCTGCGCGGCTGCCCCGGCCGAAAACGGCACGCCGATCGTGCTCGACATGGCAACCACGGCGATCGCTTTCGGCAAGGCGCGCGTTGCCTGCAACAAAGCCGTTCCAGTGCCGGAAGGCGTGCTGATTGACGCCGAAGGACGGCCCACGACCGATCCGACCGAACTGGTTCGCAACGCTGCCGGCGCGCTGCTCTCGTTCGGCCTGCATAAGGGCTCGGGGCTCGCCGTGATGTGCGAAATGCTCGGCGCGGCGCTCGTCGGCGGGCAGCGCGCTGACGAGACGGAGCGGGGCGGCGTTGTGAATAGCATGTTGGCCGTGGTGATCGACCTTGCCCGGCTTGGCGATCCCGCCGCGATTCGGGCGGGCATCACGGAGAGCGCCGCTTACATCAAATCCTCCCGCGTCGCGCCGGGGTTCGAGGAAGTGCTGCTGCCCGGCGACCCCGAACGACGCTCCGCCGCGCGCCGGAGCGCCGAGGGGATTCCGATCGACGAGACGAGCTGGAACGAGATCCGGGAAGCGGCGCTGAAGGTCGGCGTGACGGAGGAGGAGATACGGGCCTGGTTGGCTGGAGACGTGCGCGCGTAGAGCGCGCGAACCCACGCTTGTCATGCGCGGGCTTTGACCCGCGCATCCGCCGCCTTATCTTGCCGCCATTATCCGCGCCGTCGTAGGTTCCGGCGCGCGGGATGGGTGGCCGAGCGGTTTAAGGCAGCGGTCTTGAAAACCGCCAACCCGCAAGGGTTCGTGGGTTCGAATCCCACCCCATCCGCCACTTCAAAACAGAACTGTGAAGGTCGACATTAGCTGGCTTTGCGCCCGAGGGGCAGTGTGGCGCCGTGCGATAGCACTTGCGCGCCACCTCGCCTGCGTGGAAGCCTGCCGCGACGGCCACAGGGAGAACCAATGAGATGGCTAGCGTCACTGGCGGCTGTCTGTGCGGCAAGGTGCGTTACAACGCCGAGGCGGACCCCGTGTTCATTGGCGTTTGCCACTGCCGCAACTGCCAGAAGGAAAGCGGTAGCGCCTTCGCCATCGTGGTCGGCGTGCCGCAAACGGCGCTGATCGTGCAGGGCGAACTGAAGACCTATACCGACAAAGGCGACAGCGGCCAGCCGATGTACCGGCGGTTCTGTCCGGAATGCGGTTCCACGGTCCTCGACGAAGCCGGCGCGATGCCAGGCATGCTGATGGTCCAGGTCGGCACGCTGGACGACCCAAGCTGGGTGAAGCCGACGTCGCAGATTTATTGCGATAGCGCGCAGCCCTGGGTGCAGCTCGGCGGCGAGTGGCAGCGCTTCCCGAAGATGCCAGGGTAAGCGACGAAGCTATAATGAAGACACCGTCCTGCAGACGCCGAACCGATAATGATAGCTCCAACTGCTGAACGGAGCCGATAGCGAGCTGTTCCCTTTCAACCGATCGCAGATTCCGCGGCTCGCGCCGCTGCCGCCTCAGTTAGATCTATGGCTTCTGTTCCGCAGCAATTTTGGCAGGATTGCCTCGAAATCCGGTGCCTCGGGAGGGCAAACCCAATGTCGCAAGCCGCTCGGTGCTGCCCACGAACACTGGCATGTCTCCAGGCCGTAGTAACATAGGGTCGGTTTCGATCGTAACGTGCAGGCCAGTTGCGGCTACAAGCTGATCGAGCAGCCCACGCAAACTGTAGGCGCGACCGCTGCACAAGTTTACCAGCGGCCACGGCCAGGTTGGAAGCGCGGCGAGGCCTAGCAGTATCCGCGCCGCCTCCGCGACGTCGAGGAAATCGCGTTCCGCCGACAGATCGCCCACGCGCAGGACCCGCTGTCCGGCAGCGAGCTGCCGGGCGAACGACGGCAGGGCCAAGTGGCTCGGCATCCCGATTCCGACCGGGTTGAACATTCGCGCTATCAACACCGGAAGGCCACGAGCGGCGGCCGCAAGACCCAGCAGTGTTTGCGCATACTTGGCGACACCATACTCCGTACGCGGCGCGCACGGATGCGTCTCCGGGACAGGCTGCGCCCTGGCGGGCACGATCCCGTACTCCGCAGCCGATCCGACGAGGATCACTCGCACTGGCGCCGAAGCATCGGCCACCGCCGCCAATAATTCGCCGGCCAGGATCGCGTTCGCCTCAAAACAGGCGCGTGAGTTGGCGCTGCGTGTCTCGCCGGCGCAGTGCAGTACCGATGTCGGGCCGAGACGTCGCCAACGCTCGTGCAAAGCTATCCCGAGTCCAAGGGGCCGGACCGAGCGCCACCTCGTCTTTCGCGAGGGCAACGGGAGCGCGGGAAGCGCGCAGGATCGTCCATCCCACGGCGGCAGGCGACTGCAATACGTGTCGCCCGAGAAACCCGCTGCTCCCAGTCAGTAATACCCGCATCGATCAGCTATCAGCGGGTGTCCGGGGCATGAAAGCCCGCGGATCGCGTTCGATCATGCTCTGTGCTTCGGCGAAATCCTCCGGCCGTCCGATATCCGTCCAAAAGCAGTCCTGGCGATGGCACAGAATCAATTTCTCGGCCCCTTGCATGGACTGCATCAGGACGGGCATGTCCAGGTGCTCACCAACCGCCGGCACCGGTGACCAGAATTCGCTTGCGACTAACCACATGCCCCCCTTTGGGTCGATCTTGCCGGCCATAGACCGGGCAGACCATAATTCGAGTGAATTAAGAACCGTCAAACACGGTTCAAAAGGCTCAGGCCGCAGGGGTTCCGACATAGATCAGCGGGGAAGCCAGCTCGCCTCTAAAAAGCCTTCAGGGTTCGGTCTCCTTCCGGCGGGCCGGCAGCCACCGGCCTGTCGGGACCCCTTGCGCTGCGGCTTTCCATTCCAGTGACGGCGCGGCATGAATGACGCCGCTGCCGTCTCTATGGAATGCAGTTCATCACAGCATGGACCTGTTGATCAGTGCCTCGCCGTTCATCGCCTTCGCGCTCTTGTCCTGGCTTGCTTCTGCGAGGCTGGCGCTTTGGGCGGGATTCGCGCTCGCCCTGCTGAACGCCATCCGAGGGGCGCGACGAAGGGGCGAGCTTCGAGTCCTGGATGCCGGCGTTGTGCTGCTGTTCGCCGGGCTGGCGCTCTATGCGTCGGTCAGCGGCACGCGATGGACTCTGCTTGGCGTGAACCTTGCCATCGATGCCGGTCTGTTCGCGATCATGCTTGGCTCGCTCGTGATCGGCAAGCCGTTCACCTTGCAATACGCACGCGAGCGGGTCGACCCGGAGCTGTGGAACAGCCCTCTCTTCTTGTCGGTCAACCGTGTCATAACGCTGGTTTGGGCGCTGGCGTTCGCGGTTGTTTGCGCGGCCGATATCCTGGCGGTCTATTTCCCCTCCGTACCCTTGCCCCTCGATCTGCTCCTCGTCGGGTTGGCGATCGCTGCGGCAGCACAGTTCACGTCCTGGTATCCGGCGCATCGGCGCGCGGCGATTCAGGCTCCGGATCGGGCCAAATGAGAACCGTGACAAAGAGAAGGATCGTCAGCCCCGCAGTCATGCCGGCAAACCGGTCGATCCCTGGAGTGATGCTGTCGGGCGGAGCCCAGCTCTGGACGAGCGTGATGATGTACACGATCCCCGCCTGCGCGCCGACATAGCCGATCCCACGCGTGCTGGCCTGTATATGCCCGCAGAGCCAAACGCCGGCGCCGAGCACGGCGAGCCAGGGCAGGAATTCCGTTATCGACAACGCCAGAACTCCGAGCGCCGCCGCGCCGCCAAGGAAGCAGCCGAGCAGGCGATGTAGCGCGCGTAGGGTCACCATGCGGGCCGTCTCGTTCGGGTCGGCGGACAGGCTCGGAACCGCCATGACGGCTGCGACGGTGATCGCCATCTGCGAAAACTCGTGAGGTCGAGCCAGCTCCAAATGAGCGGCAGCAGCATGATGGTAATGGCGGCGCGGAAGGCGTGGAGGACCGCCTGCCAGTTCCGCCCCAGCAGATCCGTCCAGCCAGGGGCGGGCGGGGCCGCCGGGCGCGGGATCGTCCGGCGCGATGCAAATCGCCACGAGGATGGCGGTGATCGTTCCGACGCCCACCTCCGCCACGCGGTATACCGCGAGGTTCAGGGCCGAAAGCGGTGCCGTGAGCGAGGACAACAGAACGAGATTGGTCGTGATGCCGAAGAAGAGCCACGCATAGCCGTGCGGGCTCACCAGCACGCCGACGCCGCCCACTAGGCTGAACACGAACACGAACACGAAACAAGCGACGTGGTCATAGGCGAGCCAAGGGATCATGACGAAGCCGGCTACGGCTCCCGTGACTGTGCCGGCCATGCGCAGGAAGCCCCGGCGGATCGAGTCCGGGCGCGTTGCCTGGGTCGACATGAAGGCGCTAATGCCGGCCCACCACACGTTATCGAGATGCAACGCGAGCGCCGCCGCGACCGACAGAACGACTGCAAGCGTGGCCATCGCGACGGTGCGCACGCGCGGACCGGGCGACCCGAGTTCCCGGAGTTCTTGTCCGAGCGAGGCGAACGTGCCTTGCATGGAGCGCGTCAGTACAAGATCACTGTGCGCGCGTCCGCACCCATGTAGAGCTTCAGATCAGGCGGCGGATCAACGAGCGTGATCGTGACCGGGAAGCGCCGCTGCAACCAAATCCAATCGGTGGTCGGCGCGACATAGGGCAGCAGCTTCGCCGCGTCCGCGTCGCGGCTGATGCCACGCGCGATGCCGTCGATGCGGGCGCGATGCAGGTGCCACGGCTCGGAATCGAGCCAGACCCAGGCGGTACGCCCGATCTCGAAGCCGCGAATATAGCTCTGCTTGTAATTGGCGATGATGCGCCAGGCGTGCGCATCCACAATTCCGATCAGCGGCACGTTCTCTTTCGCGGTGTCGCCCACGCGGAGCGTCAGATTGTTGATGGTCCCATCTGTGGGGGCGACCAGATGGGTTCGCGACAGCTCCCATTGCGCGGTCGCCATATCCGCCTCCGCCCGGGCTTGCGCGGCCTGGTGCAAATCCCGCATGGCGCGGGCTTTCGCGAGGTCCGCCTCAGATCCTGCGAGACTTGCCTCTGCGCGCTGGAGTGCGTCGTTGGCTTGATCGAGTTGCTGCCGCGAGACATCATCGGTCGAGGTGAGCTTCGCGATTCGCTCCTGTGTCACGCGGGCGAAGGCCAAAGCGGCGCTCGCGCTGTTATAGGCGTCCCGGGCGGCGGCGATGATGTCCTGATCCGCCGCGAGTTGGGCCTTGGCCTCCTCGATTTCCGCTTGCCGCTGCGCGATCACGAGCTGAAACGGCACAGGGTCGATGGTCGCTAGCGGGTCGCCTTTCTTCACCGCCTGGTTGTCGACGACATGCACCGCGACGATCCGGCCTGTCACTTCGGGTGCGATCGCGACCAGATCCGAGCGCACATAAGCGTCGTTGGTATAAGCGACGAAACTGGTGACGAGTTCGTAGAGCAGGAAGGCTCCGAGCAGCCCTCCGCCGACCAGGGCCACGCGCGCGCGGCGCCTCAAAACAAGCCGTCCAGCAGCATCCCGTCGGCCGAACATGCCTACTCCAGCCAGCGCTCTGTCAGTTGCCGGTAAGTCCCGTTTTCCATCGAGAGATGCAGCCATTGGTCCACATACAGTTTCAGCGCGATATCGCGCGGCAGCAGATAGGCGAGCTCGCCGAAATCGAACGGCTTGTCAGGGTGGATCGCGCATAGTTCGGGATGCAGTTTGTGTTGCAAGCGGGTCTCGACCGAGTCGGTGATCATGACATCCGCGTGCCCCGCCGCCAGTTCGTCGAAGATGCGGGCATTGTCGGGAAAAACCTCGATCTGCGCCGCGTGCAGGTTCGCGCGGTCGAACCGTTCGTTGGTGCCGCCGGGATTGACGATTACCTTGACGCCGGGCCGGTCGATCTCCGTCAGCGTTTGATACTTGTCCTTGTCGGTGCAGCGAGCGATCGGGGTCTTACCTGTACGCATAACGGGCGCCGAGAAGAACGCGCTCTTCTGGCGCTCGAGCGTGACCGAGATGCCGCCCATGCCGATGTCGAACTTCCCCGCACCGATATCGGCGATGAGGTTCGCCCAGGCGGTGGGGACCAGCTCAAGCTTGACCCCGAGCGCCTGGGAGAGACTGTTGGCCATGTCCACATCAAGCCCGCTGAACTGGCCCGTCTGCTTATCGAGACTTGAGAACGGCCGATAGTCGCCGGTCAGGCCGACCCGGATCGTGCCGCGACTGATGATCTGGTCGAGGCGCGACGCCGGTTCCTGCCCCTTCGCGGGCGCAAGCGGCGCGGCGAGCAGGAGGAAAAAGCTGAGCAGGCGCAGCAACCGCATCGACACAAGCCTCCGAGGCCTATCGCCAGTTTAGTCCCGATCCGCGCCGACCGAAACGGACCAAACGCAAGTGTCGAAATCCTGCGGCCGGCTTTGCCGAATGCTGGGGATCCGGCCGGAGCGGCGCTTCTCGCGACTAGGCGCGGGCCGCAGGCATCGCCCGCGCCGCCTCGCCCGGTCCTAATCGCGCCGCTTCCGAGCGCAGGGCCGCCGGATGCGCCATCTGCGCACGCCCAAGGAGATGCCCGGATCAAAGTCCGGGCATGACGCGTGTTGCTTGCGGGCATGACGCGTTTGCTTGGGCTCGCTCGCGAGTTACTAGCATCACGTTTCCGGTCAGCCAGAATTGGGCTAGGGCGGAGTGTCACGATAGTATCAATGTCAACTGACGGCACGCCCTAATGCGCTTCCGCCCAGGTCCGCCCCTTTCCCGTTTCGGCCAGCAGCGGCACCGAGATGCGGGCCGCCGCTTCCATCACGCGCTTCGCCGTCGCGGCCAGCGCGTCGGCTTCGTCCTCCGGCGCCTCGAACAGCAATTCGTCATGCACCTGAAGTAGCAGCCGCGCGCGCAATCCAGCCTCGCGCAGCGCGGCCGGGAGCCGGACCATCGCCCGTTTGATGATGTCCGCGGCTCCGCCTTGCAGCGGTGCGTTGATCGCCTGCCGTTCGGCGTAGCCCCGGCGGGCCGGGTTCCTGTCCGCGATCCCGGCGATCCAGCAGCGCCGGCCGAAGGGCGTCACCACGTATCCGGCGATGCGCGCCTCCTCCTTCGTACGCTCCATGTAGGCGCGAATGCCGGGATAGCGGGCGAAGTAGGCGTCGATATAAAACCGCGCCTCGCCGGGCGTGATCCCGAGCTGCCGTCCAAGCCCGAACGGGCTGATGCCGTAGATGATGCCGAAATTGATCGCCTTTGCCCGGCGCCGGGTCATCGGGTCCATGCCCTCCATCGGCAGGCCGAACACTTCGCTCGCGGTGCGGGCGTGGATGTCCTCACCGCGCAGGAAGCTCTCCCGCAATTGCGGGATCTCGGCGACGTGCGCGAGCAGCCTGAGTTCGATCTGCGAGTAGTCGCAGCTCACCAGGACATGACCCGGCTCGGCGATGAAGGCGCGGCGGATGCGGCTGCCTTCCTCGGTGCGGATCGGGATGTTCTGCAAATTCGGGTCGGTGGAGGAGAGCCGCCCGGTGCTCGCGACCGCCATCGCAAATCGCGTGTGGACCCGGCCCGTTTCCGGGTTGATCTGATCCACCAGCGCGTCGGCGTACGTGGATTTGAGCTTGGCAAGCTGCCGCCAATCCATGATGCGCGCGGGCAACTCATGGCCCTGATCGGCGAGGGCCTGCAACACGGAAGCATCCGTGCCCCACGCTCCGGTTTTCATGCGCCGGCCGCCCGGCAGCTTCATCTCGTCGAACAGCACTTCGCCGAGTTGCTTGGTGCTGCCCAGATTGAACACGCGCCCGGCGAAACGATGGATGTCGCGCTCCATCGCCCACATGCGCTGCTCGAAATCGGCCGACATGCGGCGGAGGTCGTCGGCATCCACCTTCACCCCTGCCCGCTCCATCTCGAGCAGAACGGGGATGAGCCGGCGCTCCACCTGCTCGTAGAGCGCGAGCGCGCCGCCGGTGCGCAGCCGCGGCCGAAGGGTGTGCCAGAGGCGGAGCGTCAGGTCGGCGGCCTCCGCCGCGTGAGCGGTGACACGCTCCACCGGAGCTTGCGCCAGCGACGTCCGGTTCCGCCCCGTGCCGGTTGCGGCATCGGCGCTGACCGGCGTGTGTCCGAGATGCAGGCCCGCCAGTTCATCCAATGCGTGACCATGCAGCCCGGCTTCCAGGCTGTAGGAGATCAGCATGGAATCGTCGACCGGCGCGGCTGTTGGAAATCCCGCCCGCGCCAGCACCGTCATCTCGGCTTTCGCGTCCTGCAACACTTTCAGGACATGCGGGTCCTCGAGCACCGGGCCGAGAATCGCGACGGCTTTTTCGAGCGGCAACTGTTCAGTCAGGAGCTCATGGGCGAGCGGGACATAGCAGGCCCGGCCGGTTTGCGAGCAGAGGGCGAGACCGACCAGAATTGCGCGCATCGGATCGGAGCCGTCCGTCACCGTCCGCAAGGCGATAAGGCCGTGACCGGCGGCCTCCTCCACCCACGCTCGCAGGGCCTCCGCGGTTGCGACCGTCTCGTATGGCCCGAATGCCGCGATGGGGTGCTCGGCCTCGATCTCCTTCGGCTTGTTGGCGTCGATGAGCGGCTGGGGTCCCTCTTTCGCCAGCTCGGTCGCGACCGGCGTGCCGCCCTCCTCCAGCCCGAGGCGGAGCAGGATGCTGCGAAATCCCATGGCCGCCAGCCAGCCGCCCAGCTTGGCGCGCTCGGGGGCACGGGCCGAGAGTTGCTCCACAGGCACGGGCAACGGCGCGTCGTCGCGCAGCGTCACGAGCCGGCGCGAGATGCGCGCGTTCTCCGCGTGCGTGATCAGCATGTCGCGCCGCTTCGAGGGTTTCATGGCCGGGGCGGCGGCCAGCACCGTCTCCAGGTCGCCGTATTCGGCCAGAAGCTGCGCCGCGGTTTTCGGCCCAATTCCCGGCACGCCGGGCACGTTGTCGACCGAATCGCCGATCAAGGCCTGGACGTCGATGAGCCGCTCGGGCGTGACCCCGAACTTCTCCTTCACCTCGGCCGGGCCGATCGGCTTCTGCTTGATGGGATCCAGCATCTCCACGCCTGGGCGGATGAGCTGCATCAGGTCCTTGTCCGAGGAGACGATCGTGACCCGGCCCCCTGCCCCGGCGACCTCCCGGCAATAGGCCGCGATGAGGTCGTCGGCTTCCCAGCCGGCGAGCTCGATCGAGGGAAGGCCGAACGCCTCCGTCGCCTCTCGTACCAGGGCGAATTGCGGCTTGAGGTCGTCGGGCGGCTCCGGACGATTCGCCTTGTATTGGTCGTAGATGTGGTTGCGGAAGGTGACGCGTCCGGCGTCGAACACCACGGCGAGATGCGTGCCGAAGTGATCCTTGAGCAGCTTCGCCACCATGTTGGTGAAGCCGAATACCGCGTTGATCGGGGTGCCATCGGCCCGGGTCATCGGAGGCAGGGCATGGAAGGCGCGGAAGAGAAAGCCCAATCCGTCGATCAGGATCAGGTGGACCGGGGACCCCTCCCCCGCGGAAACCGCCGCATCGAGGTCGCGCGCGTCAGTGTCCAGCGTCGTGACCCGCGCCTTCGTTCAAGACGTAGAGACGGGAGCAATAGGGACACATCACCTGCTGCTCGACGATGCGCAGAAACACGCGCGGATGGCCGAGCGCCCCGTCGCCTCCGTCGCAGGCCACCGTGCGGTCGTTCACACGAATGATCTCGGTCGGAGAAAGCATGGCGGCGCTGTCCGGCATGGAAGTCCTTTTCACTGCACGCGCGGCGCGTCTGCGCGAGACGGTTCGTCGTTGTGGCCCGAAAGCGGGCCGGATGATACCCTCGGTCGCGGTGCTTTCAACCTCTGCCCCGCGAGCGCCCGTGTTGCGCCTCATCTGGCTGATGATGCTGAGCTTCGTTCTGGGCGGCTGCGCGGTCCAGATGGGGGCCGCCCGCCCCCGGCTCGACCCGCTCTCGCCGGCGGCCGATAGTTTCGTCATGCGAGATGGCGCACGCCTGCCCTACCGCCAATGGCTCCCCGAGGGCGAACCGTGGGCGGTGGTGCTGGCGCTGCATGGGATGAACGATAGCCGCGACGCCTGGGAGATACCCGCGCCGGCTCTCGCGGCCGCGGGCATCGCCGTGATCGCGCCGGACCAGCGCGGGTTCGGCCAGGCGCCCGGCCGGGGTTACTGGCCCGGCACGCCGGCGCTGCTGGACGACGCGAGGCAGATGACGCGGCTGCTGCGGTCCCGCTACCCGCACGCCAAGCTCATCCTCATGGGCGAGAGCATGGGGGCGGCGGTGCTGATGTGCCTCGGCGCGGACCCGCATCCGCCTCCGGTGGACGGCTACGTGCTGGTCGCACCCGCGGTCTGGGGGCGGGCCGAGATGAACGTGTTCTTGCGGGCGACGCTCTGGGCCGCCGTCCGGCTCGTGCCGGGGATGAAGCTGTCCGGTGCGCCGGTGCGGGTGCGCGCGAGCGACAACCGAGAGGCGCTGATCCGCCTCTCGCGCGACCCGCTCACCATCCGCGGCACCAGGGTCGATACGATCAAGGGTCTCGTGGATCTGATGGACGCCGCCCTCGCCGCAGCTCCGAAATTCCGCGGCCGCGCGCTGTTCCTCTACGGCGGCAAGGACGAGCTCGTGCCGGATCGGGCCACCGCCGCCACATGGCGGGCGCTGCCGGGCACCGAGCGGCGGGCCTTCTATCCGGGAGGATACCACTTGTTGCTCCGGGATCTGGACCGCGCCCGGCCGATCGAGGACGTTATCGCCTGGATCCGGGATCCCGACGCGCCGCTTCCATCCGGGGCCGAGCCGGCTGCCCGGACCTGGCTCGCGGAGCAGGACTGACAAGGCCGGAGACGCACGCGCTCAGGAGGAAGGACGATGGAGCCAGCCGCACGCGAGGGCACCAGCTTGTTTCGCCACTCGGACCTGATCGCTTTCGCCGCCACCCTCCTCGCCCGCTCCGGTCTCGCCCAGGACCGGGCCGAGACGGTCGCCTCCTTGCTGGTCGAAGGCGACCTGCTCGGCCACACGACGCACGGCCTCGCCCTGCTGCCGGGTTATCTGCAACAGATCGCCTCAGGCGGGATGGCGGTCGCGGGAGAGCCGGAGGTGATTTCCGACCGCCCCGCGGCGCTCGTGTGGGACGGCAAACGGCTGCCCGGGCTCTGGCTCGCGGATCGCGCGGTCGCCGCCGCCTCGGAACGGGCGCGGAGCATCGGGCTCGCAGCGGTCGCGATCCGCAACAGCCACCATATCGGCTGCCTCGCCGTGTTCCTTGAGCGCCCGGCACGAGAAGGGTTGATGGCGATCGTCGCGTCCTCGGATCCGTCGGTGAAGGGGGTTGCGCCGTTCGGCGGCACGGCGCCGCTGATGACGCCCAATCCGCTCGCGATCGGCATTCCGACGGAGGGCGACCCGATCCTCATCGATATCAGCGCCTCCATCACCACGATGGAACTCGCCGACCGTCTCCGCCGCAGCGGGGGGAAGTTTCCGGCATCCTGGGCGATCGACGCCGAAGGAAACCCGACGGACGACCCCGCCGTGCTCACGCAGGACCCGCCGGGCACCATCCTCCCGGTCGGCGGCCTGGATCACGGGCACAAGGGCTACGCGCTCGGCTTGCTGGTGGAGACGCTCACGCAAGCGACGTCGGGGTTCGGCCGCGCCGACCCGCCCGCGGGATGGGGTGCCTCGGTCTGGGTCCAGGTCATCGACCCCGCTCTCTTCGCGGGTCTCGGCGCCTTCACGCGCCAGACCTCCTGGCTTGCCGCGGCCTGCCGCGCCAATCCGCCCCGGCCGGGTGTTTCCGCGGTGCGGCTGCCCGGGGAGCAGGGCATGGCCCGCAAACGCGCGGCACTGACCGACGGCCTCGCCCTGCATCCTGGCATTCTCGAAGGGCTGAAGCCCTGGGCCGAACGGCTGGATGTGGCGGTCCCCGTCCCGCTCGCCTCGGCGCCAAGCAAGCAATCAGCGGAGGAAGCAAGATGACCAATCCCCCGAAATCCGCGCGTATCAAGCGGCTCCAGCGTACCGCACTTGTGCTTCTCGTCATCGCGGGCGTGGTCAACTACATCGACCGCGCGACGCTCGCCATCGCCAACCCGCTGATTCGGCAGGATCTCGGGCTGTCGATCGCTGATATGGGCCTGCTGCTTTCGGCCTTCCTGTGGGCCTATGCCTTCTCGCAGCTGCCGGCCGGGGCGCTGGTGGATCGGCTGGGGCCGCGCCTCATGCTCACGCTCAGTCTCGGCCTGTGGTCGCTCGCGCAGATGCTCGGCGGCCTGGTCAACAGTTTCGGCCAGTTCTTCGGAGCGCGGGTGTTGCTCGGCATCGGCGAGGCGCCGCAATTCCCGACCAGCGCCCGCGTCGTGCGCGACTGGTTCAACGAGCGCGAACGCGGTTTGGCGACCGGGATCTGGAACTGCTCGTCGACGCTCGGCACGGCGATTTCCGCCCCGCTGCTCACCTTCCTGATGCTGGCCTTCACCTGGCGTTGGATGTTCGTGATCATGGGTGTCGCCGGCCTCTTGGTCGCGGCCGCGTTCTTCATCCTGCATCGCGACCCGCGGCAGGTGGCGCTGACGTCCGAGGAGGATGCGTATCTGTCGGATGCCGAGGGTGGCGCGCAACCCCCGCCGGTGACGCTCCGCGACTGGGGGCGGCTGTTCCGCTTCCGCACCACCTGGGGCATGATCTTCGGGTTCTTCGGCACGATCTACGTGCTTTGGATCTACAGCGCCTGGCTGCCCGGCTATCTGGAGATGGATCGCCACATCAGCATCGCCAAAACGGGTTGGCTCACGGCGATTCCGTTCCTGTTCGGCGTGGTGGGGAGCATTCTCGGCGGCCGGCTGTGCGACGTGCTGGTCGAGCGTGGCTTCTCCACGATCAATAGCCGCAAATACCCGATGGCGGCCTCGCTGATCGGGACCGCGATCTTCACCGTGCTGACCGCGATCACGCCGAACAACACGCTCGCCGTGATCTTCATCTCGATCTCGATGTTCCTGATCTACGTTTCGGCAAGCGCGGCCTGGGCAATGGCGCCGGTCGCAGCGCCGGCCAATTGCACCGCGTCGATCGGGTCGATGCAGAATTTCGGCGGCTATTTCGGGGGGGCGCTGGCGCCGATGGTCACCGGCTTCATCGTGCAGGCGACCAACTCCTTCCAGCCCGCGCTGTTCGTCGGCGCGGCGGTCGCGTTCTGCGCCGCGATCGTGTACCTCATCGTGGTGCGGGGGCCGATCCCGCCGATCGAACTGGAGCTGCCGGTGCGGACCGCTTATGCCGATTGAGCCGGCCTTGGGGGCGGCGGGAGCCTGGGTCTTTCGCCCGCCCCGTTTTCCGGCTATGGACAGGGGCGCCGGACCCGTAGCTCAGCTGGATAGAGCGTCGCCCTCCGAAGGCGAAGGTCGCACGTTCGAGTTGTGTCGGGTCCGCCAGCAATTCAGCGCCGCCCCAAACGCGCTCATGGTCGAACCGCACCATCGCGAGCATTGCGCTAGCAGCGGTGTCCCGGTTAGAAATTCCTACTCGGCAGGAGCAGCCCGCATGATCAACCCTGACGCGGGCAGCGGCGCCGCAGTCGACCGGATCACTCCCCGCGGGGAGGCGCATCACCGGCTGCTCGGCATCCAGGCCGGCCGCGGCTTCGCAGCCTTGCTGGTCGTGTTCTATCACGCGACGAAGATGATCTCCTTGCCGCAGTACGCCGGCCACGAGCCCCTGCACGGATTCTTCCAGTTCGGCCACGCCGGCGTTGATTTCTTCTTCGTGCTGAGCGGCTTCATCATCACGTACGTCCACTATGACGATGTGGGACAGCCGAACCGGCTCGGCCGCTACGTCTGGCGGCGCCTCACGCGCATCTACCCGATCTACTGGGTGGCGACCGCCATCGCCGTTGCCATGGCGGTCTCCAGCGCTTCCGGCAGCCACTACCTCGGAGCAGGCCACGTGCTCGCGTCGCTGCTGCTGATCCCGCACGGGCGGGACCCGGTATTGGGCGTCGCCTGGTCTCTGGAACACGAAATGCTGTTCTATGCCGCCTTCGCCCTCGTGATCTTGCAGCGGCGGCTCTGGCCCTTGCTGATTGGGAGCGCCGTCCTGATCGTCGCCTTCGGCCAGCTCACGGCGCCCTCGAGCTACATGGCGGAGTTCCTGGCATCGCCGTATCATCTGGAGTTCCTGATGGGGATCGGTGCCGCCGCCCTGTTGCGGCGCGGTGCGGTCCCGGCGCCACGAACCCTGGCGGTCGGCGGCGCGCTGGCCTTCTTCGCCACCGGGATGGTGGAAAACGCGGGCCTGCTGCCCTGGGCGGGCTTCGTCATCTCCATGCTGTTCGGCATGGCGAGCACGGCCGTAATCGGCGGCGTCGCAGCCGCTGAGAGCGCCGGCTCGCTGCGCATCGGGCGCTTGGGGACGCTGTTCGGGGCGGCTTCGTATTCGATTTACCTGGTCCACACGATGGGGATCGGCCTCGGCCTGCGCGTCGGGGCGATGCTCGGGCTGTACCGCCTCGTGCCGGATTGGCTCATGCTGGCGCTCGTGTCGGCTATCGCGGTAACGGCGGCGTTGCTGCTTTACTGGTTCGTGGAACGGCCGATGCTGACGGGGCTCCGCCGCGTGGGGCGGCTGGCCGCGGCACGGAGATCCATCAGGCTCAGCGTGCGGGAAGCGGTTCCTTCAACCGCGGAGCCGATCGATAGCGGATCGCGGTACCAGGTAGAATAACGCCGTCAAGGCATGTTGCGCATCTGGTCGGGCGACATCGGCATCATGTTGGAATTGAGGTGCTGCATCACCCAGAGCGAGCCGGTCAGGGTGATGAGGACAAGGACGGCGGTGAACAGCAGCGCCATGACCGTCCAGCCGCCTTCGGACTTCGAATTCATGTGCAGAAAATAGACCATGTGCACGATGATCTGCACGAAGGCGAAGATCAGGATGACGACGGCGGCGACCTTCGGCTCGCGGAACACGTTGTCGATCACGATCCAGAACGGGATCGCGGTTAGCACCGCGGCCAGCCCGAACCCGATCAGATAATCCTTGAACGACCCGTGGCGGGCGCTGGCGTCGTCATGCGCGTGCGGAGGCTCGAAGGCGCGTTCGGACTCGGCGTGCGCGCTCATGACAGCAGCACTCCCATCAGATAGACGAAGGTGAATACCCCGACCCAGATCACGTCCAGGAAATGCCAGAACATGCCGAGACACATCAGCCGGCGATGGTTGGCCGGTATGAACCCGCGCAGCGGCAGCTGGAACATCAGCGTGACCAGCCAAATAATGCCGAACGTGACATGCAGCCCGTGCGTGCTCACCAAGGTGAAGAACGCGGACAGGAAGGCGCTGCGCGTCGGCCCGGCCCCCTCTTCGATCAGGTGCATGAACTCATAAAGCTCGATGCTGATGAAGCTGAGGCCGAACAGACCGGTGACGCCGAGCCAGAACAACGTAAGACCCATGCGCCGCCTCTCCACCTCCAGCATCGCGAGGCCGTAGGTGATGGAGGAGAACAGGAGTATCGCGGTGTTGAGCCCGATCAGCGGTAGTTCGAACAGGTCGGCCGGTGAAGGGCCGGCCGCATAGCGGCGGCTCAGCACGCCGAAGGTCGCGAACAGGACCGCGAAGATGAGCAAGTCGCTCATCAGGTAAAGCCAGAAGCCGAGCATGGTGGCGCCTTCGGCGTGAGCATGCTCGTCCGTGTCGTAGAAGACCGGAGCTTCGACCGGAGCTTCGGCCGTGATGACGGCGGTTCCCACGTGCGCTGCCATGATCGCCGCCCTACTCCGCGATCATTGGTTGACGCCCGTTCTCGATTGTCGCAACGACATCCGCCGGGACATAATAGTCCCGGTTGTAATTGAAGGTATGTCCAATCGCGGTCGCCAGCGCGCCGATAAACGACAGGGCAGCGAGCCACCAGATATACCAGATGAGGGCGAAGGCGAGCACGGTGCAGAACCCGGCTATGAATACGCCAGCGCCCGTGTTCTTCGGCATATGAATGGGCCGGAACCCCTGCAACGGCCGGTCATGACCGCGCCGCTTCATATCCCACCAAGCATCCTGATCGTGGATGATCGGTGTGAAGGCAAAATTATAGGGCGGCGGCGGGGATGGTGTGGACCACTCCAACGTGCGTCCGTTCCATGGATCACCCGTGAGATCCCGCAGCTCTTCCCGCTTCATGAAACTCACCACCAATTGCACGAGGAAGGAGGCAATGCCCAGCAAGATGAGAACAGCGCCGAACACGGCGATGCCCCACCATTTTTGCAGAGCCGGATCATCGAAGTGGTTCAGCCGCCGGGTAACTCCCATCAGACCGAGCAGATAGATCGGCATGAACACGACATAGAACCCGCCCACCCAGAACGCGCACGACACCTTCCCCCAGAACGGATCGAGCCTAAACCCGGCAACCTTGGGGAACCAATAATAGATCCCGGCAAACAGGCCGAACACCACGCCGCCGATGATCACGTTATGAAAATGCGCAACCAGGAACATGCTGTTGTGGAGCATGAAGTCGGCCGGCGGCACGGCCAGGAGCACACCCGTCATCCCGCCGATCACGAAGGTCACCATGAAGGCGACGGCGTACAGCATGGGCACCTCGAACCGGATGCGCCCGCGGTACATCGTGAACAGCCAGTTGAAGATTTTGGCCCCCGTCGGGATCGAGATGATCATCGTGGTGATGCCGAAAAAGGCGTTTACACTCGCGCCCGAACCCATCGTGAAGAAATGGTGAAGCCAGACCAGATACGAGAGGATCGTGATAACGACCGTCGCGTATACCATCGAAGTATATCCGAACAGGCGCTTGCCGCAGAATGTCGAGACGACTTCCGACCAAATGCCGAATGCGGGAAGGACCAGGATGTACACTTCTGGGTGGCCCCAGACCCAAATCAGGTTCACGTACATCATCTGATTGCCGCCAAGGTCGTTGGTGAAGAAGTGGGTTCCAACGTACCGGTCGAGAGACAGCAGCGCCAACGTGGCGGTGAGCACCGGAAAGGCGGCCACGATCAGAACATTGGTGCAGAGCGTGGTCCAGGTGAACACGGGCATTTTCATCATCGTCATGCCCGGCGCACGCATCTTCACGATCGTCGCGATCAGATTGATCCCGGAGAGCGTCGTGCCGATGCCGGCGACCTGTAGCCCCCAGATGTAATAATCGACCCCGACGCCGGGGCTGTAAGTGGCGTCCGACAAGGGGGGATAAGCCAGCCAGCCGGTTTGGGCGAACTCGCCGACGAACAGCGAGAGCATGATGATCAGTCCACCGCCCACGGTCATCCACAGGCTGAAGTTGTTTAGGAACGGGAAGGCGACGTCGCGGGCGCCAATTTGCAGCGGCATGACATAGTTCATCACCGCCGTGACCATCGGCATCGCGAAAAAGAAGATCATGATCACGCCGTGCGCCGTGAAGATCTGGTCGTAATGGTGGGGCGGCAGATAGCCCTCAGTCGGGCCGAAGGCGATCGCCTTCTGGGTCAGCATCATGATGGCGTCGGCGAAGCCGCGCAGCAGCATGATGATGGCGAAGACGCCGTACATGACGCCGATCCGCTTATGATCGACGCTCGTGAACCACTCGCGCCAGAGATAGCCCCATTGGCGGAAATAGGTGACCAGGCCAAGCACGATGATTCCGCCCAGCGCGACCGCGGCAAAGGTCACGATCAGGATCGGCTCCTGATAGGGAATCGACTCCAGGCTCAGCCGCCCGAAGATGAGCCTCTGGAGATCAGGATTTGAGAACATCCAATTGTTCCATTCGCATTATTTCGGCTGCTCGCCGTCGGTCTTTTGGTTGAGCTGCCCTGGCGCCGGGGTACCCGCGCCTGGCTTGGCCGGCTCCGGGTGCCCGGCCGGCCCGGTTTGGGTGCCTTCCGGCCTCACATCAGTGCGCGGCCGCCGGCCCTGCGCCGGGAAGGTGGCCGCGGGGGCTTCGCGGCCTTCGCGGATGTTGAAGTAGCGAAGGCGCTCCCAGTTCTCGCGGCTGTCCTTGCCCCCCCCGCCCGTGGCATCGATGTGGTTCATTTCGTACTGACACATCTTTCCGGGCTCGACGCACAGATTCAGGATCGCGTCGAAAAGCCCGTTCTCCACGGTTGAGAAATACTGCACCGGAACAGCCTCGCTCGGCTGTTCCAGTTCCATATAGACGGCGCGGGTGAGGCCTGATCCAGAGCTTTTCACCTTCGCGACCCATTGATCGAAGCTCTGCGGACTCATCCCGTGAAACGCGAATTTCATGTGTGAAAAGCCCGAGCCACTGTAATTGCCGGAGAAACCTTCGTAATCGCCTTCCTCATTGATCACGGCGTGAAGCTGCGTCTGCATCCCGGCCATCGCGTAAATCTGTCCCGCTAGCGCCGGGATGAAGAAGGTGTTCATCACGCTCGCCGACGTGATCCTGAACGCGATCGGCACGTTCACCGGCGCAGCCAACTCGTTCACGGTGGCGATGCCTAGGTCCGGATAAAAGAACAGCCACTTCCAATCAAGCGACACCACCTGAACAGTGAGCGGTTTGATTTTCTCCGGAACGGGCTGGGACGCATCGATCCGGGCGAGCGGCCGGTAGGGATCGAGCGTATGCGTGCTGAGCCAGGTCATCGCGCCTAAGCAAATGATGATAGCGAGCGGAGCCGACCAGATTACCACCTCGAGCTGGGTGGAATGGTGCCATTCAGGATCATAAACGGCGTCTTTATTCCCCTCTCGGTAGTGGCGCGCGAATACCAAGGTGAGCACGATCACCGGCACGATGATCAGCAGCATCAGCACCGTGGACGCGATAATCAGATCGCGTTGCCGCAGCGCCACATAGCCGGATGGGTCCAAAACGACCATGCCGCAACCGGCAAGCATGCCGGGAAGCAGCAGGACGCCGAATGAGCGGAGCGTGCGCAACAGCCTCGGTTTGCTTGCCGGATCGCGGGCAAGCGGCGGGGCGGGGCTGTCATTCATCGGCGCTTGCCGCGATTTGCTATGCTGGGCACGGCGCTCCTCGCTCCCTCGTTTCGTTCTCCCGCTCGGCGAGCTGCGCGGCCGTTCCGTCGCGACCCCTTCCCCGTCGAAGCCCGAGCTTAGTCTCTCGCCTCTTTGCGCCGCATCTTTAGGGGCTTTGAGGAGGGACGCAAGCGCGCCATACTCGCGCGCCGGGGGCGCCGGAGTGATGGCCCTCGGCACAGGCGACTTTAGGGAGCGATGCAGCCTCGATGAGCGCGAATTCAGGGTTTGCCGAGCTCGACACCGCTTGAGCACGACGCGCGGCTGGTATCGACTGATCACCGAGTTGATCCGGGCGAGATCGCGCTCGGGGTCGTGATCGGGCGCGGCGCGGAATTTTTCGACTTCTTTGTGTACGGTATCGGCTCGGTCCTGGTTTTCCCGCATGTGTTCTTCTCCTTCACCGATCCGCTGACCGGCACGCTCTATTCCTTCATGGTCTTCGCGCTCGCGTTTCTCGCGCGGCCGATCGGGTCTATCGTGTTCACGAACGTCGACCAGTTCTATGGGCGCGGCGTCAAACTCACCTCGGCCATGCTCCTGCTCGGCAGCGCGACGGCGGCGATCAGTTTCCTGCCCAGCTACGAGACGATTGGCCCCGCCTGCATTTTCCTGCTCGGGATTTGCCGCATCGTCCAGGGTTTGGCGCTCGGCGGCGCCTGGGACGGTCTCGCCTCGCTTCTAGCGTTGAACGCGCCTCCAAACCGCCGCGGCTGGTACGCGATGATGCCCCAACTTGGAGCGCCGCTCGGCTTCCTGCTGGCAAGCGGGCTGTTCGTTTATTTCATCCTCAATCTTTCCACTGAGGATTTCCTGACCTGGGGCTGGCGGTTCCCCTTCTATGTCGCCTTCACGATCAACGTCGTGGCGCTGTTCGCGAGGCTGCGGCTTGTCGTCACGGATGAGTACTCGCACCTGCTCCACAACCGCGAACTCGAGCCCACGAGTATCGCGGACATGTTCACGGCGCAGGGCCGTTACGTGCTGATCGGGGCCTTCGTGCCTCTCGCCAGCTTCGCCCTGTTCCATTTGGTTACAATATTTCCGCTGAGCTGGGTGACGCTGTTCTCGCACCGGTCCAGCGGCGAGTTTCTCCTGATCCAATGCGCCGGGGCGGTGCTGGGCGCGGGCGGGATCGTCCTCTCCGGCCTGATCGCCGACCGGATCGGCCGCCGGCCCTTGCTCGCGATCTGCGCTGTGCTGATCGGCTTGTTCAGCATCGTGACGCCCTTCCTCTTTTGGGGCGGGGCGATTGGCGAAAACGTGTTCATTCTGGTGGGCTTCGGGCTGCTCGGCCTGTCTTTCGGACAGGCCGCTGGGGCGGTTACGTCCAATTTCGCCAGCCGTTACCGCTACACCGGCGCCGCTCTGAGCTCCGATCTCTCCTGGCTTACCGGCGCAGGGTTCGCCCCGCTGGTCGCGCTCGGCCTCTCCAGCCGGTTCGGACTGGGCTGGGTCGGCGGCTACTTGGCCTCGGGGGCGATCTGCACCCTCCTCGCGCTCCTGGTCAACAAACTGGAGACCCGGGATGTCTCGACCGGGCCACCGGGGCCGGCCATCGGCCCCGGTTCACCTGGTCGCAATCTGGCGCCTCGCGCCCGATGACAGGGGCCGAGTTTCTGATCTTAGAACCGGGGTACTCACCGGCAGCGGTGGGGTGACGTGATGCGCCATCTCGTTGCCGGCGGGTGACGGAAGTGTCCGACACCACAGCAGACGAACGCGACTCCGTAACACCCGTAAGCGATCGCATCCACGACGAACCTGCCGACACGGCGAAGCCGCTCGGCTTCGTCGGGCTCGGGGCGATGGGGCTGCCGATGGCCGTCGCGGCGGCACGCCGGCACGCGCTGCTCGGCTGCGATGCCGATCCGGGTCGCCTCGCTCAGCTGGTCGATGAGGTCGGGCAGCGCAGCACGGTTCACACCACACCCGTCGCTGCCGAAGTCGCCGCGCGCTGTGACGTGATCGCGCTGGTGCTGACCGGAAGCGCCATTCCGGCAGCGATGGGTGAGATGGGCGGCGGCCTCCGTCCCGGCACGCTGGTGATCGACATGGGTTCCTCCGACCCGGACGCCGACGCGGCGGCTCGCGGCGGAACTGGGGGAGCGCGACGTACGGTTTATCGACGCCTTCGCCGCGGGCTCCATCGAGCAGGCGCACTCGGGCACGCTCGCGATTCTCGTTGGCGGCGCGGATGCCGACGTGAACGCGGCGCTTCCGTATCTCCGCGCGATGGGCGCGACGATCATCCGCACCGGCCCGGTCGGCTCCGCTCATGCCATCAAAAAGCTGAACGCCGAAGCGCCGGGGTAATCCCGCGTCCGTCGCTCCGGAATCTGCATTTCTGTGACGGCGGCCACAGCGGGCCGGGTCAGCATCTGGAAAATCCCTTCATCGAGACTTGGAACAGAGGGGGCCAGAAGATGACCAAGCCGATGGAAAACAGCCTCGTTGCGATCGCCCTTGCGGTGTGGTCCGCGGCGTCGCCGGTTCACGCGCAGGACACGAGCGGCAACGATGGCTGGGCCGTGCGGATACCGCCGTCCGCAATGCAGGAGATGCTGCGTTGCCGGCATCAGCAGCGTCCCGAGGAGGAGTGCTTCGCGCAACTGGTGCAGGCGATGGGGCAGATCCGGGCGCAGCAGGCGCAACGGGCCGGACAGGGTTCGCTGAACCGGACCTGAAGGGCGGCTCGGCCGGAGCGTCAGGCTTCGCGGTAGGAGAGCAGGATCAAGCCCACCAGAACGAGACATACCGGCCAGATCCAACCGGCGATGCGGTTGCCGGGCGGATCGAGCCGGAGCTCGAGCCAGCGCGCCCAACCGGCAGCAACGGCTGCAAGCGCCAGCGGCGTGTGGGTCAGCTCGATCAGGAGCTGATCCTTGATGTTGGCGATGGCGTGGCTGTGCGTCAGCAACAGCGCGCCGCCCACGGCGCAGAGCAGCGGAAAGACGAGCGCGGCGTGACGGTTGCCCCAGCCGCGGGCGTGTACGCGCCACTCGAACAACGCGAACACAGCGACCAGCAGCACGAACAGACGGTGCTGCAACACTTCCACGTCGCGGAGGCTCGCGAAGAAGCCCTCATCCCCAAGAGGCCATACCTCCGGGTCGGAGCGGAGGAACAGAAAGGCGGCGAGCCCCAGGAATACGAGCGGCCAATGCCGTGCCCAGCGCAGCCCCGCCTGATTGAGCAGCGCGAGCACACCGATCGCCAGGACGAAGATGCCGGACCAGTGGTGATTGTACTCCGACCACGCGATGTCGGCGGCATTGCGGGGCGGCAGATCGCCGGAGCCGGGCACGAAAGCGGTTGGAGGCTGCGCCGTCCGCTGCGCCGCCTCCCGGTCCAGTTCGGATTGCAGCGCGGGAAGCGCGAGTGCGTCGTGATCCGGCGAGACGAGCCGCGGCCAGCGGGGCGTGTTCCGCTCAAGGATTTCCTGCCAGGTCACGCGATCTTGCTTGAGATCGATCGCGGGAGGGACCGAAGTCAGCGAGGCGGCCGCGAAGAAGATGGTGAAGCCGATGCCGACCTCCACTTCGGCGAATCGCCGCAAGCGCGTCACCGAGGCGCCCGGGTTCGCGCGCAGCCGCTCGACCGCGAGGAAATTCATGCCCCCGAGCGCGAGCAGCATGAGGAACATCGCGATCTTGGCGCCGACCATGACGCCGTAGGCGGTGCCGTAAAACGCCTGCCAGTCGCCGACGTAGAGCAGGCTCATGGTGATGCCGCTCACCAGGATGCAAGCGACGCCCGCCATCGACATGCGCGAGAAACGGGCCCCGATCAGCCGCCACGAGGCGCCGTCCCGGACTCGCGCCAGCGCCAGCAGGAAGCACGGAATGCCGCCGATCCAGATGGCGGCGCCGAGCTGATGCAGGAACTCGACGGCAAGCAGCGGCGCACGATCATCGAGCCGCGCCGCCGCGTGCGTCGTCAGCGTCGCCGCTACGAGTTCGATAAAGGCCAGCCCGAGCAAGAAGAGGGCGTGCGTCCGGCCGCCCCGGACGAGCAGAAGCAACGCGAGTACCGTCGCCGACGCAATCTTGACCATGCCCGCGAGCGCGAAATTCGCGCCGAGAATCTCGGGCACGGAGAGATCGACGGTGCTCGCCAGCACCGCCGCCTGAAGCGCGAGCGAAGCGGCCTCGCACAGCACCAGCGCCGCCGCGCTCAAGCCCGCGATCCGCGTCACGCCGGCGCTGATCGCCTCGCCCGGTTCGCCGAGCCGCGGCGCGAAGGGCCGGGCCAGCAAAACGAGAAACAACACGCCGCCCACCGCCATCGACTGCGCGACGATGGTGAGGCCGTGCAGAACGATCGAGAGATAGCCGAACAGGTCGACGAGCAACGCCACGGTCAGGGAGCCGTGACGGTGAAGGGCACGTTCCCGCGGGTGATATGCCCATCCACGGCCAGCACCTGCCAGCGCACCGAATAGGAGCCGGGCGCGAGATCGGCGCGACTCCGTAACACGTCCTCCGGACCTTCGCGCAGGATCGAGAGGTACCGCCTGCGTGCGGTCAGAGCCCGTCAACCACAAGCGAGAGCGGGCGCGGTCGATCCGGCTGTTGAACCGGAACTCCATCGCGACAGAGCCGGCGGAAACCGTGCCATCGATGCGGGGCTGGCTGCTTACAAGGATCGCATGGGCCAGGGCCGCCGAGGGCGGGCCCAGCAGCAGCGCAGCCGCGAGGACGCCAAGGCGCAGGCTATCGCGCGACAACGCGTTCTCCATGAGGTCGAGCCGGAGCGGGCTTGCGCCGGGGGCGGGGCGATGTAGCGGCCTCGCGCCTCGCTGTCCAATGCGGCCCAGTGTTGCCAGTCACGAAGTGGCGGAATGCCAGTTTCGGAACCAGGATACGAAGCGGGGAATGCCGACCGCGAGAGGCGTTCTTGGAGCGTACCCGGTCAGGGCGCTGATCGCGTCCACGGAGGCGAAGGTCTCTTCCACATCGGCGCGCGGCCGGGGTACGGCGTGGATGATCGCTTCCCGCCCCAACTCCTGCTCGAGCAGCGCGATGAGGGTGCTGACCAGTTCGCTCCGGTGATTGCCGATATTCAGCAGCCGGACGGGCAGCTCACCCGTGGGCGGCCGGTCCAGGCAGCCCAACACGCCTTCCACGATATCGTCGATATAGGTGAAGTCCCGCTTGAGGCGGCCGTCGTCGTAGACCGTGATGGGCTCGCCCGCCACGATCGCACGGGCGAAAGCATAGTAGGCCATGTCCGGCCGCCCCCACGGCCCGTACACGGTGAAGAACCGAAGGCCGGTCTGCGGCAGCCCAAAAAGGTGGCCATAGGCGTAGCTCATCAGCTCGTCGGCGCGCTTGGTCGCGGCATAGATCGAGACGGGCGCGTCGACCCGGTCCGTCTCGGCGAACGGAAGCGCACGGTTCGCGCCGTAAACGGAGGACGAACTGGCGTAGACCAGGTGCTCGAGCCGCCCCAGGCGTCGGGCGGCTTCCTGGATCACCAGATGTCCCATTACGTTCGACTGCACGTAGGCATAGGGATCCACGAGCGAGTGGCGTACGCCTGCCTGCGCGGCTAGATGCACGATCCGGTCGATGTCGGGGTTCGCGGCGACGAAATCGTGCACGGCCTCCCGATCGGCGACGTCGAGCCGCGCGAAGGCGAAGCCGGTTTGCTCCGAGAGCCGGTCCAGCCGGGCCTGCTTGAGCCTGATGTCGTAGTAATCGTTCAGGTTGTCGAGCCCGAGGACGCGCTCGCCCCGGGCCAACAGCGCCGCGGCGACATGATAGCCGATGAAGCCCGCAACCCCGGTCACCAAGACGGCCACGTCAAGCTCCTGGCTGAATGACCGGTGGTCCGATCGGCCGGGCGATCAGCCGATCCTCGAGCAGTTCCAGAACGGCATGACCGAGCGCGATATGGCATTCCTGAACACGGGCCGTCTCCGCATCGGGCACGAGCAGAAGGTGATCGCACCAGTCCGCGGCCGGGCCGCCATCTCCGCCGAGCAAACCGACCGTCACGACCCCGATCTCACGGGCCGCCCGTAGCGCCCGGACCACATTCGGGGACCGTCCCGACGTGGTGATGCCGAACAGCACGTCGCCGGGGCGCCCTAGGCCGCGCAAAGGTCTTTCGAATACATACTCGTAGCCGTAGTCGTTGCCGCAAGCCGTCAGCGCCGCCGCATCGGCGGTCAGTGCGAGCGCGGGCCAGGAATCGCGCCGCACCTTCCCCCGCAAGCGAATGAGCAGCTCCGCGGCGAGGTGCTGGCTGTCGGCGGCAGAGCCGCCATTGCCGCAGAACATCAGTTTGCCGCCGCTGCGCAGGCTCGCCTCGCACGCCTCCACCACCGCCAGAACCGCGTCGGCCAAGTCGATCGCCAATCTGCGCTTCAGCTCCGCCGAGCGCTGCATCATCGCGGCGAACCGGGCGGCTTCGTGCATGGTGGTTACTGCGCGACCCATCCCCCGTCGATCGACAGCGGCGCGCCGGTGATCGTAGACGCGCCGTCCGAACAGAGAAATGCCGCCAGGGACCCGATCTGCTCCGGGGTGGAGAATTGGGCCATGGGCTGCTTCTCGGTCAGAAACTGGTGCTTCTCCTGCTCCACCGTGGTTCCCTCCTGGTGCGCACGGTCCTCCAGTTGCTTCTGCACGAGCGGCGTCAGCACCCAGCCGGGGCAGATCGCGTTGACGGTGATTCCGGCATTGGCGAGCTCGATCGCCGCCACCTTGGTCATGCCGACCACACCGTGCTTCGCCGCGACATAGGCGACCTTTTGCGGGCTCGCGACGAGACCGTGCGCGGATGCGATGTTGATGATGCGTCCCCACCCGCGCTTTTTCATGCCTGGAATCACGGCCTTCATGCCGTGAAACACCCCCGACAAATTGATTGCGATGATCCAGTCCCAGCGATCCTCGGGAAATTCCTCGATATTCGCCGTGAACTGTACGCCGGCATTGTTGACCAGGATGTCGACCCGGCCGAGCTCGCGCTCCGTCTGCGACACCAGCGCCGCGATCTGATCGGGCTTGCTGATATCCGCGCCGGAATAGGCGACCCGGATGCCCATCTCCGACACGATGCCCTGCCGCAGCTTCTCGATTTGCGCGGGATCGCCAAAGCCGTTCATCATGAGGTCGGCCCCTGCTTGCGCGAGGGCGCGAGCGATACCAAGCCCGATGCCGCTCGTGGAGCCGGTGACGAGCGCCACCTTGCCTTTCAGGCTCATGCCGCGTTCTCCCAATTTGCTCGAACCCCGTCCGACCCGCACCGCGCTCGGCGCGCATCTCAGGACCGGACCGTTGGACGCACACTCTATTGCAGGGGTGTCTAGTGGCAAGCGCTTGACCCCGGCGCGCGCCCGGGTCAGGTAGCGCGCCCGCTCCGCGCCGACCCGCTCGGAGCTTGGAGGACGACGATGGATTTTGGTTTTCCGGACCGAGCGCCGCATTTGCCCTGGCGCCCAGAGCGCTGCGACAAGGTCGCTCTCGTTCTGCAAGGTGGCGGCGCGCTCGGCGCCTATCAGGCCGGGGTCTACGAGGCGCTGCACGAGGCCGGGCTGGAGCCGGACTGGGTGGCCGGCGTGTCGATTGGCGGCGTCAACGCCGCGATCATCGCCGGAAATCCGCCGGAGCAGCGGCTGGCACGGCTACGCGCGTTCTGGGAGATGATCACCGCCCGCCAGATCTGGCTATGGGGTCCGGACGGCGACGATCCGCGGAAGCTGTGGAACGCCTGGTCGGCTTGGCTGACCATGAGTCTTGGCCAGCCCGGCTTCTTCACACCGAATATTCCGAGTCCCTGGTTCAGCTTTCGCGGCGCCAAAACCGCAACCAGCTATCACGACAACGCGCCGCTCAGGGAGACGCTGCTGCGTCTCGTGGATTTCGATATGCTGAACAGCGGAGCGACCCGCTACGCCGCCGGAGCCGTGAATGTATTGAACGGCAACTTCGCTTATTTCGACAATGCCAGCAAGGAGATCCGGCCCGAGCACGTGATGGCGAGCGCCGCCCTGCCGCCCGGCTTGCCGATGGTGCATATCGGTACGGACTATTACTGGGATGGCGGGCTCGTCTCGAATACGCCGCTGCAACACCTGCTCGAAAATGCCGGGACCGACAACATGCTGGTGTTCCAGGTCGATCTGTTCAGCGCACGCGGCCCGCTCCCGCGCGACATCCTCGAAGTGATGAGCCGGCAGAAGGACATCCAATACTCGAGCCGCACGCGCCTCGTGACCGACTACTACATGAAACAGCACCGCCAAAACCTGATCACGAAAAAGCTGCTGGCGAAAATTCCACAAGACCGACTCGAGCCCGAGGAGCGGGCGCTGAAGGCGAAGCTCGCCGATTTACCGGAAATCACAATTCTGCACCTGATCTATCAGCAGATGGCGTATGAGGGCGAGGCCAAGGACTACGAGTTCAGCGGCACCTCCATGCGCGAGCACTGGTCGGCCGGCTACGAGGATACGAAGCGGACGCTCCGTCACAAGGATTGGCTCGCGATGGCTCCGGAAGATGGCGGTGTCATCGTGCATGACGTGCACCGCATCGACGATTGAAGGCGCCAGCGCTTGCCTTCGGGACTCCGGCGATCATCTTGATAGCGCCGGGACAATGGGATCGGAAAGGAGAAATCAATGCGCACTCATCAGACCAAGAACGACCTGCCAGGGAACGCGAAGAAAGTGGCGATCGAGCTGCTCAACGCCCGCTTGGCGGACGGGATCGACTTGGCGCTGTTGACGAAGCAGGCTCATTGGAACCTGAAGGGTCCGCAGTTCATCGCGATCCACGAATTGCTCGACGAGTTCCGCAAACAGATCGACGGTCACGTGGATACCATTGCCGAGCGCGTGGTCCAGTTGGGAGGCACCGCGCTCGGCACTACCCAGACCGTCTCCAAGTCGAGCACGCTGCCGCCTTATCCGACTGATATCTACGCCATCAAGGACCACCTGAACGCGCTGATCGAGCATTACGGTCTCGTCGCCAACGCCGTGCGCAAGGCGGTGGGCGAAGCCGACGAGGCGGGCGATCCCGACACCGCCGACATCTTCACCCAGGTCTCGCGCGACCTCGACAAGTCGCTCTGGTTCCTGGAAGCCCACATTCAGGAACCGGACTGATCCGCGCACGCGGTTGCCGGGACTCCTCTGCGCCGGATAGGGTGCGGCGGAGTCTGGGGAACACAGCATGAACGATCTGTTCGGTGCCCGCGGCTCGGGCCGGGGAGGATCGGAGGGGTATTCCGCCAAGGACATCGAGGTCCTCGAGGGGTTGGAGCCGGTCCGGCGCCGGCCCGGCATGTATATCGGCGGCACCGACGAGACCGCGATGCACCATCTCGCGGCGGAGATCCTGGACAACGCCATGGACGAGGCGGTGGCCGGTCACGCGAGCTTCATCGAGATGAGGCTCGAACCGGGCAACTTCCTGACCGTGCGCGACAACGGCCGCGGCATTCCCGTCGATCCGCATCCCAAATTCAAGAATCTCAGCGCCTTGGAGGTAATACTCACGACCCTCCATTCGGGCGGCAAGTTTGGCGGCAAGGTCTACGCCACCTCGGGCGGGCTGCACGGCGTCGGCAGTTCGGTGGTGAACGCGCTGTCGGAAACGCTCGAAGTCGAGGTCGTGCGGGAGCGCGCGACATGGCGGCAGAGCTACGCGAGGGGCAAGCCGGTTACGAAGCTGGTCAACGCCGGCCCCGCGAAGAACCGGCGCGGCACGTCCATCCGCTTCAAGCCGGATCCCAAGATCTTCCAGGCCGCGCAGTTCAGCCCTGCCCGGCTGTACCGGCTTTGCCGCTCCAAGGCCTATCTCTTCCGCGGCGTCGAGATCCGCTGGAACTGCGACCCCGCGCTGCTCCGTGACGCTCGCGACGAGACGCCGGCCGAGGCGATGCTGCATTTTCCGGGCGGGTTGCGCGACAGCCTGGAGGCCGAGATCGGCGAAACGGCACGCGCGCTCCCCCAGCTTTGGGCCGGCGACGCCGATTTGCCTGCATCGGCGGAGGGGCGATCGACGGGGCGCGTGGAATGGGCGATCGCCTGGCTGGAGAGCGAGGACGGGTTTCTCCACTCGTATTGCAACACGATCCCGACGGCTCAAGGCGGCACGCACGAGGCCGGGCTCCGCGGTGCGTTGACGAAAGGCCTCCGCGCATGGGGCGAGCATCGTGGCAACCGGCGCGCAGCCCAGGTGACGGCCGACGATCTGCTCGGCCCGATGGCGGCGAAGCTCTCGGTCTTTCTGCGGGAGCCGCAGTTCCAGGGCCAGACCAAGGAGAAGCTGACCAGCCCTGAAGCGGCGCGCCTCGTCGAGACAGCCCTCCGGGACCGCTTCGATCATTGGCTGGCGGGCGATCCCACGAGCGCGGACAATCTCCTCGCCTTCGCCATCGATCGCGCCGAGGAACGGCTTCGGCGCAAGGAGAACAAGGATACCCCGCGCAAATCGGCCACAAGGCGACTGCGTCTGCCCGGCAAGCTGGCCGACTGCACGAGGGAGAACGCGCGGGAGACGGAGATCTTCCTGGTCGAGGGCGACAGCGCCGGTGGTTCCGCGAAACAGGCGCGCAACCGCGAGACCCAGGCGGTGCTGCCGCTTAGGGGCAAGATCCTGAATGTCGCGAGCGCGTCCGCGGACAAGCTGCGGCAGAACCAGGAACTCAAGGATTTGATCGAGGCCTTGGGCTGCGGCGTCGGCGAGCGGTTCGATCGCGCGAAACTCCGTTACGGACGAGTTATCATCATGACCGACGCCGATGTGGACGGTGCGCATATCGCGTCGCTGTTGATGACGTTCTTCTATCGCGAGCTGCCCGAGTTGGTCCGGCACGGCCACGTCTATCTCGCGCAACCGCCGCTGTATCGGCTGACTCAGGGCGCGAAATCGGTCTACGCGATGGATGACGCGGACCGGGAACGGCAGGTCAAGTCAACTTTCAAATCGCAGACCAAGGTCGAGGTCAGCCGCTTCAAGGGCCTCGGCGAGATGCCGCCCGCCGCCTTGAAGGAAACCACGATGGACCCGGCGAAGCGCACGCTTCTGAAGGTGGTCGCTCCCGTCGAGGAACGCGCGAAAACGAATGAGCTGGTCGAGAGTCTCATGGGCCGCAAACCGGAGCTGCGCTTTCAGTTCATCCAGGAGCGCGCGCGCACGGTCGAGGAGGTTGATGTTTAAGCCTGGCTAACCGTCGAGGGTCGGGGTGACAAGGGCTCACTGAGCAACAGTTCGGCAATTTGGAAACGTCACCGTCGTCGAGAAATCCTACTTTTGTGTGACCTGGGTCACACTCGTTGTTGCACGAGATAGGGCAATAGCGGGCGAGTAAAAGGGAGGATGCAGATGGACGTGCAGCAAATATAGTTTTGCGGTTGACTCGTTTACGATCCACGACACGCGGTCTCGCCACGAAGACACTGACTACATTTCGGCCAGCGTCGCTGTCGCCGGAAGACCCACGTTGAAAGCGAGCCAAAAGCTCGGCGACCTCAACAACGGCACGTTCCGGACGGCGATGAATTTCAAGAGCGTGCCGGTCGCGGATAACGAGACAGCGGTCTTCAGCTACGCCATCGTCAACAGCGGTCATACCGATCCGACTACCGCCGAGAAGACGCTGGAGCAGGCAGTTTCGACTGTGGCCGAAAAGGGAGCTCAGGCAGCCGCGACCGCGGCGGGCGGGGCGATCGGCGCAGCGCTCGGGGCATCGATCGGGACGGCGGTCGTCCCGATCGTCGGCACCGCGCTGGGTGCGCTCGCGGGTTGGGTGGTGTCCTCAGCGGGCAAGCTAGTCTTTGCCAACTGCGACGGTGCGGTCGCTGCGGCGGTGCATACCTTCACCGGTGCGCAGCTTCGTGCCGGGACTAGTCAAGGACGGCATCTCGGTCAAAGCGATCACCACCCCGGGACCAATTCCGCGCATGGCTGCGGCGGCAATTCCAATTATGACGTGTCCTGGTCGGTCCACTCGTCGTAATTCTGGAACAAGTGGAACAGCGGCTCGCCCGAACTTTGATGTTGATGGTTAAGGGCTGACGGACAGTTATCGCCGGGCTTGATCCGATCAAGTCCGGCGATGACGGTGACCAACCCTGTATGCTGCCCGGCCCGACTTGCAACCGAACCTCGTGGCTATCGCTCCGGCCGATATAGCGGTGGCGAAACAGTTTGCCTCGAGCAAGCCAGAAGTCTTAGAGTGGCAACCCGTGTTGGGGAGGTGCCATGAATACCGATCAGCTGGCAAACGCCGCCGCAAGATTTCGCAAGACAATCTCGCCGCAACCTTCGGGGCGGTGCTCCTGATCAGGCGGCAACTTGTGGTTTGGTTACGGGCCTCTATCATTCCTCGTCGCGTGTTTCCGAAACCCGTACTGGCAAGCTTAGGAGGTCTGCCGTTTTCAGCTGCCGGACAAGCGAAGGAGCAAAACGACGATGCCGTCACGGAGTGATCTTCGAGAGTATTACGAAATTGGAGCGCAGTTGGCTCCGGCGATTCATCAGCATCAAGATTGGCCCTACGAGATCGCCCATCCGCGATACGTCGCCTACATGACCCCTCCCCACGATGTGGGCGGCGAGGCTGATGCACCCGTGCGATACGAGGAAAAAGAGGAGGAGCAGTGGGAACTGAACACGTACGTCACCTGCGAGGTGCTCGGTTGGAGGGGCGTGTGGAATGCCGAGGAAAGGCGCCGCCGGGGCAACAATGATCTCGGCCTGTCGCTCTATTACGGTTTCCCCTACTACGGACGCTGGATTTGGGCCGCGGCGCGAATGCTCGTCGACAAAAATCACGTCTCGCTGACCGAACTGCTGGAGAAGATCGCAGAGGTGAGGGCTCGCCATGAAAGGCACTAGCACGGGAAACGTGCCTGCTCGTTTCAATGTGGGCGACCGGGTTCGCGTGAAGGATCTGCCGAACCTGTTCTACACCCGTACCCAAATGTTCGTCCGGGGTGTGAGCGGGACGATTGCCGCCCGCACTTACGAGGACCTTATCCCCGAGGACGAGGCCTGGAACAGGGACGACGCCCAACCCGAGCAGTTCTACATCGTCCGGTTTCGGCAGAAGGATCTTTGGGAGGAATACCCATTCGACGACGATACGTTGCAGACTGAGTTCTCCGAGCGCTGGCTCGAGCCCGTCAGTAATTGATTGAACAAGCTCGGAGTGCAGAGCATGCAAGAGTCGCACGGCCACGACGATAGCGACGGCCATCACCACCATGACAGCCATCACGACCATAAGGCGGCGCCGATGGTCGATGAAATTACCGACTTCGAGGTGCTGGAGATCGCCGTTCGAGAGTTGGCGATCGAGAAGGGCCTTTTCACCGCCGAGGATCACCGCAGGTTCACCGAGTGGGCTGAGCACATCGGGCCGGCCGCTGGCTCGCGCCTGGTCGCGAAGGCGTGGAGCGATCCCGGGTTCAAAGCCCGGCTCCTCGCTGACGCCGTCGCTGCGTGCCGCGAAGTCGGCGTCGACTGGGCCGAGCCCACCGGCGAAGGAACCCCGAGCGACTACATGAATTTGCGCGTACTCGAGGATACGCCGACGCTGCATCATGTGATTGTCTGTACCCTGTGCTCGTGTTACCCGCGGCCGCTGCTTGGCCACTCGCCTTATTGGTATCGTTCGCCCAACTATCGCCGCCGACTCGTCCGCTGGCCGCGACCGGTGCTGGCGGAGTTCGGATTGAACGTCCCGCCGGAGGTGGAGCTGCGGGTCGAGGACTCGAACCAGAAATGCCGCTTCATGGTCCTTCCCGTGCGGCCGGCAGGCACGGAGAACTGGACGGAGGAGCAACTGGCGGAGATTGTCACACGCGACTGCATGATCGGCGTCGCCCTGCCGCGGCCCGACAGGAAGGCGGACGATATTCGGCCGGTCCACAAGGCTCGGCGGCCGGTCCATGATGAGCACCGCCAAGCGGGGGCGGGCCAATGAGTGGCGAAAGTCATCAGCGACCGGCTGCCGCGAACGAGCGTCGAGTGGAGCTTGCCCCGATCCCTTTGCTCGAAACCATGCGGAATGAGGATAAGTTCTGGGAAAAGCTCGCCCTGCGTTACGGCGTGACCAGCCCAGATCCGCCGTGGAGGGTCAGCCTCTACGCGATCTGCGAATGTCTCGCGGTCGGCGAGGCGCTGCCTTCGCTAGAGCGGCGCCGTGCTGAGGATGAGCTTGGCGAGACCTTGTACAGCGGGACTCCTGCGCCTGAGCAGCAATTGCTGGCCTTGGCCCATATCATGCTCAGCCGCGGCCTGTTGAGTGAGACGGATCTCGCGAGCCGCATGAATGCCGTCCGATCGCGACTTCAGGCTTCCTAGAGCGACCGGAGTGTCGTCTGGAAGACCTCAGCTCCTTCGGGAGCAGCAGGAGAGCTAGTATCAGTGGGAGGATCGAACATGCCGAACGCGCAATACGCCGCTTCTGACGCGCAAGGCTCGCTTGCGAACCGGGCCAGCGCCATTCTGCCCGCCGTCATGGCGATCCTGCTCGGCCTGTTCATGGTGGGAATGGTCGGTTTCTCGCACATCGACGTGCTGCACAACGCCGCGCATGATGTTCGCCATTCAAACGGCTTTCCGTGTCACTGACGAAACTCGGACCATGCACGCTTTCCGTAACATCGTGCTCTCGGCGGCACTCGCCGGCCTCGTCGTCGGTCTGGTCATTACGCTGGTGCAGCAGGTCGGAACCGCACCGCTGATCCTGAGGGGCGAGGTTTACGAGCGAGCCACAGAGGTGGCGCCTTCCCAGCCAGCTTTAGCGGGGGCCGTTCACGATCACGCCGACTCGGCCGGTCACGAGCCCTCGGAAGCAATCTGGGAACCTGCTGATGGCCTGGAGCGCACGGCCTACTCGGCTGCCGCAAACGTGCTCACGGCGATCGGCTTCGCCTTGCTGCTGTGTGGCGCGTATGTCCTGCGCGGCGGCAAGACCGATTGGCGAACAGGACTGCTCTGGGGTCTCGCTGGATTCGTCGTGTTTATCGCGGCCCCATCCGTGAGCCTACCGCCCAAATTGCCTGGCATGCCGACGGCTGCCCTGGAAGCGCGGCAGGTCTGGTGGATTGCGACCGCAGCCGTGACGGCCTCCGGGCTCGGCTTGCTGGCATTCCGTCGCTCTGTCTGGACGGTGATCTTCGCGCTGATACTGCTCGCGGCACCGCATTTGATCGGCGCGCCACAGCCCCTCGTTGCCGAAATGAGCGTGCCCCCTCCGCTGGCCCGAGAATTTGTCATCGCCGTCACCATCACAGGCCTGCTGTTCTGGGCGCTTCTCGGGTCGCTGACCGGCGCGGTTTACCGGCGGCTCTCTGAGTAAAACTGTCGGGCTGGGCCGGGAGCACTCGCGCGGATGCGCGGTCACGACTGGGCGGGCGATCGCATAAGGGTTGACCAGTTTCTGGCTTTGTTCTACTCATTTGGTTGATGCCTTGGACCCCGTCTCACGCACCGACCGGCTTCGCGGAGTGCTTCGCCTTCATCATCGAGGCGCTATGCCAGGCCACGGCCGCGCGCGGTGCGAAGGACCGCTCGGTCCCGGCGGCCTTGACCATTCTGGCCTGGACGCGGCTGCGTCGCCTCGGCACCCGGTTCGAGGCGCTGATGGCGAAGGTTCGCGCGGGCCGGCTCCCTGCCGCGCCGGCCACGCGCCGCCGTGCTGAGCCCGCGCCGCGGCTGGACCGTGTGCCGGGCGTGCCGCGGCCGTTGCGTCTGCCGCGCGGGTTCGGCTGGCTGCTCCGGCTGGTGCCGGAGACGGTCGGTTATGGCGGGCAGGTGCAGCACTTGCTGGCCGACCCGGAAATGACGGCGCTGCTGGCGGCATCGCCGCAAGCCAGACGCATCCTGCGCCCGCTCTGCCACATGCTGGCGATCAAGCCGCCGCCGTCGCTCCGTTCGCCGCGGCGCGCCGAGCCAGCCTCACCCGCCGCCCCTGCCGCTTCTGGCCCCGCCGCGACGCGGGGCGGGAGGCCGCCGGATGCGCCATACGCGCCTGGTCGCGCGGATGCGCCATCCGAGCTTAATCGCGCTGACGTGCTTCTGGCGCTTTTCCTCGCGGGAACCGACCCGCATGCGGACCCGCCGCCGGGCTTGCCCGCGCCAGCCTGAGCGCGGCTGCGAACGTGCGCCGATGACGTTCCGGTTCCGAAACTACCAGCTCCCCTCTGCGGAGAGGGCCTCCCCGCGCGACTCAGGGCGAGGCGGGCGGGATCGTATCGCTACGAACAGGCCGCACGCCCTAATCCGCCGCTTCCGCGTAATTCTCAAGCGGCTCGCAAGTGCACTGCAAGTTGCGATCGCCGTACACGTTATCCACTCGCTTCACCGGCGGCCAGTATTTCGCCGCTTCGACCCAGGGCAGCGGAAAAGCCGCGACCTGGCGCGAATAGGCATGGCGCCACGTATCCGCCATGACCTCTCCTGCCGTATGCGGCGCGTTTTTCAGCGGGTTGTCGGCCCGATCCATCCGCCCTTCCCCGATGGCCGCGATCTCCGCGCGGATCGCGATCATCGCGTCGCAGAAACGGTCTAGCTCGGCCTTCGATTCGCTCTCGGTCGGCTCGATCATCAGGGTGCCCGGCACCGGCCACGACATGGTCGGCGCATGGAACCCATAATCTTGCAGCCGTTTCGCGATGTCCTCGACCTGAACCCCCGCCTCTTGCACGAAGCCGCGGCAGTCGACGATGCACTCATGCGCGATCATCCCGCCGGGTCCGGAATACAGCACGGGATAATGCCCGCTCAGTCGGGACGCGACGTAGTTGGCGTTCAGGATCGCAACCTCGGTCGCTCGCTTAAGACCGGCTGCTCCCATCATCCGAATGTAGGCGTAGCTGATCGGCAGGATGAGCGCGCTGCCGAACGGGGCCGCCGCGACAGGCCCGAAGCCGGTCTCCGGCCCGGCATCCGCTCGCAGCGGATGGTTCGGCAAATACGGCGCGAGATGCGCCATCACCCCGATCGGCCCGACGCCAGGACCACCCCCGCCATGCGGAATACAGAACGTCTTGTGCAGATTGAGGTGACACACATCGGCACCGATCGCAGCGGGGCTGGTCAGTCCCAGCTGCGCGTTCATGTTGGCGCCATCCATGTACACTTGCCCGCTGTGCTCGTGCACAATCGCGCAGATCTCGCGGATATGCTCCTCGAACACCCCATGCGTGCTCGGATAGGTGATCATCAGCGCCGCAAGCCGGTCCGAGTGCTGCGCCGCCTTGGCCCGCAGATCGTCGAGATCGACATTGCCCTCGCGGTCGCAACTCACCACCACCACCCGGTAGCCGGCCATCCTCGCGCTCGCGGGATTGGTCCCGTGCGCACTGGACGGAATCAGGCAAACGTCGCGGTTCCCCTGCCCTCGCGCCGCATGATAGGCGTGAATCGCCAGCAAACCGGCGTATTCTCCTTGCGAGCCCGCGTTCGGCTGCAACGAGACCGCGGCAAATCCGGTGACCTCCTTGAGCCAGTCCGAGAGGCGGTGGATCAGCTCGAGATAGCCTTTCGACTGCTCCGCCGGCACGAACGGGTGGATATCGGCGAAGCCGGGAAAGGTGATGGGCATCATCTCGGCGGCGGCGTTCAGCTTCATCGTGCAGGATCCGAGCGGGATCATGCTTCGGTCGAGTGCGATGTCCTTGTCCTCGAGCCGCTTCAGGTAGCGGAGCATCTCGTGCTCCGAATGATGCGTGTTGAACGCCGATTGTCCGAGAAACCTTGTGCCCCGCAACAGCGCCGGCGGGATGCTCGCCGGCGCACCCGAGAGATCGGCGCCAAGCACGCGCGCCAGAAGGTCCAGCTCCTCTCGCGTCACTGTTTCATCGAGCGCGATCGCAACGCCGGTTGGGTCGATCCGGCGAAGGTTGAAGCCTTGCGCCAGCGCCTCGCGCATCAGCGCGTCCGCGCGATCCGTCTCGAAGGCGATCGTGTCGAAGAAGCAGTCGTGTCTCAACCTATGTCCGCCGCGTTCGGCGGCGTCGGCCAACAGTCGCGCTTGCAGGTTCACGCGCCGGGCGATTTTCCTGATCCCCTCCGCCCCGTGCCAAACCGCATACATGCCGGCGATCACAGCCAGCAGCACCTGCGCGGTACAGATGTTGGAGGTCGCCTTCTCCCGCCTGATGTGCTGCTCGCGCGTCTGCAAGGCCAGCCGCATCGCGGGCGCACCCGCCGCGTCCACGCTCACGCCGACCAGTCTGCCCGGCATTTGCCGCTTGTAGGCGTCCTTGGTCGCGAAAAAGCCCGCGTGCGGACCGCCGAAGCCCATAGGCACGCCGAACCGCTGCGCGGAGCCGACGACCACGTCCGCCCCCATCTCGCCGGGCGGCGTGAGGAGGGCGAGCGACAGCAGATCCGCCGCGACGATCGCGAGCGCGCCCGCCTCGTGCGCCTCGTTGATCTCCTCATGCAGCGGGCGGATCGCGCCGGTCGTGCCGGGATATTGCAGCACCACCGCGAACGGCGTCGCCGCGCCGATCGCGGCGATGTCTCCCGGCGCGAAATCCAGCAGCCTGAGGCCGAGCGGGCGGGCGCGCGTCGCCAACACGGCGCGAGTTTGCGGATGCAAATCCGTAGCGACCGCGATCACATCGGACTTCGCCCGCGCAATGGCGTGGGCCATGGCGACCGCCTCGGCCACGGCTGTCGCTTCGTCCAGCAGCGAGGCGTTGGCGATCTGCATGCCGGTCAGCTCGCAGATCATGGTCTGGAAGTTGAGCAGCGCCTCGAGCCGCCCCTGCGCGATCTCGGCCTGATAAGGTGTATAGGCGGTGTACCAGCCAGGACTTTGCAGGACGTTGCGCAGGATCACTGGTGGGGTGTGCGTGCCATGATAACCCTGCCCGATCAGGGATTTCACCCGCGCGTTCCTGGCGGCGAGCGAGCGGAGTTCGGCGAGCATCACCGCCTCGTCGATGGGCGGAGGCAGATCGGGGAGCCGATTAACCCGAATCGCCGCCGGCACGGTTTTATCTGCCAGATCGGCAAGATTGGCGGCGCCCACCACATGCAGCATGGCCGCGATCTCGGCCTCCGTTGGCCCGATATGCCGGCCGATGAACGCCTCACCGGCCTCGAGCGCGGCGAGCTCCGCGAGCGCGTTCATCAAAGCGTCTCCACGAACGCCTGGTACTCGCCCTCGTCCATCAAAGTCTGGAACTGCGCAGGATCGGTCACGTCCAGTTTGAAGAACCACCCCTCCCCCGCCGGCTCGCGATTGACCAGCGAGGGATCCTCAACGATCGCCTGGTTGGTCTCGGTGACGCGGCCCGCGAGCGGCGCGTACACGTCGCTCGCTGCCTTCACGCTCTCCACTACCGCGCAGGCCTCTCCCTCCTCCACTTCACGTCCGATATCGGGCAGCTCCACGAAAACGACGTCGCCCAGCGCCTCCTGCGCGTGATTGGTGATGCCGATGGTCGCGGTGTCACCGGACAAGCTCACCCATTCATGATCCTTGGTGTAGCGAGTCACCGACATCGGAAGTCTCCTTCAGCGAGCGTAACGGTGAGGGACGAAGGGCATGGACGCGACTCGGGCCGGAAGGTTCTTGCCCCGCACCCGGAGCAGCAGTTCGGTTCCTTCCGCCGCGAGGTCCTTGCGGACGTAGCCCATCGCGACCGGCGCGTTCAGGGTCGGCGAGAAGCCGCCCGAGGTGACGCCGCCCGCGGCCGTGCCGTCCGGCGCGACGATCTCCGTCATGGCGCGAGCGGGCGCCCTTCCCTCGGGCCGGATACCGACGCGATGACGGTGCGGGCCGTTCTCGGTCTGGTCGCGAATGGCGGCCGCGCCGGGGAAGTCCCATGCCGCCTTGCGACGCTTGCCGATCGTCCAGGCGAGCCCGGCCTCGACCGGCGTGGTGAGCTCGTCGATGTCGTTGCCATAGAGGGGAAGCCCCGCCTCGAGCCTGAGCGAGTCGCGGGCTCCGAGACCAGCGGGGACTACCTCCGGCTCTTGCAGCAAGCGCCGCGCCAAGGCTTCGGCCTGAGCCGCATCAACCGAGATCTCGAACCCGTCCTCCCCGGTGTAGCCGGAGCGCGACACGCGGCAGGCTATTCCTCCGACCGGAACCGAGGCGATGCCCATGAACGGGAGCGCGGCCGCCTCGGGGCTCAGCCGCCCCATCACCGTCGCGGCGAGCGGCCCTTGCAACGCGAGCAGTGCCCGATCTTCGAGCACGTTCAGCGTGACGCCCGCCGGCAACGATGCGGCGAGGTGGGTGAAATCGTCCTGCTTGCGGCTGGCGTTCACGACGAGGAACAACCGATCGCCGCCGACATTGGCGACCATCAGGTCGTCGAGAATGCCCCCCGCCTCGTTCAGAAGCAGCGTGTAGCGCTGCCGTCCGGGCCTCAGCCCGATGATGTCGCCGGGGACCAATCGCTCGAACGCGGCGGGAGCCGTCGGGCCGATCAGCTCGGCCTGCCCCATATGGGAGACATCGAACAGCGCGGCCTTCTGACGGCAATGGAGGTGCTCGGCCATGATGCCACCCCGGCAGCGGGCGGCATACGGCTCGGGAAGCTGATACTGGACCGGCATCGCGTAGCCCGCGAAAGGCACCATTCGCGCGCCGAGCGCCCGATGCAGAGCGTCGAGCGGCATCGTCTGCAATGCCTCCGCCGAGGGATCGTCAGGCAGGCTGTTCTCGACCAACCGGTTGCTCCGCGACGCACCGCGCGCCGGCACTATGCTGGCGCGGCGGCCCCCCTCTGTCGCGGAACCTGAGAGATTCGGACCACTATCCCGCGCCGGCGTCTTCGCCGGGCCGGGGCGCGTTCCTTACTCCGTCGGTGCGGCCCGACCCTGCGGTCAGCCGGCTTTCCAGAGGTCCGTGATCCCGGCGCGGTCCTGGTGCCTGAGCGTTTCCGGGGGCCGGTTGCGCCTTCGGCGGCGGAGGCGACTCCGCACTCTCCCGCGCCGGATGCCCGGGACGGAAAGAAGATGACCGATCGCCGGGTCCCATTCAACCTCTATCAGCGTGGCCCGCGCCGTCGATTGAACGCGAGTTCGTCAGGTGTGAGCTGGAACCCGACCAAGAGGTCGTACGCCGCCCCCGATTTCGCCCGCTCGACCGGAAGCGCGACGTTCACGTTCTCGCTGGTGATACGTACCCGGTCGGTGTTCGCGGGAAATTCGGCGTGGATGCGATATACCTGCTTGTCGAGAATGCGCTCTCCCTCGGAAACCGCGACGAAGAACGGCACGTCCTCCGCGCGGCCGCGCATCGCCGGGCCGCGCATCAGTTCCATGCCGACCGTGGCGGTCACGTCGAGCGTGCCTGGATCACCCCGCACACATTTGCCCGACACGCCGGTGATCCGGGCGTCGAACACCATGTCGGTCAGGTCCTGCCCGCCCTGGCCGGCGCTGTCGGATCGGTAGCGCGTGAGGTCGGCCGCATCGCCTACGATCGAAGCCCGCGGGCAGGCCGGAGGAAACGCGTTCACATCCCCACCCGAGCAGCCGGCCAGCCCGGACACCACCGGAACCAGCAGGATGAACAGCACCCGGCGAACCGACCCCGCCGCTTTCAGGGTCGAGGAGGACGAGGGTACGCCTGGAATGCAATCGGCCAATTCTTCAGCCATGGGGGGCTCCGTTTCGCCGCCGAGGGGGACGAGAGCGCCCCGTCCGGCGGCTCCAGGGCAGGAAGCCGGCATACTCGGCGCAACCGGGATGGACAACCGGCCTCCCTGCGCGTACCCGACCGGCGCGATGTCAGACAAGCCAGCTCTTCACGTCCTGCTCGCCGCCCCGCGCGGGTTCTGCGCCGGGGTGGACCGCGCCATCCGCGTCGTGCAGGAAGCCCTCCGGCGCTTCGGCGCCCCGGTCTATGTCCGTCACGAGATCGTGCACAACCGGACGGTGGTGGAGCAACTCGAACGCGAGGGCGCGATCTTCGTCGAAGATTTGGCGGAGGTGCCGGAAGACGCGCAGGTCGTATTCTCGGCGCACGGCGTCCCGAAATCGGTCCCGGAAGAGGCCCGCCGGCGCCATCTTACCTATCTCGACGCCACTTGCCCCTTGGTCAGCAAGGTCCACCGGGAGGCCGAGCGGCACTATGCCGATGGCGGCCCGGAGACTCGCCACATTCTGATGATCGGGCACGCCGGGCATCCGGAGGTGGAGGGCACGATGGGTCAGCTTCCGCCCGGCGCGATGACCCTGGTGCAGGACGTCGGCGAGGCGCGGACCGTGAACCCCGGCGATCCGGCCCGGCTCGCCTTCATCACCCAGACCACGCTCTCGGTCGACGACACGGCGGAGATCGTCGCCGTGCTGCGCGACCGCTTTCCCTCGATCGAGGGACCGAGGCGCGAGGACATCTGCTACGCGACCACGAACCGGCAGGCGGCGGTGAAGGCGCTGGCGCGGGATTGCGACCTTCTGATCGTGATCGGCAGCCCGAATTCCAGCAATTCCCAGCGATTGCGCGAGGTCGCCGAGCGCGCCGGCGCGCGTCGCTCCGTTCTCATCCCGAAGGCGGAGGCGCTGGACTGGGACGCGCTCGACGGCGTGTCCACGCTCGGCATCACCGCCGGCGCCTCGGCGCCCGAATGGCTCGTCGAGGAACTGATTGGCCGGCTGCGGGACCGTTATGCCCTCGAAATCGAGGAGCGGCAGGTGACGCGAGAGGATGTGGTGTTCAAGCTCCCCGCCCCGCTCGCCTGACGGATGGCCGTCTATACCGAGGTCTCCGACGATGCCCTGGCGGCGTTCCTCGCGGATTACGACATCGGCGGCCTCATCGCCTTCCGGGGCATCGCGGAGGGCGTTGAAAACAGCAACTACTCGCTCCGCACCGCGGCGGGCGATTACATCCTGACGCTCTACGAGAAGCGGGTCGATCCGGCCGACCTGCCTTGGTTTCTCGGCCTCATGGAGCATCTGGCGAGGCGCGGCATCGTCTGCCCGCTGCCGGTGCCTGGGCGCGACGGGCAAGCCTTGCGGGAGCTTTGCGGCCGGCACGCGGCGATCACCACTTTTCTGCCCGGCGTGTGGCCCCGGCGAGTACGGCCCGAGCATTGCGCGCCCGTCGGCGACGCCCTCGCCTCCCTGCACCTCGCCGGGACGGACTACGCGCCGACCCGGCGCAACGCCCTCGGTCCGGACGCTTGGGCGCCGCTGCTTGAGAAGTCGCGGCCGCGCGCCGACGAGATCCAGGCTGGCCTGGCCGAGGAACTCGAGGCGGCGCTTGATTCGATCCTCGGAGCCTGGCCGGTCGGGTTGCCGCAAGGGCACATCCACGCCGACCTTTTTCCTGACAACGTGTTCTTTCTTGCCGGCCGGCTTTCGGGGCTGATCGACTTCTACTTCGCCGCCACCGACATTCTTGCCTACGACATCGCGATTTGCATCAACGCTTGGTGTTTCGAGCCCGACATCTCGCTGAACGTAACCAAGGCGCGCGCCATGCTCGCCGCCTATCACGCGCGCCGGGCGCTCTCGGCCGTGGAGCGCGCGGCGTTGCCGGTCCTGTGCCAGGGCGCTGCGATGCGGTTCCTGCTGACCCGCCTGTTCGATTGGCTGAACACGCCGGCCGGCGCTTTGGTAACGCGCAAGGACCCGCTCGAATATTGGCGACGGCTGCGCTTCCACCTCGCGGCCAGGGACGAGCACGCCTATGGACTCTGAATCCGGCGTGACCGTCACACCCGGTCCCGCGGCCGAGAAGGTGGTCGAGATCTGGACCGATGGCGGCTGCAAGCCGAACCCCGGACCGGGCGGCTGGGGCGCGATCCTCCGGTTCGGCGGCACGGAGCGGGAGCTATCGGGCGGGGAGGCCGCCACGACCAACAATCGGATGGAGTTGACGGCCGCCGCGGCCGCGCTGGAAGCCCTGACCCGGCCCTGCCGCGTCGTGCTGCACACGGACAGCGAGTACGTGCGTAACGGGATCACCCGCTGGCACGAAGGCTGGGTCCGCCGCAACTGGCGTAATGCGGCGGGCGATCCGGTCGCGAACATGGATTTGTGGCGGCGGCTCCTGGATGCCGCGGCCCGCCATCAGATCGAGTGGCGCTGGATTCGCGGCCACGCCGGTGACGCGATGAACGAACGCGCCGACCGGCTGGCGACCGAGGCGCGGCGGAGGCTGAGTTCGCCGAGCTGAATGTCGGCACTGTCGCGGGGCGCTTCCCCTTGAATTGCTGGATGCGCGCCGCCTCTCCGGCGACAATAAGTTGCGATGCCGGAACGTTAACGGCGTGCTTAAGCCCTGGCGCTCAGGCCCCGAAAAAGACGACTGGCCGGGCGGGTCCGCGAGCGGGTCAGTGCGCCGGGCGAGAAGTTTCGGGAGGAGGACGATAGGCCGCGGCGACGTATCCGGCGGAGCCTCGCCCGCGTCTGCGCCACCGCTTGAAGCGGGGATGGGAGAACCGGAGTTGGGTTCTGCGGCGAGCGAGGCCGGCGAGTGGAAGCGCGAGGCAGAGAGCGCCCGTCCCGGCCGAAACGTCTCGTTGGGCAGAGCCGGCTGAGGAGGCGGCGGGCTGACGGCGACGGCGCCGCGAGCAACCCCGCCAATCTCCGGAGCGAGGAGCCAAGACCGCATCTGCCGGCCGAAAGCCGCCTTCCCCGGCACGAGCCGGAGTAGCCAATCGAACCCGCGCCGGAGGAGGTGTGGCGGCGGCACGGGTGTCAAGCGGGCGGAGGCCCGAAGCTCCGGAACCCGGCGGCGCGCCTGCGGCTCGGTGGGAAGCAGGCCAGCGCGGAAATCGGCCAGCAGCGCCGCAAACCAGGCGGCAAGGCGGCGTAACGGAATCCGGGCCAAACGCTTGAGCGGGGAAGCCTGCACTTCCTTCTCGCATTGCGCGGCGATCGCCTCGCACAACCCCTCGATGATGCGGGCCAGGCTTTCGGCCGGGTCGATCGTGGGTTGATGGACGGTTGCGGACATGAACGCCATAGCTACTTCAACTATAGGGAGATGGTCAAGCTCAGAAAAGCAACCTGTGCCCTTTATGCGCTAGATCGGCGTCGGTGGATGGCTGTGCCCTGGACCTCCTCGACCATCACTCAATCAACTCACCCTGTAGGCCGTGGACCCGACCACGCTTGTGGACGGACTTCCCCGGTCGTACGGGCGCAAGAGCCGCGAATTCCCCGGCGGCCACCGTTTGTCCTGCACACACGCGCGCGAGTAGGTCTGCCTGTGTCCGCTCGAGGCGGACGAGGCGGCCGAGGACGTTCAACACGTTCAGCAACTCGGTAGTGTACTCCGCTGGCCAGCCGGCTGGCTGGATATCACCGAGCGGCGATGGGGGGCGGCGGTCGCCGATAATGGGGCGGCTGCGGTCGCGACCGCGATAGCTAAACCACTGCGTCAGCACCTGTTTGCCCGAGATCTTATAGTCCCAGACCTCAGGCGGAACGCGGTCGATGGAGCCCCGGCCCACGAGCAGGCGGCGCGTGACCTCATCGTAGTCGATTTTGTCCGGCATGAGTCGGGCGGACGGGATTCCGCCGCCCTCCGGAATGGTGGGTCGCTCGCGTTCAGGAAGTCGCGGGGGACCGGGAGGACGTCCCGCCGCCGCATCGCCGAAGCGCTCGCCGAAAGTATGCAACCAGATCACCTCCCGCCCGATCGCCACTGCCTCCGCGAACAGGGCGGCGTCGGTCGTGATCGGAATGCGCAGGCCAGGCTGCACCAGGTCGGGCGCGAAGCGGGCCGTGTAGGCCGGGTGAGCCGCGATTGCGGCAACATAGGCGAACAGGTCCTCATGCCCGAGGGGCGTTCCGAGTGTCTCGGAGAGGCGAGCGAGGAAATCCGAGCGCAGATTCGGCACGGTCGCGCGGGCGTCTGCCCAGAGCGGGAAGGCCCGGCCCCCGCGTCCGGCGTAGTGATGCAGATCCGGCATCAGCGCCGTGAACGAAAGCGATGGGCCGTTGAGTGGAGTTCGGTCGTGCGGGGCGGTGAGATATACCTGCTGAGGCGAGTGCCACTGCCAGAGCGTCGGATTGGGCCGGTTCAGCAGCCGGTTGTCCGGAATGATCCACTGCCGATCGAACGAACGGAAGCCGTATCGGATGGGAGCGACGACACCGCCCCGGTCCTTGGCCACGGACATGGCACGGGTCCTCGTGGCCCGGTAGGCCCTCCGCGAGCACCTTGCCGCTGTGCCTGTCGCCGAGTTGGCCAGCGGAACCATGGGGATGGAACAGCACCTCGCGCTGCGCAGGGTCGCGCTCCGCAAGCAGCCGCCGCCAGCGTTCGGCGAGCGAGTTGCGGTCGGGCGCGATCACCCAGGTCCGCCCCGGCATGACGCCTGACCCATTGTAGGCGAATAAGGCATCCAGGGCGGGATAGGTCGCCCATCCCCCGCTCGCTGCGGGCAGGAACGGCGCGCGCCAGAGGGTCGGGCAGTCCGTCCAGCCGGCATCCTCCAAGGATAAGGCCGACATCGCCGTGAACTTATCCTCCCGCCGACCCTCCGGCAGCGCGCGGTAGCGCACATGGGCCGGCTTGCTGGGTTCGGGCTTGCCGGTGCGAGCGGCAAGCACGATGCACACGGGCTGCTGCACACCTTGAAAGATGCGGGTGTTGATCGCGGGCTGGTGGCCCTCGGGCGAGCAGTCGATGACCCAGACCTCGTCAGTCATGCGGCGCAGATCCTCGCGCATTGCCTGGAAGCCAGGCCCGTTAAGGAACCCGGCCACGGTGATGAAGCACACGATGCCGCGCTGGTCCGGGGCGGCCTGCGGCGACGCCGCCGTGTCGCCGAACACCTTCCACGTCGCCCAGCGCCAGAAGTAGACGTAGAGGTTCCGGAGATGCTTCGCGTGCGCCCCGACGCCCCATTCGGATGGTGGAATCCAACGGTCCAGTAGTGGTCGCGACGTTCGCGCCGATCCGTCTCGGTCTTCGGCGTCCTCGCCTCGATCCAGCCGCCGCGCCCTTTCGCCTTCTCCTTATACGGCGGGTTCCCGATCACGACCGTAATGGGTTCCTGGCGCTTCACCGCGTTCGCCTGCCGCCGGGACTCCGCCAGCGGCCTAAGCATCTGCGGGATGTAGTTTTCCTCGACGTAGGGGTTGCCGAGTGTGTCGGTGACGTAAAGCCGAGGCCGCACGTCGTCCGGCACGATGCCCTCCACGCCCAGGAGCTGCGCGATTTCCGCCATTAGCCGGAGCTGCGCGACCGCAAAAGGGCCGAACTGGAGCTCGAACCCAATCACCCGCTTGAGAGCGGCCCGGATGACGCCTGGCACGGCACCCGGGCCTTGGTCTACGCGCGTCGTCTCGGCGATCTGTCGTAAGACGCCGAGAAGGTAGGTGCCGGTCCCGATCGCGGGATCAGCCAGCGTAACGTCCGTCGAGGCAAGACCGCCCGCAACGCCGAACCGCGCCGGGTCTCGCAATACCTCGTCCACCAAGCGCACCATTGCGGTGACCACCTCGGGCGGCGTGTAGTAGCTGCCTGTCAGCTTGCGCATTCGTTGTCGTACGCCTCGAGAAAGTGCTCATAAAAATAGAGCCACGCCTCTGGATCGCCGCGGCTGATCACCGCCCAGTCCACCGCATCGAGCACGCGAGTAAGCGTGCCTAGGGAAGTGGTGAGCGCGGCCTGGCCCTCGACGTCGTCGGTCAGCACGCGGAAGGCACTGCCGATAACCGTGTTCGTTCGTGACAGCGCCTTCGCCACGCGCCCGAGATCGTCAGCGAACGGAATGCCGTGCGCGCGCGCCACAAGCAGGCCGAACGTCACGGCCTGCGCGTAGCCATCGGCGAACTGCTCGTTGGTAGCGTCCGGGAACAGCAGTCGCCGCCAGTCCTCGGCCAGGCCCGTCAGCGCCGGCGTCCCAGCCGCGAGCTGTTCTGTCACCTCATCGCGCAGAAGCCGGCAGAGCCCGGCGCTCACCTCGGCGAGGGCGCGAGCGCTCGCGGGCGCAATCGGCTCCCACCGCAGGAAGTCGGCGAAGAGACGCGCGAGCGCAGGCGGCGCGCGGAGAGCGGGGCCAGCGGTCTCGACATCGCCCTCTAGCCGCACGATCTCGCCCTGCAGCTTCCCGTCGCGCCATAGAGAAAAAGCGTTCCCATCCGTGTAGATCAGGTTGGGTAGCGCGCTGAGCTTGTCCCACTGTGCCCTGTCATGCGGATCGCGGAATTGGCGGGGATCTGCGCCCTTGCCGGGCGCCTTCAGCTCGATGAACCCCGTCAGAGCACGCTTGACCGTAACGGCATAGTCTGGACGCGTCTGTAAGGCCGATACGGTGCTCTCGCCCACCGTGACCACGTCGCCTGACCGAAACAGCAGCAGGACCGCCAGCTCAGCTACCAGCCTCTCGATCGGCGCCCTGAGCTGGTCCTCGGGCGCACCAACCGCGCCCTTGCCGGACAGCTTGGCGCGGAGGGCTGTGCCGAACCGGGACACGGCCCGTTGAAGGTCGGCGAGTTCGTTCAAGCTAATTGAAATCGGACCGGTCGATACGGTCTGAGTGAATCAAAGTTTCGAGCGCGAGACGGTGTCGGAAGCTGGCCCGCCAATCCGGCCAGCTTCCGAACCCGGCTTCGGCGCAAGAGCGCGCGTAAACCGCCGCAGTCCGGCCCATTGCTGGGCCACATAACCGCCGGTCGCCAGCGCCTCCTCCCCGCTCGGGTCGCCGGTCGCCACGTAGTCGCGGGAAAAATCGGCGGTGCCGAACAGCATGTCCCACCAGGGCAATATGGCGCCGTAGTTGCAGCTCCGCTGCCCCGCCGCGAGCACGCCGTGATGCGCGCGGTGAAAGCGCGGCGAGATCAGCAACCGCTCGCCGAGCCACCCGAAGGACAGGCGCGCGTTGGCGTGCGACAGGCTTTCGAGGAAACGCAGCACGAGCACCAGCAGCGGAAACTGCAAGGGCGGAATGCCGATCAGCAGCGCGACCGCCGTGAACCAGAGGAACGAGATCACGTCATCCAGCAGATGGTTGCGGTCATCCGACCAGAACGTCATCTGCCGCTGCGCATGGTGGAGCGAGTGCAGCGCCCACCACCAGCGGGTCATGTGCGAGAAACGGTGCCGCCAATAGTCCGCGAAATCCAGAATGATGGCGTAAAGGACGAACGTCAGCACCTGATGGCCGAGCAACGCCGGGAACAGGCGCTCCAGCGTCGGCGGCACCCAGCCGTGGTCGGCGAGGAACCCGTTGAGCGCGACCTGAGCCTGGTAGAAGCCAACGAAGGTAATCAGCGGCAGGATGCCGACACGGGAGACAACCGTATAGAGCACATCGACCGCGACGGCTTTCTGGTCCGGCCACCGCTCGACGGGGCGCCACCGCTCCAGGGGCACGCAGACCGCGAACGTGACCGCGACCTGGACCGCGCCGTAGACGGCGAACAGCGCCCAGCCGTAGGAGAGATCCTCCCACTGCATCAGGTCGAGGCGATAGAGAATCGGGATCAGCAGGTGCCCCTGGACCCAACCCGCCGCGAGGTCGAAGGCGTCTAGCATCGAACCGGCTCCGTTTCGCCGGATGGTCTACACCTGAATGGCGGGTTCAATAAAGTCCATTAACGCATTGCCCGGAAAGCCCGCGGCAGCGTCAGGCTAAAAGCCGCCCGCCCGGCTCACGCCCGGATGAGCGTGCCCACACCGTGCTCGGTGAATAGCTCCAGCAGGCAAACATGGGGCAAACGGCCATCCAGGATCACCGCTCCCCTGACGCCGCGCCGGACCGCCTCCACGCAATTCTCCACCTTCGGGATCATGCCGTTCGTGATGACGCCGTCCGCGATGCCCTGCTCGGCATCGGCGATGCTCATCTCCGGAACCAGACGCTTCTCCCGGTCGAGCACGCCCGCAACGTCCGTCAGCATGAGAAGCCGTGTCGCGGACAGCGCGCCGGCCACCGCGCCCGCCACCGTGTCGGCGTTGATGTTGTAGGTCTGCCCATCCGCGCCGACGCCCACCGGCGCGATCACCGGAATCAACCCGGCCCCCGTCAAGGCATGAATCACGCGCACATCGACGTGCTCGGGCTCGCCGACGAAACCCAGATCGAGCACCTTCTCGATGTTGCTGCCGGGATCGACCTTGGTGCGCGTGAGCTTGCGCGCCCGGATCAAGCCGCCATCCTTGCCGCAAATCCCCACCGCGAGCGCGCCCGCACCGTTGATGAGCCCGGCGACGTGCTTGTTGACGGTGCCGGCCAGCACCATCTCGACCACCTCGACCATCGCCGCGTCGGTCACGCGCAAGCCGTCCACGAAGGTGGACTGGATCTTGAGGCGCTTCAGCATGGCGTTGATCTGCGGCCCGCCGCCATGCACCACCACCGGGTTCACGCCGACCTGCTTCAGCAGCGCGATGTCGCCGCCGAACTGATCGGCCAGCGCCTCCTCGCCCATCGCATGGCCGCCGTATTTCACGACGACGGTCGCCCCGGCATAGCGGCGCAGGAACGGCAGCGCGTGCGCGAGAATGCGCGCCTGTTCGGCGGCGACTTCGAGATCAGCGGCGACGCGACTGCCGGTCATGGCGCTCCCCTGGGCGGTTCGGCTGTCGCGCGTGTAGTCCGCCGTGCAGGGTCAGGCAACCAACCCGGCGATGGCGGCCCGCAGCTCGGGAATGCCAACCCCGGCCTCGCTGCTCGTCGTGACCACGACCGGGTGTGCGGCCGGATGCGCGCGAGCGAGCCCCGCCGCCTCATCCTGCTTCTCCGCGAGAGAGGGCGGTTTGACTCCGTCCGCCTTGGTCAGCACCAGCTGGAAAGTCACCGCCGCGCTGTCCAGGAGCTCCATCACGGCGCGATCGGCCGCCTTCACCTCGATCCGCGCGTCCAGCAGCAGGAGCACGCGCCGGAGCGTCGGGCGCCCGCGCAGATAATCGAACATCATCCCCTGCCAGTCCGCCTTCACCTCCTTCGGCGCCTGCGCGTAGCCGTAGCCCGGCATATCCACGAGCGTCAGCCGGCCGCCCAGGTCGAAGAAGTTGAGCTGCCGCGTCCGCCCGGGCCGTCCCGAAGCGCGCGCCAGCGCGCGCTGGCCGGTGAGCGCGTTCAGCAGCGAGGATTTGCCGACGTTCGAGCGGCCCGCGAACGCCACTTCCGGCCCGGCCGGAGGCGGCAGTTGGTCGAGCCGCTGGGCGGCGAAGAAGAACCGGCACGGAGCCGCGAACAGTTTGCGCCCCGCCTCGAGCGCTTCCGCCTGCGCGTCCTCGCTCAGGTGCGCGCGAGGCCAGGGCGGGGCAACCTGGTGCGCCGCATGATGAGCCATTGCTGCCCGATCGAGAGCAGGTTGTTCCAGCTCCAGTAGATCACGAGCCCGGCCGGAAACCGCGCCAGCATGAAGGTGAAGATCACCGGCATGAACTGGAACATGCGCGCCTGCACCGGGTCCGGCGGCGGTGGGTTCAGCCTCTGCTGCAAGAACATCGTGACGCCCATGAGGAGCGGCCAGGCGCCGAGATGCAGGAAAGGCGAGATCGCCGTCGGATCGAACGGGAGCAGGCCGAAAAGATTGAAGATGTTCGTCGGATCGACCTGTGAGAGATCCCTGATCCATCCGAAGAACGGCGCCTGCCGCATCTCGATCGTGACAAAGATGACCTTGTACAGCGAGAAGAACACGGGAATCTGGATCACCATGGGCAGGCACCCGCTGGCCGGATTCACCTTCTCGGCCTTGTATAGGGCCATCATCTCCTGCTGCATCCGCGCCGGGTCTTCCTTGAACCGCTCGCGCAGGCTCTGCATCTTCGGCGCGAGCAGCTTCATCCGGCTCATCGAGCGATAGGAGTAGTTCGCGAGCGGGAAAAACAGCGCCTTGACGAACACGGTGAACACCATGATCGCCAGCCCGAAATTGCCGAGCAGGGCATTCAGCCAGTCGAGCGCGTAGAAGATCGGTTTGGTCAGGAAGTAGAACCAGCCGAAATCGACGGCCTTGTCGAAATTCGGGATGTGGTACTGCGCCTCGTAGCGGTCGAGCAGACTGACGATTTTGGCGCCGGCGAACAAATGCGACAGCATCGACGCTTCCGCGCCGGGCGCGACGATCTGGGCATCCCGGGCGGCATAGTCGACCTGGTAGTGATCGCAATTCGCCGCGCCCTGGGTACCGCCGGCGGTAGTTCCGGTGTCATCCACGATGTGGCGGAAGTTCACCGTGGAGGCGATCTTCTGATCCGGGACGAGCGCGGTCAGCCAGTATTTGTCGGTGATCCCGGCCCAGCCGCCGTCACTCGTCGCGTCGAATGCGATCCCTTCCCGCTTCTCGCCTTCGCTCTTCGCCTTCGCGTAAGACGTCTCCTGGAGCGTCCCGTTAGCGACGCCCAGCAGACCTTCAAACAGGATGTAGTAGCCCGAGACCTCCGGCGTGTAATCGCGGCGGATGCGGGCCCATGGGTACAGTTTCACCGGCGCTCCGGTGTTGTTCGTCACCCGCTGGTCCACGCTGAACATGTAATGATCGTCGAGCGACAGCACGAGCTGAAAGACCAGACCCTCGCCGTTGTCCCAGGAGAGCGTCACGGGCTGGGCTACCCCGAGCGTATCGGCCGAGGCGGTCCAGAGCGTGTCGTTGTCCGGCAGCTTCGCGTGTTCGCCGGCGGCGGCGGACCAGCCATACTGTACGTAATACGGCTTCGGGTCGGCGCGGGGCTCCAGCAGGCGCACCAGCGGCGAGTTCGGCGCGAGCGTCTCGCGGTAGTCGACCAGCACGAGATCGTCGATGCGCGCGCCAAGCAGGCTCACGGACCCCTGCAATCGCGGCGCTGCAATCTTGAGCCGCGGCACCTCCTTCGGTACCGCCCCCTGTCCAGCGGTCGCCGCGACCGGCGCGCCGGCGCCCGGGGAGCCTTCGAGCGGGGTCACGGCCGTCCTGGCGGGCTCCGTCTGGCTTGCCACGTGCTGCTGGGCTGGTGGCGACGGCTTTGGGAGATGGCGTGCCACCAGCAACTGAAAGCCGAGGAGGATCGCGACCGAGATCGCGATGGCGATGAAGAGGCGCTTCTGATCCATCAAAGCCCCGTATGCGGCCGCTTCGGCTCACAATCGCAGGGCGGCACCGGGTCCAGCCCACCCGCATTCCAAGGATTGCAGCGAAGGATTCGCTTGCCTGCCAGAACGCCGCCCCTCGCGAGGCCATGCACGCGGAGCGCCTCCGCCGTATAGTCGCTGCAGCTTGGCTCGAACCGGCAGTTGCTGCCGATCACCGGACGCAGCGTCCACTGATAGAGGCGCACCGCCCCGAGTGCGAGCGTGGAGGCCGGGCTCATGTCACTCCGGCCCGAACGAGCGCGCGCCGCAAATCCTCCATCAAGGCGCGGAACTTGCGCCCGCGGGTGCCGTCGCGCCCGATCAGGACGAGATCCACGCCCGAGACCGGCCGCTCGCGGAACAGAAGCCGCGCCGCCTCTTTCAGACGCCGGCGCGTCCGGTTCCGGATGACGGCGTTGCCGACCTTCTTGGTCACGGTAAAGCCGACGCGGGCAGGGCCGCCCTCGCGCACGAGCGCCTGCAATACCAGGCCGGGTGCCGGAGCCTTGCGGCCATTGCGGGCGACATTCACAAACTCCGCGCGCCGCTTGAGGCGCTGAGGCGCGGGCTCCATTGCTTGGCGTCCGGGGTGTCTCAGGCGGACAGACGCTTGCGGCCCTTGGCGCGCCGATTGGCCAGCACCTTGCGGCCGCCGACGGTCGCCATGCGAGCACGAAAGCCGTGCCGGCGCTTGCGGACCAGCTTCGAGGGTTGATAGGTGCGCTTCACGGTCGATCTCCGATTGAATGCGCCGGCCTGCGGGCGGACGCGCGGGACGCCCCGCGTACGGGCCTCCTCGCAGGCGGCGGCTTATAGAGGGCGACCCCTCGCCCCGTCAATCACGCCCCGGCGGCGAGGGCAGCCGGGTCCGAGCTGGGCGGGATAAGACAGGCCTGATGCGAAATCTGGTACGAGCCCTGCCGCTCATCCTGATCCTGGTCATCGGGATCGCCGCTTGGAAGCTGGGGCTTCCCGCGCAGCTCTCCTGGACCTCACTTTCCTCCCATCAGGCTTGGCTCGAACAGTTGGTCGGCGCGCATCCGATCGCCGCATCGGCCGCCTATGCTCTGCTTTATACCATCGTGACCGCAGCCTCCATTCCCGAAGGCGCACTCCTGACCGTGGCGGGCGGTTTCGTGTTCGGAACCGCCCTTGGAGGCGCGCTCACCGTGCTCGGCGGGACCGCCGGTGCGGTGCTGCTGTTCCTCGCCGCGCGCACCGCGCTCGGGCGTCCGATCGGGCGCCGCGCCGAGCCTTTCCTGTCCCGCATCCGGCCTGGCCTGGAGCGGGACGGATTCAGCTACCTGCTCGCACTCCGCCTCATCCCTGTTGTCCCGTTCTGGCTGCTCAATCTCGCCCCCGCCTTGGTCGGGATGCGCCTCGCGCCCTATGCGCTGGCGACGCTGATCGGCATCATCCCGGGTACGCTGGTGTTCGCGTCCATCGGGGCGGGGATCGGAGGCGTGTTGGAAGCGGGGCGGCAACCGGACCTTTCGGTCATTCTGTCACCCCGCGTCATCGGGCCGCTCCTCGGGCTCGCGCTGCTGTCGCTGCTGCCCGTGGCGTGGCGGCGCTGGAAGGGCTCGCATGAGTGATTTCGACCTCGCGGTGATCGGCGCCGGTGCGTCCGGGCTCTCGGTCGCCGCGGTCGCGGCCCAGCTCGGCCGGTCGGTCGCCCTCATCGAGCACGGCCGGATGGGGGGCGATTGCCTCAATTATGGCTGCGTCCCGAGCAAGGCCATGCTGGCCGCCGCGCACGCCGCCCAGAGCGCACGTGACGCAAGCCGGCTAGGGATACGCCTGCCCGAGCCCGTCATCGACTGGGCCGCCGTCCGCTCGCACGTGCATCGCGCCATCGCCGCGATCGCCCCCAATGATTCGGAGGCGCGCTACCGGGCGCTTGGCGCCGCGGTGTTCCGCGAGCACGCCCGCTTCGTCGCGCCGGATACGCTGGAGGTGGGCGGCAACCGGATCACCGCCCGCCGCATCGTGATCGCCGCGGGCAGCCGGGCCGCCGTTCCGGCCATCCCGGGGCTCGCACAGGTGCCGTTTCTCACCAACGAGACGCTGTTCGAGCTCGAGGAACGGCCCGCGCACCTGCTCATCCTCGGCGGTGGGCCGATCGGACTGGAAATGGCGCAGGCCCATGCCGGGCTCGGCTGCCACGTCACCGTGATCGAGGCGGGATCGATCGCCGGCAAGGAAGATCCCGAGCTGGTCGGCGGATTGCGGGAGGTCCTGGAGCGTCAGGGCGTCGATCTCATCGAGCACGCGACGGTTGCCGAGGTTCGCCCCGGCCCGGAACTGGTGTTGCAGGATGGGCGATCCTTCGCGGGCAGCCATCTTCTCGTCGCGGCCGGGCGCACGCCCAACCTGCAGGATCTCGGGCTCGACGCCGGAAATGTGCGAGCCACGCGCGCGGGCATAGCGACCGACCGCGGCCTGCGCAGTCTCTCCAACCGGATCGTCTACGCGGCGGGCGACATCGCCGATCCGGAAGGCATCGGCCCGCGCGCGTTCACCCATGTCGGGAGCTACCACGCGGGAATCGTGATCCGGCGCGCGTTGTTCCGTCTCCCGGCTCGCATCGATTACGCCACCCTGCCGCGTGTCACCTACACCGATCCCGAGCTGGCGCAGGCCGGCATGACCGAAGCGGAAGCGCGCGAAGCGGGCCATGCCGTCCAGATCCTGCGCTGGCCGCTCGCCGAGAACGACCGGGCTATCGCCGAGGGAGACCCGACGGGGCTCGTCAAGCTGGTCGTCGCGGGCAGGCGGATACTGGGCGCCGGTATTCTCGCGCGCCATGCCGGCGAGATGATCGGGCAATGGAGCCTCGCGATCGGCCGCCGCATTCCCCTGTCGGCGCTCGCGGGAGCGATCCTGCCTTATCCCACCCGCGCCGAGGCGGCAAAGCGGGCAGTCGTCAGCTCTTTTGCCCCGCGCCTGTTCTCGGCGCGAACCAAGGCGATCGTTGGAATGTTGTCGCGATTGCCATGACGGCGGCCGAGACCCACCTTTGTTGCATGACGATGATCCACACTCCGATGCGAAGCCGATCCGACTAGCCCCGCGATGTCTCCAGCTCCTGCAAGGCCAAGTGCATCCGTCTCCAACCGTCCCCGGCGCAGCCTCTCGGGCCGATTGCTCTGGCTCACGGTCGCAATCGTCCTCTTGACCGAGATCCTGGTTTTCGTCCCGGGGCTCGCACGAGAACGGCGGGCCTGGTTCACGGATCGGATGACGCAAGCGCACATCGCCGCGTTGTCGGTGGCGGCGAGCCCGGACGGCATGGTCGATATCGCGACCCGCGACGAATTGCTGCGATTATCCGGTACCGTCGAAATCCGGCTGCACGAGCCAGGCCGGGAGATGCTGGCGCTCCGCGCCGACCCCGAAGTTGCGCCTTCGGTGATCCTCGATCTGCGGCAGGAAAACGCAATCGAGGGAATGCAGCGCGCGATCGCTACACTGTTCAGCAATCGCGACCGCCTGATCCTGGTGACAGCCGATAGCCCTTTCCGGCCGGGCACCGTGATCGACCTCGTCATTCACGAGAAATCGCTCGTTCACGCGCTGCGGGATTTCGCGCGCAACTCTCTTGGCCTCGCCATCCTTGTCGCCTGCGTATCCGGCGCCTTCGTCTACCTCGTCGTACTGTTCCAGCTGGTAATGCCGATCCGGCGGATCATCGAGAGCATCTCCGCGTTCCGCGCCGATCCTGAGCGTACGGCCCCGCTCGATCCGGATCGGATAACGGTGCTGCCGGACGGGGAAATGGCGATGGCCGGCCGGGAGCTGGCGGCCATGCAGAACGAATTGCGCGCCGCACTTTGGCGCAATGCGCGGCTGGCGGCGCTTGGGACAGCGATGGCGAAGGTGAGCCATGATCTGCGGAATATCCTGGCGCCAGCTCTCCTGACGGCGGAGCGACTGCAAGCCAATCCCGATGCCGCGATCAGGCGGTCGGGAGCGACGCTCGTGCGCGCGGTGGATCGAGCCACGGAACTGGTGAGTCGCACCCTGGATTTCGCACGCGAGGGACCGCCGCCGCTATCATTGTCGCCGGTTGATCTCGGACGATTGGTCGATGAAGCGGCGGAAGCCGTTCCCAACGGCGAGAACTGTCATCTCGACAACCAAATCGGCGCTGCCACAGAGATAAGCGCCGATCACGATCAGCTATTGCGGGTTTTCTCGAATCTTCTGCGCAACGCGGCCGAAGCCGGCGCGCGCCATATCCGAGTGGCAATCGCGGAGCCGCCGTCGCAAAGTTCGATCGCCATCGAGATCGCCGATGACGGGCCGGGTCTGCCGGAAGGGGTGCAGGCGAAACTGTTTCGCCCGTTTGCCGGGGCCGGAAAGCGGGGCGGCACCGGCCTCGGCCTCGCCATCGCCCGCGACCTGATGCGCGCGCATGGCGGCGATATCGTGCTTGCGTCGACCGGCCCGAAAGGAACGGTGTTTCGCCTGATTCTTCCAGGCGTGCTTCCTGTGAAAAGCGAGCGGCCGGCTGGATCTGTGCACCAGAATGCGGGTGACGCGCCGGCCGCCATCGGCGGTTAGAGCCGTTTTGGGCTGACTGTAGGCGGCCCTGTGACCCCTCCGTTCGTTCCCGCGCAAGCGGGAACCCAGGGTTTCAGAGCAACGCCAGCCTTGTGCGCGACTGGATCCCCGCTTTCGCGAGGATGAACGGAATTTGCGTGCGCGTTTCCAGTCACCCCGAGACGGGGCTAGACTCACGTCTTTCCGGTCAGCCGTCACTCCGCAAGCCGTACGGATAGGTTGCGTAATGCGCGAAACCTCTGCGATGTGCTGCCTCGATGTACTCGCGGAACAGCGTCCCAAGGTCGCCAAGGCGCCTCGTCGTGAAGTATGTACTGTGCCGCGAAAAGACCGGCGGGTCCCCGAGTTGGCTGCCGCTGAAGTGGAAGAACCGCAGGGGCTGGCCGTTTACCTCCCAACCTTGCCCCGTATACCGCACAGTGCGTTGCGAAAGGTTCCAGAATGCGACGTTATAACCCGGATGCCGGAGAATTCGCGTCCGCTCGATGAAGGCCGGCAGCAGGTCGGCCCACTTCTGGTCGAAGAACAGTCCTTCGGGCATGTCGATAATGCAGAACCGCTCCAGCCGCCGCCCCCACCAACCCACCACACGCCGCACGTCAGGCGCATCGCGCAGGGCGCAGAAACCCAGATTATAGATCCCGTACTGCAGCATTCTCCCTTCGTGCAGCTCGGCGTGTTCGGCCGGCTCGCAGAGATGCGGCGTCAAAACGCAATTCGCGCCCTCCTCAAGTGCGTTCTCCAGTTCCTCGAGCGGACTGACGACCAGAATGTCGGGGTCGAAGTAGGTGACAGCGGCTCCAGGGTAGCGGTCAAACAGCAAAGCAAACACAAAAGGTTTTATCGCCGTGTTGAGTTGGGTCACGTCATACTGGGCGAGCATCTGGGACAGGCGCGGTATCCCTATCTCCTCAAGTGTAATAAGCTGAAACGGGAATGCGTATATGTCGAGGTCATCGGTTGAGTCACCGAGGGCAACGTGGAAAATCGCCTCGGGATGGTGACGAGCGATACTCTCTTGCAGGACTAGAGCCTGGGCAAGAAAATTCCGCGCACAAATCGTGAAGATGACCATCGCGGAAACCAATCTAGGACACTAGTATCCCGATCGGGTTGGCAGGATCGGCGCTGTCGCGAGTTTTTTCGGCCGGCAAGCCAAGCGTTTCGAGCAGGCCGGCGAGACGTTGCTTCCCCACTTCGCCCGACAGGGTGCGGCGGGCAAAATCGAGGCAGCAGGACGACATGCGAGTCCAAAGGTCCGCATCGGAATAGAGCCGCTGCATCGCGTAGGCAAACGCTCTCGGGTCGGAAGTGATCGCCACCTCGCCCCCTGGACGGAGTTCCATGCCTTCAGCAGCGACCTCCGTGACCACGGCCGGAACCCCATGCGCGAGGCTCGACGCAATCTTGCCTTTGGTCCCCGCGCCGTAACGCAATGGAGCGACCGTAAGCCGCAACCCGCGTAGCCAAGCGGTGAGATCGGCGATCTGTCCGAGGTAGGTGACGCCGCCCGGCAGCGAACACTCTATGGAGTCCGGGAGATCATTCCCAGCGATCTCGAACCGACACCCAGGGAGCAGTTCGTTCGCCAACGGCCAGATCTCGCGCAGGAAAAATTGGATGGCGTCCACGTTCGGCGAATGGCCGAAGCCACCGACGAACCCGATCCCCGACCGCTCCGCGAAACCTGGAGGATTTTCCGCGACGACGTCTCTGCATGGAGGCATCACGGAGACCAATGCTCCGGGGACGTCCCGCGCAAGTTCTGCCGCCTCGAATTGCGACAGCACGATCGTCGCGTCGGCTTGACGCACCAGGTACAGCTCACGTTCGCGGGTCTCCGCCGCAAGCACGATAGCGCTGCGATCGCCGCGCAATCTTGCCTCCCTCTCCTCGCGAATATGGTGCAGATCCACAGGATTGAAGATGATGCGCGCACCTGAGCATGAACGGTAGACCGTCTCGAAGTGCCGGCCGCCGGAATGGACGCGGCTGAGCAGCACCAGATCGAGGCTGGACCCCGCGGCTTCGATGAATTGCTCGACGGACGAGGCCTGCGCTGAATTGAGACTGACGATCCCAAGTCGATCCAGAACCGCGATTTTAGGCGAATTGGAGTAGAACTCTGTATCGCTCGTGAAAATCACCTCGTAACCGAGCTCTTGTAGCCAAAGTGCGAGATTGATGGCCTCCAGAGAACCCGCGTCCCGCGTAGGGTCGGGCCATAGTCCGTCTATGATGAGAGCTCTCGGCCGGCCGGCCGCATGCGTACACACGACAGCGTATTCCTGCAGCCTCAGTTACTCTGGCGACATTACTTGCCCGTACGCAGCGAAACAAGAAAAGTGGTGTCGCGCCGACCTGGACCGTGCCGGAAGGCGCTCGATGAGCCGAGCTTGCATCCGCTGGCTCCAGCCCTCCTGGCCGGGAAACTGGATCTCAGGCTGGCTGGCCTACCATTGCGTTCCGGCATCTCCCCGGCGTACAACCGCGACAACTTGTCCTGCTTGGCTTTTCCCTCCGTCCGGCTTCCTCCAAGGGAGATCATCACATGCGCGGCTGGGTGTTCGCACGCAGTCTCCTGTGGCTTCTCGCAATCCTGCCCATCCCTGCTCTCGCCGGTCCTTACACGGACATCTACGTGCTGGGCGACAGCTTATCGGATCAGGGTAATCTGCTTGCCGCGACGTCCGTGCTCGGGCCGCCCGTTGGCCAGCCTCTGCAACCCGATCCTCTCCATTATTACGCCGGGCGATTCTCCAACGGAGAAGTGTACGCGGGCCTGCTCGCGCAGAAGCTCGGGCTGACGCTCGGGCCGTCGCTGCTGGGCGGCAACAACTTCGCCTTCGGCGGGGCGCGCACCGATTACAACACGGTCGAGGTGCCCCCCTTCGGCAGCGGAGTATTTCCACGCGGCGCTTATCCTTGGTCCCTCAATGCTGAACGGCAGGCGTTTGTCGCGCGTGTCGCGCAAACGGGAGCGGACCCGCACGCGCTCGGCGTGGTTTTCTCTGGATCGAACGACGTGGGCGATATCCTGCTGCAACGGCTCGACCCGGCAAGCACGATCGCGAAGGCTGTCGCGGGCGTCATCAGCGTCGTCGATGCCTTCAAGGCGGCCGGTGTGGAAACCGTCCTGGTTCCCAACCTGCCGGATCTCGGCGTCATCCCGCGCGTAACCGAACTGGAGGCGGTCTCGCCCGGCATCTCCGCCACGGCGACGCGGCTCACCGCTCAGTTCAACGCCGCGCTGCAAACGGCGCTCGAGCAGGAGACCGGCATCCGGGTCGTCAGCTTCGATACGTTCGATTTCCTGCGCGACGTGGTCGAGAACCCCGGCAAGTACGGCTTCCTCAATTCCACGCAGGCCTGCTATTCGGGATTCGTCCTCCCCGACCCCAGCGCGACGGTCTGCTCGAATCCCGATCAGTACGTGTTCTGGGACGTGGAGCATCCTACGACCCGGTTCCACGACATTCTGGCCGACGAGATGCTCGCGGCCGTTACTGCCGTGCCGGAGCCAAGCGGACTCGCCCCGCTCGCGCTCGGGCTCACGGCCCTGGGCCTGATCCGGCGCACGGCCGGGCGGCGCGGCATCGCAGCGCGCGATTAGCGCCGGGCGGAATCAAGCATGGTCGAGTGGAACCCGGCGCAGTATCTGCTTTTCTCGGAAGAGCGAGTGCGCCCGGCGCTCGATCTCATGGCGCGAGTCCCCACGCCGCGCCCGGCCCGCATCGTCGACCTCGGGTGCGGCGCGGGCAATGTCACCACGATCCTGAAACATCGCTTCCCCGAAGCCGACGTGCTCGGCATCGACAGCTCCGCGGCCATGCTCGAAAAGGCGCGTGACGCGGCCCCGAACTGCCGCTTCGCGCAGGCCGATATCGCGGCGTGGGAGCCCGAGACCACGCCCGACCTGATATTTTCCAACGCCGCGCTGCACTGGACCAGCGAGCACGAGACGTTGTTTCCCCGACTGCTCGGCCTGGTGGCGCGAGGCGGCTGTCTCGCCGTTCAGATGCCCGCGATGCACGATGCGCCGTTGCGCGCTCTGCAATACGAGGTGGCGGCCGAGGGTCCCTGGGCGGACCATCTTCGCGGCATTGGTTCCGCTCCTCCGATCCTCGAAGCCGGCATCTACTGGGACCTGCTGCGGCCGCGCGCCGCTTCGCTCGACATTTGGGAGACGATCTATTTGCATCCGCTCCAGGGGGAGGACGCCGTGGTGCAATGGGCGATGGGCACCAGCCTGCGTCCGTTCCTCGACGCATTGCCTGCGGCGGAACGGGAGGCGTTTCGGAACGCCTATGCTGAGGCCGTGCGGCCGCACTATCCGCGGCGGCAGGACGGCACCACATTGTTGCCGTTCCGGCGGTTGTTCATCATCGCAGCCGCTTAGAGCCGTTTTGGCGGACCAGAGCCTTGTTCCGAATACGTCATGGCTGGGCTTGAGACCCGGCTCCCCTCTTTCTCGGCCAGGCACGCATTGCGTTACGCATTCCGGTCAGCCTAAAACGGGCCTAATCGTTTGGGCTGACTGTGAGCGGCTCTGCTACCCCCGTTCGTTCCCGCGAAAGCGGGAAACCAGTCCCGCGAAACGATGCCAGCGTTCATAATACGAGACCTGGCTCCCCGCCTTCGCGGGGATGAACGGAATTTTTGCGTTAACGCGTTCCAGTCAGCATAAAACGAGCCTAATCGTTTGGGATGACTGTGAGCGGCTCTGCTACCCCCGTTCGTTCCCGCGAAAGCGGGAAACCAGTCCCGCGAAACGATGCCAGCGTTCATAATACGAGACTTGGCTCCCCGCCTTCGCGGGGATGAACGGAATTTCGCGTTCATCACCACCGCAGAAACCGCAAGCGCGCGGGCTGGCGTCGAATTACAAGAACGGTCGCAAGCTGGCGGAAGCGGCGAGCCAGAACTTGGACCCGGCGGCAATCAGCCCCTACAAGGAAGTGGCGTTCGCGCCAGCCTCGGCCCGTTCCCGACCCCTCGACAATCGGCAGATGGCGGAGGCGCTCGGCGAGCCGGGCTTGCATGCGTTCGATTCCACCCATCCGGCATACGGCGCGAGAGCGGATTCCAGGCGCTGACAAAAGCTCCGGAACGCACCCCCAAACCATCGAGGAGCCGATCGATCTCGGCCGACCGCTTACCAATGCGCGCCACCGCTCCCGCCGCTTCGTAGCGGGTCGAGAGAAACGCCCGAAGCAACCGATCATGCACGGCCGGAACCGACTTCGCGACCTGGCTTCAAGTAGAGCTATAGCGCCTCGTCCCGCCGCTCGCTGAATTCCACGTCTCGATGCACATAGACCGACATGAGAATCCCGAACCCGATCATCACCGTGATCATCGCCGATCCGCCATGCGACACGAGGGGCAGCGGCACCCCACCCACGGGAATCGCTCCCATGACCATCGCGATATTCACGAACACATACATGAAGAAATTGAACGCGATCCCGAGCGCGACCAGCCGGCCGAACTGGTGACGGCAGCGGAGCGCCATCATCATTCCGCCGAGCACGATCAGGCACAGCAGCCCCATGACCGCCAGACTTCCGACATAACCGAACTCCTCCCCCAGCATCGTGAAGATGAAGTCGGTCTGCTTCTCCGGCAGAAAATTCAGGTGTCCCTGTGTTCCCTGTAGGAATCCCTTGCCCCACATACCGCCCGAGCCGAGCGCGATCTTCGACTGGATGATGTTGTATCCCGCGCCGAGCGGGTCGCTTTCGGGATTGAGGAAAGTGTCGATCCGCGCCTTCTGATAATCGCGGAGATGGTCGTAGGCCAGACTGGCGGCGAACGGCACGGGCAAAGCCAGCAGCACGAATTTCCACCAACGCACGCCTGCCGCGAAGAATACGGCCGCGCCCAGGATCGCGGTGATGACGGCGGTGCCGAGATTGGGTTCCTTCAGGATCAGCCCGACCGGCACCAGGACGGCGAGCGCGGGCGGAAGCAGGAAGAGCGGATTGCCCATCCGTTCCCAGGATGCGCGGTGGAACCAGGAGGCGAGCGCAAGCACGAGTGCGATTTTCATCAGCTCGCTCGGCTGTAGTTGGAGGCCGCCGAACTCGATCCAGCGCTGCGCCCCTTTGCCGACATGCCCCATGCGCGCGACCAACACGAGGAGCGCGAGCGAAATCCCGTACAAAGGCCAGGACAGTCGCGCGATGAAGCGGATATCCACGAGGGCGATGCTCAGCATCAGTACCAGCCCGAACGCGAAGCGCAACACATGACGGCCGGCGTACGGTTCCGGCGAGCCGCCGGCGGCGCTGTAGAGCGCGACATAACCAACCCCGGCCAGCACGCAAAGCAGGACGACGTAAATCCAGCTTATGTCCCACAGCTTCCGGGTCAGGCCGAAGCTCGGCTCGCGGATCAGGCGGCGTTCGTTGATCATCTCGCGGCGACCTTCTGGCCGGGCGCTTCCTGCCGGTTCACCGGATCGCGAGTCATGACGCTAATCATGATATCGCGCGCAACCGGGGCGGCAGCCGCTGCGCCCGCGTTGCCGTGCTCGACCACGACGGAAACGGCGTAACGGGGCGCGTCGTACGGCGCATAAGCGACGAACAGAGCGTGCGGACGAAACTCCCAGGGCAGCTTCTCGCTCCTGAACCGCCCGCTCTCGCGCAGCGCGCGGGAGACCCGCCGCACCTGGGAGGAGCCGGTCTTTCCGGCGAGCTGGCCGAACTGTCCCGGAATGCGCGCGACGGGAGCCGTGCCGCCGCCTTCATTCACCACCGCCCACATGCCCTGACGCACGGCATGCAAGCTGCGCTCGGGCAAGCCGAGGCTCGGCCAGTCCTCCGGCTTCGACCCCGGTTGCAGCGCGCCGTCCTTGAGGCGGGTCAGATGCGGCGTCACGGCCCGTCCCGTGGCGACCCGAGACGCATAGGTCGCGAGTTGCAGCGGCGTTACCTGGATGTAGCCCTGACCGATGCCGCTGACGATCGTATCGCCCATGGACCAGTGACGGCCCTTGGAGATGAGCCATTGCCGCGTCGGTACGAGGCCCGGTCGCGCGCCGGGCAGGTCGATCGCCAAATTCACGCCCATGCCGAGCCGGTGCGACATCGCGGAGATGTGGTCGATGCCGGTCCGCCGGGCGGTCTCATAGAAGAACACGTCGCAACTGTGCTTGAGCCCGCCATGCAAATCGAGCGATCCGTGGCCGCCCTTTCTCCAGCAATGGAATCGTGTGCCGCCGAGATCGAGAAAGCCCGGGCAATGGATCCGATCAGTCGGCGAAAGGGTCTTGGCGTCCAGCGCGGCCAGCGCGACGGCCATCTTGAAGGTGGAGCCGGGAGCGTACAAGCCCGCGGCGGCCTTGTTGATGAGCGGCGTCCGCCGATTCCGTGTCCACTCGATCCATTGCGCCTGCGACACGCCCAAATCGAATAGGCTCGGATCGAACGAGGGGTTGGTGGCCATGGCCAGCACCTCCCCGTTCCGGCAGTCCATGACGACCGCGCTCGCGCTCTCATCTCCGAGCCGGTCCAGCACCTGTTTCTGGAGTTCGCTGTCGACGGTCAGGCCGATTTCGGTGCCAGGCACGCCCTCCTGCCGGTCGAGTTCGCGAATGACACGCCCGACCGCGTTGACCTCCAATTGGACGACCCCGGCCCGGCCGCGTAGCGCCTCATCGTGAAACTTTTCGATCCCCGCGCGTCCGACGCGCATACCCGGCAGCGAGAGCATCGGGTCGGGGTCGTCGCCGGTCGTATCCGCTTCGCTCGGCGGCGCGACGTAGCCGACGATATGGGCCAGTTTGTCGCGGAACGGGTAGACGCGCGTGGTCCCGACATCGATCAGAATGCCGGGCAAATCCGGCGCGTGCACCTCGATCCGCGCCATCTCGTCCCAGGTGAGGAACTCGCGCACCATCGTCGGGATGAAGCGCCGGTGTCGATGCACCTCGCGCTCGATCCTCACCCGTTCGTTGTCGGAGAGCGCGACGATGCGGGCGAGATTGTCGAGCGTGAGACCCACATCCTCGGTCTGCTCCGCGATCAACAGGGCGCGCCAGTTCAGCTTGTTGCCGGCGACCGCCGTGCCGAACCGGTCCAGGATGCGTCCGCGCGGAGGAGCGACCAGCCGCGCGCTGATCCGGTTCTCCTCAGCCATGGTCAGGTAGCGGTCGCCGTTGACCACTTGCACCTGGTACAGCTTGCCCGCGAGCAGCCCGAGCGCCGTCACCTCCGCGCCCATCAGCAGCAATGCTCGGCGCGTGAAGACACCTACGCGTTTTGTCTCGCGTCGCATGTCAGGCGCGCTCCGGGTCGGCGGCAGTCCGGTGAGCCCGCGTGAACAGCGTCGCGAGCGCCGGATACAGCGCGATGGACAGCACGCCTTGAAAGATCGCCGGTCCTATCGGCATCAGCCGGAACAACAGCAACGACGTGAGGGCCCACTCGAACGCCGCCGCCCCGGCCGCCACCAGGAAGAACACCAGCCAGACCACGACGAAGCCGCGTCGCACCAGCCCTGCTCGCCAGCGCAGGGCGAGAGCCTGGACGAAGAGCAACGTGAGTGTCCCAACTCCCAGAGGCAAATAGCCCAGGAGATCGAGAAACAGGCCGAGCAGGAACACGGCCGGCGCCGGGACCGAGGCGGGGCGAAACAACGACCAGAACCAGACGCAGGAGAGGGTGACGGCGGGGAGCAACTGGGCCTGATCCGCGATGCCGAACGGGATCGCGGTGAGCAGCATCAGCAATGTGGTGCACGCGAGCGGGAAGCTCGCCCGCGCCATCGCATCGAGCCGCCGCGCGAGCGTGGGGCGGGGCCTTATCGCCGGTTCGGGACCGATATGGTCCACGGCTCAGGGACCCTTGTCCGCGACCGGCCGGGCCGCCGCCTCGGGCGGCACGATGCCGCGGAATCCGTAATCGAAGAATCCGCACCAAATCGAGCTTGTCGAGCTGGGCGGCAGGTTCGACCTCGGGGACATGACCGGCCGTGTAGTGGACGACCCCGACGGGCAGATTGGCCGGAAAGGCGTTTGCCTCTGCGCTAGTGACGACGCGTTCGCCTTCCGCTGGCGGCGTGGCCTCGGGCCAGAAGAGCAGGCGGGGCCGGACCCCGTTGGTGCCGACCAATATCGCGCGCGCCCGGCTGGTCTCGAGAATGACCGGAATGCGACTGTTGAGGTCGGTGATGAGCAGCACCCGAGCCGAGCGTTTGCCCACCTCGGTCACCCGGCCGACGAGCCCTCGCTCGTCGAGTGCGATCTCGCCCTTGGCGATCCCGTGATTGGGACCAACCGAAAGCAGCACCGCGCGGGCGTACACCCCTCCGGCATCCGCGACCACCCGCGCCGTGATGAAGCTCGGCGCGGGGTCGGGAACCCAGTGCAGATTGGCCTTGAGCCGGCGATTTTCCGCATCCAGCGCCAGCGCCACCGATTGCCATTGGCGCAGGCGCTCGTTCTCCTGCCGCAGGCGGGCGTTCTCGGCAGTCAGCGCAATGAGATTGCTCACGTCGGTCCCGGACGCCCGGATCGCGCCAAGTGGTCCTGCGACAAACGCGTAGATCGGCGCCAGAAAGTCGGCCAATGCCATACGGGCGCGCTCGGCTAACAGCGTGTCGGCCTTCCCGAGCAGCATCAATGCGAACGCCACCACGATCAGCACCGGCAGCGTAAGCTTCGCCAGCGCCTGGCGGGTTGCGATGGACAGCCGGATCAAGCCCGCACCTCCTCGCCTTCCGACCTTTTCACCCGCAGCGCCACCTCCGGCCGGAGGCGGCGCACATCAATACATCGAAGTCAGGACGTTCCGGAGGCGCTTCATCTCCTCCAGCGCCCGTCCGGTGCCGAGCGCCACGCATTGCAGCGGGTCTTCGGCCACGACGACCGGCAGACCCGTCGCATCACGCAGCACCTGATCCAAACGGTACAACAAAGCACCGCCGCCCGTAAGGACAATCCCTTTATCCACGATATCAGCCGACAATTCCGGCGGGGTGTTCTCGAGCGCGACCTTCACGGCCTCCAGAATGGCGCCGACCGGCTCGGCCAGGCTCTCGGCGATCTGCCGCTGCCCGACCAGCACCTCGCGCGGAACTCCGTTCATGAGATCGCGGCCCTTGACCTCGCGGCAGGGTCCGTCCTCGCCGTCCTCGGGCGGGCAGGCCGCGCCGATATCCATCTTGATCCGTTCGGCCGAGGCTTCGCCGATCAGCAGATTATAATTCCGCCGGATGAAGCTGATGATCAACTCGTCCATCTTGTCGCCGCCCACCCGCACGCTGCGCGAGTAGACGATGCCGCCGAGCGAGATCACCGCCACTTCGGTCGTGCCGCCGCCGACATCGACGATCATGCTGCCCGAGGGCTCCGTCACGGGCAGCCCGGCGCCGATCGCAGCGGCCATGGGCTCCTCGATCAACAGCACGCGTCGCGCACCCGCGCTTTCCGCGCTTTCCTGGATCGCCCGTCGTTCCACGGCGGTCGAGCCCGACGGCACGCAGACGATGATCACCGGCGACGCGAAGCCGCGCCGATTGTGAACGCGGCGGATGAAGTGCTTGATCATCTCCTCCGCCACCTCGAAATCGGCGATCACGCCGTCCCGCAGGGGACGGATCGCGGAGATATTGCCCGGCGTCCGGCCCAACATCTGCTTTGCTTCCTCGCCGACCGCGAGCACCTGCTTCTTGCCGCGCACATCCGCGATCGCGACGACGCTTGGCTCGTCGAGGACGATGCCACGTCCCTTCACGTACACCAGCGTGTTGGCGGTGCCGAGGTCGATCGCCATGTCGGCCGACATGACGCCGAGCAACCGTGAAAACATGCGGATCAATCCTCTCGCCACGCCGGCGTCCTCTATCGAGGAGGACAGCACCTCGTCGGGAAGGCCGGGCCTTTAGCCTTCCGGCCTGCCGTTAACAAGGGGCGGGCTTGCACAGTCGTGCCGCAATCCCGCCACGACTCTTGCACCTTTGGTGCGTTTCCGATCCGTAACCCTGTTGAGGAGAGCCTCTCATGACACGGACAATTCTGGCCGGGCTCCTGGCAGCCAGCATGGCCGTCGGAACTCGCGGCCTGCGGGAGAGTCCCGGCACGCGGGCGGTAACGGGCGGGCTGATCGGGGCAGGCGGCGGAGCGGCCGTCGGATCGCTGGCCGGCGGCCATGCCGGAACCGGGGCACTCATCGGTGGCGCGGCCGGTGCGGTGACTGGCGCCGCGACCAGCCCGCGCTGACCCTGACACGGAACGGGCATCATGCCGCCACGTTCGGGGAGCACGTCGAGGGTCCGGCAATGAGGAGAACTGAAGCAATGAACCGGAAGACCAGGCTGGCGGCCGCCTTTGGGATCGTGGCGCTGGGACTGACCGCCTGCACCAATCCCTATGACCCAGGCCAGCGCGCCGTGGGCGGCGGCTTGCTCGGAGCGGGCGCGGGCGCGGCCATCGGCGGTATCGCCGGTGGCGGGAAGGGCGCGGCGATCGGAGCGCTCGGTGGCGGCGCTCTCGGCGCGGCTGGCGGCGCATTGACGACACCGAGCCCGCCTCCTCCGGCCTACTACGCCCCGGCACCGGCTTACGGCTACTGACGCAGGAAAACTTGGACCGCCTCCGGATCGCGCGCATGATGGCGCCCGCGATCCGGAGGTCTTTCGCGATATGACTCCCCCCTGGAGACTGTGGCTGAGGCTGGGTGCGCTCTCGCTCGGGCTCGTGGCTTGCTCAGGCTCGCCCGAAAAGCTTGGGATTACCGGCCCCGGCATGGGCGGTCCGGCCGCAATGTCCAGCACCGGGGCGCCTCCCGCTCCGGACAGCGCCGTGGGAACCGGCCCCGCTCAGGATGACACGCTCATCCAGCCACCCGGCACGCCCACGGATTTCGGCAACCGCTACTCTCCGACCGTCGGCCCCAGCTTCGGGACCGATGGCAGGTATTACGGTTACAACTGAGGCCCCGTTACCGCCTGAACTCCTGCGAGACGCCCGCCCGTTCCCGTCTTCGTCGTGCTCTGTCTCTCAGCCAGGCTCGATTGGCTCAGGAGCTAAGAGGACCAGCACCGTCTCGTCACAGCAGTCGCGATAATCGCCAGCAGGCCGAATCCCAGTATGCCCAGAGAGCTTGGCTCCGGCACGGCTTGCGCGTCGAGCAGACTGGCCTCGCCCTGGGCTATCAAGGCGGCGAGCGAAGTGGTCGGGTGGGCGTAGAAGTAGAGATACTTGTCTTCTGCAAGGATCTCAGCCGTGGTCTGTGTCCTGACCTTGTTGATCCCACCTTCGTTGCACACGTGGGTTCCGCCAAACTGGGTGCAATAATCGACGGCCGTTGCGTCCGCGGCGAAGCCGTACGAGGCTGGGATCGGCCAAGATACTATCAACCAGGGTGGCTCCATCGAATAGGGTGATATTGACGCCCTCATTCGCTAATGGCGCCAAAGCGGCTTGCAGGGCATCCGTTCCGACATGGGTCTGGCTGTCGAGGAGGAAGTTGCGCCCGCCGAGGCCAACAAGCGTGTTTATATAGGCCACGATGTTCGACGTGCCTTGGGCGACGCTGATTCCCAGGGGAGTGTCGTTACCGCCTCCCACCCCGGCAGTCGTGAACGTAATCAGGTCCGAAGGCCCGAAACGCCGCCCCGAGTTCACGAGCGACTGCACTTCTTGCGCAAAACCCGGAAGCTGAAGCGCGGGAGGGTTGTTGTTGACAGACCCCGTCGTCGCGCCACCGAACGCGTAGTTGGCGACGCTGCTCGTCGGCAGTCCGTAGTGATACTGGAGTGCGTCGATGATGTTGAGCGCGTTGCCATACCGGCCGGTTGCGCCGACCTGGGTACTGACTGGGTTGAAGCGTAGTGCATTGCCCCAATCGGCGTAGCTGTCGCCGATCACCGTCAGGCTGCTCCATCGCCCCAAGACCTGCGGCTGCGAATAGAGTGGCACGGATGCTGCGAGCCCGGGATTCTGGGCGAGAAGGCTGTACACGTCCGGCGATGGCACCGCGGCCACCGACGGCGGGCCGTTCTGTGCGTGAAGGGTCCCGGGTGCGAAGCCTATCGCAGATGCCAATAGCGCCGAGCCTGCCGTGCTCTTCAGGAACTTTGTTCCGAGCTTCATCCTTTACCCCTTTCTTCTTGGCGATATTATACTTGCCAAACCCACCCGCTACGGGGTAGATTTGCCCCACCAGTCCGAAAGTGATGGCAGCGCTGAATGGCTAAGGGAAATACCTGTCCAAACTGCGGCAACCAGACGTTCCATGAAGAAAGAGCGGTCAGAGTATGTTCTACGCCTACGTGTAAGGCGGTGGGTTGGAAGGATAAACCTGGGAGCCCTGCGGGCCGGAAAGGGGGCCGGGTGTCGCATTTGTAACAATCAGACTGTGCGCGAAATCTTCAACCGTCCTGACAAGTTTAAGATAAACTACTGCACCACCTGCTATTCAGTCTTTCTTCTTTGAGTTGCGCTTAGGCTCACCTTTAAGCTTCTGCCGCGCGATCACGCCAAGCTTCTCCTTAAAGGCGGATTTGTCCTCGTCGTCGTCCGCGCCCAACTCTCTAGCCAGTTGCACGAACCGATCATACTGTGATCGAGTGTCGGGCCTGGGTTCCTGCGGCTCAATCGAAAACTGGCGACTCTTGCCCATAAGCGACCTCCGTCTGTTCATAGATGAAGTCGGCAACTCCGATCTCAAGGGGGCGGCAACAGACCCGAATGTTCGGTTTCTCTCCCTAACTGGCGTCCTAACGAATCCTCGGGCTCACCATGATACGGTAATAACGGCTTTGCTCGATAGGGTGAAGGAGTACCTTTCTAGCTACCGGTCGGATGCTCCGCTTATTCTCCATCGCCGGGAGATAATGAGGCGGGAGGGCGTTTTGCGTGCCTGCGTGACCCTTCCGTCGCATCTGCATTCGATGCGAAGCTTCTCGAAATGATTGAGAAGGCTCCTTATCGAACTCGGCAACATACCTGTGCAGATGCCGCTCGGAGCAGTGCTGATAGACGCCCTTCATGCCCCGCTTAAACACGCTGTAGAAGCCTTCGACCGTGTTCACATGCACATCGCAGCGACCGTATTCACCCGCGCTATGGCGAACAAAGTCATGCTCCGCGAAGTGTCTCTTTATGTGAGCATACTGGCCAGCTTCATCCGTCATCACGTGCGTTCCGCTAGCGACGTTTGCCTTGATGATAGGAAGGAGATCAGCCGCGCCGTGCCCCCAACGTGAAAGGAGCGCGCACGAGCACCATCCTCTCTACGCTCGACCAGCGTCATAACGGCGTGTTTGTGGGCATAACCACGCCGAACCGGCATCCCCTGCTTTTTGCCAATGAACGTCTCGTCAACCTCAACTACCTTGCCGTCCCCACCCATCTGGGGAAGAGGCAAGCGTCCGCTCGTCATGGCCTCGCGCAAACGATGCGTGACGAACCAGCCAGTTTTAACTGTGACGCCCAACATGCGGGCCATCTGGTTGCTGCTGATCCCTTTTTTGCTCGCGCACATCAGGTAAGCTGCCTGGAGCCACTGATGCAACTTGATGTGGCTGAACTCAAACACGGTTCCCACAGTCACGCGGAACTGCTTGCGGCAGGCGTAGCACTTATAAAGGCCCGGACGGGTCGCCTTTCCCTGAAGCTTGCTCGCGCGCTTCGTCTCGCCGCAGTGCGGGCAGACTGAGCCGTTCGGCCAAACGATGCGTTCCAGCATCTCGTAGGCAGCTACTTCGTCCTGGAAGTAGAGTTGGTTGAGGATACTCGCCATCGCAGGGTTCCCGATCTACGGTCCTACCCTAGCCCTTGTAGGTGGGTTGGCAAGTATAATGTCGCCTTCTTCTTGGCCGACATTCCTCGCATGACCGCGTTAGTTTTAACGGCATCCTGCCTCACATAGGCATCCCTTGGAGCCTCTGTCCACGCTCTGGCGAATGGAAGCACTGCTGGGAGGAAGCGCAGAGGGTCCTGACCGACCGCACGGCAGAAGGTGGGCCAAGATCACGTGATCTCTTCTATTCTCCGAACCTTTCCCACTATGAAAACGTACGATAAGGCACCAAGAAGCGCAACGGCGCTGGTATAGAGCAGGCCGCCAAAGAACGAGCCGGTTGCCCCAACCACGGTACCGATCACCATGGTGTCACGATCCCGGCTAGGTTCGCAGCGAAATTGAACACGCCTCCAGTCAGCCCCATCGATTTTTTGGCGCGACATCCGCGATCAGTGTCCATCCAAGGTTAGTCATCCCTTGGCAGCGACTGCGTCGATTTCGCGAATCCAAAGGGAGTATCCCCTAGACTCGGTTTGGGCTGACTGTGAGCGGCTACCCAACCCCCGTTCGTTCCCGCGAAAGCGGGAATCTCCCGTGTTCTGTGTCAAGCGGGGCGGATTGAGGCCTGTGGATTTGTGGACAGGTTTGGCTGCCCACAACTCCACGGGCGCTGCATCCATTGCCGGTTGGTTGTCATGCGTGTTTCCAGGGTTGTTGGTCGCGCATCATGGCGTTGAGCGTGACCAGGATTTTGCGCATCACGGCGGTAAGCGCGACCTTTCCGGGCCGGTGATTGATGCTGGTGAGGCGCTCGTAGAAGCGGCGCATGACCGGGTTCCAGCGGATCGCGGCGCGGGCGGCGTTGAACAGCACGCGGCGCACGCCGGGCCGGCCGTGGCCGGTGATGGCGCGGGATCGGGTCTTGCCGCTGTCGCGGGTGTGCGGCGCGAGCCCGACCAGGGCGGCGATCTCCTTGCCCGAGAGGCGGCCGAGTTCGGGGAGCTCGGCAAGCATGGTGTGGGCGCAGACCGGGCCGACGCCGATCACGAGAATTTCCCACGGTCTTCAAGACCCATCCAGTCCCGGAGTGCCCGCCGGCGTCCCCCTCAATAAGCAGGGGGGCCGAACATGCAATCCAAATCCCGCGAAACAATGCCATCATTCATAATGATGAGACCTGGCTCCCCGCCTTCGCGGGGATGAACGGAATTTTTGCGTTAACGCGTTCCAGTCAGCGTAAAACGAGTCTAGGAATATTGGGCCTCGGCACGGATCTCAGCCGTGGCCCCGCCGCTCCCCCGCTCGCGAGAGAGGGGCGGGGTGGAGGCGCCGTGGATTAGGCTGAGAGCGCCTGCGGCTCCGTGCGCATCCGCTTCACCAGCAACTTGTTCAACGCGTGGACATAAGCGCGCGCGGATGCGGTGATCGTGCAGGTATCGGCCCCCTGCCCGTCCACCATCTTGCCGTTCTCCTCGAGCCGCACCGTCGTGCGCGCCTGGGCGTCCGTCCCCTCGGTGACGGCGCCGACCGAGAACAAGACCAGATTGGCCTCGTGCGGGAAAATGGCGTGGATCGCCTTGAAGGTCGCGTCGACCGGCCCGTCGCCGCGCGCCGCCGCGCGCTTGGCGACGCCGTCTATCTCCAGTTCGAGTTCGGCATGCGGCTGCACCTTCGAGCCGGAATGCACGTCGAGCGAGACAAAGCGGATGCGGTCATGGTCGCGCATCACCTCGTCGTCCACCAGCGCGACGATATCCTCGTCGTAAACGAGCTTCTTGCGATCCGCGAGTTCCTTGAACCGGCGGAAAGCATCGTTGAGCTGGTTGTCTCCGACCTCCCCGTAACCGAGCGCGCGCAGCTTGTCGCGGAATGCGGCGCGGCCGGAGTGCTTGCCCATCACCAGGCTCGACTTGTTCCAGCCGACGCTTTCGGGGGTCATGATCTCGTACGTCGCGGCGTTCTTCAGAACTCCGTCCTGGTGAATCCCGAACTCGTGCGCGAACGCGTTGCGCCCGACGATCGCCTTGTTCGGCTGCACGTCGAATCCGGTAATCGTCGATAGCAGCTTCGAGACTCTCAGGATGTCGGGGGTATGCACGCGAGTATGCAGCGGGATCGCATCGTGACGGGTGCGGATCGCCATCACCGTCTCTTCCAGCGATGCGTTCCCGGCGCGCTCGCCGATGCCGTTGATGGTGCACTCGATCTGCCGCACGCCCGCGCGCACCGCCGCGATCGTATTGGCGACGGCGAGTCCGAGGTCGTTATGATTGTGCGTCGAGAACACCACGCCATCGGCGCCCGGCACGCGCTCGCGGAGCATGGTGAAGATGCGCTCCATATCCTCGGGCAGCGCGTAGCCGACCGTGTCGGGGATGTTGATGGTCGTCGCACCATGCTTGATCGCCGCCTCGACGCAGCGGCACAGAAAATCCGGGTCCGTGCGGCTGCCGTCCTCGGCCGACCACTCCACGTCGTCGCTGTAATTCCGGGCGAGCGCGACCGAGCTGGCGGCCAGCTCCAGCACCGCATCCGGCTCCATCCGCAGCTTGTATTTCATGTGCAGCGGGCTGGTGCTGAGGAAAACGTGGATGCGCTTGCGCTCGGCGGGTTTGACCGCCTCCGCGGCGCGGAGGATGTCGTCGCGCCCGGTGCGGGCCAGTCCGCATACAACGGGTCCCTTGTCGGCGTTTTTCGCGAACAGCTCGGCGATCGATTTGACGCTCTCGAAATCGCCGGGCGAGGCGATTGGGAAGCCCGCCTCCATCACGTCCACGCCCAACTCGGCCAAGGCTTCCGCCATCCGCAGCTTCTCGTGGAGGTTCATCGAAAAGCCCGGCGACTGCTCGCCGTCGCGCAGCGTCGTGTCGAAAATGATGATGCGATCATCGTCCAGCTTGCCGAAGCTGGGGTGCTCGATAGGCATGGGTTCGATCCCTCGGGGATGGGTACGTGCGATCATAGCCTCAGGGTCTCCCCTGAGCGATGCCGAGAGCTAAGCGCCCGGCGTTACGCCCAGGGGCGGCTAAGTCGAAGGAGCAGGCCGAGGGCGAGCAGCCGTACGCCGGTCCGCGCGAAACCGCGGGCAGTCCGGCAGGCGCATCTGAGGCCGCAAGTCAGCATGAGGTTTGTATAGACCCGCGGGAGCATGTCGCGCAAGTAGGTGGACGCTGTCTTGGGCACTGAGGGGTGGACGCCGATTTCCCTGTGACCGTGTTCCCCCCGCCCCTTTGGGCTATGCGTCCGGTATGAAAGCAGACACGGCGATAACTTCGGAGTGGCGGGTCAACGATGGCCTGACACCCTATCCGGAAGCTCTCGCGTTCATGGAAGCCCGCGTGTCGGCAATTCGTGCCGGCGAGGCGCGCGAGCTGGTCTGGCTTGTCGAGCACCCGCCCCTATACACCGCCGGCACCTCCGCCCGCCCGGAGGAGCTGCGCGACCCAGACCGGTTCGCGACCTATAGAGCCGGCCGAGGTGGACAGTGGACCTATCACGGCCCCGGGCAGCGCACGGCTTACGTCATGCTGGACCTGGCCCGGAGCCACGGGCTGGTCAGGGCGCGCGATGTGCGCGGGTATGTCTGGGGGCTGGAGGAATGGCTCATCCGGGCGCTGGACCGCCTCGGCGTCACCGGGGAGCGGCGCGAAGGACGGGTCGGCATCTGGGTAGCGGACCGGCGCGCCGGCACCGAAGCGAAGATCGCCGCGATCGGAGTCCGGATCACCCGCTGGGTGAGCTGGCACGGCATCGCTCTGAATGTCGCACCGGATCTGTCGCACTTCGGCGGAATCGTGCCCTGCGGGATTCGGGAGCACGGCGTCACCAGCCTCCGCGCGCTGGGCCTCTCCGTTTCGATGGCCGCCGCGGACGCTGCGCTGCGGGCGGCTTGGGCGGAGGTCTTCGAGGCAAGCGAGGACGCCGGAGGTCAGGCCGTCGGCAGATGATAGAACCCGATCTCGTCCGGCGGATCGGCGAGTTGTTCGTCGATTTGCGTGACCAGGGCGAGCCTGGGACCGCGCCGGCAAGCGCGCAGCAGCTCCTCGACAGCGGCTGCATCTCCCGCGACAAGCGCCTCCACCGTCCCGTCAAGACGGTTCCGTACCCATCCGGAGACTCCCAAAGCGCGGGCGGACTCCACCATCCATTGCCGGTAGCCGACGCCGTGCACCCGTCCGGCGATAGTCAGGCGCTTCGCCTTCATGACCGGGCAAGCTCCATGAACCGGGCTGCGAGCGCAACCTCTTCGGCGATGCCGCTGCGGCGCCCCTCGGCCTCCGCATCGTGGCCCCAGAGCTCCGCCTGGAATAACTCATCCAGAGAAGCAAGACGATGCGCCGCGGCTGCGTCAAGCGCGCCTTGTGCGAGCGCGAGGCCGAGGATCAAGCTCCCCAGAGCGGGTACCGCAACGCCGAGACCGGCCAGGGTCCAAGGATCGAGCGAAGCGAGGGCGCGGCGCAGGGCGGCAAGCGCTTGCTCGCTCTGCCGGACATGAGTGACGCCGGCGGTGACGCGCAACAGCGCATCGTAGCTCAGAGCAGCCCAGTCCAGCCAAGGTTGCCATTCGCGAGATTGACGTTCCACGAGCACCGGCGGCGTATCGGCCCGGTAGCAAAGAAGGTCGGTTTCCGCGTACCGGGCAAGGGCGTCGATCACGGGACCTGGATCGGGGGCGATCCTTTCCTGTGCGGTACCGGCGAGACGGGTCAGCGGCGTATCGGCGAACGACATCTCGCCGCCTTTGACACCCCCGGCAGCCTGCCATTCTTGGGCGATCGCGTCCGCCAGACGCGCCGACGGGACGACGAGAACCGGGCCGCCCGGAAGATGGATTGGCCGCCCATCGAGCAGAATGGCGTATCCGCCTTCGGCCGGAGCCACGCTCGCCTGATCCCAGAACCGTTTCACCGCCCGGTCCTCCGCTCCTCCTTCACCGCAGGAACTGACGCAGCAGGTCGGCGGGTTTCGGCAGCTTCGGCTGTTTCTCGGACGATCCATTGCCAGCCGGGAGGGCGGCCGGGACGGGTCCGGGACGGCCACCCCTGGCAACCGCCAACTGCTCGGCGCAACTGTCTCGACCGGCGCCGGCGATCATGCGGTCCCCTCCCAGCGCCCCGATGACGATCCCGAGCGCCCGATTCTTCGCCGATGCCCCCTCCGCCAAGCGCGCCGCCTCGCCCACGGCTCCGGCCGCGTCCACCGCAGCCTTCGGCTGGCGGAATGTGCCTCCGATCCGCAGCGGCACCACGACGCCCGTGCCGCCGAGACGCGCCAAGGGCTCCAGCCGGAGGGCCAATTTCTCGTCCGCCAAGTTGAGCGAGCCCTCCCCTTCCAGATGAAGCAGCGTGGTGTCGAGGAGAAAAGCCCGCACCTGCGCCAGCCCGCCGCGAGCGTCGAGCCTCGCTGCGAAGCAACGCACGTCGCTACGGCCCCCGCCTGATCCGAGTTCCGGCAGTTTCGCTTGACGCAGAATCTGGCCGAGCGTCGCCTCGATCAGCCGGTTGTCGATCTGGCCGTTCACCAGGGCTAGGCCAAGATGACCGTCCGCCCCGGCCGCGATCGCGTGCGGCGTGCGCCCGGCGCCGCGCAGATCGAGATCCACTTCCACATTGCCGGAAACATCGTCGGGCAGGCCCATCGCATGCAGCAGCGACTTCAAGGCCAGCCCAGGCGCGTGCATGGCGACCGAAACCGGGGGAGTTGCCTGGGAGGCATCCGCGGCGAGCGTCAAATCCATGCGCCCGCCAGGAAGTCCGGCGGCGAACGGGTCCAATCGGAGCTGACCGTTCTGGAGGACGACATGGCCCGCGATGTCGCGATAACCAACTCCGCCAAGGGTCAGCACCGCCACCCGAAGCGTCACGTCGGCGTCCCCGGTCCGGAGAAGATCGAACGGCAACGGCTCGTCCGGTATCAGCCACCCGGACTTCGGTTCGGCGTGCGGCAGAGCGGGCCTCGGCGGGGTGGACGGCACGGCGGAAGGCTGGGCAGGAGTGGTTGCAGTTGGTCCGCGGCGGGTCATGAGCGCCGTCCGCAGCGCATCGAAATCCACCCGCTTCGACGTGAGCCCTGCCCGGACGAGCGGCCTCGCCCCGAACTCGACGGCGAGATCGCCGGCGAGATCGCCCTCGGGCAGAGTCAGCTCCGCACCGTGCAGAGCCACCCCGTGCGCCAGACCGCCGGCAGCATCGCCCAACTGGGCCTTGAAGCCGACATCCTTCAAAGGCGGCAGGTCGCGGCGCGCCAAGGGGGCGAGAGCCGCAAGATCCGGCACATGCGCGGCCACGGCCAGGTCCGCTCCCGAAAGATGCACCGGATCGGCGATGCCACCCTTCGCCGAAAAGCTCGCGCCGGCTGCTTCGGCCGAGACATCCACCGGGAATGGGCCAGCCTGAGAACCGCCCGCGATGAGGACCGCCGGCGCGCCGAGCTTCGCTGTCATGCTCAGCGGCGCTCCGGCAAAACTGCCCTCGGCGCTCGCCGTGACCGGCTGGTCCATGCGGGAAGCCGCTATATCCAGCTTGGCCAGAGTGAGGCCCGCGACCAGCGCGGAGAGGTCCGACGTTCCGGCGTGGAGCGTCAGAGACGACACATCGGGTATCCGGCCGCCGCTATCGGAGACCTGCGCCGCGAACGTGACATCGCGGAGCGAAGGGAGCTGCGCGCGAGGATAGAAGACCTGTAGGGCGGCGAGATCCGGGACCGTGCCGTCCAGCTTGAGAACGTAGCCCCGCGCCTGCGCCGGATGGCTGAGCGCCCCGGAAACATTCGCCCGCGCGCCGCCGCTCGCGAGCGTGAGCCGCACGGGCCAGGGCGCGGCGGTGTCGGGCTGTTGGATGCGGGAAAGCGGGCCGACATCCCCGTCGAGGGTGAAGGGTGCGCCGTTGTAGCTGGCCTCCATCGAAAGGTTGACCGGCGAGTCGAGCGACGTCGCCTTCGCTCCCAGCCGCTTCACCCCGAGCGTCGTCACCCGGCCCGTCTTGCCGTCGCGGTAGGCGAGAACGCCATCCTCGATCCGCACGTCTTGCAGGGCGATCACCGGCGGAGGCGCTTTGCTGGCGTTCGCGGGAGCAGGCTGCGGCAGTGTCTGGCTCGGGACCGAAGGGCCGAACAGCCAGTTCGGCCGACCCTCGGCAGTCGTCTCCAGCAGAATGTCAGGACGCACCAGCACGAGCCGGTCTATCTCCAGTCGGCGTCGCAAAAGGGGCAGCAGCGCGATCTCCGCGTCCAGCCGGTCCAAGGTCGCCATTTGCGGCCGCGAACCGCCTTCGATGTTGGCCAACGCCACATCACGCGCCTCGATGGTCGGATGCAGCGCAAGTTTCAGTTGTATCGGTCCGTTGAGCGCGAGATCCCGCCCGGTCGCGCGTTTCACGGCTTCCGCGATCTGCGGCTTGTAGGCGTTCGGGTCGAAGCGGGCGGCGAACAGCACCAGAGCCGCGATCGGCGCGAGCACCAGGATCGCGAGCACGATCAAACCCACGCGTAGCCCGCGCCTGCTCCGTCTCTCCGCCATGCAGTCCCCTTCGCTTGCTTCCGGAACTCTAATGAGTGGTTGACCAAGAACCGCCCTGGACTCGTTTTACGCTGACTGGAACGCGTTAACGCAAAAATTCCGTTCATCCCCGCGAAGGCGGGGAGCTAGGTCTCGCATTATGAATTGTGGCATTGTTTCGCAGGACTGGGTTCCCGCTTTTCGCGGGAACGAACGGGGGTTGGTAGCCGCTCACAGTCAGCCCAAACCGAGTCTAGCGCGGTCGCTCGACCTCTTGCTCGCCACGCCCGCGTCATCGCCGTTGCGGCCGCCCGGCGCGGGGCGCCTGGAAGCCCAGTGTCTGGAACGTCTCGCGCATATGGGGCGGCAGGTCGGCCTCGACCGATACCGTCCCACCCGCGGGGTGTGGCAGACGGAGCGCCCGGGCGTGCAGGTGAAGCAGCGGCGACAATCCTTCCACGACGGCGCTGCCCGCGCCGTTCTGATCGGGCTCCGCGTATTTCACGTCGCCGAGAATCGGCACGCCGAGTGCCACGCAATGGACCCGAAGCTGGTGGGTACGGCCGGTCAAGGGCTGGAGCTCGAGCCAGGCCAGCTTCTGCGCGGCGTGGTCGAGCGTGCGGAAATCCGTGATGGCTCGGGCCGCATCCTTGTCGCCCCGCGCGGCTGGCGCGGTCCGCTCGCCCCGCTCGCCGCCGACCCGGCGGAGCGGCAGGTCGATCCGGCCCTCGACCGGCACCGGACGACCCGCGACCACGGCCCAGTAAGTCTTCTCGACTTCGCGTCCGCGAAAGGCGGCTGCGAGCTTGGCGGCGACCCCGGGGGTGCGGGCCAGCACCAGCGCGCCGGACGTGTCGCGATCGAGCCGATGCACGAGGCGGGGCCGCTCGCCCCCGAAGCGGAGCGCGTCGAGCATGGCATCGAGATGGCGCGTGATCCCCGGTCCACCCTGGACCGGCAGACCGTGCGGCTTGTTCAGGACGATCAGATGATCGTCGCGGTAGAGCACCAGGCCCTCCAGGTCCCTCCGCGCGGCCGCGTCGAGTTCGAGCGTTTGGCGCCTTGTCGGGGCGGGTGCGTCGGACAACGGCGGCACGCGCACCGCCTGGCCCGCGGCGAGACGGGTCGCGGTCTCGGCGCGCCGTCCGTCTACCCGCACCTGACCCGTGCGGCAGAGCTTCTGGATGGCCCCTTGCGTCAGGCCCGGAAAGTGCCGGCGGAACCAGCGGTCGAGCCGGATGTCGGCCTCATCCTCGCCGACCGTGCGGGTTTGTACGCTCAACTTTCGCGATCCGCCCGGAGCTTCGCCCAATGCGCCATCCGCTTGGCGATCTCCTGCTCGAAGCCGCGACTGCGCGGACGGTAGAAGGCCGCGCGTGCCATGCCCTCGGGAAAGTAGTTCTGGCCGGAGAATGCTTCTTCCTCGGCGTGGTCGTAGGCGTATCCCGCGCCGTATCCGAGTTCCTTCATCAGCCGCGTCGGGGCGTTCAGGATGTGCGCGGGCGGCATCAGGCTGCCGGTCGATTTCGCCGCAGCCCGCGCCTCCCCCAGCGCCACGTAAAGCGCGTTCGATTTCGGCGCGGTCGCGAGATAGGCGACCGCCTGCGCGATGGCGAGTTCGCCTTCCGGGCTGCCGAGCCGTTCGTAGGACTCCCAAGCGGCCAGCGTCTGTGCGAGCGCCTGTGGATCGGCAAGGCCCACGTCCTCCGACGCGAAGCGCACGAGCCGGCGCGCGATGTAGCGCGGGTCCTCGCCGCCGGTGAGCATGCGCGCGAACCAATAGAGCGCCGCATCGGGGTCCGAGCCGCGCAGCGATTTGTGCAACGCGGAGATCAGATTGTAGTGCTCCTCGCGGTCCTTGTCGTATAGCGCCGCCCGGCGCGCGAGCAGTCCCGTCAGCGCCGGCACGTCCATGACCGGTGCATCGGCCGGGAGCGCCAGAATCTGCTCGACCATATTGAGCAGATAGCGACCGTCGCCATCGGCCATCGCCCGGAGTGCCGCGCGCGCATCGGACTGCAAGGGCAGCGCGCGGCCGCACTCGGCTTCGGCGCGCGCCAGCAGCAATTCGAGCGCGGGGTCGTCAAGACGGCGCAGCACCAGCACCTGGCAACGCGAGAGCAGCGCCCCGTTGAGCGCGAAAGAGGGATTCTCGGTGGTGGCGCCGATGAGCGTGACGGTGCCGTCCTCCACGACGGGAAGGAAGCCGTCCTGCTGGGCACGGTTGAAACGATGGATCTCATCGACGAACAGGAGCGTGCCCTGCCCCGCGCGCCGCCGCCGCCCGGCATCCTCGAAGGCGCGCTTGAGGTCGGCGACGCCGGAAAACACCGCCGAAAGTTGCACGAAGGCGAGCCCCGCCTGCACCGCGAGCAGCCGGGCGATGGTCGTCTTGCCGCTGCCCGGCGGCCCCCAAAGGATGAGGGACGCAAGCGAGCCGCGGGCCAGCATCCGGGTGATGGCGCCGTCAGGACCGAGCAGGTGGTCCTGTCCAACCACCTCGTCCAGCCCGCGCGGCCGCAGCCGATCCGCGAGCGGCCGGCCCGGCACGCGGCGCGGGCTCCGCTTCAGGAGGCGGGCCGAACAGGTCGGTTTCGGTCAACGGTATCCGGGTGCTGGGCACGGTCTCCATTCCGTTCGCGCGGCATGACCCTCTTTCAAGGGAACATCATGGGCGGTATCGACCCCGCATGGGCAAGCTCGTTTGGCTGGCATCGTATCCGAAGTCCGGCAGCACCTGGCTGCGCGCCTTTCTGCATAACTTCATCCGCCAGCCCGAGAGCCCCTACGACATCAACAGCCTGATGGATCTCTCGACGGGCGAGAGTGGCGCTTCCCTCTACCGGCGGCACGATCCGCGCCCGGCTTCGCAATATTCGATCGCGGACGTGCAGCGGATGCGCCCGCTCGTGCATCGCGATCTCACCCAGGTCCATCCGGGCCTCGTGTTCGTCAAGACCCACAACGCCTCGCTCCTCGTACACGGTATCCCCCTGGTGACGCCCGATGTCACCGCCGGGGCCATTTATCTGGTGCGCGACCCCCGCGATGTCGCGGTCTCGTACAGCCACCACACCGGCAAGAGCATCGACGAGACCATCGCCATCATGGCCGACCCCGAGGCCGCGACCGGCGGCGACGACCGCAAGGTCTACGAGCGCCTGTCGAGCTGGTCGATTCACGTCCATTTCTGGACGCGCCGCCCAGACCCGCGGTTGCTCGTGCTCCGCTACGAGGACTTGTTGCGCGATCCGGGGCGCGCTTTCGGCGAGGTGATACGATTCCTCGGCATGGAGCCGCCAGAGGATCGTCTGGGACGGGCGATCAGCTTCAGCACGTTCGATGTCCTGCGCGAACAGGAGCAGCGGAGCGGTTTCGCGGAGCGGCCCGAGTCGGCCGCCGCGTTCTTCCGGGCTGGCAAATCGGGCCAATGGCGGGACGCGCTCACGCCGGCACAGGCCGCCCGCATCGAACGCGACCACGAAGCTGAGATGCGGCGATTCGGCTATCTTTGAAGGCGATCAAACTTCGCGGAGCGCGTCGCGGTAAGCGCCGAGAACCTCCGCACCGAAGCAGGCGAGGATCACCTTCGTGATCGTATCATCGGACTTCAGAAACTCCGCGGTGGTGCCGACCGCGATACGAGCCGCCTCCGGTATCGGATAGCCGTAGATGCCGCAGCTTATGGCGGGGAAGGCGATCGTGCGCACGCCATGGGCGACGGCGAGCTTCAGGCTTTCCGTGTAGCAGCTCGCGAGCAGCCCCGGCTCGCCATGCGTGCCGCCGCGCCAACGCGGACCGACCGCGTGAATGACGTAGCGCGCCGGGAGGCGATAGCCCTTGGTGATGCGCGCCTGTCCGGTCGGGCAGCCGCCGAGCGTTCGGCACTCTTCCAGCAACTCCGGTCCGGCGGCGCGATGGATCGCGCCATCGACACCCCCGCCGCCGAGCAGCGACTGATTGGCGGCATTCACGATCGCGTCCACCGCGAGCTTCGTGATGTCCGCCTGCGAAACCTCCATCCTGTCCTTGACGTCCATCGTAGCCCTCACAACCAGCCGCGGCGCAGGAACCAAAGCAGCGGAGCGATCGCACTGATCACGATCAGCACGAGCCCGTACTGATAGCCCCACGCCCAGTCGAGTTCCGGGATGTTCTTGAAGTTCATGCCGTAGATGCTGGCGACCAGCGTGGGCGGCACACCGACGACGGACACCACGGTCAGCACTTTGATGATATTGTTCTGCGCGATGTTGATGAAGCCCAGCACCGCGTCGAGCAGGAACTGCACCTTGTTGGTGAGGTGGGCGTCGTAATCGTTCAGGGAGGCGATGTCTCGACGCAGCGTCTTGAACCGGGGCACGAGATCCGCCGGAATCCAGTCTCCGGCCACCTGGCCCACGTACGGCACGATGCGGCCGACGCCGAGCAGGCTATCGCGGATCCGCGAGGTCAGGTCGCCGATGCGGCCGATCCGCTTCAGCGTGACGCGCAGTTGCGCATCCTCCCGCCGCCGGCGGCCGGTGACGACCTCGTCGCGAAAGATGCGATGCGAGATCGCGTCCAGCTGCGAGCGGATGAGTTCCAGCACGTCCGCGATGCGATCCACGAGCAACTCGAGCAGCCCGACGAACACATGCACCGGGCCGGCGTTGAGGGTTTGATCGCGCGGCAGCTTGTCGGCGAAATCATCGAACAGCTTGCTGCGGCGGAACCGGATGGTGATGAGGCGGTCGCGCGTCACAACGAAGCCAAGCGGCGAGCTAACGGGCGTGCCGTGGTCGATGTTCGTCACGAGCGGCATGCTGAGATAGAGCGTGCCGTTTTCGACCGCGAGGCGGCTCGAGGTCTCGATCTCATTCAAATCCGCCTCGGATGCGATGGTAAGCCCGGTAACCCGCTCAACGAGCGCCTTCTCCTCGGGAGTCGGGTCGTGCAGGTCGATCCAGCCGGCCTTGGCCAAGGCGTCGGGATCGGCCGGCGCGGGGATACGGTGCAGATGCCCGGCATGGCAGGCAAAGCCGTTCAGCATGGTCGCATTCGCCTCTCCTCGGACCGAAGCTCGGCCACTATGATCGGCCCCCGTCGCGGGTTCCAAACTCCCGCGCGTGACAGACGGGGAGGGCGAACGATGCGACTGGCGCGGCTGCTGGCGAGCCTCGGATGGCTGACCTTCGCGTTGCCGATCACCTGCTCGGATTATAGCGGCAACGATCTCTACACGGGCGGCGTGAGCCCGAGCACGCCCGGCGGCCGGATCAACCCGGCCGAGCCCTGGATCACCAACGGCGGAAATGGCGGCGGGGCGCAGTAGAGTTACTGAGGCCGCTTCAGGCAGGGCTACTACCCTTCGGCGTCATCCTCGGCGAAGGCCGAGGATCCGCGGAAGATGCGCCGAACGCGGTTCGGCCGGCCCGGTTCGGAGCCGCGCTTCCTGATCCAGTCGATGTCTTCGGCGCTCAGCGGCAACTCCCCGGTGGCTTTGTTGAGGCGTTCCTGGAAGTAGACGAACTTTCGCTGCAACGCGCCCTCGCCTGTGCGGGCTTCCTCGGCTTTGAACAGCTCGTTCATCTGTTCGAGACCGAGAGTGACGACCGTGGTGCCCTCTACAGTCTCAGCAACGCGCTGGCGCGCTGTGGCAGTATAGCTCGGATCGAGATCGATCCCGATCCCCGTTGCCCCCGCCAGATGCGCAGCCACGAGCGTCGTCCCGGTGCCGAGAAACGGATCGAGCACCGTCGCTGGCCGCCTTCCATGCAGGTAGATACACCATAGAGGGAGCTCGACCGGGAACGTTCCGGGATGCCAGAATTTCTGGGCTTTGCTCTTCACTGTCGGATACGGAATGAACCAGGTATTGCCGCGGCACCGGAGGTCCCGGGGATGGCCCCGGCGCGCGATATTCGACTTGTCCTGAAAGGGGATCCCGATCGAGAGCCGGTTCAACTTGACATCATTCCCGAGTGTCAGATGGAAGATGTGTTCGTGATTGTGATGCATGAACCTCCGGCCCGGAACCGGCTTGAAGTGGCCGGTCGAGCTTGAGCCGATCCCGATCGACTTGATCCAGGTAATGTGGTTTTGCAGGTGGAATCCGACCTGCTTCCGCAGCCGGACCAGGATCTCGAACGGCACATAAGGGCGGCTGTTCGAGCCGGCGATGTTGAGAAAGAACGACCCGTCCGGCTTCAGGACGTCTTTCACCCGGGTCGCCACCTCCGCCAGCCAGGCGATGTAATCTTCTTCCGTCTTCGAGTTGTCGTAGACATGGTAGGCAAGGCTCAGGTTGTATGGAGGGGACGTGACCACGACATCGACCGACCCAGGTTCCATCCGCGCCATCACGTCCCGGCAATCGCCGAGAATGACGGTCTGATCCCCGATCCGGTGCGCGACCTGCCGCCAATCCGCCCCGTCCGCCATCCAATCGCTCCCGCCTGATCCGTCCTTCACCCATCAGGGCTCGCGGAGTCCGAGTTGGGACAGCCTTACACGGCAGGGGTGGCGCTGGATTCCCTATCCCGGCCTACCGGGCGTGGACGGTGGAGTGATGGTAAAATCAGATTTGATCCGTGCGGTGATAAGCCGCTTCCATTTCCCGCGCATCCCCGCGAAAGCGGGGACCCAGTCTACCCAAACGAGGTGCGGTTCCAGGCGTCGCCTCGGCAAAAGCCAACTACGACGAGCACAACGGCCAACTCCATCGCATTGCCGCCGATGTCGTCGCACTTGACCGCACCCTGGCCCACTATGGCGAGGGCGCGCGTGAGACGCGTGCCGTGCTGCGTTCCGCGCTGACCGACGAGTTCAACCGGCTCTCGGCAGGGAGCGCCCTGGAAAAGCCCGTCCAAGACGTCCGCCTGCTGGGCTTCTACGATCGCCTCCAAGCGCTCGCGCCGCAGACTGAGGGTCAGCGAGTTGCCCGGGACCGAGCGACCCAACTCGCCGAGGGCATTGCCGCGACGCGTGTGCTAATGACCCAGGATCCGGGTGGCTCAATCCCATCGCCTTTCCTGCTCGTGCTAGGTTTCTGGCTGGCGGCGATGTTCGCCAGCTTCGGCCTGTTCGCGCGCGCCAACGCTACGGTGGTGGCGTCGCTGCTGCTGGGCGCGGCGTCGGTCGCAGGGGCAGTGTTCCTCATTCTGGAGCTCGATCGTCCGCTGGACGGACTGATGCGGCTGTCAATGGAGCCCCTGCGCCACGCCGTCGAGACAGTCGGGCACTGACCACGCCGAACATCAAAGTGCCCGCGCTTAAAATTGCAGGTATTCCATTTCGGCACGTCGGCACAGCTCGCCGACGGCATCTTCCACACATCGCCTGCAGCAATTTGCACACGTTCCGGCAAGACATCGACGGGCGTGTCCACGAAGCGATCTTAGAACGTTGACGCATGGCTTGGCCGGAGAGCTAGATCAAGCGGCCAAGAAATTTCCGGTTTCCTGGTTGCATGACGCTTCGGCGCGGGGTCCGCGAAAGGCGCTCGTGCAGAAAGGGAGGTCTACAGGTGAACACGCACCCCGCCTGTTAACGCACCCACTGAGGAAGGAACGCCGCCATGCATCCACCACGGCTGGAGATCGTGAAGAAGGATCGGCCCAAGCCCACGGCTGTGACGCTGGCGGGCGAACAGCGAGAGGCGCGCCGCAAGTCGGTCACCGGAAGGGCATCGTTCGTCGCGGCGGTGCTCGCGACGGCGCTGGGGTTGACGGCCGGGGGTCCGGCCCGCGGCGCCGACGGCGGCGGGGCCGATCCTCTCGCGGGCCTCTTCTCTCGGAACAAGCCCGTGATCTGCCGGGATCAGACCTACGCCCTGTGCGCCGGCGCCAGCTGCTTCGTCTTCAATGACGTCGCCTACTGCGCCTGCGACGTGCTGAAAGGCGACAGCATTAGCGCGCCGTTCAACTACGACAGCAGCAACGTTTGCTCTGTCAATGCCGAAGGCGTCAACAATGGTTATATGGTGAGCACTTTCAGCCTACCCGAGTCGCTTGTCGCACCGTCTGGGAATCAGGCGCTCTACGTATGCCCGCGCAGCTCCCTTGCTGCTTATGCTAAGTGCGATGGCGGCATCTGCTTCACAAGCTCGACGGGACGCTCCTTCCCGGGTTCCAATACTCCGCTTGGCGACAACCAGATAATGTGCTCCTGCCCGATCGAAAGGGCTAATCCGATTCAGGGCCTTGAGATCATTGGACCGTATCCGTGCGAAGAATCGTTCTTTCAAAACTGTGACCGCACGGTCGCCAACAAAGACACCGGGTCAACCCTTTATGACGGTACGTCAATCGGCTCGACGGAAATTGGTACACGTCTGCTCTATGGCAGCGTTCCGCCCTTGAACACTTGTCAATGAGCTCGACTTTGCACTTTCCATTCAAATCTGAAACCCTACGCCCCACGCCCTCACATCGACGGCGGCGGCAGGCTCTGCTGCTCGACGGGAGCCGGGACCACCGCTGGGGCCGCAACCAGCCAGTTCTGCAACGCGCGGCGTACCTGGTACTCGAACTCCACGTTCATCGCGTCCATCAGCGTCTTGGTCATGTCATACAGCGCCTCGCTGATCGGCGTGCTGTCGATCGTGCGCGTGCGCGAGACGCGGGCCTCGGCGAAGCCGGCGCGGGTGTTGTCCGGGCCGTAAATATCGAGCTCGACCGCGAAGCTCGCGACATAGCTGCCCTGGCTGCGCACGATCGAGGCGTCCTCGATCGCGAAAACGGCCCGCCCCGCTGCTCCGAGCGCCTGGAGCCGGTCCTGCCCCATTTGCTGCAACACCTGCATCGGCGGAGCCGGATCGTAGCCGCCGAGATCGCCGCCTCCAGGCACGAATCGGGACTCGATCTCGATCGAGGCGACGTTCAGCCGGATGGGCGTCAGGTAATCGTAACGCAGCGGCTCGAAGCTCATGATCGAAGCGGGCGCGGGCTCGCCGCCGCACGCCGCCACCACGAACGGCAGCAGCAGGATAGAGCGGCGGGAGAGATCCGGTGCGGTCATACGGCGAGCCTTCCTCCAATCCGGCGAGTCAAGTCTCGCGTCCGCGCAAATCCTCCCGCGCGAACCGGAACGCGAAATTGCAGAACTCGCACGTCATGAGGATGTCGCCATCCGTCGTCATGTGGTCGAGGTCGTCGGGAGGAAAGCCCTCGAGAATCCCGGAGAGACGCGCTCTGGAACAGCGGCAGCCGTAAGAGAGAGTGCGCGCCCGATCGGTCGCGACCCCTTCGCTATGGAACAAGCGGTACACGAGCCGCTCGGGCGGAAGCTCGTCATCCAGCAATTCGTCGTCGGTCAACGTCGCCGCGAGCAGGGTCGCCGTCCGCCAACTCTCCTCCTCCTCGGCTTCGCTCATCCGCGAGTTCCGCGCCGGCGTCGCCCGCCACCTTCTCCAGGATCAGCGCCCCCGCCCGCCAGCCCGCGTCCGTGCGGCGGCAGGCGAGATGGAGATGGCAGCGCAACTGCTCGCTCGTTTGGAAGTAATGCAGCGCCATCTCGGCGAGATTATTGCCCTCGATCGCGACGATGCCTTGATGCCGCTCGCGGTCCCCGCCCTCGTCCACTGTGAACGCGAGATAACCGGAGCCGAGCAGTTTCTTGGCGTTCGGTGAGGAGTCCGTGGCCAGCAGCGCGGCAAGCCGCTCGGGGTCGGCGAGGGCATAGCCGCGCAGCGCCCCGACCTCGGTGCAGTCCGCGAGCAGCATCCGCACCGGTCCGTCGCCCTTGGTTTGCAGGCTGAACGAACCACGGAACTTCAACGCGGTGGCGAGCCCGGCGGCGAGCGCGAGCGCCTGGCCGCATAGCCGCGTGACCGCCGGATCGGTGTCGTGGCGGGTCAGCAGCGCATCGGCGAGCGGTCCGAGCCGGATCAGCCGCCCGCGCACCGGGCGGCGGGGCAGATAGAAAGGCGTGATGCCGCGCGACACCACGATGTCGGGCACCTCGGGCCGCCCGCTGTCAAGAAAGGCGGGAATTTGGGACATGGACCCGAACATAGGGAGGCCGCCCCGCGCGGACCACCTTTTAGAGACGCCCAGGTTAGAAGACGCCCAGGCGTTATGCGCCGGTGGCGGCCCCTCCCATGCTCTGGCTCTGCGCAGACGCCCCGCCGATGCTCTGGCTTTGCGTGAGGCCGTCCATCGTCTGCGTCATGAGGATCGGGGAACCGGCGTCCAGCGGTTCCGGGGCGGTTTCATCATCCCCTTCCGGGCCGGTCGGCATCTGGACGAAAAAGTCAGCCGCGAGACAGGTCGTGACGGCGATGAGCTGGCGCTGCACGGCATCCAGGAACTCGTGCAGGCCGCCCCGGATCACATCCTCGATCGTGAGCGAACTGAGCGCCGCCCGCATCGCATCGAGCTCTTCGGCCGCGCCGACCCCGCCCCGCAGGAGGAAGCGCGACTTCAACTCGGTGAGCAACGTCTCGACAGTACGAACGCAGAGATAGACGGAACGGGGGAAACGGCGATTGAGCAGCAGGAACCCGGCGACCGCCGCGGGCGTGATGCCGCCCGGATGAAAACGAAGATAGGCATGATACCCGGCGACCGAGCGCAGCAGCACGTTCCATTGGCTCACATCCACGGGTGAGCCGACATCCGATGCACGGGGCAGCAGCAGGTGATACTTGATGTCGAGCAGGCGCGTCGTCTGGTCAGCTCGCTCGATGTAGCGGCCCAACTGATAGAAATACCAGCCCTGATCGCGGAAGAAGGTGCCCTCGGTGATGCCGGTATGGGTCTGGCACGCCTCCTTGATCTCGGCGAACAACCGGGTGCGGCTCCCTGGCGCGAGCGCCGCCTCGGGCAGCGTGCTCATGCGCGTGTGCAGACGATTGAGCTGCACCCACATCTCGGTGGAAATCAGCGGCCGCAACGTGCGCGCGTTCTCGCGCGCGTTCCGGACCGCGCTCGCGATCGAGCTCGGATTGTCGCCATCGGTCACATAGAAACGGAGCACGGCACTCGCCGAGGCTGTCTCGTTCTTGGCGAGGAACCGCTCCTGGTCGGCGTGCAGTTGCAAGATCGGCAGCCAGTCCTGCGCGCCGGCGCGGTCGCGCGAGAACGTCTCGTTCACATCGAGAATACGGGCCAGATCCTCGGCGCGCTCGACATAGCGGGCAAGCCAGAAGATGCACTCCGCGTAGCGGGCGAGCAGCGTATCACTCAAGGACCCAGGTATCCTTCGATCCGCCCCCCTGGGACGAGTTGACGACGAGCGACCCCTGACGCAGCGCGACCCGCGTGAGGCCGCCCGGCAGCACCCAGGTCTTGGAGCCGGTGATCGCGAACGGGCGCAAATCGACGTGCCGGGGCTGCACCTCGCCTCCGATGAGGGTCGGCGCGACCGAGAGCTGGATGCAGGGCTGGCTGATGTAGTTGGCCGGGTCGGCTTCGAGTTTCGCCCGGCATTCCGCGAGTTCCTGCGCGGTCGCCTTCGGGCCGATGGTCAATCCGTAGCCGCCCGCCTCGCCCACCGGTTTGACGACCAGTTCCGAGAGGTGGTCGAGCGTGTAGCGCAGGGCGTCGGGCTCGCGGCAAATGTGGGTCGTCACGTTGGGCAGGATCGGGTCCTGGTCCAGGTAGTAGCGGATGACCCGCGGCATGTAGGCGTAGACCGCCTTGTCGTCGGCGACCCCGGTTCCGATTGCATTCGCCAGAGACACATTGCCCGCTTGATAGGCACGCATCAGCCCCCTTACGCCCAACATGCTGTCGGGCCGGAAGGCTTCCGGGTCGAGAAACTCGTCGCTGATCCGGCGGTAGATCGAGTCCACGCGGGTAAGGCCGCGGGTGGTGCGCATGTAGACGCGGTCGTCCACCACGGTCAGGTCGCGGCCCTCGACCAGTGGCACCCCCATCTCGCGCGCCAGAAAGACATGCTCGAAATAGGCTGAATTGTAGGTGCCGGGCGAGAGCAGCACGACGCGCGGCTCGGGGACCGCTGCCGGCGCCATCTCGCGCAAGGCGGCGGCGAGATTCGGGCCGTAATTGTCGATCGGGCGAAGGGCGATGCCATCGAGCAGGTCCGGGAAGCTCCGCAGCATCATGTGCCGGTTCTCGATGACGTAGCTCACCCCGGACGGCGTGCGGGCGTTGTCCTCGAGCACCAGGAAGGAACCGTGCTGGTCGCGGATGATGTCGGTGCCGCAGATATTGACGTAGGCCTTGTGCGGCAGATCGACGCCCTGCATCTCCGGCCGGTATTGCGGGTTCCCGAGGATCAGGTCGCTCGGAATGATCCCGTCCTTCAGGATTTTCTGGCCGTGATAGATGTCGTCGAGCAACAGATTGAGCGCGGTCACGCGCTGGATCACGCCTGATTTCGATCTGTTGCCACTCCGCGGCGGACAGAACCCGCGGGATGACGTCGAACGGCAAGATGCGGTCGATCGCGTCCTTGTCGGAATAGACCGTGAATGTGATACCGAGATTGTACAGCTCGGCCTCGGCGTTCGCGGCCCTTTGCTGGAGCGTTTCGATGGCGAGGCCCGCGAGCCGTTCCCGGATCGGCTGGTTCGCACCGCCGTGCAGCATCTCGCAGTAAAAGCCTCGGGCGCTGTATTGCTCAAGGACGCGGTTGCTCATACCCCTTCCTCGCCCGAAATCCCTGCCCAGTCAAAAATACCAACGGAAAGTTTGTCCGCCCAGAACATCATCCAAATCAAGCAAATTCGGTGCCATGAGAGCTGGCTTCTTTGGCGCGATGATTGCTTACTCTCCTCCTGGCCATAAGAGAGAATCGGAAGCGCCGGCCAATGTCGCTCCATGTAGCCCTGACCCACCGGACCTCGTACCGCTACGATCGCCCGATCGTTCTGGGTCCACAGACCGTCCGGCTGCGACCCGCGCCGTACGCGCGCACGCCGATCCTTTCCTATGCGCTCAAGATCGAGCCGCAGCCGCATTTCATCAATTGGCAGCAGGATCCCCAGGGCAACTTCCTGGCCCGGATCGTCTTCCCGGAACGAGTCACTCATTTCGACGTGACAGTGGATCTCGTGGCCGATATGGCCACCATCAATCCTTTCGACTTCTTCCTTGAGCCCGAGGCCGAGAATTGGCCCTTCAGCTACGATCCGGTGCTGGTCGAGGAACTGGCGCCGTTCCGGCGGCTGATCGAGCCCGGACCGTTACTCTCCGGCTTGATCGACGAGCTCCGTCCGCACGAGCAGCCGACCGTCGATATGCTCGTGAACATCAATCGGCGCGTGCAGTCGCGGGTCGCCTATGTGGTGCGTATGGAGCCGGGAGTCTGGTCCCCCGAAGAGACGCTCGGGAAGGGGCACGGCTCTTGCCGGGATTCGGCATGGCTGCTCGTGCATCTGCTGCGGCATCTCGGCTACGCGGCGCGGTTCGTCTCCGGCTACCTGATCCAGCTCGCGCCGGACGTGAAGCCGCTGGAGGGGCCGGAAGGCCCGAGCGCCGATTTCACCGACCTGCACGCCTGGGCGGAAGTGTACCTTCCCGGCGCGGGGTGGGTCGGGCTCGACGCGACCTCGGGCCTGATGGCGGGCGAGGGCCACATCCCGTTGGCAGCGAGCCCGGACCCGGTCTCGGCCGCGCCGATTTCCGGCATGGCGGAGAAAAGCGAGGTCACGTTCGACTTCGCGATGACGGTCACGCGCCTGCGCGAGACCCCGCGCACGACCAAGCCGTATTCCGAGCAGCATTGGCAGGACATCCTGGCCGCCGGCCGGTACGTGGACCGGGCGCTCGCCGCGAACGACGTGCGCCTGACCATGGGGGGCGAGCCCACCTTCGTGTCGGCCTCCGACATGGAGGGCGAGGAATGGACCAGCGATGCGCTCGGCCCCACCAAGCGCATCCTCGCCGGACGGCTGCTGCGACGTTTGGCGGCCCGCTGGTCGCCGGGCGCCGCCCTGCAATACGGGGCTGGCAAGCATTATCCCGGCGAGCAGCTTCCCCGCTGGGCGCTGCACGCGCATTGGCGGGCAGACGGCCAGCCGGTCTGGACCGACCCGGAATTGCTGGCCTCGGACGACGACGCCGACAGCGCCACGGCCGACGACGCCGCGCGATTCTGCGCGCTGCTGGCGGAACGGCTGCAAGTCGATCCCGGTCTCGTCAGCCCCGCTTACGAGGACATTCATTACCATCTCTGGCGCGAGCATCGCCTGCCGGCGAACGTCGTTGCCGAGGACGCGAAGCTCCAGGACCCGCTCGAGCGCGACCGGCTGGCCCGGGTCTTCGGACAGGGGCTCGCCGCACCGGTCGGTAGCGTTCTGCCGCTGCGCCGGGTCGCCGCGGACGGCGCGCGGCGTTGGCAGTCCGGCAAGTGGCTGCTCCGTTCGGAAGCGCTGTTCCTTGTCCCGGGCAATTCCGCGATTGGCTTCCGTCTGCCGCTCGAAAGCCTTCCCTGGGCCGACCCGGACGAGATCCCGCACGAGATGGAACCCGACCCGTTCGCGCCTCGCGGGCCCCTGCCCCGCCGTCAGGAATTCCGCGCCTCCGGCCCACGCGAGCCCGGTCCCTTCTCGGGGGCATTCTCTCCCGTCTCGCAAGTCGAAGTCGGACGGGGCGAACCCGATCTCGTGCGCACCGCGCTCACCGTGGAGCCGCGGGGCGGCCTGATCCACGTGTTCTTTCCCCCTCTCTACGAGGCGGAGGACTGGCTCGATCTGGCGGCGGCCGTCGAGGCGACCGCGGCCGAAATGGGGCGCAAAGTGATCCTTGAGGGCTATGTGCCGCCGCGTGATCCGCGCCTGCTGCATTTCTCCGTGACGCCCGATCCGGGTGTGATCGAAGTCAACGTCCATCCCGTCAGCAATTGGGCGGACCAGGTGGAGCGCACCGAGCAATTGTACCGAGGAAGCGCGCCTCGTCGGCCTGGCGACGGAGAAATTCATGCTGGACGGGCGGCATGTCGGCACCGGCGGCGGCAACCACGTCGTCCTCGGCGGCGCGCGAGCCGAGGACAGCCCCTTCCTACGGCGGCCGGATTTGCTCAAGTCGCTGCTTGGCTTCTGGCACAATCACCCGAGCCTGTCGTATCTCTTCAGCGGTCTGTTCATCGGCCCGACAAGCCAGCATCCGCGGGTCGATGAGGCGCGCCAGGACAGCCTGGCCGAACTCGAGATCGCCTTCGGCCAAATCCGCCCAGGTATCGCAACTCCTCCCTGGCTTACCGACCGATTGTTCCGCAATATTCTCGCGGACATGACCGGCAACACGCACCGCACCGAGTTCTGCATCGACAAGATGTACACGCCGGAAAGCAGCTCCGGCCGGCTCGGCCTGGTCGAGTTCCGCGCGCTGGAGATGCCGCCGCACGCCCGCATGTCGGCAGCGCAGATGCTGCTCATACGGGCCGCCGTTGCAGCGTTCTGGGAGACGCCGTACGAGCGGCGATTGGTCCGCTGGGGCACGCGCTTGCATGATGATTTCATGCTGCCGCATTACGTCGAGCAGGATTTCCGCGACGTGCTCGAAGAGCTGGCGAGCTTCGGTTTCGCGCTCGATCCGGCCTGGTTCGTTCCGCACATGGAGTTCCGTTTCCCCCGTCTTGGCGAAGTGACGCTACGCGGGGCGACGCTCGAGTTGCGTCACGCGCTGGAGCCTTGGCACGTGCTGGGCGAGGAGCCGGCGGCGGGCGGCACGATCCGGTTCGTCGACAGCTCGGCCGAACGGCTGCAGGCTCGCGTGAGCGGCTGGACCGAGGAACGTTACGTGCTCGCCTGCAACGGTCACGAAGTCCCGCTCACCCGGACCGAGACGGAGGGCGAGTATGTGGGCGGCGTGCAATTCAAGGCTTGGGCGCCGGCCCGGAGTCTGCATCCGACGGTTCCGGCTCAGACGCCTCTCGTGTTCGACATGTACGATCGCTGGACCGGCCGCAGCCTGGGCGGGCTGACGCATCACGTGGCGCACCCCGGAGGGCGCAATTACGAGCGGTTCCCGGTGAACGCCAATGAGGCGGAAGCACGACGCCGCGCCCGTTTCTTCCCCTTCGGGCACACGCCCGGACCGATGCCCGAACCCGCTCGCCTTCCCTCGCGCGAGCACCCCCGCACGCTGGATCTGCGGCGGAGCGTGTGACGTACCGTGCCCGATGACGGTTCGCTCGACGAAATGGTGGACGGCGGTGGCCGCTTCCGTCCCCATTGGCGTCGAATTCTCAACTCGATTTTCGGCCTTGGCCACGCAGCGCTCGCCCAGCGCGCGGGATTGTTGGATCGCGCCTTCGCTGACGAGGGTTTCGCCAGCCTGCTGCCGGGAGCGCGCTCCGTCGTCTGGCATTGCGATCCTATCCCGCTGCCGCTTTCCGGCGCGGAATTCGCCACACTCGAAGCTGGGCTCGTGCAACGGGCGCGGCTTCTCGAAGCGATCCTCGCGGACGTTTACGGCCCGCAGCATCTTTTGGCGGAAGGCGTGCTGCCACCGGCGCTTGTATACGCCAATCCCGCCTTCCTCCGCCCCTGCCGCGCGGTTGACGGGGCGGGACCGGCCGCGCCGCTGCTGCATTTCTACGCCGCGGATCTGATCCGAGGACCGGACGGGGTCTGGCGGGTGCTCGCGGACCGGACCGACCGTCCGACCGGAGCGGGCTACGCGCTCGAGAACCGGCGCATGCTCTCGCGCATGGTTCCCGAGATCTTCCACTCGCGAGAGATCTGGCAGATCACGCCGTTTTTCGAGACTTGGCAGGACGCCTTGCAGCGGCTGGCCGCCACCGGATCGGGGGGCGCCAGCAACGTCGCGCTGCTGACGGCGGGCCATAAGGACCCGGCCTGGTTCGAGCACGTCCTGCTTTCGCGTGAGCTGTCCTGCACGCTGGTCGAGAGCGGCGACCTTACCGCGCGTGGCGGGCGCGTCTTCCTGAAGACCTTGCGCGGTCTGCAGCCGCTCGACGTGCTGCTGCGACGCCAGGACGGACAAAGTGTCGATCCGCTCGAACTCGGGTCGAGTACCGGCGGCCGGTGTCGCCGGACTGCTCGACGCGGCACGCAACGGGGCGGTGCGGATCGTCAACGACCCCGGAACCGGGCTCGCCGAAGCGCCGGCGCTCGCGGCCTTTCTGCCGGACTTGGCGCCCCGCCTGCTCGGCGAAAAGCTGCGCCTCCCCAGCGTTCTCACATTATGGCTCGGCGACGAGCGGGCGCGCGGCATCGTCGCGGGTGATCTCGGCAAATGGCTGATCCGTCCGGCGCTCGACGGCAGCGTGGCGCCGGTCGCGGCCGCGCGGCTCTCCGACGGCGGGCAGGAGAAACTCGCCGCCCGCATCGACGAGTTCCCCTGGCAGTTCGCGGCCAGCGCCTTGCTTCCGCCTTCGGTGGCGCCCTGTGTAGGTCAGGAGCGGTTCGAGCCGCGCCGGATCGTCCTTCGCCTCTTCCTCGTATTCGATGGCGTGCGGTGGCAGATGATGCGCGGCGGGCTCGCCCGGGCGCTGACCGATGAAGACGCGCTGGCCGGCCGTCTGCCGCGTCGCGCGACCTCCAAGGACGTGTGGGTGCTCGCGGAGGACGGGGCCGAAATCGTCGGCCCGGCGCAAATGTTCCTTCCTCCGTTGGCCATTCGCCGCACCCAGGGCGACCTGCCCGCACGGGTCGTATCGGACTTCTTCTGGCTGGGCCGGTATTTGGAACGGCTGGAGGCGGCGGCCCGCCTGCAACGGGCGACCATCGCGCGCCTGGGGCGGGCCGCGCCCACGCCGCGCGAACGGGCCGAACTGTATATCCTCCTCGAGTGCCTCGCCCACACCGGGCTCGTGAACAGCGAGAACGTGCAGAGCGCGAGCGTCAGTGCGCTGAGCGAGGCCCTTCTGCGCACGATCGCCGACGAGGGCGCCGTTGCCGTCCTGCTCGGCCGCGTCACCCGGCTCGCCGAGTATTTGCGCGACCGGCTCACCGGCGAGATGTACGCCGCCATCACGCAAATGCTGCACGGGGTCAGTCTCGAGTTTCGCGCGATCGGCCGCAGGGCGGACGCAAGAAGTCTCGACCGTCTGTCGCAGGCGATGGGCCAAGTGCTCCGTTTCTCGGCGACTGTCGGCGGACTCTCGGCCGAGAACATGGTGCGGAGCGGCGGCCGTCTGTTCCTGGATCTCGGCCGGCGGCTCGAACGCGCCGAGGCGGTGGCCGCCGAACTGGCCTTCGCCCTCGCCCCGCAGGGACCGGCGACCCAGCCCGGTCATATCGAGGCCGGGCTCCGGCTCGCGCTCGAGCTGCGCGATTCCGCGATAACCTACCGCAGCCGCTACTGCACAGTGGTGCAGCCCGCGCCTGCCCTCGATTTGGTGTTGGCGGACGACGACAATCCGCGCGCCCTCGCCTTCCAGCTCGTCGTCGCGCGGGACCTGCTGGTCGAGATCGCCGGCGGGAGCGCGACGCCGGTTGCCCGGATCATGACCGAGCTTCTGGACGAGACGCAGGCGATCGTTCGCGAAGTGGCGCGGGCGCAGGATCAGGCGGTCGCGGCCGCCCAGCTACCTCCGCGGCTGCGGACGATCCAGGCGCGGTTGGCGGCGATGTCGGATCGCGTCGCTCGCCAATACTTCGATTTGCTCCCGGTGCCACACGCGGTCGGAATGGAGCCGGAAACGCGACGGATGCGCGGGGCGGCATGAATTCTTCGGGTCCGCCACGCCACGCGGTACGATTACAGCAGCCCGGTCGATCTGGGCACGCACATGGTGCATTTGCAGCCGCGCTCACTTCCGGGACAGCAAGTCCTCTCCGCGATGCTCAGTTGCAGCCCCGCGGCCGCCCGGCGCAGCGAGAGCCTGGACCATTTCGGCAACCGGGTCGCCTGGCTGTTTCTCGACCTGCCGCATCCGGTCTTTGAAATCGTCGCCGAGGCGACCGTCGACGTCCGGTTCCCGGACCCGCCGCGGATGGACCTCACTCCTCCCTGGGAGGAGGTCGTGGCGATCGCTCGCGCGGCGGCCGAGATGGCTGGCGCGCGGCGGAGTTCCTGTTCGAGAGCCCGATGATCCCGCTGACGCAGGAGGCGGGAATTTACGCCGCTTCTTGCTTTCCTCCCGGCCGGCCGATCCTCGCCGGATTGCTCGAACTCATGGCCCGCATCCGCAGCGAGTTCACCTTTCGCGCCGGCGTGACCACCCTTTCGACGCCGATCCGGACCGTGCTCGAGCGACGCGAGGGCGTTTGCCAGGATTTCGCCCACCTCATGATCGCGGCGCTGCGCGCGCTCGGTCTGCCGGCCCGCTACATCTCCGGCTACATCCGGACCCGGCCACCTCCTGGGCAGAAGCGCCGGCTGGGCGTCGACCAGTCGCATGCCTGGATCGGTGCATGGCTCGGCCCCGCATACGGCTGGATCGACCTCGATCCCACCAACAACCTCGTGGTGTGCGACGAGCATGTCGTCCTGGGTTGGGGCCGTGACTACAGCGATGTAAGTCCGGTGCTCGGGGTGATCCTGGGCGGCGGCAGGCACGGCCTCTCGGTCAGCGTCGATCTGGAGGCGATGGAGTGATGTTTTTATCCTCCTAGCCCAAGTCTCTGAGGGGGATTGGGAACGCTAACGGCACGACGGCGATCATCGCCATGGTTCACTCTGCCGTGCTCTGAGCCTCCTCCTCCGGGATCCAGGAAGCGTAGCCATGCTCATGCGAAGCAAGCTGTTCGTGCCCGGGTCACGGCCCGAACTGTTCGCCAAGGCCGCCGCCTCCGCCGCAGACGCTCTCTCTTTCGATCTGGAGGACGCGGTCGCCAAGGATCGCAAGGCCGAGGCGCGTGCCTTGCTAGCAGCTTTTCTCCGCCAGTCGTCCACTGAGGTCCGCAAGATTTTCGTGGTTCGGGTCAATGCCGTCGGGACGGACTTGTTCCAGGCGGATCTGGACGCTGTCGTCGTGCCACGACTCGACATCGTGAACTTGCCTATGGTCGAGGATGCCGACGCGGTGGCCGAGGCCGCCGCACGGCTTGATCGGTTGGAGGCAGAAACGTCGCGATCGCAATCGATCGGCATCCTGGCCAACATCGAGACCCCGAAGGGCCTTCGGAACGCGGCCAAGATCGCGGCCGCGCACCCGAGGGTGATCGGATTGCAGATCGGTTACGCGGACCTCCTCGAACCGTACGGTATCGACCGCTCCGACTTGGCGGCGCTCGCGCATATCCGCATTGCCGTGCGCCTCGCGGCGGCCGAGGCTGGCGTTGCCGCCTATGACGGGGCCTATGCGATCGTGAAGAACCCTGACGGCTACCGGGCCGAATGCGAGGCGGCGCGACGGCACGGCTTCGCCGGCAAGAGCTGTATCCATCCGAGCCAGATCGCCATCGCCAACGACGTGTTCATGCCGAAGCCGGCTGAAATCGAGCGTGCCCGCCGTATTCTCGCGGCGGCCGCCGAAGCCGAGGCGAAGGGGGTCGGGGCCTTCGTCGTGGACGGCCAGATGATCGACGAGCCTTTCCTGGTCAGTGCCCGCGCGATCGTGGAGCTCGCCGATCTTCACGCGCGTCAACCCACAGCCCGACCCGAGACATGAAATGAGCGAACTCCATCGCCGCGATTACCAGCCGGGCACCCCCGGCGCGCTCGACGGCGTCCGCATCCTCGACCTCTCCCGCCTGTTCGCGGGCAACGTGCTGACCCAGATCCTCGGCGATTTTGGCGCCGAAGTAATCAAGGTCGAGCCGCCCGAAGGCGACACGCTGCGCGCCTGGAAAACAGAGAGTGTGGCCACTCACTGGAAAGTTTACGCCCGCAACAAGAAGAGCCTGTGCCTCGGCCTGCGCGATCCGAGAGCATCGGACATCATCCGCAAGCTGGTGCCTTCGGCCGACATCTTCATCGAGAGCTTCCGCCCTGGGATTCTGGAAAAGATGGGGCTCGGCCCAGATGCGCTGCTAGGGTTGAACCCGAAGCTCGTGGTCATGCGAATTTCCGGCTGGGGCCAGAGCGGCCCTTACGCGCAGCGGCCAGGCTTCGGCACGCTAATCGAGGGCTTTTCCGGATTCGCGGCCATCAACGGCTTCGCCGATCGCGAGCCCGTGCTGCCGCCGATGTATCTCGCGGACGGCGTCGCCGGCATCTACGGCGCCTCGGCAGCGATGATCGCGCTGCGCGAGGTGGAAGTGAATGGCGGCAAAGGTCAGGTCGTCGATCTGCCGCTGCTCGATCCGTTATTCGCCATCCTCAGCCCGCAGGCCGCAAACTATCGCCTGACCGGCAAGGTCAAGCCGAGGACCGGCAGCCGGTCCACCAACTCCGCGCCGCGCAATGCCTATATGTGCAAGGACGGAAAATATGTCGGACTGTCCGCCTCGATCCAGAAGATGGCGGAGCGATTGTTTCGCGCGATCGGCCGGCCTGATCTCGTCGACGATCCGCGGTTCCGCACCAACGCGGACCGGTTGCGCCACGCTGAAGAGTTGGACGCGATCATCGGCGCCTTCATCGCCGAGCGCACCCAGGCCGAAAACGTCGCGTTCTTCGAGGCCGCCGAGGTCACGATCGGTCCGATATACGACATTGCGCAGATCACGCGAGATCCGCACGTGATCGAGCGCGAGCTACTCGCGGATTATCCCGATCCTGAGATGGAAGCCTTGCCCATGCACCATGTGGTGCCGCGCTTTCTGGCGACGCCCGGCTCGATCCGCACTCCCGCACCATCGCTCGGGGAGCATAACCGCGAGCTGCTGGCCGAGATCGGCATCACTGACGCGGAGTACGCGGAGCTTGTCAGCGCCGGTGTCGTCTGCGCCGAAGACCCGGCGACGGCGAACGAGGCTGAGAGGCGTGCCGGCCGGTTCGGCTGAGCTCCGAAAAAAGCTCACCAGCGCAAGAGTAGAGCGTCAAGGAAGGGAACGCGATGAGTATTCAGCAAGCCGCCGAGAGCCCGCGCCGCAGGAGCTTCGTTGCAGGTTCGGTCTACGTGTTCGAGCATATCATGCCCGATCCGCTGGTGCTCGCCATCGGGCTTACCTTCCTGGTCGCACTCGCTGCCGCGCTGTTCGCATCCAACGGTTTCATCCCGGTAATTCTCGACTCTTGGTATTCGGGGGTGTTCAACATCCTCGGCTTCGCCTTCCAGATGATCCTGATCCTCGCCACCGGTCACGCGCTGGCTCACGCCCCGGTGGTGCAACGCGGCCTCCGCTCGCTCGTGTCGGGCCTGCGGACGCCCAATCAGGCCGTCGTGCTAACCTTCCTGGTCGCGGCGACCGCCTCGTGGCTGAACTGGGGCTTCGGCCTCGTCGTCGGCGCTATCCTCGCACGCGAGGTGGCGAAGCGCGTGCGCCTCGATTTCGGCTGGCTTGTCGCCGCTGCCTATTCGGGCTGGGTCATCTGGGCGAGCGGGCCGTCCAGTTCCATCGCGCTCTCCCAGGCAACCCACGGCAATGCACTGAATGTCGTCGAGAAGATCACCGGCAAGCTCCTGCCGTTCGGCGAAACCGTGTTCACGACATTCAATCTCGTGCCGACTATCCTGATCGTGCTCGTCATGCCGATGGTATTCATCGCGGTGCGACCGCGCGACGACGAGATGGAAGTGTTCGTGCCACCCCAAGACGAGGCGGAACCGCCCCGGCGTCAGGAGGGTCCCCTCTCCTTCTCACACCGCGCCAACCATTCACGAGTTGTCAGCCTGTTCATGGTGGCGCTCGGAATTGGCTACTTGGCGAGGACCTGGCGGGCCAAAGGTTTTTCGCTCGACGTCAACACGGTTATCCTGATCTTCCTGATAGCCGGGATCGCCCTGCACGGATATCCCGTCGCGTACGGCAACGCGATGAAGAACGCCGCGAAGCAGACCGGCTCGATGATGCTGCAATACCCGATCTATGGCGGCATCATGGGAATCATGGACGGAACGGGCCTGGCCGCGATGATCTCGAAATTCTTCGTCGCCATCGCGACCGCGCACACGTTGCCGTTCTGGACCTACTTCGCCTCGCTCTTCATCACGTTCATGGTGCCGAGCGGCGGCGGTCACTGGGCGGTGCAGGGACCGTTCGCGGTGCCCGCCGCGGTTTCATTGCACGCTTCTATTCCGGCGACGACCATGGGAGTCGCGATGGGCGAGCAGGTCGCCAACATGCTGCAGCCCTTCTGGGCGCTGCCGGTGGTGGCGATGGCGGGAATCGGCATTCAGCGAGTGCTCGGCTTCACGGTCGTGACCTTCGCGGTCGCAGGCCTCATCTACGCCCTCGGCTTGCTCCTCCTCACATGACAGCCCCGGCGAACGCGTGCGACGCGCATCTCCACATTCTCGATCCGCGCTTTCCGACACCCGAGACTAGCAAGCCTGCGGGGATGACCTTCGAGGACTACCGGCTTCTCCAGCACCGGATCGGCACGACCCGTGCGGTAGTCGTGCAGCCGAAATATCATCGGACGGACAATGCCTGCACGCTCGACGCAGTCAGGCGCTTCGGCGAGAACGGGCGCGGCATCGCAGTCGTCGGCCCGGATGTCGCTGACGCAGAACTCGAATTCCTCAACGGGGCCGGGATCCGCGGCCTGCGCTTCAGCGTCTGGAACCCGGCCGATACCGTCACGACCATCGACATGATCGAACCCATGTCGAAGCGGATTGCCGGTCTCGGCTGGCACGCGCAGCTTCATATGTCGGGCGATCAGATCGTCGAATCCGCCGCGATGCTCGATCGCCTGTCCTGCCCGATCGTTTACGACCACATGGGGCGGCTGCCGCCGGAGCAGGGTCCGCGACACCCGGCCTTCAACGTGATCCGCCGCCAGCTCGAAGCGGGCAAAGCTTGGCTGAAGCTTTCCGGTGCTTACCTCAACACCAAGGTCGGTCCGCCGGATTACCCGGACGCGACCAGAATCGCGCAGGCCTTCGTCGCAGTCGCGCCCGAACGCCTGGTTTGGGGCAGCGACTGGCCGCATGTTACGGAATCGCACAAACCGGACGACGCGCAGCTTCTCGATCTCCTGGCGGTCTGGGCCGGAGATGAGAGAACTCGTGACCGAATTTTGGCAGACAACCCCGCCAGACTATACGGTTTCGCCTGACCTAAACTCGTCTTACGCTGACTGGAACGCGCGTCGACGCAAATTTCCGCCCATCCCCGCGAAGGCGGGGATCCAGGCCCCTCAGAACGAAGGCTGGCACGTTCGGGCCTGGATTCCCGCTTCCGCGGGAACGAACGGCGCTTGCGTAGCCACTCACAGTCAGCCGGAAACAAGTCCTAAGCGGCGACACCGAGCGCACGACGCATACGGAGCTTGATCTCCACGGCATCGCGCGATGGCATTACGCGCGGCGGATCGTCTGCCTCGATGAGAACCCGAGCGAAAAGCGTCTGGTCGGATTCCGCGACGGATTTGCGGAGCTCGGCGACCTCTTCCAGCGTTTTCGCCTGATGGGCGCTCGCAATACCGCAGGCACGCGCGACGCCTACGAGGTCGCAACCCGCGCCAGCGTGGCTCCGCTGCATCCCGGTTTCCCCGTAATGGCCGTTATCAAAAACCACGATCGAGAGATTCCTGGGCTTCTTCACGCCCACCGTGGCGAGGGAACCGAGACCCATAAGCATTTCGCCATCGCCAGTCACGACAAGCACCCGATCCTTGGGACGCGCCAACGCAAGCCCAAGACCGACGGTCGTCGCACTGCCCATTGCCCCCCAAAGGTAGTAATTGCGTTCGTGGTCGCCGACCGAGGCAACGTCGTAGGTGCACGACCCCAGGCCGGTCACCACGATGAGTTCTCCTCTATCCTCAAGCAGAACGCGAACGGCCTCACGACGATGCATCATTCCCGCACCCATTTCTTTCGGCCGACGAGCTTTTGCGACAGCAAGACGGCAGTGCCGATCTCGCTATCAAACGCCATATCGATCGCCGCCTCGACGAGCTCAGGAACCTCCTCCGAAGCGTTCGCGCGATAGACTTGAAAGTTGCAGAGCTTCAGGCTCGCTTCCGTGATTGATCCCATAGGGATCTGCCATGGGTTGAATTCCGCATACTCGCCGCGCATCGTGACGAGCACGACAAGCGGGAATCGGGCGATCATCTGAAGGGAGAAAGTATTGATGCAATTCCCAATCCCGCTCGACTGCATCAGAAGGATGCTGCGCTTGCCCCCGAGCCAAGCGCCCGCAGCAAGACCGATGCCTTCTTCCTCGCTCGTGAGTACCGACGTCCTCGATCTCGGGATCAGTGCGACAGCGGTTGATCAATCGCGTATGCCCGGCATCGGGCACATAACCCATGATCTGGATTCCGGACTGCTTGAGCACGTTGAAGATGCGGTCCGGCCAGTCGTCTGAATAGGTTGAGGGCGTGTTTGCTGGCGGGTTCATGCTGCTGATTCCTCGGGTTCAACGGCCTGCGGAGAAAGCGCGCAGTTCATCTGCCCCCACGAGTTGCAGCCGATTCGCGGCGTCGCTCAGCGATCCGGCCGCCGCGACTTCCCGAAGGCTGCGCAATCGCCTGAAACCCAAGTCTCGCCCCTTCGCAAACTGTTGTTGACCCTATCGCCATTTTGGAATTCCGTGAAGGCTATGCCTCCAATGCCGGGCGTGTTCAGCGGAGGAAACGTGGCGCGGGTTTCGAAGGCCGGGCCGGGCGACGCTCCGCCGGCTCGGCTGCTCTATCGAACCCGCCTGAAAGCGCAGGGGTGTAAAGGAGCACGCTATGTCGGATACGGTCCAGTCTGCCACGATCGAGCACGAAACCATGCACCGCGTCTATTGGCGCCTGGTGCCGCTGATGTTCTGCGCGATGTTTTTCAACTATCTGGACCGCATCAATATCGGCTTCGCCGGCCTGCACATGAATCACGACATCGGTTTGACCCCGGCGCAGTTCGGCTTCGGCGCGAGCGTGTTCTTCGCGGGCTATATGGTTCTCGAAGTCCCGAGCAATCTGATGTTGCATCGCTTCGGCGCGCGAGTGTGGATCGCCCGCATCCTGCTGAGCTGGGGACTGGTCGCGACGCTGATGGCCTTCGTCTGGAACGCGGGCAGCTTCTACACCCTGCGTTTCCTGCTCGGTGTCGCCGAGGCGGGCTTTCTGCCGGGACTCGCGGTCTACGTCACCTATTGGTTCCCCTCCGATTACCGGGCGCGCGCGGTTGGAGGCTACATCATCGCCGGCCAGGTTTCCGCGGTCGTCGGAGGCCCGGTCTCGACGACGCTGATGACCTACTGCAACGGGATTGGCGGACTCCAGGGCTGGCAATGGATGTTCATCCTGGAGGGCGTGCCGACGATGATCCTCGGCCTCGTCTTCCTCGCCGCGCTCACCGACCGCCCGGCCAAGGCGCGCTGGCTCGCTCCAGAACAACGCGAGTGGCTTGAGGGCCGGCTCGCGCGCGAACGGGCGCCGCTTGAAACGGCCGACTCGCATAAATGGTGGGCCGGCGCCTCCGACGGCCGCGCCTGGGCGCTGGCAATCCTGTTCGGCTGCGCGCTGATCGGCATCTATGGGCTGCTGATCTGGCTGCCGCTCATCATCAAGTCGCTTGGCAACCTGACCGACATCCAAATCGGGCTGCTATCGGCGCTGCCGCCGCTGCTCGGCGTCATCGGCACGCTGATCGTGAGCTGGAGCTCGGATCGCACCGGCGATCGCAAGAGGCATCTGGCGGGCGTCTACATCCTGGCCGGCGTGGCGATCGCGATCAGCGGGGTCACACCGAGCGCGAGCCTCGCCTACCTCATGCTGTGTCTCACTGGCCTTGGCATCAACTCCGGGAATTCGCTGTTCTGGAGCATCAACGCCTCGCTGATGACGGGCGTCGCCGCCGCCGCCTCGATCGCGTTCGTCAATACCGTGGCGCAGTTCGGGGGCTTGCTCGGGCCGTGGATGATCGGCTGGGTGAAGGACACGACAGGCAGCTATGCCGCCGCGCTGCTGACCATCTCCGCCTTCCTGTTCGTCGCCGCGGTGATTGCGCTCGCCTTGCGCGTCGGCCCGCAGCGCCGCGCCCCCGTGCCGGCGCCCGGCGAGTAAGCCGAACTTAAGGAACCCCGCCATGATCATCGACTGTCACGGCCACTACACCACCTCGCCTCCCGAGCACGAGGGCTGGCGCTCCCAGCAGGTCGCGGCGAAAGGGAGCGCCGCGCAGGTCCCGCCGCCGCCGAAGATCACCGATGACGCGATTCGTGAGAGCATTCTCGGCGGCCAGATCAGAATCCAGCGTGAGCGCGGCACCGATCTCACCATCTTCTCGCCTCGAGCGGCCGGGATGGCCCATCACGACGGCGATGCGGCGATGAACGCGGTCTGGTCCGAGATGTGCAACACTCTGATTCATCGCGTATGCACGCTGTTTCCGCGCAACTTCGTGGGCGTCTGCCAGCTGCCGCAGGCGCCCGGCGTGCCGCCCCAGAACTGCATACCCGAGCTCGAGCGCTGCGTGCGCGAATACGGGTTCGTCGGTTGCAACCTCAATCCCGACCCATCCGGCGGATACTGGACCGACCCGCCGCTGACCGACCGCTGGTGGTATCCGCTCTACGAAAAGATGGTCGAGCTCGACGTTCCGGCCATGATCCACGTCAGCTCGTCCTGCAATCCCAATTTCCACGCCACCGGCGCGCACTACATCAACGGCGACACGACCGCCTTCATGCAGTTCCTGACCTCGGACCTGTTCCGTGATTTCCCGACCCTGAAATTCATCATCCCGCACGGTGGCGGCGCCGTGCCCTACCACTGGGGCCGATATCGCGGCCTCGCCCAGGACATGGGTCGCCCACCCCTGCGCGAGCACCTTCTCAACAATCTGCTCTTCGATACTTGCGTGTATCACCTGCCCGGCACGGAGCTGCTGGCCAAGGTCATCCCCGTCGACAACATCCTGTTCGCCTCGGAGATGATCGGGGCGGTGCGCGGTATCGACCCTGAAACCGGGCATCATTTCGACGACACGAAGCGCTATATCGACGCGGTCCCGTGGCTGAGCGACGCGGATCGCGAAAAGATCTACGAAACGAATGCGCGACGCGCGTACGGGCGGTTATCGGCGCAATTGGAACGGCAATTTGCCTCTGGAGGCTGAGATCAGCCGCCCCGAGACACTCTCCTGCTTAGAACGTGACGCGCACTCCGCCATATGCCGCGATCGGCGCGGCGGGGCTGTAGGAGCGCGGATTGCTCGCGCCAGGCGCTTGCACGATCGGCACCGATGACGTGGGCGAGAATGTGCCGTATGTGTAGTATTTGGTGTTCGTCACGTTATCGAGGTTGGCGAAGAGCTGGACGTTCTTGGTCACCTGATAGCGGGTGGTAAGGTTCAGCACGAAATAGGCGGGCAGTTTCTGCGTGAGATTCGCCTCGTCGCCGAACAAGTACTGGCCGCTGAAGAACGCTCCGACCGCCCCGACGCTCCAAGCATCTGTCACCCGATAGTTGAAGCCGACCTTCACCTGATACGGTGGAATTCCAGGTAGCCGGTTGCCGGGCACGACCGTGATGTTGCCGTTCGCATCTGCTGCCGGATTGTTCGGGCTTGCCTCGATGAAAGGCGACTGGAACGTCGCGTCGACATAGGCGAAATTCGCCCAGGCCGTCAGGCGATCGGTGGTATAACGCAAGCCTGCATCCATCCCTTGTCGCAAGGTCGAGCCGACATTGGTGAAGAAGGCGCGGCCCTGAATCGGACTGTTGACAAACAGGATGTCGTCGCTCAGCGACGTATGGTAGTAGCCGATGAGCCAATCCAGCTTGCCGCCTCCGAGCGGTATCGCGCGGCCGCGAATCCCTGCTTCCACCGTATGTGCGACGACCTGCTTGAGATCGGGATCGCCCACGAAGAAATTGGCGAGGCTGCACGGCGAGGCGGGGCTCGCGCAGGAAAGTTCAGCCGGCGTCGGCGCGCGGTTCGCCTCGCTGTAGCTCGCATAGGCGGTGAGCCAGGGCAGGACTTTCCAGGTGAGGCCGGCCGACGGGTTGAAGCGGTTGTAGGCATGCACGCCGGTTAGCGCGCCGCCATTCTGGTCGTCGAGCCCGATCTGCGCCGAGTTGAAGCGGCCGGCGATGTTGAGTGAAAGCCTGTCGGTGAGCGCGAGCGTATCCGTCGCAAACACGCCGTAATAGGCACTGCCGATGCCGACGCGCACCGGTGCGATCGAGCCGTCCGGCTGGTCGATGACGATGCCGGGTCCGACGAACTCGCGCGAGTTTAGCGTGAGTCCGCCGATCGCCGAGTTGCCGCTGAACGTCGTCTGCGCGCCATCATAGCTCACGCCGGCGACGATCTGGTTGGCGTGACCGAATAGGGCGCTGTGATTGGTGACCTGAAGAGACAACCCATAGCCATTGGTATTCGTCGTCTGCTGGTCGAGCTGGGAATAGGGGCCGCCATTCAGGAAATCTGGGATCGCGTTGCCGCCGCGGTCTGTCGCAAAGTTGCCGTTATCATCGCATAGGAACCCGCTACCGTTGGAGCAGGGCGTGAAGTCGGTCACGTTGCCGTTGATGACGCGCTGCTGCAGGTAGTCGTAGTAGGCGACACCTTGCAGCGACGTGGTGTCGCTCAAATCCCAATTCGCATTGGCGCTGATCAGTGTGTATTTCGTTGCGATCAGATTTGGTGCGGTGAACTGCGCGGCGCGATCGGCATTGAGCAACTCCACTGGCGAGCTGCCGGGGCCGTTGAGCTGCGTATCGGCACCGATGATGTTGAAGTGGACTTCGCCGCGGTCGCTGCGCCAGCCGACATCGCCATACACTTGGTAGAGATCGGAGGATTGCAGGTCGCGCCAGCCGCCCTGATGCTGCACCGATCCTGCGATGTAGCCCGATTCGTTGCCGACGGTCCGGCCATACTGGCCGAATGTGCCGACTTGTCCAAACGATCCACCGAAGACGGCGCCTTCACCGCCCTGGTAGGTGAAGCCGTTCTTCATCTGCACCGATAAGCCGCCGCCCAGCGCATTGAGGCCGAACACCGGATTGGCGCCCACGAGATTCATCCGATCGATTGCGACATCCGGGATCAGGTCCCAGTGCACGGTATCGCCGAAGGCCTGATTGAAGCGCACGCCGTTGACATAGACGGCGATTCCCTGAGGCGTGCCCTGCAAGGGCGAAGCCTCGAAGCCGTGATAGAACAGATTGGGCTGGTTCGGGTTGCCCGCAGCGTTCGAGAGGTTCACGCCCGGAATGTTGTCCTCCAGCGCGCGCACAGCTTGCGGCAGACCAGTTCGTGTCACCTCCCGGTCGGTGACCACGTTCGTCGCAGCAGGCACTTGGTTGCGGTCGACGCCGGACCCGAGCAGCGGGGAGCTGCCGACGACATCGACCCGCGGCAGTTCGGTCGGGCTCTGCGCCGACGCTACGACGGGCATGAGGATCACCGATCACCGCCAGCAAACTTGTCGCATCCACTCGCCCCGAATCTTGGTTCGCGGCGAGTGTCCTTGACGGTCGGTCAGTCCTCAAGCCGGAACTGGACCGGCACCTCGGCAGCGGCAGCGACCGGCTTGCCCCCCTGGATCGCCGGGACGAACCGCCAGCGCCGGACGGCGGCGAGCGCCGCCGCATCCAGGCTCGCGTGGCCGCTGCTGGACGCGACCGAAACATCGAGCGGCGACCCCTCCGCCGACACGGCGACCCGCACCACCACACGCCCTTGCTCGCCGCGCCGACGCGCCCCCTCGGGATAGGCGGGCCGCTGGTTGGTTGCGAGCCCCGCAACGGGACGCGGAGGCGCGATCGGTCCCATGGGCGTTCCGACCGCCACGGATGCCGACACGGCGGGCGCCCCCTCGGATGCCGGCGCAGCCGGAAGCGACGCTGCGCCCTGTCCTGGGCCTCGCGGGTGGGACGGGGACGGCGTGGGCTTTCGAGGCTGGGCCGGGAGCCGGGGCGGGATGGGCGGTAACGGAAGAGGCTCAGCCCCCGCCTCCTCCGGCGCGGCCTGTGCGGGCGCTTCGGCCGCAATGGGCGGCTCCACGGTTTCCGCCGGAGGTGTCGATGCCGTGGGTGGCTCAGTGGGCGGCGCGGGCGCGATGCTTTCCGCAGGTGGTTCCGAAGAATCGGCCGGGGGCGGCGTTTCCTCGCGGGTGGAAGGCGCGGAAGGCGCGGTCGAGGGCGCTGCCTCCGGGAGCGGGCTAGCCGTCTCGAACAGCATCTCGACTCCTCGCTGCTCAGGCGCGCTCGGCACGTCTCTCAGCCGACCCAAGACCAACAAGAACACGGAGATCACCGCCACATGCACGAGCAGCGATGCCAATGCGCAAGCCCCGGTCCTCCCTGCGCCCGAACGGTCGCGCCCGGCTACGGCAAAAGAATCCGCCCGCGCGGGAAAAAGCGGCTGACACCCGGCATGCCCGCCCGGAACCCGAGCGGTCCCGGTGGAGACGGCCTGCCCCGCCTCTAGCGGCCGCACTCCGTCAGCTCCTCCTTCCCGATCGAGAACACCGCACCGGACTTGATATCGACGTTGCGCACCAGACAGGAGCGCCCGGATTTGTCGGCGAGCTTCACATCGTAGCGGCCCGAAGCGAGCGGGCTGAGCCGCAGCCGTTCATCGAAATCCACCGCGCCATCCGGGTCGTTGCGGCACTCGTCCCCGCCCCATCGCTCCGTTCCGGCGGGAGCGAGATAGAGATGCGTCACGGTCTCGCCGGTCAGATTCCAGAACCGGGTGGGTCTGTCGCTGGCCGCCAACGCCCCGCCGCAAGCAACCATAAGGACGAGCCCGGCGGCGAGGCGCTTGAGCATCGAACCCGCCTTCCGCCGGCTATTTCTGCCCGGGCTTCCCGTCCACCCGGCGCCAAATGCCGAGCGGATTGTTGTCGCGCAACGCCTCGGGCAGCAACGCCGCAGGCACGTCCTGGAAGCAGACGGGCCGCAGGAAACGCCGGATCGCCAAGGTGCCCACTGAGGTCGACCTGCCATCGGATGTCGCCGGGAACGGGCCGCCATGCACCATCGCATGGGACACCTCCACCCCGGTCGGCCATCCGTTCACCAGCACCCGCCCCGCCTTCCGCTCCAAGGTGGGCAGCAGCTTCCTCACGTCCTCTGTATCCGCCTCGTCCATGTGCAGCGTGATGGTGAGCTGTCCCTCCATCCGCTCGAGCAGCTCCCGCATGTCGCCGACATCGCGGCAGCGCACCAGAAGCGAGGAGGCGCCGAATACCTCTTCCTTCAGACTTTCCTCGGCCAGGAAGCTGCTTGCGTCGGTCTCGAACAGGACCGACCGGCCCTGGTTCGCGCCGGTCGCCACCTGACCTTCCGCCACCCGCTTCACCTTCGGGTTCGCGACGAGCCGGTCCACCCCGCTCTGGTAGGCAGCGAAAATGCCGGGGGTGAGCATGGTCGTAGGCGTAGCGGCTCCAAGCGCCTCGGAGGCGCCGGCAATGAATCCGTCGAGGCCCGACCCTTCCTGTGCCAATGGCAGGCCGGGATTGGTGCAGAACTGACCGGCGCCCATCGTCAGCGACGCGACGAACGAGCGCCCGATCTCGCGCCCCCGCGCGGCCAGCGCGTGGGGCATGAGCAGCACGGGATTGATGCTGCTCATCTCCGCGAAGACCGGGATCGGTTCGGGCCGGTCGGCCGCGAGCCGCACCAGCGCCATGCCGCCCCGCCGCGACCCGGTGAAACCCACCGCCTTGATCCGCGGGTCGGTCACGAGGGCCGCCCCCAGCTCGTTACCGGCCCCGAACAGCAGCGAGAACACGCCTTCGGGCAGGCCGCATTCGGCCACCGCGGCCTGAACGGCCCGGCCGACCAGCTCGGAGGTCCCGGGGTGCGCGGGATGCGCCTTCACCACGACGGGGCAGCCGGCCGCCAGGGCGGAGGCGGTGTCGCCGCCCGCCACCGAAAACGCGAGCGGGAAGTTACTGGCGCCGAACACCGCGACCGGACCGACGCCGATTTGCCGAAGCCGCAGATCCGGACGCGCCAGCGGCTTGCGCTCTGGCATGGCGGGGTCGATCCGGGCATCGAGATACCAGCCGTCCCGCACCACCTCGGCGAACAGCCGGAGCTGACCGACGGTGCGGGCGCGCTCGCCCTCGATGCGGGCCCGAGGCAGCCCGGTCTCCGCCGTCGCGCGCTCGATCAGCGCGTCGCCGATATCGAGAATGCGGCTCGCGGCGGTTTCCAGAAATCGGGCGCGCGCATCGGGGCCGGTCGCGCGATATGGATCGAAGGCGGCCCAGGCCAGGGCGCAGGCGCGTTCGACATCGGCTTGGCTCGCGCCGCCGAACGGTGGGTCCAGCTCGCGTCCGGAAGCCGGATCGACGGCGCGGAAAGCACCCTCGCGTCCGCGCACCGCGCTCGCCGCCGATCAGCATCTCGCCGGTAATGGACATGGCCTTGCCCTCCCTTCTCTCGATGCCGCGTGAGCGGCCATCGGCCCGCTTCAATGTCCGGAGTCACTACTCCCGAAGCTGCGGGTTGTCGAAGATCGGGTTGCGCCAGCTCCTGAGCGCTGCCGCCAGGGCCGCCGCGAGATCCCGCTTCTCGTCCTCGGCCAAAGCCGCGGCGATCTCCTCCGCCCGGCCATTCGCCACTAGGAGCAGGGCCGGGATGCGCCCCGGCCTTTCCCGCACGACGACATTCAGCCAGCCGGGCGAGAGGGTCTGTTCGGTGCGCCGGCCCCGCATGTCGGTACGCACGATCCGCAAGGCCTCCGGTGAGAGCAGCACCAGCTCCGAAGCGCGGGCGCGCCGGATATTCAGCCGGATCAGGAACACCGCCAATCCGGCCTCCGCGGCCGAGAAGGCAACCACGAGCCATGCGCCGATAAGCCAGAACCGGAGCGCCGTCAGGCCAGAAAGCAGGCAAAGCACGGCGATCAGCCGGCGCACCCCGCGCGGCGACAGACTGCGGTGCGGGACGATCACCGCCTCGAACAGAGGGGCGTGCTCCTGCCCTGCCATCTGCCGAGATGTAGGCATCGCCGATGCGCGTGTCATCTCGCCCACACACATGGCGCGAGCGGGCTCTTGCCGAGCCGGCTTGCCCGCTTGCCCCCGAAGCATGATATGGAGAGCCGGGAGGTCGGCGGCGGACGGGCGCCTCGCCAACCCGGTCAGGTCCGGAAGGAAGCAGCCGCAACGAGTTTCCGCCCGGGTCGTTCGTCCGGCCTCCCACCCCCGATTAACTGCCAGAAGGTGGCCGCTGCGGCGGCTAGCGCACTGCCCCGCATGTCCGGCCTGCCGCAGGACGATCTATCCCGGAACGATGCGCCTCCCCCGCCGCCGGACGGTCCCGGCCTGTTCGGGGAAGTGCTGCCCGAAGCCGCGCCTCGTCCCGCCCAGCCCGCGGCCTACCGGGTGCTGGCGCGCAAATACCGTCCGACCCGCTTCGAGGACCTGATCGGGCAGGAGGTGATGGTGCGCACCTTGCGCAACGCCTTCGCCCTCGGCCGCGTCGCCCACGCCTTCATGCTGACCGGGGTGCGCGGCGTGGGGAAGACGACGACCGCCCGCATCATCGCCCGAGCCCTGAACTGCACGGGACCGGACGGCACGGGCCAGGCCACGGCCGATCCTTGCGGGGTATGCCCGAACTGCGTCGCGATTCTCGCCGACCGCCACCCCGACGTTGTGGAAATGGATGCCGCCTCGCGCACCGGGGTCGACGATGTCCGCGAGATCATCGAGGCGACGCGCTTCCGGCCGCTTCAGGCCCGTATCAAGGTCTTCGTCATCGACGAAGTCCATATGCTCTCGCGCAACGCCTTCAACGCACTGCTCAAGACGCTCGAAGAGCCGCCGCCGCACGTCAAGTTCGTTTTCGCCACGACCGAGATCCGCAAGGTGCCGATCACGGTTCTCTCCCGCTGCCAGCGTTTCGACCTGCGGCGCGTCTCGGTCTCCGAACTGTCGGCGCACTTCGCCCGCATCGCGGCGGCGGAGAGCGTGGCGATCGCGCCGGAGGCGGTGGCCTTGATCGCGCGCGCGGCCGATGGGTCGGTACGGGACGGCCTCTCCCTGCTCGACCAGGCGATCGCCCAAGCAGAAGGCGGGGGCGAGATAACCACCGCGGCCGTCTCCGATATGCTGGGTCTGGCCGACCGGGAAGCGGTGTTCGACCTGCTGGAGGCCGTGATCGGGGGCCGCCCGGCCGAGGCGCTGGCGATAACCGACCGGGTACACGAGCGCGGCGCCGATCTCGGGGTGATGCTCCAGGACCTGCTCGAACTCATCCATACCCTCACGCGGCTGAAGTCGATCCCTGACCTGCGCACGAGCCCCGATCTGCCGGAAGCCGAGCGCGTCCGCGGCGGCAAGCTGGCGGACCGGCTTTCGATCGCCGCCCTGGGGCGCGCGTGGCAGATGCTGCTGAAGGGCGTGGGGGAAGTGGAAGCGGCGCCGAGCCGACGGGAGGCGGCCGAGATGGTGTTGATCCGTCTCTGCCATGTCGCCGACTTGCCGACACCGGGCGATCTTGTACGGCAGCTGACGGGCGTCGGGTCGGGTTCTCCGTCCCCTGCTCCTTCCGGGCCTGCTCCGAAGTCTTCTCCGGCGAGCGGGGCGGTTCGCGCGGCCGCGGGAGGTTCGGCGGCGGCGGCGATCGCAGCGCCCGATCCGGCCCCGTCCGGCCCGCGTCTCTCCAATTTTCGCGATGTCGTGGCGTTCGTCGCCGAGCAGCGGGAGGCGACCCTCCACGCGCATCTTGTTCACTCGGTTCACCTGGTTCGCTTCGCGCCCCAGATCATCGAGTTGCGGCCGCAATCCGAAGCGCCGCGCGACCTCGCGCCAAGGCTCGCCAAGCTGCTGCAAGAAGCGACCGGCGCCCGCTGGACGATCGCGCTCTCGCAGGAAACCGGCGAGGCGACGCTCGCCGAACAGGGGGCGCGGGCCGACGCTGCCCGGCGCGCCACGGTCGCCGAGCACCCGCTCGTGCGGGCGATTCTCGAAGCCTTTCCCGGCGCGCGCATCGACGCCGTGCACGATGCGACCGCCGACGCATATGGATTGCCCGCCGTCCCGCTCGTTGAGCCGGATATGCCGGAATTCGCGCCGCCCGACGCGGAACTCCTCGACGAGTCGCAACCCCATTGGGAGCTGGAACAATGAAGAACCTCGCCGGCCTGATGAAGCAGGCCTCGCAGATGCAGGCCAAGATGCAGGAGATGCAGGCCAAGCTCGAAAGCATGGAAGTGGAAGGCGCGTCCGGCGCGGGAATGGTCAGCGTGACGCTGAACGGCCGCGGCGAGATGAAGTCCGTGAAGATCGACCCGAAGCTCGCCGATCCCGCCGAGATGGAGATGGTCGAAGACCTGATCGTTGCCGCGCATGCGGACGCCAAGCGCAAGATCGAGACGATGGCGGCCGAAGAGATGCAGAAGGTGACGGGCGGGATGCAATTGCCGCCCGGGATGAAGTTGCCTTTCTAGGCCCCGTCTCGGGTGACTGGAAACGCGCACGCAATTCCGTTCATCCCCGCGAAGGCGGGGATCCAGGTCTTTCAGAACGAAGGCTGGCGTTGCTCTGCAAGACTGGGCTCCCGCTTGCGCGGGAACGAACGGAGCGGTCACCGGGCCGCCCACAGCCAGCCCAAAACGAGTCTAGGTTAGATCGGGAGCTAAGTTTGACCTTGTGTTACGACCGTTCATCCCCGCGGAAGGCGGGGATCCAGAACTGCTTGGGGCTAATGCGCCTGCCCGGATCGCGCGAGTGCGACTCGTGCATTTGGATCCCCGCCTTCGCGGGGATGAGCGGGGAGAGTGACTCCTCGGTTGCGTATGAGCGGTGGTCAGTAGGATTGGGCGGCCCTGAAATTGAACGGCTGATCGACCTACTCGCGAAACTGCCCGGCTTCGGCCCGCGCAGCGCGCGACGCGCCGCGCTCAGGATGCTGCAACAGCCCGAGAACTCGCATGGCGCCTCTCGCCGCGGCGCTCTTCGAGGCGGCGCGTGCGGTGAAGACGTGCAGTCGTTGCGGCAATCTCGACAGCCGCGACCCCTGTGCGATCTGCACCAACCCGCACCGCGATCAGAGCGTGATCTGCGTCGTCGAAGGCGTGGGCGATCTCTGGGCGCTGGAACGCGCCGCGGTGCATCGCGGACTCTATCATGTGCTCGGCGGCACGCTCTCCGCCCTCTCCGGCATCGGCCCGGAAGAACTCAATACCGCCCCGTTGCTGGCGCGCGTTGCCGAGGGGAACGTGATCGAGGTGATCCTGGCGCTCGGGGCGACGGTGGACGGCGCGACCACGGCGCACTGGCTTGCCGACCGGCTACGCCCGCTCGGCGTGGCCGTGACCCGGGTGGCGCAGGGCGTACCGATCGGCGGCGCGCTCGACGTGCTGGACGACGGCACCCTCGCCGCGGCGCTGCGCGCCCGCCGGCCGTGACGCTCTCCCGCCGCAGGCTCATCCATCTGGTCGGCAGGGCCGGAGGGGTGGCGGCCGCGTACCGGACGATGGCCGCGATGGGGCTGCTTCCGACGCCGGCCGCCTATGCCGGGCCGCCCGAGCTTCCGCCGGGTAATGGCGCCAAAGTCGTCGTCATCGGGGCCGGGATCGCCGGCATGGTCGCGGCCTGGGAACTCGGCCGGGCGGGCTACGACTGCACCGTGCTGGAGGCCCGCTCGCGAGCCGGCGGGCGGAACTGGACCCTTCGCGCGGGGGACGAAATCCTCGAAACCGACAGCGTGCAGCGCGTGCGCTGGGACATGGGCGAGCATCTCTACTTCAATCCTGGTCCCGCCCGCATTCCGCATCACCACGAGGCCATCCTCTCGTATTGCCGGATGCTCGGCGTGAAGCTGGAGGTGATGTGCAACGACAATCGCGCCGCTTTCCTGCAAGACGACGCGGCGTTCGAGGGCAAACCCCAGCTCAACCGCGCGGTCGTGAATGATGGGCGTGGCTATGTGGCCGAACTGGCCGCGAAGGCCGTCGACCACGACCTGATGGCGGAAGCCGTGAGCGTCGAGGACAAGGAACGACTTCGTGCGTTTCTGCGCGCTTTCGGAGCGCTCGACCGGGACCTCATATATCGCGGCTCCGCCCGCGCCGGCTATGCCGTGCCGCCCGGAGACGATGAGTCGGAAGCGAGGGTTCGACAGCCGCTCGATTTGCGCCAGCTTCTGTCGGCGGATTTCTGGCAAGGCAAGATGCAGTTCGGCGAGTTCTACGACCAGGCACCGACGATGCTGCAACCGGTCGGCGGGATGGGTCAGATCGGAGCAGCTTTCGGCCGCAAGCTGTCGGGGGTGATCCGCTACAACGCGGCGGTCGTCCAGCTTCGCCGCACGGAGGCGGGAGCTCGCATCGTCTGGAAGGATACGACGAGCGGCGCGGAGCAGGTGATCGAAGCGCCGCTCGTGATCTGCACGATTCCCTTCCCGGTTCTTCAAGCGCTGGACGGCGATTTCGCGCCCGAAATCCGCGCCGCGATGGCGGCCGTCAGCTATGTTCCCGCCGCGAAGGTGGCGTTTCAGGCGGAGCGTCGTTTTTGGGAGTTGGACTGCAACATCTACGGCGGAATTTCCTGGACCAGCCGCCCCAGCACGCAAATTTGGTATCCGACCGCGGGCATCAATCAACGCAAGGGCGTCTATGTCGGCGCTTATATCTGGTCTGACGACATCGGCGACGCCTTCGCGGCCAAGCCTCTCCCGGAACGTCTCGCTGACACGCTCGCCGATACCGAGCGGCTACATCCCGGCGCGAGCGAACACCTGCGCAAGGGCGTGAGCGTCGCCTGGAAGAAGGTGCCCTACACCGGAGGGGCCTGGGCCGAGTGGACCCGTGCCGCGCGGGCGAGTGCCTATCCCGTCCTTCTACGCGGAGACGGCCCCTTCCTGTTTTGCGGCGAGCACCTGTCGCATATCAACGGATGGCAAGAGGGCGCAGTCCGTTCCGCGCATCGCGCCCTCGCCCAAGTCGCCGAGCGCACCCAGCCCGCAAAATAACCCAACCGGGACCGGTCCCGCCGCATCCCGGCGCGACCCCGCCCGTTCTGCATCGGATAGAACGGAGGAACCAAATGCACGACGAGACGCCAAAGCCGGGGAATGCCAAGCCCGATGCCCCGGAACTGGACGAAGCACACCGCGAGGCGGGCGACGGCACGTTGCAGGGCTCCGTGCCAGCGGGCCTGACCACGGAAGAGCTGAAGGACCGGTCGAAAAGCCCCGATCCGGACAGCGACGCGGCGACCGGCTAGGCCGGAGATGGTCGAGATCCGGGAGATCGAGACCTTGTCGGAGGGGCACTATCCGCTCCGCAAGGTCACCTTCGAGCAGGTCCGCGGCGATGGGTCGCGGCAGACCCTCGAGCGGGAGGTCTATTGCATCCAGCCGAGCGCCGCGGTGCTGCTCTACCAACCCACAAGCGGTACGGTGCTGCTTACGCGGCAGCTCCGCATCCCCGCGCTTCTCAATGGCGAGCCGCCGAGGATGGTCGAGATCTGCGCTGGCAACGTGGAGGAGAACGACACCCCCGAGGAGACGGTGCGGAAGGAGGCGGAGCAGGAAACCGGCTACCGCGTCCACCGCCTACGTCGGCTCTTCGCGCTCTACATGAGCCCGGGCGCGACCACGGAGAAGCTGCACTTCTTTCTCGCGGAATACGGTGAGCGAGTCGGCAAAGGCGGCGGCGAGCGCGGCGAGGGCGAGGACATCGAGATCCTCGAGCTGCCGCTCACCGAAGCCTGGCAGATGGTCGAGTCAGGCGAGATCGTTGACGCCAAGACCGTCCTGCTGCTTCAGCACGCCCGCCTTGCCGGGGTATGACGCGGTCACGGCCTGCGGCTCACCGTCATCTCCGCCTCATGCACCAGATCGGGACAAAGTGCGGCGAAATCCGGCCGAAAGAAAAAGAGCGTCCGGGTGATCGTCCCAAGATTCCGAAGAAAGTCCTGGCCGGGACCGGCCAGCAGTCCGCTGTTGAGGTTCTGGGCCAGAAGCTGGAAAGATTCCATGCGCATCGCGCGCCTCCTTGCTTTGCAAGTCGTTGGCGGACGCACCTCCGCAGCGGGATATGGGCGGCTCCCTTGTGCGCTGCAACATGAACCCCACAGGGCCGGCCTGCGCGCCGCGCATGGCGCTGCACGTAGCCCGGAGCTGCGCTAAACCCAGTCAGCGGCGTGGGCCTAAGCAACCGGGGTGGCGATGATGAAGCGGGAAGAACTGATCTTCGTGGGAACCTGCGACCTTGCCGGTCATGTGCGAGGCAAGGGCTTTCCCGCCGCCGACCTCCCCGCGCGGCTGCGCAAAGGCATCGGGCTAACGCACAGCAACATCATGATGTCCGCCTTCGGCCCGATCGACGCGACGCCGTTCGGCACGCTCGGCGACCTGATGCTCGTGCCCGACCCCAGCACCAAAGTACACGTCGGCTTCGGGGAATCCGGGTGCGAGAGCTTCTACCTCGGCGACATCCGTACCACGGAAGGCGAGGCCTGGGAGTGCTGCCCGCGTGAATTCCTGCGTCGCGGGCTCGCGGATCTGGAGAAGGAAGGCGGCGTGAAGCTGCTCGCCGGATTCGAGCAGGAATTCGTCTATACTGGGGTCGAGCACCGGTCGAGCGCCACGTATTCGCTCGACGCCTTCCGCCGTCAGCAACCGTTCGGGGAGATCTTCACCGCGGCGATGCGCGAAGCCGGCCTGCGGCCCGACTCGTTTCTGCCGGAATACGGCCCGCGCCAGTACCGAGGTGACGATCGCGCCCTCGCTCGGGGTGCGCGCCGCCGATGAGGCGGTGATCATGCGCGAAATGGCCCGCGCCACCGCGCATCATCTCGGCCATCGCGTCATATTCGCGCCGATGCTGGAGCCGCAGGGGATCGGCAACGGCACGCATATTCATTTCAGTCTTCGGACGCCGGACGGGAGCCCGGCGATGCGCGGCGGCGCCGGACCGCACGGGCTTTCCGATCTCGCGCAACATTTCGTCGCGGGCCTGTTGCACCACCTGCCCGCGCTGGCCGCGATCACCGCGCCTTCGGTCGCCTCGTATTTTCGGCTCACGCCGAATCGCTGGGCGCCGACTTGGTGCAATCTCGGCTATCGCGACCGCGGCGCGAGCGTGCGGATCTGTCCCGTCTTTGCGCCCGCGGTGCAGGATGCCGAGGCGCAATTCAACATCGAGTACCGCGTCGCCGACGCGACCGCGAGCCCCTACATGGCGCTCGGCGCGCTGGTCCACGCGGGGGTTGACGGCGTGCGGCGGAAACTCCGGCTACCACCGGAACCGTCGAGGCCCTTCTGGGACATGACCGAGGATGAGCGAGTCGCGGCCGGCGCGCGTCCGCTCCCGCACAGCCTGGAAGAAGCGCTCGCGCATCTCGCGGCGACCGAGTTCGGCAGCGGATTGGTTCGGTCCGCAGCTCCGCGATGTGTATCTCAGCCTCAAACAGGCCGAGATCCGCGTTCTTGCGGGACTGAACGCCGACGCCGTCTGCACGCGCTACGCCGAGGCGTATTGAGCATGGCCGAGATACCGAGCCGCGAGGTCGAGATCGACCCCGCTCGTGCAGCGCTGCTGTTCATCGACGTGCAAAATTACAGCGCCAATCCCGAGGCGCCACGCTTCGGAGCCATGACGCCGAGGAACGCGAATCCCGCTACGGCTTCTTCTTCCGCACGATGCGCGAGACGGCGGTGCCGAACATGCGGCGGTTGCAGGCGGCGTTCCGAGCTGCGGGGATCGAAGTGATGTACACCGTCATCGAGAATCTCACGCGCGACGGACGGGATCGCAGCCTCGACTACAAGATCAGCGGCCTCGACGTGCCGAAGGGCTCCTGGGAAGCGAAGGTACTGGACGCGATCGCGCCGGGAGACGACGAGATCGTCATCCCGAAGACCTCGTCCTCCGTGTTCATCTCCACGAACATCGACTACGTCCTGCGCAATCTCGGCGTGCGCTCGCTTGTCGTGGCCGGAATCCTGACCGATCAGTGCGTCGATTCCGCGGTGCGCGATGCCTGCGATCTCGGCTATCTCGTCACGGTCGTCACCGACGCCTGCGCGACCCACAGCCAGGAGCGGCACGACTGGTCCTTGCGCAACAACGCCGGCTACGCCAGGCAGCGCACGACCGACGAGATGGTGAAGGAGGTCGAGCGGTTTGTGGGACGCCAGCAGCACGTCCAATAGTCCGCTTGAGCTATTCCTCGGAAACCTGCATCTCCCCCAGATAAGCCTCGCGGATCATCGGGTTCTGGCGCAACTCCGCGGCCGTGCCGGATAGCACCACCTGGCCGGTCTGCAGCACGTAGGCGCGGTGCGCGATGGAAAGCGCCATATTGGCGTTCTGCTCCACCATGAAGATCGTGGTGCCTTGGGCGTTGATCTCCTGGACCACGTCGAACACCTGCTCGACATAGCGCGGCGAGAGACCCATCGAGGGCTCGTCCATGCAGATCAGCCGCGGCCGGGCCATGAGCGCGCGGCCGATCGCGACCATCTGTTGCTCGCCGCCCGAGAGGGTTCCGGCGATCTGCCGCACCCGCTCCTTGACGCGCGGGAACAGGCTGTAAACGCGCTCGAGATCCGCGGCGAACTCAGCTCCGCGCGGCCGGGTGTACGCGCCCATCTCCAGGTTCTCGTAGACCGTCATGCGCGAAAACAATCGCCGGGCCTCCAGCACCGGAGCGATGCCGCGCCGGACGCGCTCGGCCGTGGAAACATTGTCGATGCGCTGGCCATCGAAGATCACCGTGCCGCGCGCGGGCCGCACGATCCCCATGATCGTCTTCATGGAGGTGGATTTCCCGCACGCATTCCCGCCGAGCAGCGCGACGATCTCGCCCTTGCCGATCGTGTAGCTCACGCTCTTTAGCACATGGAGGTCGCCGTAATACGTATCGACACTCCTGAATTCGAGCAAAGGCGGGAACTCAAGCAACACTGGCGGCGTGTCCCGCTTGCAGGTTGCGGCCGAGATAGGCGCGCAGCACGTCCTCGTTCCGGCGCACCTCGGCTGGCTTGCCGTGCGCGATCACCTCGCCGTGGTCGAGCACGAACACCGAGTCGGCGAGTTGCGTCACGACGTCCAGCTTGTGCTCGATCAGCAGCACCGTCAGGCCGAGCGCGTGCAGGCCGCGCATCTGACCGGCAAGCTCCAATGTCTCCGCCGGGTTCATTCCAGCGGTCGGCTCGTCGAGCAGCAACAGCCGGGGGCGCGAAGCAAGCGCCCGGGCGATCTCCACCCGCCGCCGATTGGCGTAAGACAGGCCGCTCACTGCCTGATCGAGCCGCGGCAGCAAGCGATTGCCGAACACCGAAAGGATTTCGACCGCCCACTCCCGCGCCGCGCGCTCTTCCGCTCGCGTCGCCGGCGGCCGTATAATCGCCGCAAGCGGGCCGGTACGCAGCCGCGCGTGCTGGCCGATCAGCACATTCTCCAACACCGTGAGGTTCGGAAACAGCCGAATATTCTGAAACGTCCGCGCGATTCCTTTGCCCAAAATGCGGTGCGCCGGCAGCCCCATCGTCTCTTCGCCCTGGAAGCATATGCTACCGGATTCCGCCTGGATCAGCCCGGTCACGACGTTGAACAGCGTAGACTTGCCGGAGCCGTTCGGACCGATGACCGCGACCACGCCGGCGTTCGGCACCGTCAGACTGACTGCCCTCAACGCCACCAAACCGCCGAACCGTACGGTGACGTCGGTTACCTCCAGCGCCGCCCTGCCCGCCGGAACACCGCCGCCGAAATCCGCGACTCTCAGATCCGCCAAACCTTCGCGTCGCACTTCGGCGTGCTGCTGCTCAAGCGTCAGCGCGGGCGGGCGCCGCGCGGCCGGTACCAGCCCCTCGCGCCGATACAGCATCATCACGACGAGGATAATGCCGAAAATGAGCTCGATGGACGGCACAAGATCGACACGCCGGAGCCACAAGCTCCCGGTGAGCCGGCCGAGTGCGTGCAGCCACTCGGTCAAGTCCTGAAGCCACCAGGATTGCAGGAGCTGTAGCATGACAGCGCCGAGCACCACGCCCCAGATACTGCCGAGACCGCCGAGCACGATCATCACGAGGACCATCACCGAGACCGGAAAGCCGAACATCTCCGGCGTCGCGGTCTGTAGCTTCGCCACGTAAAATGTACCCGTCATCCCGGCGAACGCCGCACCGATCGCGAAGGCGAGCAGTTTCATCCGCACCCTATCCACGCCCATCGCCGCGGCGGCGATCTCGTCCTCGCGGATCGCCATCCAGGCGCGGCCGATGCGGGAGTCGCGCAGACGGAGGGAGACGAGCATCAGCACGGCCACCAATCCGACGGCGACGTAGTAGTATGGCGCCGCGCTGACACCGAAGCTCGATCCGAACAGGCTCGGCGGGGCGATGCCGTTCAACCCCGCCGCGCCGTTGGTGAGCGAGGGCGAGTTGCGCACGACGATGGGCACGATCTCGCCGAAGCCCAGCGTCACGATCGCGAGATAGTCTCCGCGCAGCCGGAGCGTCGGCGCTCCGAACAGCACGCCGAAGCCAGCCGCGAGCAGCCCCGCGACCGGCAGCATGAGCCAGAAGGACACGGTGAAATGCACCAGATCGCCGGGCATGCGTGCGACCAGTCCGAGAGCGGCGAACGGCTCCCAAAAACTGCTCCACGCCGGCTCGATCTGAAAGCTGGTCAGGATTCCGTACGCGTAGGCCCCGATTGCGAAGAATGCCGCATAGCCGAGGTCGAGCAAGCCCGCGAAGCCGACCACGATGTTCAGCCCGAGCGCGAGCGCCGCGAAGGCCAAAGCATTGGCGGCCGAGTCTATGTCGGCGTCATTGTCGTGCAGCAGCGGAAAGGCAAGCGCGGCGATCAGCACCAGCAACGCCGGAATCCGTCCTCGCCGGAGTCTTGCGATCACGCGCGGTCCGGCGCCAGGCGGCCGAACAGTCCGGCCGGGCGGAACACGAGCACCAACACGAGGATCGAGAAGATAATCACGTCGGTCCACGCTGTGGCGATGAACTGCCCGCTCATCGCCTCGATCAGCCCGATGATGATGCCGCCCGCCATCGCGCCGGGTACGTTGCCGATACCGCCCAGCACTGCGGCCGTAAACGCCCGCAAGCCGGCACTGAAGCCGATGATGAAGCTCGTGAAATTGTAATAGAGACCGAAGATGAGCCCGCCCGCCCCGGCGAGCGCGGAGCCAAGAAAGAACGCAGTCATGATGACGCGATCCACCTCGACGCCCATCATGCGGGCGGCCTCCGGGTCCTGCGCGGTCGCCCGCATCGCGCGGCCCAACCGGGTTTTCTGCACGAACGCATAGAGACCCAGCATCAGCAGCAGCGCCACCACCCAGATCAGAATCTCGCGCAGCCGCAGCACCGCGCCCCCGATCTGGAAAGCGACCGGCGGCAATGGATTGGGAAAATTCTTCGAATCCGCTCCGACGGTCAGGAGGACGGCGTTGAACAGGATGTAAGACACGCCGATCGTCGTGATCATCGCAGCCGGCCCGCGCACATCGCGCAACGGCCTAAGACAGAGCCGTTCGATCAGAACTCCGAGCACGCCGCTAAGGACCATCGTGACCAGAAAAGCGAGAAGCAGCACGCCGGCAAGCGGCAAGCCGGAAAGAATGATTGTCTGGCCTGACAAGCCGAGCGCCTGCAAAATCCACATCGCGACGAAGGAGCCGACCATGAAAACGCTGAAATGCGAGAAGTTGATGAGCTCCAGGATGCCGTAGACGAGGGTGAACCCCAGCGCGAGCAGCGCGTACATCGCCCCGAGGCTCAGCCCGTTGATGGTCTGCTGCAACAGCAGATCGAAGGTGGTCACGCTAGAGGGCCGCTCCGCCGCTCGCCCGCTCAACCGTGCCGCAGCATCACGACTGAGGGGCGACGCCGATGTAGTGATACTGGTGCAGCATGTCGTCGGCCGGATATTTGTCGTCGTGCCTGATCTGGAACACGCTGATCGTGCGGTCCCTCAGATCGCCGTGCTCGTCGAACGAGACTTCCCCTTGCAGGGTCGGCACCTTGGCGGATTGGATCGCGTCGCGGACCGCGCCGCGCGTCACCTCTTTGCCGCCTGCCGCCACGCGCTTGATCGCATCGACGATAACGAGGGCCGCGTCGTAGGCGGTGATCGCCGTGTCGTCGGGCTGAATGTTGAATTTCGCCTGATAACGTTGCACGAACTCCTGCGCCTTCGGGTCCTCCAGCGCGTGCGGCGAGGCGATCGTCACGTACCAGCCCTCGGCGGCCGGAAAACCCGCGCCCGAGAGGATGTCCGGCGCGTACATTCCGTCCCCGCCGGCTTTGATTGCTTTCGGGATGATGTCGTAGGCTTGCTTCGCGAGCTTCACGCCCGCCTGTCCGACGCCGCCATAATAGATCGCGTCCGCATTGAGCGACTTGATCTTGGTCAGCACCGACGTGTAGTCGGCCGCCTTAGGGTCCAGGCGGTCGCGCCCGAGGACCTTCACACCCTTCTTCTCCGCCTGCGCCTGGAACGCGTCGGCCATCCCGACGCCGTAGGCGCCGCTGTCGTCCAGCACGTAGACGCTCTTCACGTTCAGCTTCTCCGCGAGGAAATTCGCGAGGTTCGGTCCTTGGTGGGCGTCCGTCGTGACAGTGCGGAAATAGATCGCTTTGCCGGCGGGCCGGTATTGAGCGGCGAATTTCGGGTCGGTGATGTCGGGATTCGTGGAGGAAGGCGTGATGGTCGCGAGATCGCCCTCGCTCAGGATGGGCGCCATCGCCTTCCCCGCGCCGCTCATTTGCGGGCCGATCGCGGCGACAACCTCTTTGTCGCTTACCATCCTGCGCGCGTTGGTCGCGGCCTGCGCCGGATCGTACTGGCCGGAAGTCGCCGTACCGTCGTCCAGTGTCACCAGTTCGATACGCACGCCGGGAATTGCACCCTTCTCGTTGGCCTCCTCGAAGGCCAGCATCGCGCCGTTCCGTTCCTGCGCGGCGTCCTGCGCATCGCCACCGGTCAGTGAGACGTCGATGCCGACCTTCACGACCTGCTCCGCCGCCCCGGCTCCGAGCGTGAGCCAGCCACCGAGCGCGACGACCGCTGCGATGCTCGCCAATGTCCTGCACGCCGCACGCCGGGTCAGCATCCGCGAATCTCCCCTTTCCGGCCGGTTCGGGCGCAGCTAAGCAAGCGCCCCCGCGACCGTCACCCTGTTTTAGTCTCGAAAGTCCGTGCCGTGGCAACGCCATTGCTGTCCCTGCAGGACATTCATCTCAGCCTGGGCTCGGCGCCACTGCTGTCGGGCGCCGAATTGATGGTATCCGCGGGCGACCGGGTCTGTCTTGTCGGCCGCAACGGCTCCGGGAAATCGACGCTGCTCAGGATCGCCGCGGGGCTGCTCGCCGCCGATAGCGGCAGCCGCTTCGTCCAGCCCGGCGCGACCATCCGCTATCTTCCGCAGGAGCCGGATCTCGGGCGGTTTCCGACGGCTCTCGCGTATGTGGAGGCGGGGCTGGGCCCTGGCGATGATCCGCACCGCGCCCGCTACCTGCTGCAACAGCTCGGTCTCACGGGCGACGAAGCCCCATCCCGTCTTTCCGGTGGCGAGTCGCGCCGCGCCGCGCTGGCCCGCGTCCTTGCCCCCTCCCCAGACATCCTGCTGCTCGACGAGCCAACCAATCACCTCGACCTGCCGGCCATCGAGTGGCTGGAGCAGGAACTCGGCCGGCTGCGCTCCGGCCTCGTGCTCATCAGCCACGACCGCCGGCTGCTCGAAAGCCTCTCGCGCTCGGTCGTCTGGCTCGACCGTGGCGTCACCCGCCAGCTCGATCGCGGCTTCGCGGAATTCGAGCCCTGGCGCGAGCAGGTTCTCGACCAAGAAGAACGCGAACGCCACAAGCTCGGCCGCAAGATCGCGATGGAGGAGGACTGGCTGCGCTACGGCGTGACCGCTCGCCGTCGCCGCAATCAGAAGCGGCTCGCCGAGCTTCACGCCCTGCGCCGGCGCCGGCGAGAGCAGCGAGCCTCCCCCGCCACCCTGCGGATGGAGGCCGCAGAGGCCGATCTTTCGGGCAAGCTCGTCATCGTCGCCGAGCACGTCGCCAAGCGCTTTGGCGAGCGTGTGATCCTGCGCGATTTTTCCACCCGAATCCTGCGCGGCGATCGCGTCGGCATCGTCGGGCCGAACGGCGCCGGCAAGACGACGCTCTTGCATCTGCTGACCGGCGAAATCGCGCCTGATGCTGGCGAGGTCCGCCTCGGCGCCAATCTCGCGCAGGTGACGCTCGACCAGCGGCGCGAAAGCCTCGACCCGGAGGCGACCCTCACCGCGACCCTGACCGGCGGGCGCGGCGACACGGTGCTGGTCGGCGGGCAGTCCCGTCACGTGATCGGCTACATGAAGGATTTCCTGTTCACCCCGGAGCAGGCCGGGACCCCTGTCGGCAAGCTGTCGGGAGGTGAACGCGGCCGGCTGATGCTGGCGAGCGCCTTCGCCCGCCCATCGAATCTCTTCGTGCTGGACGAGCCGACCAACGACCTCGACCTCGAAACGCTCGATCTGCTCCAGGAGCGACTGGCCGATTATCAGGGCACGGTCCTGCTCGTGAGCCATGATCGTGATTTCCTCGACCGGGTGGTGACGTCGGTGATCGCGGCCGAGGGTGACGGAAGCTGGATCGAATACGCCGGCGGCTATACCGATATGCTGGCGCAGCGGCGCGAGCGGCCGGCTCCTGCGCCTCCGCGGCCCAAGCCCGCCCCGGAGCGCGCGGCCCAAGCTCCCCCGCAGAGATCTCGCCGACTGTCGTTCAAGGAGAAACACGCGCTGGAGACGCTGCCGACCCGCATCGAGGCGGTGCAGGCGGACATCGTGCGCCTGCAATCCGAGCTCGCGGACCCTGATCTCTATGTGCGCGATCCCGCGCGGTTCGCCAGCGCCTCGGGCGCGCTCGCTGCCGCGCAGCGGACGCTCGCCGAAGCGGAGGAGCAGTGGCTGGAGCTCGAGATGCTGCGCGAGGAGCTGGAAAGCTGACCTTCCCCGGCAGGCTCAGGAAGAAGCGAGGGAAGCGACGCGCACTTTCGCGGCGATAGGGCCGGCGTCGCCCTCTTCCTCGACATAGTGCACGGCATCGCCGGGCTTCAGCTCCTCGAAGCGGCCATTCGTGACGCTGTCGCGATGGAAATAGAGCTGCGTGCCGGTGTTGGTCAGGATGAATCCGTGATCCGCGCCGGGGATGATCTGGGCGACCTGCCCGCCCACGGCGGAACCGCTCGGCGGGGAGGTGTCTTCCCGCTTGCGGCCCTTCCAGCTCTCGAGTTGCCGCTCGGCCGACTTGAAGGCTTCCCGCATCGAGACGCGCACGTCGGGATGGGCGTATCGCTCCTTCGGCCGGTGCGGCTCGCGCGAGACGGCGAGATCCTGTCCGGGCACCGAGAGCGTGATATGGACTTCGTAGATGTTCCCCTTCTGGTGCTGCCGGTGCAGCGCCTCCACTGAGACCCGGCAGCCGATCAGCCTGCCGTAGCGCTTTTCCAGCTTCTCGACGTGTTCCCGGATTTCAGCCTCCAGCGAAGCGGAAGGCGACATGTTGTGGAATGCGATTTCGAGCGGTCGGTCCATGTTCCAAGGCTCCGTTTCGGCCCCTGTTGTTGAGCGCGGCACAGGGGCCGCAGGTTCATCGTCGCGAGAGAGAGGGCGAAGCTTATCTCTCGTACAACTTCATCTATTGGAATTAGCTTATTGATATAGCTGAAAGCACGCCCTCGAAAAGCTCTTCAAGGAAATTCTACTTTCAGCCTTCGCTGATGTTCTCTATATGTTCTGCACTCTCTTTTTGTGAGAGGCAATGTCAAGCACTTGCCCAAAAATGCTCCTTGATGAGCTGAGGTCGCGGATCGCGCGCATCGAGCAGCGCGCGTCCCACCGTCGCCGGACCGCGATCCCGCTCGGCATTCCCGCCCTCGATAGAGCGTTGCCGGGTGGTGGGCTCGCGCTCGGCGCACTGCACGAGATCGCTGGGATTGGCACAGAGGTCGAGCACGGCGCGGCCGCGGCGCTGTTTATCGCCGGGATGTTTGCACGGCTGCGCGGCCCGGTGTTGTGGGCCACGCAGCGTCCGGATTTGTTCGCCCCGGCACTGGCGGGCGCGGGGCTGCATCCGGAACGCGTCATCTACGCCGAGGCGGGCAAGGCGGTGCTGCCAGTGATGGAGGAGGCGCTGCGCCAGCCTGGCCTAGCGGGCGTCGTCGGTGAAGTGGAGGGACGGTTCGGCCTTACCGCATCGCGACGATTGCAGCTCGCGGCGGAGCAGTCGGGCACGATCGCTTTCGCGCTCCGCCGCAGCCGCGCTTTCCAGAATCCGGCGCTGTCCGAACCCAGCGCTTCCGTCACGCGGTGGCGGATTGCCAGCCTGCCCTCGCCGCCGCCCATTTTGCACGCGCCGGAGACGCCGGGCCTCTCCCGAGCGCGCTGGCGGCTCGATCTCGTGCGCTGCCGTGGCGGGGAGCCCTCGTCCTGGATCGTGGAGGCATGTGATGCGAAGGGTCGTCTCGCTCTGGCTACCGAATTTGCCGACAGACCGGCTCCGCCGCGCCATGCCGGCATTGTCGCCTGACGCTCCGCTGGTCACGGCGGCGCAGGACGGGCCGCGGCAGATCGTGGCCGCGGCGGACAACGCTGCCCGAACGCTTGGCATCCATGCCGGGATGAAACTCGCCCAAGCGCAGGCGATCGCGCCGGGGCTGACGGTCATGCCTGCCGCGCCTGCCGAAGACGCGGCGGCGCTCGCCCAGCTCGCGGCGTGGTGCCTGCATTACGCGCCACTCACCGCCCCGGACGCGCCGGACGGTATTTGGATCGACGCGACCGGCTGCACTCACCTGCATGGCGGCGAACGGGCGATGCTCGCCGATTTGGTGCGCCGGTTGGCATCCACCGGGATAGCGGCCCACGCCGCGATCGCCGACACGCCGGGGGCGGCGCACGCGGCCGCGCGGTTCCGCGGCGAGCCGGTCGTGGTGGTGATGACGAATGGGGCGGAGTCGGTCCTGGCCGGATTGCCGGTCGCGGCGCTTCGATTGGCCACAGACACGGTGGATGGGCTGCGGCGGCTCGGCTTGGAGCGCATCGGGGATCTGCTGGCGATCCCGCGTGCGCCACTCGCGCGCCGCTTCGGACCGGAGATCGCGTTGCGTCTCGATCAGGCGCTCGGCCGGGTGTTCGAGCCGATCGCGCCCGTTCATCCGCCGGAGGTGTTCAGCGCCCGCCTCGCTTTCACCGAGCCGCTGCTGACCCCTGAAGCCTTCGCGGCCGTGATCGCGCAGTTGGCCGCGCAGATCTGCACCGCGCTCGAAAATGCGGGCCAGGGCGCGCGCCGGCTCGATCTGCTCTTCGAGCGCGTGGACGGCACCGTGCAAGCGATCCGGATCGGCACGGCAAGACCGTCCCGCGACGCGCGCCATCTCGGACGGTTGCTGGCGGAGCGTATCGAGCAGGTCGATCCCGGTCTTGGCGTGGAGGCGATGCGGCTTGTCGTGGCCCGCGCCGATCCGCTCGCCTATGCGCAGACCGGCGCGCTCGCCGGGGATGGTGAGGCGGAGCCCGATGTGTCGGCGCTCGTGGACCGGCTGGCGAACCGGCTCGGCGCGGATCACGTCTATCGCGTGGCGCCGGTGGAGAGCGACGTGCCGGAACGCTCCGTCCGGCGCGTGGCCGCGCTTGCGCCTCCTGCGACCGCGACTTGGCCCCCGTCCCTGCCCCGTCCGGCCCGCCTGCTCTCGCCGCCGCAGCCGGTGCAGGCGATGGCGTTGTTGCCAGACCAGCCGCCCGTGGCCTTCACCTGGCGGCGCATTCGTCATCGCGTACGCCGCGCCGACGGGCCGGAACGCATTACCGGCGAGTGGTGGAAACGCGACGGCGAACGGCGCACCGTGCGCGACTACTTCGCCGTCGAGGATGAAGCCGGCCGCCGTTATTGGCTATTCCGCCGCGGCGACGGCAGGGACCCGGCGACCGGAGATTTGCGCTGGTTCCTGCACGGAATGTTCTGAACTAGACCCCCAAGGAGTTTGCCCATGAGCGATCACCAAATCACGCTCTTCCACGCACCGCGAACTCGATCAACCGGCGTGCTCTGTCTACTCGAGGAGCTTGGTGCGCCCTACGAATTAACAGTGCTGGACAGGAGTAAGAACGAGCACCTCGCGCCCACGTATCGCGCGATCAATCCGATGGGCAAGGTGCCGGCATTGCGCGACGGCGATGCGATCGTGACGGAGCAGGTTGCGATCTTCATTCATCTCGCCGACCTGTTTCCGGCGGCCGGGCTTGCACCGCCGATCGGCGATCCGCTGCGCGGGCCGTATCTCCGCTGGCTCGTGTTTTACGCCGCCGCTTTCGAGCCCGCGGTGATCGACCGCGCGCTCGGCCGCGAGCCCGGCATGCGCGCCATGAGCCCGTACGGGGAATATGACACCGTGATCGACACCATCACGGCCGCGCTCGCGAGCGGACCATATCTGCTGGGCGAGCGTCTCTCCGCCGCTGACATTCTCTGGGGCATGGGGCTCCGCTGGACCACCGCGTTCAAGCTCGTGCCCGAGCGCCCCGAGATCATGGATTACGTGCGCCGCATCGCGGACCGGCCGGCGGTCACACGCGCCAACGCGAAGGACGAAGCACTCGCCGCCGCACAGAAGAGCAAGTGATCGGCTTCCCGCCCGAAATCTTCATGACCGACTACGCCGAGCTGCAAGTCACGACGAATTACTCCTTCCTGCGCGGTGCGAGCCATGTGGAGGAGCTGTTCCTGCAAGCGAAGCTGTTCGGCCTCTCGGCGCTTGCCGTCACCGATCGCAATTCGCTCGCCGGGATCGTGCGCGCGCATCAGCGGGCCGAGGAGGTGGGCGTGCGGCATGTCGTGGGCTGCCGGCTCGACCTAACAGAGGCTCCGGAAACCACCTCGCTTCTCGTCTATCCGACGAACCGCGCCGCCTATTCCCGGCTGTGCCGCCTTCTCACTCTGGGGAAGAGCCGCGCCGGCAAAGGGAAGTGCGATCTCGCCTGGAGCGATCTCGCGGCACACGGCGAAGGGCTGCTCGCCGTGCTGCTGCCGGATCAGCCCGATAACGAACTGCGCACCCGCCTGCACCGCCTGCGTGCTGACTTTCCGGGCCGCGCCTATCTCGCGCTCACGCTGCATCGGCGACCGGGGGACGCCGTGCGCCTGCGCGAACTCGCCGACATGGCGCAGGAGGCGCGCATCCCGACCGTCGCGACGGGCGACGTGCTCTACCACGTTCCGGAGCGGCGCATCCTGCAAGACGTGCTCACCTGCATCCGCGAAGGCTGCACCATCGACAATTCCGGCTTCCGGCGCGAACGCTTCGCCGACCGCCATCTCAAGCCGCCCGAGGAAATGGCGCGGCTATTCGCGCGGCATCCCGAAGCCGTCGCGCGCACGCTCGAAATCGTCTCGCGCTGTCCTTTCAGCCTGAACGAACTGCGTTACCAATACCCGGACGAGGTGCAGATCCCCGGCCTCACGCCGCAACAAGCGCTGGAGAGATTGACCTGGGAGAGTGTGCCGAACCGCTACCCTGACGGACTACCGCCGGAGGTCGAGGCGCAACTCCGGCATGAGCTGACGTTGATCGCCGAGCTTGAGTACGCGCCTTATTTCCTTACGGTCCACAGCATCGTGCGCTACGCGCGGTCGCGGGACATTCTCTGCCAAGGCCGCGGCTCCGCCGCCAATTCGGTCGTTTGCTACGTACTCGGCATTACCTCGATCGACCCGGTGCGCAGCAATTTGCTGTTCGAACGCTTCGTCTCCGCCGAGCGGCGCGAGCCGCCCGATATCGACGTGGATTTCGAGCACGAACGGCGGGAAGAGGTCATTCAGTGGGTGTACAAACATTACGGGCATGACCGCGCCGCGCTCTGCTCGACCGTGATGCGCTTCCGCGCGCGCGGCGCGGTGCGGGAAGTGGGCAAGGCGCTCGGTCTCACCGAGGACGTAACCGGAGCGCTCGCCTCGCAAGTCTGGGGCTGGAGCGAGGAGGGCGTCGAGGAGGAGCACGCCGCCGAGCTAAACCTGAACCTCGACGACCGCCGGCTGCAACTCACCTTGGAGCTTGCCCGCGAACTGATCGGCTTCCCGCGCCATCTCGGCCAGCATCCCGGCGGCTTCGTGCTGACCGAGGACCGGCTCGACGATCTCGTGCCGATCGAGCCGGCCAGCATGAAAGACCGGCAGGTGATCGAGTGGGACAAGGACGACATCGACGTGCTGCGCTTCATGAAGGTCGATGTGCTGGGCCTCGGGATGCTCGGCTGTATGCGGCGCGCCTTCGACCTGCTCGACGAGCATCGCGGCCAGCAACTCGACATGGCGACGATCCCGGCCGAGGACCCGGAGACCTTCGCCATGATCCGCCGTGCCGACACGCTCGGTGTGTTCCAGATCGAGAGCCGTGCGCAGATGGCGATGCTGCCGCGCATGAAGCCGCGCTGCTTCTACGATCTGGTGATCGAGGTCGCGGTGGTGCGCCCCGGACCGATCCAGGGCGACATGGTGCATCCCTATCTGCGCCGCCGCGAGGGACGCGAGCCGGTGGACTACCCGACCCCGGCGCTCCGGCGCGTGCTGGAAAAGACGCTCGGCGTGCCGCTCTTTCAGGAACAGGCGATGCAGGTCGCGATCGCCGCCGCCGGCTTCACGCCGAGCGAAGCGGACGCGCTGCGGCGTTCGATGGCGACGTTCAAGTTCACCGGGGGCGTATCGCATTTCCGCGAAAAGCTGATCGGCGGCATGATCGAACGCGGCTATACACAGGAATTCGCCGAGCGCACCTTCCGGCAGATCGAGGGATTCGGCAGCTACGGTTTCCCCGAAAGCCATGCAGCCAGCTTCGCACTGATCGCGTATGCGAGTTCCTGGATGAAGTGCCACCATCCGGACGTGTTCTGCTGCGCGCTGCTCAATGCGCAGCCGATGGGGTTCTACGCGCCGGCGCAGGTGGTGCGCGACGCGCGGGAACATGGAGTCGAGATCCGGCCCGTTTGCGTCAACGCCTCGCGCTGGGACTGCACGCTGGAGCTAGCCGAAGGGCGTTATCTCGCGGTCCGGCTTGGGCTCCGCATGGTAAAAGGGCTCGCGAACAAGGACGGCGCCGGGATCGTCGCGTGTAGAGGCGAGCTTCCGTTCGGTAGTGTCGAGGAATTATGGCGCCGGGCCGGCGTGCCGGTCGCCGCGCTGGAGCGCCTCGCGGAAGCGGATGCGTTTCAGAGTCTCGGTCTCGACCGGCGGCAGGCGCTCTGGGCGGTGCGCGGATTGCACGATGCGGCGATGCCGCTTTTCGCCGCCGCCGACCGGGACCGCAGACCCGAGCCGGAACTGATCGAGCCCGCGGTCAGGCTCGCGCGGATGCCGGAAGGGCGCGAGGTCGTGGAGGACTATCGCAGCGTGGAACTCAGCCTGCGCGCCCACCCGCTCACTTTCTTGCGCACCGAGTTGGAGGCGCGCGGGCTGGTGCCCGCCGCCAATATTCCCGCCATCCGGGACGGGAAGCGCATCGCGATCGCCGGGATCGTGCTGGTCCGGCAGAAGCCGGGCAGCGCCAGGGGCGTCATGTTCCTCACCATCGAGGACGAGACCGGGCACGCGAACCTCATCATCTGGCCCTCGGTATTCGAGCGCCATCGCCGGATCGTGCTCGCCGCCGGCATGATCGCCTGCTACGGCACGTTGCAGCGCGAGGGCGACGTCGTCCACATCGTCGTGGAACGGCTCGAGGATTTGTCGGGCCTGCTAAGCAGCGTGGGTGCGCGGCAAGGCTTGAAAACGCGCGACATCTACATTCCGGACCTCCGGCTCGGCAGCGGGATCAAGGTGCCGACGCGCGACTTCCGTTGAGGTCCGTCCGCTTCTCCGACACGATGCGGGCCGCCCCAGCGGACGGTCCGCCCATGACCCCAACTCTGCACCATTACGAGTACCGTCCCGACGCGCCGGGACCTCTTGCGGGCGTCCGCGTCATCGACCTCTCACGCCTGGTCGCCGGGAACATGCTGACCCATGTGCTGGCCGACCACGGCGCGGAGGTCATCAAGGTCGAGGACCCGCGACGTGGCGACGATCTCCGGCACTGGCAGGTCGCCGGAGTCTCGACGTACTGGAAGGTCTACGCCCGGAACAAGAAGAGCCTCGCGCTCGACTACCGCATCGAAGCGGGGCTCGACGTGCTGCGCGATCTCGTCGCCACGGCGCAGGTGCTGGTAGAGAACTTCCTTCCCGGCAAGCTCGAACGGATCGGCCTCGGGCCGGAGGCGCTGCACGCGATCAATCCGGCGCTCGTCATCGTGCGCATTTCCGGATGGGGGCAGACCGGGCCTTTCCGGGACAAGCCGGGATTCGGCAGCCTTGTCGAAGCGATGAGCGGGTTCGCGGCGGGCAACGGCTTTCCTGACCGCCCACCGGTGCTGCCGCCCATGCCACTCGCGGATATGGTCAACGGGCTGTATGGCGCGGCCGCGACCATGATCGCCTTGCGCCATGCCGAGACACGAGGCAAGGGTCAGGTCGTCGATCTTTCGTTGTTCGAGCCGTTGCTCTCGATCCTCGGTCCAGCGGCCGCGAATTATGCACTGACCGGGCGCGTAACACCGCGTCACGGCAGCCGCTCGGAGACCAGCCCGCCCCGCAACGTCTATGAGTGCAGCGACGGCAAATTCGTCGCACTGTCCGCCTCCATGCAATCGATGGTCGATCGGCTGTTCCAGGCGATCGGCCGCCCCGAACTGTCCGAGGATGCCCGCTTCCGCACCAATGCCGAGCGCATCAAGAACGACGACATCCTCGACGGGATCATCGCCGATTTCATGCGCCAGCGAACGCAGGCGGAGAATCTCGACCTGTTCGATCGCGCCGGCGTCACCGTGGGACCGGTCTGCGACGTCGCGGATCTGATGACGCATCCCTACGTGATCGAGCGGGAAGCGCTTGTCTCGCTTGACGATAGCGAGATCGGCGCCTGTCCGATGCACAACATCCCCGCACGTATGAGCGAGACGGGAGGCGCGATCCGCAGCCCTGCCCCGGCGCTCGGCCAACATAACGCGGAGATCCTGGCCGGGCTCGGGATCGACGCCGCCCGGATGGACCGGCTTCGTCAAGCAGGCGTGATTACGCGAGGAGATCGTCGATGATCCAGCGGCTGAGTCGAACCGAATTTCGTCGCTGGGCCGAAGCGCAGCCCAAAGGGCGTTTCGAGCGCGTCGCAGGCGAGCCGGTCGCGATGACGCCGGAGCGAGTGGCGCACGTTCGAAATCAAAAACCGGGTGTGGCAGGCGCTCGACCGGGCGTTACGCGAGGAAAACATCCCGTGCGAAGCCTTGGGGGACGGGGTCACTGTTGAGATCGACGACGACACGGACTATGAGCCCGATGCGATCGTGAACTGCGGCGAGAAACTGCCGCCCGATGCCGTCGCGGCCACGAACCCTGTCGTGATCGTGGAGGTGCTGTCGCCATCGACGCAATCGGTGGATGCCGGCGGCAAGCTCGCCGACTACTTCCGGCTCGCATCCGTCCAGCACTATTTGCTCGTGCGCACGACCAAGCGGGAAGTCATCCATCACCGGCGCGCGGAGAACACCATCGAAACGCGCATTTTGAAAGCCGGCGTGATCCGGCTCGACCCGCCCGGAATGGGGTTCGACATCGGCGAGCTCTACGTGGATCAGGCGCTGGGTTAGCGACCGCCCTCGCCCTAGCGCAAAGCCGCGGCTTCAGGGCGCCTGACTGGCGTAATACTGCACCGCCGCCTGAATCTCCTGCGGCGTCATCTGGCGCGCTATGTTGCGCATCTGCTCGCTGATATCATTGTGCCGGGCGCCGGAGGCGAAGGCCTGCAACTGCGCTTGCAGATAGGCGGCCGGCTGACCCTCCAGCCAAGAGGCTCCCACCTTGTTGTCGATCGCGCCGTGGCACGCCCCGCAGGGAGGGATGTTGCGCATCGGCGCGCCGCTTTCGACGATGCGCGGCGCTGGACCGGCGCCCGCGGGGTGATAAGGGGGCGGCCGCGGCAAATAGGCGTAATACGCGGCGAGCTCCCGCAAATCCTGATCGGACAATGGGGCGACGAGCGGCGCCATGACCGCGCTCGGCCGTGCGCCTGACTTGAAGTCCGACAACTCCTTGTAGATCACGGCAGGGTAATGCCCGGCCAGATTCGGCGTATTCGCCTCGCTCATACCCCGCGCGCCGTGGCACATGGTGCAGCGGAGCGCGAGCGTGCCGCCTCGGCCGATCAATTCCGCGCTCGCGTTCGTCAGCATCCGCGGCGTCACCTCGACGCGCGTCGTCGGATAAGTCGCTGTCACCACGGCCTCGGCTTCAGGCGCCGAGCGAAAGACGCCGGCCGCGCTACAGATCGTCTGCCATAGCCCCCCGAGGCGCTCACCCGCTTGTAGTTGGGGAAGCCAAATGAGACCGATGGCGGCGGAAACGAGCGCCAGCGCCACGGTCACGCCAACCGCCGTGGTGAACCAGCGATTGCGCAAGGAGACGAGGCGGTCGCCGCTCATCAATGTGCGCCCACGATCACCGCCGGGGCCGCGTTCCCCGCCGCCAGCAGGTGCAGGATCGGAAAGCCGTAATTGATCGCGGTCAGCCCGACCATCAATCCGAGCCACAGTCCGAACCCGTTAAGCGCCGCGGGGACGGTTCGCGGCATATGCACCGCGACGCTGAACCGGTAGGCGCCAGCCTCGGCGCGCGTCGCAACGTGGCCGCTGATGAGCACGGCAAAGAACAGCACCCCGGAAACAACGAGGATCGCACCGCCAATCACCGACATGATGACGGAGCCGGCCCGGGCGCGATCGAGGGATCGCTGTAATCGTAAAACGCCATCCGACGCGGCATGCCGAGGATGCCCACCCAATGCCAGGGGAAGGTCAGCACGATCATGCCGACAAACCAGGTCCAGAGCTGTGCGCGCATCAGCCCGTAGCAAGTGAGCGCCCTACCGGTGAGATGCGGCCAGATGTCGTACGCGATCGCGAAATACATGATGACGATCGCGCCGGCGAAGATCAGATGGAAATGCCCGGTGATCCACTGGGTGTTATGGACCGTGGTGTCGAGCTGATAACTCATATTGATGAGGCCGCCGGCGCCGCCGAAGCCCAGCAAGACGAAGGAAAACGCGACCGCGAGCATCAGCGGGTTGCGCCAGGGCAGCGCGCGGATCCAACCGAACGCGCCGCTCCCGCCACGCAGGCGCCCCGCGATTTCCACCGACGCGGTAATCGTGAACACGGTCAGCAAGGTCGGCAATGCCACCATGGCCGTGAACACGGAGTGCATGAACTTGAAGCCCGCGCCGACCTGCGGGTCCATGAACAGGTGATGGATGCCGATCGGCATGGCGACGATAAGGAACAGGATAAACGCCATCCGTCCCATCGAGTCGCTGAACAGCCGTCCGCCGATCGCGCGCGGGATGATCGTGTAATAGGCGATGTATGTGGGCATCAACCAGAAATAGACGATCGCGTGCAGGGTCCACGAGAAAAACACGCGCGCGAGCCCGGCGTCGATCGTGTTGGTCAGGCCGACCGCGACCGGGATGACCTGGAACAGCAGTTCGAGCGCCGCCCCAACCGATGTCCACGCCCACAGATATGAACCCGCGACATTGGCGAACATCGGCAGCGGCACCGGCACGCCGGGATTGTCGCGCTTCCATCGATACAGGTTGATCGACATCAGCGCGACCCAGATCCAGGAGCCGACGACCACCAGCACCACGCCGATATAATAGAAAGGATTGCCGACCAGCGGCGGATAGAAGGTGTAGAGCACTGAAGCGACGCCGAGCGCCACGGGCACGGTCGCCATGACGGCGCCCACCACCGCGAGCGCAAACCCGAGCCACGCCCATTTCAGCCCGAACAACGGCCGATGCAGAGCGGTTTCGGTGATGAAATAGCCGAACCCCATCGCGACCAGGGTCGGCAGCACATACGCCATCACGGTGCCGTGCTCGGTCACGGAACGGTAGGTACAACTCGGGATTTCCGATCCAGGCGTGCAGCGGGCTGCGGATGAACATCTGCCATTCGCCCAGCAGCAAGGCGACGCCGAAACCACCGAAGCCGAGCCAGAAATGCGCGAGGATCAGCCGCCTGCTACCGGCCGACACAGTCGATCCTCCGCCTGGTCGCCGCGATCCGCTGGAATTCGTCCCGGTCGATCACCTTGATTTTTCCCCACATCCCCTCGTGGCCTGAACCGCAGAATTCGTGGCACGGCATGTGATGCTCGCCTGTCTGTCCAAAACGTGTGGCAATCGTCGAGACGTATCCCGGGACGAGCATGATGTTCACATTCGTGCCGTCGATCAGGAAGCCATGCACCACGTCGGCGCTGGTCGCGCGGAACGTAACGGGCGTTCCCGTCGGAACCACGATGCATTGAGGCGTAAAGGAGTATTGCTGCCCGATAGCGCGAACCGTCACGCTGCCATCCGACTCGACGGCGCTGCCGAGATTGCTCTCGATGAATTCCCCGCTCAGGTGCAGGGTGCTGGGGTTGGCCGCCTCGACCTCGGTCTGCGGCATGGTCGCCTGGTGGATGCCGGCGAAGGCCGCGAGCACGATCAGAACCACGATAATTGCGATGGACACGCTCGCCCAGCGCCGCTCGATACGCTCCACGCGCTCGATGCCCGCGTCATGCGGGGAATGCGGAGCCGCCGGCTCGCTCATGGCGTGGCTCGCGGCATGAAAACCAGCAGGTAGAAGGCGAGCCAGATCGCGATTACGATCGCCGTCGTGAGGCCGGCCAATGCAATCGCGCCGCCCGCCCCGGCGCCGACGATACGGCGCACCGCCTCATCCTCCGCCGTCTGCGCTTCCGTCGTCTCGGGGCCTGAATTGATCATGCCGCGGTTAATCCAGCGGCGCCGAGCGCAGCTCGTTTGCCTGCCGCGCGGAAATCGCGGAGCCGCGGTTGCCCCAAGCCGAACGAATATACGTCACCACGGCCGCGACCTCGTCATCCGACATCGATTGCGCGAACGGCGGCATCCCGTAGGGCATCGGATTTCCTGAGTGCCGGGCGGATAACCGCCATTCAGAACCATGCGGATCGGGTTCACGGCCAATTCCATTTGGATGGATTGATTGCCGGCGAGTGGCGGATAGGCTGGCGGCATCCCGCGCCCGTCCGAGCCGTGGCAGCTTGCGCACTGCGCATCATAGACCTTCTTTCCGAGATCCATGAGCAGGCTGCTTTCCGAGGGCGGCAGGGCTGGGCCGGTCCCCGGCGGGCTGCCTTGCCCGAGACTCTTCAGATAGACCGCCATCGCGCGCACGTCATCGTCACTCAGATATTGCAGGCTGTCATAAGTGACCTCGGCCATCGGCCCGTACACGGCGCCGCGCTCAGAGACGCCGGTTCGTAAGAGATCGGTGATGTCCTTGATGCTCCAGTCGCCCAGGCCCGCCTCCTTGTTCGAGGTCAACGAGGGTGCATACCAATTCTGCATCGGGATCAGCCCGCCCTCGAACGCGCGCGATTCCGAACTGCCGCCGAGCGCGTTGATCGGCGTGTGGCACATCGAGCAGTGCCCCAGCCCCTGCACCAAATAGGCTCCGCGATTCCAGTCGTCGGACTTGCTCGGGTCCGGCTTGAACTCACCTTCCGTGAAGAACAACGTGCGCCAGCCGAGGATCAAGGAACGGTTGTTGAACGGAAAGCGCAAATCATGCGGCTTATCCGGCGCGTGCACCGGCGGCACCGAACGCAAATAGGCGAAGATCGCGTCGCTATCCGCGCGCGTCACCTTCGTGTAACTGGCGAACGGCATCGCGGGATAGATCAGCCCGCCATCCGGCGAACGTCCGGTGTGCATCAGGGAGTAGAACTGGTCGGCGGTCCATTTGCCGATGCCAGTATCAGGATCGGGCGTGATGTTGGTCGAGTACAGCGTGCCGAACGGCGTCGGCATCTCTCGGCCGCCGGCGAACAATTGGCCGCCTGGCTTGGTATGGCAAGCGACGCAGTCGCCGGCGCGCGCCAGATACTCGCCGTTTTTGATCAGATCTTGGTCCGCGGCCTGGGCGTGAGCCGCGCCCAGCAGTGCAAGCGTGACGGCCCCCAGCAGCCAGGCAAGCGCAGCCCCCGCGCACGCCCTCAGCATTGCCGAATTGCGCACGACTGCCCCCATTTCAGTTGGGCTCGCTGCCGCAGGGAAGCGGCATCGCCAGGCTACCCTTCGGCACCGGGGACGGATCAGCCGGCACCGGCACCGACGCGAGATAAGCAGCGAGCGCCGCGACATCAGCCTCCGTCAGATGCCCGGCGACGATCTGCATGCAATCCGGCGCCGGAGCGGTACGCGTCCCGTAACGAAAGGCACCGAGCTGCGCGCTGATATAGTTCGCGCGCAGGCCGACGAGGCCCGGAATGGCCGGCTCCATTCCCGTCAGTGACGGGCCGTGGCAGCCGGAACAGGCCGGGACGCCCCGTTGCGCATCGCCTTGCGTGACCAGCATCCGGCCGTGCGCGAGAACCGCATCGCTGACCGAAGGCGGCGTCGGCGGCAGGGACGGAGGGCGCTGCGCCGCGAAGTACTCGGCCATCTTGCGGAGATACTCTTCCGGTTGGAATTCAAGCAGGTAGTTCATTGGGGCGTATTTCCGTCGCCCTTCCTCGAATGCAACCAACTGGTTGAACAGGTAACCGGCGGGTTTGCCGGCCAGTCGCGGGAAGTATTCGTTCGATGTGCCCTGCCCCTGCGCGCCATGGCACGGAGCGCAAGCCTGCAGCCGGGCAGCCAGTGTATCGGGCGCTTGCGGCGGCGATTGCGCGTGCGACCCCGCCGAGAGGCCGATCAGAGTTACGTCCAACAGCGTAACCCAAGCCACCGAACGGCGCGGCTGCGTCCACCGCGAATTGGCGATACCCCCATTCTGGCCCCTTCTGCCGACGCAGACTGATTGAATGCTAGGCTCAAACCTGCATCTCTCACAACGCCCCATGAGTGTGCATCCGGTGTCGCCCGGGACATCCGCCATTTCAAGAGGGCCTGTTACCGAGCCGAGCGGCTATCGGTCTTGCGATAGCGCAACTCAAGCGCGTCGGGACGTGAATCGAACTCGCACGGGCCTACCCGGCGCGCGCGACCGTCTCCAACCCAAGATAGACCCGCTGCACGTCCGGGTCGCTCGCCAGATCCCGCGCCGGTCCTTCGAGCATCGTGCGGCCTGTTTGCAGCACGTAGCCGTAATCGGCCACTTCGAGCGCCAGCTCGACGGATTGTTCCGCAAGCAGCAGCGTCATCCCTTGCTGGCGCAACAGCACGCAGTCGCTCGTACATCGCCTCCACCACGGCGGGTGCCAGTCCGAGACTCGGCTCGTCCAGCATCAGCAGCTTGGGCTCGCTCATCAGCGCACGGCCCATCGCCAACATCTGACGCTCGCCGCCCGACAGCGTGCCCGCCCGTTGCCGCCGCCGTTCCTTGAGACGGGGAAACAAGGCGAACACCCGCTCCAGCAATTCCGGCACGCGCCGGCGATCGCCGAGCACCGTGGCGCCGAGGCGGAGGTTCTGCTCCACGGTCTGCTGGACGAACAGCCGCCAGCCTTCCGGTGAAAGCGCGAGTCCCCGGCGCACGATGGCGAAGGCACGCAGCCCTCCGATCGACTCGCCCTGCCAAAGCACGCGTCCTCCGGCGGGCGGAACCAGCCCGGCGATGGCGTTCAGCGTCGTCGTCTTGCCCGCTCCATTGGAACCGAGCAGCGCGACCACCCCACCCTGCGGCACTTCCAGAGACACGTCCGCGACACCCACGAGATCGCCGTAACGAACCGAGAGATGCGACACGCTGAGCAACGCCGTCATTCTCGGCGTACCCGTTTCATATGCCCGCCCAGATAGGCGGCGACCACGGCCGGATCGTCCACCACCGCACGCGGCGGACCCTCGGCGATGACGCGGCCTTGATGGAACACGACGGCGCGCTGCGCGAGCGAGAGGATCACCTCCATGATGTGTTCCACGATAACGAGCGTGATTCCCCGCGCCTGGATGCGGCGCACCAGTTCGATGGCGGCACGCACCTCGGTTGGCGTGAGCCCCGCCAGCGCCTCGTCGAGCAACAGCAGTTGCGGTTCGGTCGCGAGCGCGCGGGCGATCTCCAGCCGCTTGCGCCCGGGCGTGCCGAGCGAACCGGCGCGATTCGCGGCGAAGCGGTCGAGGCCGGTGAAGGTGAGCACCTCCTCCGCTCGCCGGCGGGCCTCCACCCGATGCGCGTGACGCAGGAACGCGCCGACCATGACGTTCTCGGCGACGCTCATTTCCTCGAACGTGACCGGAACCTGGAAGGTGCGCGCCATGCCGAGCCGCGCGTGCGCCTCGGGGGTGGCGCGTGTCACGTCCTGACCGCGGAAAGCGATGGTGCCGTCGGTCGGCGCGAAGTCCCCGGCGACGCAGTTGAAGAAGGTGCTCTTGCCCGCGCCGTTCGGCCCGATGAGTCCGACGATCTCGCCCTCATTCACGGCGAGATCCGCGCCATCCACCGCGCGGAACGCACCGAACGCCTTGACGACGCCGCGCGCCTCAAGCAGCACGGCGGCGCCGAATGGCCGAAAGACGCCGCCACATCTCGGCCATGCCGCCGGGCTCGAACCGGGCGATCAGCATGATGATGGCGCCGTAGATGATGAAAGTGAGGCCGGTGCCGCCGCCGCCGAATATGGCGTTGGTGGCTTCCTCGAGCGGGACCAGCACGATCGCTCCCGCGAGCGGGCCGAACAGCGTACCCGCCCCGCCGAGCGCGGCGACGATCAGCATTTTCACCGAGAGCAGAATGCCGAACCCGCTATCAGGATCGACGAAGCCGATCATCACCGCGTAAAGCGTACCCGCGAGCGAGGTGAACGCAGCAGACAGCAGGAGCGCGTAAAGCTTGTAGCGCAGGATCGGCACACCGAGACTGCGCGCCGCACGGTCGCCGCCCCGGATCGCGGCGAGATAGAAGCCCATGCGGCTCCGCTGCATCCACCACGTGATGAGGAGCAGCAACGCGAGAACGGCGAGGAACAGATAGTGATAGGGTACGGGGCTCGTGAACGAGAGGTCGAGCGCGCTGCGCGGCACCGGCGGTCCCATCAAGCCGACCGCCGCGCCAAGAAACGGCCAGTTCGAGACGAGAATACGAATCAGCTCCGCCGCGGCGATCGTCGCCATCGAAAAGTAATGTCCCCGGAGCCGGAACGTCGGCGTGCCAACCACGATCGCCAGCGCCGCGCTGACCGCGACGCCGAGCGGCGCGCCCGCGATCGGCGGCCAGCCAAGCTCGGTATAGACGAGCAGCGCGGCATATGCGCCCGCGCCGAAGAACATCGCATGGCCGACCGAGACCTGTCCCGCATAGCCTCCAATGAGATTCCAGGCGGAAGCGGAGATCGCGGCGAGCAGGACCAGCGCGCCGATCCGTTGCAGGAACACGTCCTGCACGAGCAGCGGCCACAATGCGATTGCCGCTAGTACCGCAAGCCCCAGGAAGCGCGACGGCCTCATGCCTGGCCCATGATGCCCTGCGGCCGCACCCACAACACGGCGAGAAAGAGCGCGTACACGACCACGTCCTGATAAACCGCGCCGATCAGATACGCGGACAGCGCCTCGATCACGCCAATGGCGAGCCCCGCCACCAGCGCGCCCGGCACGCTGCCGAAGCCACCGAGGCACACCACGACAAAGGCAATCAGCGTGAGCGACTCGCCGACCGTCGGAGACACATAAAAGAACAACGCGATCAGTGCGCCCGCGATGCCGGTGCTCGCGGCTCCCACGCCCCACGCGAGGGCCTGCATCCGGTCCGGCCGGATGCCCATCAGCATCGCGGCCGAGCGGTCCTCGGCAACGGCCAGCACGCGGCTGCCGAGTGCCGTGCGGGTCAGCACGAGATGCATGCCGATCGTAAGCAGAAGCGCCACCACGCCGGCGAGCAGGCGTGAGGACTCGATACGCAGCCCGCCGATGTCGAACGTGCCACCGACCAGCCCCTCCGGCAGGGAGACGAAATTTGACGTGAACGCCCAGAACGCGGCGTAGCGCAGCACCAGCGCCAGCCCGAACGTGCCGAGGATCTGCGCCAGCATCGGTCCGCGCGCGATGTGCCGCACCAGCCCGAGATAGACGACGACGCCCAGCACGAAAAGCAGCATCGCCGCGATCGGGACGAATACCGGAGGCGTGAGCTTGAACAGCGTCCAGGCGAAGAACGCGACATACATCGCCAGCATGACGAAGTCGCCATGCGCGAAGTTCACGACATTCATCATCCCCCAGATCAGCGTGAGCCCGGAAGAGAAGAGCGCGTAAACCGCTCCCATCAGCAGCCCGCTCACGACCACCTGGAGCAGGATCACGGGATTGAGCCGCTCCCGATCACCGACTGGCGCCCGAGGCCGCTCAGCCATCGGAAGACGACCGAGAAGTCCCGTCCCGCCTCTCCCGCCTCCGCGAGTTGCTGATACAGCGCCGCCGCGTGCGCACCGAGCGGGGTCGCCGCGCCGGTCGCCTCCGCCGCATCCTGTGATAACTTGAGATCCTTCAGCATTAGCGCCGCGGTAAAGCCGGGCTCGTAATCCCGGTTGGACGGTGCGGACGGTACCGGACCGGGTGCTGGGCAGTAATTGGTCAGCGACCAGCACTGCCCGGAAGCGGTTGAGCTCACCTCGAAGAGCTTCTGCCGCTCGAGCCCGAGCTTGTCCGCGAGGACGAACGCTTCGGAAACCGCGATCATGCTGATCCCGAGTATCATGTTATTGCAAATTTTTGCGGCCTGCCCGGCGCCCGAGCCGCCGGAATGCACGATGTTCTTGCCCATCGCGCGAAGGATCGGCTCGCCGCGGGCAAAGGCCGCGTCGCTGCCGCCCACCATGAAAGTCAGGGTCCCCGCGGTCGCGCCGACAACACCGCCGGAGACCGGCGCATCCAGCATCTCGAAACCGGCCTCCCGCGCCGCCGCCGCGACGATCCGCGCGCTCTCGACGTCGATGGTCGAGCAGTCGATCAGCAACGGCTGCACGCCCGAGCGCGCCTTCAGCGCCGCGATCAAACCGCCCGGTCCCAGATAGACCTTTCGCACGTGCTCCCCGGCCGGCAGCATGGTCACGACCACCTCGGCGGCCTGCGCGGCGCTATCGGCGCTCCCGGCCTGCCGCCCGCCAGCCTCGGACAGTGCCTTCATGGCCGCGGCGTTCACGTCGTAGCCCACCACTTCGTGCCCGGATTTGAGCAGGTTGGCCGCCATCGGCGCGCCCATATTGCCCAAGCCGATGAAGGCGGTCGCGGTCATCGCGGCTCCTTGCGAGTCCTGTTCGCTTCTGGCGTTTCCTCGCTCGATGACACCCGATCCGCGGCCCCCGCACAAGGCGGCAATGGCGGATCGCGGCCGCACCGCCTAGCATGCCGGGTGCCAAACCGTTGCGAGGTGCGTTCATGTCGAGCGAGTTCCCGCTGCCCTCCAGCGACCCGGTGGCCCTCAATCTCGCCCCTGCCCCGCTGCACCACCTGGACCGCCTGATCCATCAGCATATCGAACAGGGCCGCTATCCCGGTTGCCAGATCGCCATCGCCCGACACGGCAAGCTCGCGCTGGTCCGCACCTATGGGGACGCGAGGATCGAGCCGGAGAGGGTCCGCGCCACGGACGACACGCTGTGGCTCATGTTCTCCAACACCAAGGTGCTAACGATGGCGGCGCTCTGGAGCTTCGTTGAGGAGGGCTCGCTATCGTTCAACGACCGCATCGCCGATCACATCCCGGAATTTGCACAAGGCGGCAAGGACGCGATCACGATTTACCAGGTCGCGACCCACCAAGCCGGATTCCCTGGCAGCAATTGCACGCGCGAAGCGTGGGCCGATCACGCCCGTATGCGGGAAGAGGTGTCCGCGTTTCGGCTGGAATGGGCGCCCGGCACGAGGCTGCATTATCATCCGCGCAGCGCGCATCTGGTGCTCGGCATGGTGATCGAGGCCGTCACCGGCCATGATTTCCGCCATGTGATTCGCGAGCGCGTGATCGCGCCGCTCGGCCTGGAGGACGACCTCTTCGTGGGCGTGCCCCGTCATCAGCACGACCGGTGCGCCGATGCCTATGCGCCGCCGGAAGGGGAACGCATTCACGAGAACAGCCCGGCGTTTCGCGAAGCCGGCCTTCCGCATGGAGGCGGCTACGGCACGGCACGCGGCATGGCGGCCTTCTATCAGATGATGATCAACAACGGCCGGCTGAACGGGGTTCGCCTGTTCTCACCACGCATGATCGAATACGTGACGCGCGACTTCACGGGCGATCAGCCGGACGAGTACATGACCGGCATCCGCATGCATCGCGGCCTCGGTCCGCATTCGCGCGGAACCGGTGAGCGTGTTCGAGGGCTCGGGAGTATCGGACATCCCGCCACATTCGGTCACGGCGGGGTCGGCTCTTCCTATTGCTGGGCGGACCCCGCCAGCGGAGTCTCCTTCGCGTATCTCACCAATTTCGTGGCACCCGATCCCTGGCACTCCGCTCGAATGGACCGGATCAGCAATCTGGTTCACGCGGCGATAGACTGAGCAGGGCAGGCCTTATCCAGCCTGGGATTCCTTCGCCTCGAAGTTCATCGAGACCCCGTTCATGCAGTAGCGCAAGCCGGTCGGACGTGGTCCGTCCGGGAACACATGCCCTAGATGACCGCCGCAACGCCGGCAATGCACCTCAGTGCGTCGCGCGAAAAGGCTGCGATCCTCCTGCGTCTCGATCGCGCCTTCCTTCGGCGCGTAGAAGCTGGGCCATCCCGTACCGCTCTCGAACTTCGTGTCGGAGTCGAACAGGGGGTTGCCGCAGGCGGCGCAGACGAAGGTGCCGGGCCGCTTCTCGAGATTCAACGGGCTCGTTCCCGCGCGCTCGGTGCCGTGCTGGCGCAGCACCCGGTATCGCTCCGGCCCAAGCATCCGCCGCCATTCCTCGTCCGTGCGCTTGACCTCGAAATCCCCCTCCGGCTCGGCCGCGCCACCGAACAAGCTTCGCATCTGTTCGCCTCCCCTTTCGCTACCCCGGAGCGGCCTTTCATGTTGTGACCGGGACGCGGCTTCGCAACGCCCGTCCGGCGTGGCAAGAATGGAGGGCGTGATTGCTTGGAGGGAGCCCCGCCATGCCCAAGCTCGCCGACTCGATTCGAGCGCCGTTGTTTCTGGATGATCCGCATGGGTCGTTCGCCGGCCGGGTCTGGCGCCCGGAGCTCGACGGGCCTTCCGTGGTCGCCCTCCGCGGCGCCGAGTTGCTGGACATCTCGGCCGCGTTCCCGACCATGCGCGACTTGTGCGAGGCGGCCGACCCCGCCGCAGCGATGCGGGAAGCGGCCGGCGAACCCGTCGGCGCGCTCGACGCGATCCTGGCCAACACGCCCCCGGAGAGCCGCGACCGCTCCAAGCCCTGGTTATTGGCCCCCATCGACCTGCAGGCGATCAAGGCGGCCGGCGTCACCTTCGCGGTTTCCATGATCGAGCGCGTGATCGAGGAGCGCGCACGCGGCAATCCCGACGCGGCCGTCGCCATCCGCGAAGTGGTCAACAAGCTCGTCGGCGACGATCTCGCGAAGCTGAAGCCGGGCTCGGAGCAGGCCGAGTCGCTGAAACAGGTCCTGATCGAACAAGACGCATGGAGCCAGTATCTGGAGGTCGGCATCGGCCCCGACGCGGAAATCTTCACCAAGGCACAACCGCTCTCGGCCGTGGGAACCGGGACGGATGCCGGCATTCATCCCAAATCGTCCTGGAATAATCCCGAGCCGGAGGTCGTGCTGGCAGTCGCGTCCACCGGCCGCGTGGTCGGCGCGACGCTTGGCAACGACGTCAATTTGCGCGACATCGAGGGCCGCTCCGCCCTGCTGCTCGGCAAGGCGAAGGACAACAACGCTTCGTGCGCCATCGGCCCGTTGCTTCGTTTCTTCGACGCCGGGTTCGGAATGAACGACATCCGCGGTACGACGGTCACGCTCACCGTCGAGGGCGAGGACGGATTCCGGCTGGAAGGATCGTCCTCTATCGCGCGCATCAGCCGCGACCCGGAGGACCTTGTCGCGCAGATGATCAACGCGCATCACCATTATCCCGACGGCGCCGTGCTCTTCCTCGGCACGATGTTCGCCCCCGTCGAGGATCGCGATGCGCCCGGCCAGGGCTTCACCCACAAGGCCGGCGACATCGTGACGATCGCCGCGCCGAAGCTCGGCCGCCTCGTCAATCGCATGAGGCCGACGGATCAATGCGAGCCCTGGCGTTTCGGCGCCGGCGCGCTGATGCGGAATCTCGCGAAACGCGGGCTGCTTCGCTGAAGCCGAAGAGCGCTACGGCGCGCGCAAAAAGAGGCCGATCGTGAGTGCGATCCCGATGCCGACGACGGCGATCCTGAGGAGGCGTTCGTTGATCCGGTGCAGCGCCCAAGCGCCGAACAGGCCGCCGATGATGGCGCCGACGGCGACGTCCGCCGCCTGCACCCAGTAGACGTCCGGCGAAAATACGAAGATCGCCACCGCCGCGGCGTTCATCACGCCCGCCAGCACGTTCTTCGTGGCTCCAGCCGTCCGTACCGGGAGGCCGGCCATCGTGAGCGCGGCCAGCATGAGGAAGCCGATCCCGCCCCCGAAATAGCCCCCGTAGATCGAGATCAGGAACTGCGAGATTCCCGCGGCGACCGGTCCTAGATGCCCCTGCGCCGGCGAGGGGCGGCGGACGAAGCTCCCCCAGGCAAATACGGCAGTCGCGAACAAGACCAGCCACGGGACCATGCGGGCGAACGCGTTGGATGGGGTGGCCAGCAACAGCGCACCGCCGATCGCACCGCCGATGAGGCTGATGACGAAGAAGGCGCGAAACGAAAGCCGCGTCGTGCCCGAGACGTAGCGCCAGCCCGCCCACCCCGTCGTGATCTGGCCTGGAAACAGCGCCACGGTGGATGTGATGTTGGCGGCGCGCGCATCCATGCCCGCGAGCAACAGTGCGGGGAACGTCACGAAAGAGCCGCCGCCCGCCAGCGCGTTCTGCGCGCCGGCAAACAGGGCTGCCAGGAAAAGAGCGACAAACATCGCACGAGAATGCCGGAAAGCCGAAGGGCCTGGAAGGCAGTCCCTGGTGCCGCCCCAGCACGTATCGGTGTGAACATTGCCGCCCCCGGCGGGGCGGGCACGATCATTTAGCCACCAACGGACAGTGGCTCTCGGCAAGAGGGCGGAACGCCTGGTCCGGTGGAACGGTCGCGACCAACTTGACCAAATCCCAAGGCCCCTCAGTCCGCGTCCTTCACCGCCTGAAGATAGTGCCGTACGGCCGAGTACACGCCCGCTCGAATCTGCGACGGCATGGCGCCTTTGCGGGCGAAGAATGCGTCCGACCACTTCCGCGCCGCGACCGCGGCCATCGCGTTGGTTGCCTCCGCCGAGCGATTCGATGTCCTGAACCAAGCGTTGTTGATCAAGCTCGTCGATCAAGCCGCCGAACAGGTCGGAGTCGCGCTCGTGCCGCGACCGAAAACACATTCCTACAATGACCGTGAAGAAGGAAGCTAAGCGCCGCAGGTGCACCTTGCCTGCCGGCAGTGCCGGCCGCCCAATCCACGGAACGAAGTTCACGCTACGGTGAAACCAAATCCCTCATGATGCATTTGCCCCTTATCGCGCCACAGGCAAACAGCGCGCGAAAGGGAGTAGAGCCATGGCGAAGCAAACCGGGCGGCAGAAGGAGATCGTCGGCCGCGTGATGCACGAGTTCAAACATGGAGAACTGGAGACCCGTGGTCGGAAAGTGCGCAATCCGCGCCAGGCGATCGCGATCGGTCTGAGCGAGGCAGGCGCGTCCAAGCGTAAAAGCCCGGCGCAGAATCGGCGCAGCCGCGCTCGCACCGAAACGAAAGAGCGCCAGGGCCGCACCGCCCAGCAGCAGAAGGAAGGGCGGAAATCGCTCGCCGCGAGCCGCGCGACGGCGCGCAAATCCACGCGGACGACCACGCGCAAGACCAAGCGTACCGCCACGCGCGGCAGGTCCGAGGGTCCGACTCGCGCGGAGCTGTACCGCGAAACGCAGCGGCGTGGAATCCGTGGCGTGTCCCGTTGCAGCAAGGCCGAACTGGAGCGCATCCTCCGGCGCCGGCGGGGCTGAAGCCCGCCTGATCGCATCGAGCGTCTCTTCGCGACCTGGGAGCGCCGGGTCGCGACGCCTCGGCTATCCGCCTCGGCAACCCCCATGTTCCACACCTATCCACAGGCGGGCGGGCTCCCCGCGCCGGTGATCCGCGACTAGGCTGCGGATTCGGATGAACACCATCGATTCGCCGCTGCTCGGCCTGTCGCAGCGCCTGCCACCCTCCAACGTGCAGGCCGAGCAAGCCCTGCTCGGAGCGCTGCTCGCCAACAACAAGGCATATGAGCGCGTCAGCGAATTCCTCGTCCCAGAGCACTTCGCGGACCCGTTGCATGGCCGCATCTTCCAAGCCATCGGCCGGCGAATCGAAGCCGGGCAACTCGCCGATGCGGTGACGCTGAAAGCCGAGTTCGAACATTCCGGCGTGCTGGAGGAGGTCGGCGGGACCGCATATCTCGCGCAACTGCTCGCCGCGATGGTAGGGATTATCAACGCCGGCGAGTATGGCCGCGCGATCTACGATTCGTGGCTGCGACGGCAGCTGATCGACATCGGCGAGACCGTGGTGAACCACGCGTTCAGCGCCGACCCCGACCTCGACGGAACGAAACAGATCGAGGCCGCGGAGCAGCAGCTCTTCGATCTCGCCACCGACGGCGCCACGTCGGGCGGGTTCGTGAGCTTCGAGCGCGCCTTGACCGACGCGATACAAGGTGCGGAGCGGGCCTTCCGCCGGTCGGGTCACGTCTCCGGCCTCTCGACCGGCTTGCGTGATCTCGACGCGAAGATGGGCGGCTTACATCCTTCGGACCTGCTGATTCTCGCGGGCCGGCCTGGCATGGGCAAGACGGCGCTCGCGACGAAGATCGCGTTCGGGGCTGCGCGCGCGCTGATGGAGGAGGCCCGGCGCACCGATCGGGACGCGTTGCCGAAGGGCAGCGTGGCGGTGTTCTCGCTGGAAATGAGCGCCGAGCAGCTCGCGACGCGGCTTCTTTCGGAGGAGGCGCGCATCTCCGGCGACCGCATCCGGCGCGGCGACATCGGTCAGCGCGATTTCGACCGTTTCGTGCAGGTGAGTAGGGAGATCGCCGGGCTGCCCATCCAGATCGACGACACGCCCGCGGTTACGCTCTCGGCCATGCGGACGCGCTGCCGGCGACTGAAGCGCACCAAAGGATTGAGCCTTGTTGTCGTGGATTATCTGCAACTCATGCGGCCCTCCGCCGGCACGAAGCCGGAAAGCCGGGTGCTGGAGATAAGCCAGATCACGCAGGGGCTGAAGGCGATCGCCAAGGAGCTGGCCGTTCCGGTGCTCGCGCTGTCGCAGCTTTCCAGACAAGTGGAGAACCGCGACGACAAGCGTCCGCAACTGGCGGATTTGCGCGAGTCCGGCACCATCGAGCAGGACGCCGATGCGGTGATGTTCGTCTATCGCGACGAATATTACTTGGCCCAGCGCGCGCCGAAGCAGATGGCCTTCGACAGCGAGGAGAAATTCCAGAGCAGCCTGGAGAAGTGGCAGCGCGACATGGAGACCGTGCACAACAAGGCGGAGCTGATCATCGCCAAGCAGCGGCACGGCCCGACGGGCATGATCCCGCTATTCTTCGAAGCGGAATTTACCCGTTTCGCCGACCTCGACCTGCACCACGCCGGGCAGGAGTGGTAGCCGCCGACCGAGGGCGGTAGGGGTCTGGGGGTCGCCTTTTTGACGGCAAGCCCGTCCCGCTGGTAGGCCGTATCTCCATGGACCTCTCCACTTATGACGTGACCGGGCGCCCGGAAATCGGGCTTGCCTCCTGCCTGGAGCGGATCGGCCCGGCGCGGTCGCCCGAGGGTGTGGCCTGCGCGGCCCGCACCAATGCCTACGAGGTACTCGACCTCGTCGGGACGGCGATTCGCCCGAGTTTACCGCTCCGCGTGAACCGGATTTTGGACAGCGTTGCCGCGGTGGGGCGTGGCGTGACCGGCGCCTGCCGGGTCGCCGGCTCGCTCGCGCTTTTCGCGCTTTCCGGTTTGTCGCATATCGTACGTCCGCCGTTCTACTGGCGCATGTTCGGCCGCGCCTTGGTCGAGATCGGATATTTCAGCCTTCCCGTCGTGGCTCTGACCGCGATCTTCACCGGCATGGTGCTGGCGCTGCAATCCTACACCGGATTTGCCCGCTTCTCAGCCGAGGGTGCCGTTGCGAACGTCGTGGTGCTGTCCGTCACCCGTGAACTGGGGCCGGTGCTGGCTGGGCTGATGGTAGCCGGCCGGATCGGCGCCGCGATGGCAGCCGAGATCGGCACGATGCGCGTCACCGACCAGATCGACGCACTGTCCACGCTTTCGACCAATCCGATGAAATACCTCGTCGCGCCAAGATTGCTGGCCGGGATCATCTCCCTCCCTCTCCTTGTCGTGATCGCGGACATCCTGGGCGTGATGGGCGGCTACATCATCGGCACGCTCAAGCTCGGCTTCAATTCGAGCAACTACCTCAAGAACACGCTCGATTTCATGCAAGCCCAGGATGTCGCCTCCGGGCTCGTGAAGGCCGCCGTGTTCGGCTTTCTCATCACGCTGCTCGGCTGCTATCAGGGCTATAACAGCCGGGGCGGCGCCCAAGGGGTGGGTGCAGCGACAACCGCGGCCGTCGTGGCGGCCTCCATCCTGATCCTCGGGTTCGACTACGTGCTGACGGAGATGTTTTTCGCCCGATGAGCGACCGGGTACCGAAGATCCGCATCCGCGGCCTGGTGAAGTGGTTCGGCGAAAAGCTGGTGCTGGACGGCATCGACCTCGACGTCATGCCAGGCACCTCGACCGTGGTGATCGGGGGTTCCGGGACGGGCAAGTCGGTCCTGCTGAAATGCGTGCTCGGCCTGCTGCAACCCGACGAGGGCGCGATCGAGATCGATGGGCGCGATATTCTGCGCCTGCCACGCCGCGAGCGGGAAGCGGTGCGCGAGCGCATAGGGATGCTGTTCCAGAACGGCGCCCTGTTCGACAGTCTCCCGGTTTGGGAGAACGTCGCATTCGGCCCGCTCGCGAAACGGCAGATCACGCGGCGCCAAGGTCGTGAGCGTGCGGCGGAATTTCTCGCCGAGGTCGGGCTCGCCCCGAGCGTCGGCGATCTCTTCCCGGCGGAACTCTCCGGGGGAATGCAGAAACGGGTTGCCCTGGCCCGCGCCATCGCCGCCCGGCCGGAGATCATGTTCTTCGACGAGCCGACCACGGGTCTCGACCCGATCATGGGTGCGGTCATCGACGATCTGATCGTGGATTGCGTGAAGCACCTCGGCGGCACGGCCATCGCGATCACGCATGACATCGCCAGCGCGCGGCGCATCGGCGACCAGGCGGCCATGATCCATCGAGGTCGCATTATCTGGTCCGGCCCTGCCTCGCGCCCTCATGAACAGCGGCAACCCGGAAGTGGACCAGTTCACGCATGGGCGCCGCGAGGGACCGATCCAAATGGAGCTGCGGCGATAGCCCGGATCGCGTATAGTCGCGATTGTGACCGGGGTCACAGCACGGCAGCGCCTCGCTCGCGATAACCGCGCCTCGGGCGGGCGCTCCGCTCCGGCCCATCTTCGCTCCAGGAATTCGCGGACAGGATCTTTCGGTCAAAAAAAGGGAAGCAGCTCGTGAGAACTCAGCTGATTGCAGCCGCCGGCTTTCTCGCGATGATGACCGTGAGCGCCACGCCAGGTCATGCGGCCGCCGTCGTGCAAACGCTCGGCACGGCCGACTACACGAACGGTCAAACCGTGGGAACCGCCACGTTCCCTGCGAACCCCAGCCATGATCCGGCGCCGTTCGACACGCTGATCGGCAACAAGAGCACGGGCCCCAATCCGTCGACGAGCTTCACGTTCAGCGTGTACGGCGGCCCGATCGCGAACCCGATAAGCGCTGCGACGCTCGCGATCGGTCTCTACGATGCCGCCTCCCCCGACCCTGCGACGGAAGTGCAGTTCTTCAGCGTGAACGGAATCGATCTCGCGGGCACGCTCACCTCGGCGCTGGAAGGCAATCCGGCGCGCCGGAGCATCGAGACCTACTACACGCTGAACCTCCCCAGTTCGGTCTTCTCGGCGCTCGCCACCGGCTCATCCACGTTCGCGCTCGGGTTTCAGGGTCCGGGAGTGGGTCTCCTCGGACCGTCGAACTTCATTCTCTTCGGGCTCGACTTCGCCACGCTGACCATCAATGCAGGCGCGGCCCCTCCGGCCGTCGTGCCGGAGCCTCCGGCGATCCTGCTCGTGTTGACGGCTCTGTGCGGCCTTGGCGCACTCGGGCTTCTCAGTTCCGGGTCGGGAAGATCCCCTGCAGGGCGATGACCCAGTTCAGCGTCAGATAAGGCTGCATATTATTGTGCGGCGCGGAGCCGCCTGCCGGCCCGATGGCGGCCGGGTTCATCGTTACGCTCGGCGTGGCCCCGAACATGGCGTTGCCGCCGGAATCCTCGGCCCACACGCCGCCTACCGGCGTCGGCTGCGTTCCCCTGGCGCTGGAGGCCATCGGCAGATGGGAATGTGCCGGCATGGCGTTGGCGGAAAGCGTGACGCTCGCCTCGCCGCCTGCTTGGCCTTGCGGAAAGGCCGGCCCCGCGCCGAGGGGCACGGCGCCCTTGAGATTCGGCAGCGCGAAGGTGGTGCGGCCGTCGCCGCCATACTGCGTTCCAAGCAGCGAGAACAGCGCCTGATACTGCACGATCGGCAGGAGCTGGCCGTTGCAGGCCGCCCAGCCGGTTGGAGCGAAGCCGAACGGCATCAATCTCAGCTCGCCAATGAACTGGTCACTCATTCGCCAGCCTCCTTCAGCTTCGCGATGGAAATATGCCTTGCAGGGCGATGCAGAAATTCAGCGCCACATAGGGCTGCATATTGTCATGCGCGCCTCCGCCACCCGCCGGAGATAACGCCCCGGCCGCCATCGGGGTGTTGGCCGCCGGCGCATACTCGCTGGCTCCCCCCGCATCCGCCGCCCACACATTGTTGGCAGGGCTGTAGCTCGTGCCGTTGCCGTTGTTGCAGGTCGCGGCGTGATTGTGGGCGGGCATCTGCGCGGTATTCAGCGTCACGGTCGCGGCGCCGCCGGTTTCGCCCACCGTGCGCGGCGTCAGCCCGTTCCCCTGGCCGACATGCATCGGAACATTGCCTTGCAGATTCGGGAGCCCGAAAGTCCTCACTCCGTCGCCGCCGAAATTGGTGCCGAGGATCGAGAACAACGCCGTATTCTGCGCGATCGGCAACAACTGCCCGGCGCAGATCGCCCATCCGACCGGAGCGAAATTGAAGCCGAACACCCGTATCTCGCCGATAAACTGTTCACTCATCGAAGGCCTCGCGGAGCGCTCATGATGTCAGGGGCGTGACGGATAGATTCCGAACAGCGATATGATGAAGGTCAGCGCGACGAAGGGCTGCACGTTATTGTGCGGCTGCCCGCCGCCTTGCTGCCCGATCGCCGCGCTCGCCATCGCGTGCCCGTCCGGTGCGGATGCGTAAGGCGCGACGTTCTCGCCCGGATCGGCCGCCCAGTATTGCCCGGCCGGGTTGATCGTGGTGCCCGCCGCCGCAGCGTGCGCTACGTGCGTGTGGGACGGCAGGTTGGCGGTCGTCAGCGTCACGGTCTCGCTGCCGCCCGACTGCCCGAGCGTCAGAGATCCCCCGATATGGACGGGCACCCGCCCCCGTAAATCCGGCAGAGCGAAGGTGGTCTCCCCGTCCCCGCCATACGTGGTTCCGATCAACGAGAACAGCGCGGTATACTCGGCGATCGGCAGGAGCTGACCGTCACACGCAGCCCAGCCCTGGGGCGCGAAGGTGCCCGCGAACAGCCGGATCTCACCCAGGATAGGGTCCATTCCGCTTTCCCCGACGGTCGGCGGCGGACCGTCTCGTTGTGGTGCAAGCTTGCGCGATCAGCGATGGTCTGGTCGAAGCGCGGCACTATCCCAGATCGCACGCGCATCCTGCAATCTTCTTGCAGGCTCCGCTCAGTTTCCGTGCTGCCAGGCACCGATCAGCAGGGCCGCGCCACCCGCCTGCGGAACGCCGGCAAGCGTATCGGCGACGCGCGCGACCGGAACCGGTTTCGCCGCCCCGAGCACGATCATGTAACGGTAGCTGAACAGCTCTCCCGGGAGCGGGACCGAGTTCACGTCGATCACGCTGAAGCCGAGCTTCAAAAGATCATCCACCAGGATCGAGAAAGCCGCGCTGTCCGCAGGAACATCGAGATTGACGGCGATCCGATCGGGATGACTCTCCACCTCACCGGAGCCCGCCTTCACGATCGCCCAGAAGCTCGTTGCATTCTGCTTGTTGTCTTGGATCGCGCTCGCCAGCACCTCCAGCCCGTACAGCTTCGCGGCGGCCGGTCCGGCCACCGCCGCCGTGCTTCCGTCACCTTTCGCGACATCCGCCGCGGCGGCAGCCGTCGAGCGCGCCTCCTGTAAGCTTGCATGGGGCAGATGCTCGCTGAGCCAAGCGCGCGCCTCGCCGAGCGCATTCGGGTGCGAGATGACCGTCGTGATGTCAGCGAGCTTCGTCCCCGGCTTCACGAGGAGATCGTTTTCAATCGGGATATGCACCTCGCCGATGATGCGAATCCCAGGATCGAGCGAGCCGAGCAGCACGCGCGTGGTCTCGGCCGGGAATCCGGACGTGGTCGCCACCGCCGGAATGATGCCCCGTGGCGCCCGGCCCTCGCGCACCGCGTTCGTGACGCCGGTGATCGTTTCGAGCGGAACCGTCTGCTCGAACCCCGGAACATGGGAGCGGTAGAGATCGGTCGCCTGCTCGGAATAGGTGCCGCGCGGACCCAGGAAGGCGAGATCGGCCGCCTTCGCGAGAGGCGCAGAACAGGCGAGCGCCGCACACAGCAGGGCGGCTCGCGCCGCGATAACGGCCCGGTCTCATAGCGGGGCACAGGCCCGAGCGAGCCATTCGCGGGCAGCGGGATCGAGTTTCGGCCCCACCTCCGTCAGCACGCGTGCATGATAGGCATCAACCCACCCGATCTCCGCCGGATCGAGCAGTGCGGGCGCGATCAGGCGGCGGTCGAACGGGGCCAGCGTCAGCGTCTCGAAACGCAGGAACGGTTTGGTCGCATCCCGCAACTCGGCCGGCTGCACCATCAGCAAATTCTCGAGCCGGATGCCGTAACCGCCCGGCAAGTAGAAGCCGGGCTCGTCGGAGAGGATCATGCCGGCGGCGATGGGCACCGGCTTGGCCGCGCGCGACAGGCTGACCGGTCCCTCATGCACCGACAGATAGCTCCCGACGCCGTGGCCGGTGCCGTGGTCGTAATCGAGCCCCGCTTCCCACAGCGCCCGCCGGGCGAAGGAATCGAGATGCGGCCCGGCAACCCCCTGCGGGAAAACCAGAGTCGCGATCGCGACATGGCCCTTCAGAACGCGGGTGAAACGGGACCGCAGTTCCTCAGGCGGTTCGGAGGGTCCGGTCCAGACCGTGCGAGTAACGTCGGTGGTGCCGTCTGGATACTGCGCGCCGGAATCGATCAGATACAGTTCGTCCGCCCGGATAGGGCGATCACTTTCCCCGGTGACACGGTAATGAATGATAGCCCCGTGTTCCGCCGCGCCCGAGATCGCCGGGAAACTCTCGCCCCGAAAACCCTCCACCTCTCGTCGCAACGCGAGCAGCCGGGCTGCGGCCGACATCTCGGTCTCGCTTCCGCGCGGACCGGCTTCGGACAGAAAGAAAAGAAAGCGGCACACCGCCACCGCATCGCGCGCATGGGCGTTGCGCGCACCCTGCTGCTCGACCGGGTTCTTGCAGGCCTTGGGCAACAGGCACGGGTCGGGGCCGGGCGCCACCTTCGCCCCCGCCTCCCGCAACACCTGCGCGAACCACACCGGCGAGCCCGCCGGGTCCACGCGCACCGTCCGGCCTCCGAGCGAGCCGCAGCGCCGGGGCCAATTCCTCACGGCTCCGCAAGGAGACCTCGTTGCCCAGCGAGCGCCGCGTCTCTTCCGGCACCTTGACCGGCTCCATGAACAGCTCGGCTCGCCCGTCCGCGTGAACCAAGGCGAAGCCGAGCGCGAAAGGGGTGAATGGGACGTCCGCGCCTCGGATGTTCAGAAGCCACGCGATCGAGGCCGGGTCGGTCAGCACCGCCGCGTCCTGCTTCGCGCGGCGCAAGACCTCCGCGATCTCGGCGCGCTTCTCCGCCGCGCTCTTTCCCGCGAATTCGAGCGGATGCGGCATGGCGGGAGACACAGGCGGCAGAGGTCGCCCGACCCAGATCGCGTCCACCGGATTGCGCTCGGCCGGGATCATCGTCAGCCCGGCTTCGACGTAGCGGGTAAGGCCGTCCTCGCTGATGAGCAGCGGGTCGTAACCGATGCGAACGCCGGGTGGAGCGTGCGCTGCCAGCCACGCGGGCGGCGGTTCGTCGGTGATGTGACGGCGCTCCCACAAAGCCGGATCGGTCTCGGCCGCGAGTTGCAGCAAATAGCGCCCGTCCGTGAACAGAGCAGCGACTTCGGGCAATACGGCGGCGAGCCCGGCACTTCCCGTGAAGCCGGTCAACCACGCCAGACGCTCGGCCGAGGCGGGGACGTACTCGCCGAGATGCTCGTCGGCCCGGGGCACGATGAACCCTTGCAGGCCTTGCGCTGCAAGCTCGGCGCGGAAAGCGGCGAGCTTTTCCGCACTGTCCATCATGCGCGCAACACGAGCGTCGTCCATGCCCCCTCCCGGACGCTGCCAACCAACCGCAAGCCGTGCGGACGGTGGGCGGCCAGCACCATGCGCGCCTGCCGCTCCAGAATCCCCGCCAGGATCGCGATGCCGCCGGGCGCGAGATGCGCCGCGAGATGCTTGGCCATGAGGCAGAGCGGCCGCGCCAGGATGTTGGCGAACACCAGATCGTACGGCCCCGCCCGCCGCACGACGGGATCGCGCCAGCCATCCGCAAGCCGGACCCGCACCAGCCGGGCCACCCCGTTGAGCGACGCGTTCTCGGCCGCGACGCGCACCGACCACGGGTCGATGTCGGTCGCCAGCACGCCGCGGCAAAAGAGCCGCGCCGCTGCCATCGCCAGGATGCCTGAGCCGGTGCCGAGATCGAGAATGCGACGCGGCCGCCGGTGCGCCACGCGCTCCAGCGCACGGAGACAGCCCCGCGTCGAGCCGTGCTCGCCCGAACCGAAGGCGAGGCCCGCATCCAAGGTGAGCGTGATCCGCCCGGCAGCGTGCCTCTCCTCCAGATGAGTCCCGCGCACGGCGAAGCGCCGGCCGATGAGCTGCTCGGGGAACGCCGCGTAGGTCCGCGCGAGCCAGCCATCGGCGGGAGTCTGCGTGCGCGCCACTGGAACGGCGATCCCGGACACGGAGGCCGCGAGCGCGAGTGCCGCCACGAGTTCCGGCTCGTTCGTGCCGACCTCCTTCACGCCTTCAATTCGCCAGAGCTCGGCCGGCTCCTCCCGAAACAGGCCGACGGTCTCGCAGACGCTGCGGAGCGCCGCCTCATAGGCATCCAGCGCCGCTTGCGGCACCTCGACGGATACGGTTTCGAGCGCAACGGCATGGCGGGAGGTCATGCCCGCTCCACGAAACGATCGAGCACGCGTTTCGCACCGGCCCGATCGAACGCGATATCCAGCCGGTCGTCCTCGGCGGCCGTCACGGTCCCGTAGCCGAACTTTTGGTGAAACACGCGACTGCCGACCGGAATTGCCTCGGCACGCGCCGGCCGCTGGGGTTGCTCCCAGACTTCCACCACCTTCTGCCGCCGCGCCATCAACGGGAACTGGCCCGCGAACGCGGGCGCCATGTTCGCCCGTGCATCGCGCGCCAGAGCGGCGGAACCGGTGCGCTCGACATGCGTATCCGGCAGCTCCTCGATGAAGCGGCTCGGGATGCTGCTCTGCCAGTTGGCGTAAATGCGACGGTTCGCGGCGTAGCTGACGACGGCCCGGCCGCGCGCCCGGGTGAGCCCGACATAGGCGAGCCGCCGCTCCTCCTCGAGACCCTTGAGGCCCTGCTCGTCCAGCGCGCGCTGGTTGGGGAACAGCCCCTCCTCCCAGCCGGGCAGGAACACCGTGTCGAATTCGAGCCCCTTCGCCCCGTGCAAAGTCATCAGGGAGACGCGGTCGCCCTCGGCGTTCTCTTCGTTCTCCATCACCAGCGACACGTGATCGAGAAAACCGCCGAGCGTCTCGAAGTCGGCCAGAGCGCGGACGAGTTCCTTGAGGTTCTCGAGCCGGCCCGGCGCCTCCGGCGACTTGTCCTGTTTCCACATCCCCGTGTAGCCGGATTCGTCCAACACGGTCGCGAGCGTCACGACATGGCCCTCACGCTCCAGCATTTCGCGCCAGCGGGCGAAGCCGTGCAGCAGGCCGGAGACGCTCTCCCGCACGCGGCCCTTCAGTCCCCCATCGGCGATCAGTTTCGCCGCTGCTTCGGTCAGCGGAATCCGACTCTCGCGCGCCGTCTCGTGCATGGCCCGCAAGGCCGCATCGCCCACACCCCGCCGCGGCACATTGACGATGCGCTCGAAAGCGAGATCGTCGGCCGGCTGGTTCAGGACGCGCATATAGGCGATGGCGTCGCGGATCTCCTGCCGCTCGTAGAACCGCAAGCCGCCGACGACTCGGTACGGGATGCCGAGCGTGATCAGCCGCTCCTCGAAGGCGCGCGTCTGGAACCCGGCGCGCACCAGCACCGCCATTTCGGCCAGAGGATGACCGTCCCGCCGCAGCGCCTCGATGCGATCGCCCACCATGCGGGCCTCTTCGTCGGAATCCCAGAGGCCGAGCACGCTAACCTTCTCGCCAGTGGCGTCCTTGCGCCCCGGACGCAACGTCTTGCCGAGCCGTCCCTCGTTGTTGGCGATGAGCGCCGAGGCCGCCGCAAGAATCGGCGCCGTCGAGCGGTAGTTCGCCTCCAGCCGCACGATGCGCGCGCCCTCAAAATCCTTCTCGAAGCGGAGGATGTTTTCGACCTCGGCGCCGCGCCAGGAATAGATCGACTGATCGTCGTCTCCGACGCAGCAGATATTTTTATGTCCCTGGGCGAGCAGCCGCAGCCAGAGATACTGCACGAGATTCGTGTCCTGGTACTCGTCGACCAGGATGTAGCGGAACGTGCGGTGATACTGCGCCAGCAGGTCGGGTTTGGTGCGCAGGAGCTCGGTCACGTGCAGCAGCAGGTCGCCGAAATCGACGCTGTTCAATGCCGCGAGCCGGTCCTGGTAGGCGGCGTACAGCTCGCGCGCGCGGCCGTTGGCGAAATCGGTGTCCTCCGCTGGCGTAACTCGCGAGGGTGATAGGCCACGGTCCTTCCAACGCTGGATCGCGGCCATCAAGGCCTGCGGTGGCCATCGCTTCGGATCGAGGCGGGCTGCCTCCATCAGTTGCTTCAGCAGCCGGAGCTGATCGTCGGTGTCCAGAATGGTGAAGGACGAGGTTAGCCCGATCTCCTGGGCGTGACGCCGCAGCATGCGTGCGCAGAGAGCATGGAACGTGCCGAGCCAGAGCCCTTCCGCGGGGCGGCCCAGGATGGCGCTGACCCGCTCGCGCATCTCTCGTGCCGCCTTGTTGGTGAAGGTAACGGCCAGCACCTGGCCGGGGAAAGCGCGGCCGGTCAGCAGGATATGGGCGAAGCGCGTGGTCAGCACCCGCGTCTTGCCGGTTCCCGCGCCGGCCAGCACGAGCAACGGACCGTCCACCGTCTCGACCGCCTCGCGCTGCTCGGGGTTCAGACGGGCCAGGTAGTCGGTCATGCCGGGAAGAATTGAGGGCGCACGGGGAGGGATATAGAACGAGCGACGAACGCGACCAACCCGCCATGCCCGCCTCCGCCCCGCGCATTCGCCTACGTGGAACAAAGCCAAGTCGAGCGGCCGTGATGAGTTCCTTTCGATGCTTTTCCGGCTACCTGCCGCCATGCGCTCCGTCCGTCCTCTCCTTGTGTTCGCCCTCTTGCTCGGCGGCTGCACCGTCGGCCCGGACTTCCAGAAGCCATCCTGGATGTCACCCTCCTCCTGGTCCTCCCGCCGGGCGGTCACGGAGGCGACGGGCCGGAGCGAGGCGGTTTCCGAACCCATCGACCCGCAATGGTGGAATCTCTTCCAGGACCGCGAGCTAACCTCGCTCGAAGAGCGGGTCGCTGCCGCCAACCTTGACGTCCGCGCGGCCACCGTGCGGCTCGCCGAATTGCGGGCGCAACGTGGCATCGCGGCGGCCGACCAGTTCCCCTCGTTCAACGGTAACGGCTCCTACACGCGCGAGAAGATCAGCAACCGGGGCGCCATCAGCCTCTTTGGCGGCGGCGCCGGAAGCGGCACAGCCGCCAACCCGCAGACGTCCGCGAATGGCCTGGGCGGGACACAAGGCGCGATTCCAACCACCGTGACAGGCGGCCAGAAGATCGCGCCCTTCAACCTCTGGCAGTACGGCTTCGATGCGTCCTGGGAACTCGACCTCTGGGGTCGCGTGCGCCGCTCGATCGAAGCCGCGGATGCGAGCGTGGAGGCCTCAGGCGAGGCGCGACGCAACACCTTGCTCACCTCGTTGGCCGAGGTCGCGCGCGACTACATCCAGCTGCGCGGCACGCAGACGATGTTGCAGATCGCGCGTGACAACCTCAAGACCGCGCAGGAGAGCCTGCAATTAACGCAGCAGCGCGCGCAAGGCGGGGTTTCGACCGATCTCGACGTTGCCAACGCGAGCGCCGAGCTACGCAGCACCGCCGCCGAGATTCCGAGACTCGAGCAGCAGGAGGCGCAACTGATCAACGCGCTCAGTCTGCTGCTCGGGCAGGAGCCGAACGCGCTGCGCGGCGAATTGGAGCAGGCCCAGCCGATCCCTCCGGTCCCGCCCCGCGTGCCGGTCGGCCTGCCCTCGGAACTGGCCCGCCGCCGCCCCGATATTCGGCAAGCAGAGGCGCAGCTCCATTCCGCGACGGCTGATATCGGCGTAGCGGTCGCCAATTTCTATCCGAGCATCACCCTGACCGGCTCGCTCGGCCTGCAAGCGCTGCGCTTCAAGGACCTCGGCAACTGGGACGCGCGGCAATATTCGCTCGGGCCTGCGATCACCATCCCCATCTTCGAGGGCGGCCGGCTCAAGGCGACCTTGGAACTGCGCAAGACGCAGCAGCAGGAAGCAGCGATCAGCTATCAGCGGACGGTGTTGAATGCCTGGCACGAGGTGGACAACGCGCTCACCGCATATCAGACGGAGCAAGCCCGCCGCGACCAGCTCGCGCAGGCGGTCGCGCAGAACCGACGCGCGCTCGGGTTGGCGCAGGAGCGGTACCGGGCGGGATTGATCGACTTCCTACAGGTCCTCATCTCGCAACGCAGCCTGCTCGCGACACAACAGCAACTCGCCGACAGCACGACCCAAGTGTCGAACGATCTGGTCGCGCTCTATAAAGCGCTCGGGGGAGGCTGGGAGAGCGACTTCCCGCTTACAGAACCGGCGCGGTCTTGAATACACGCCCGCATCAGATAGCGAGGTCTATTCGCTCCTGGTGCAGCTGGCTCGTTAGCTCCTCGAGCCCGCGGCTCACCCCATCCAGCATCTCATCGACTTCCTCAGCCGTGATAATCAGCGGCGGGCTGAAGGCCAGCACGTCACCCGTGAGCGGGCGCACGATGACGCCGTTCTGCTCGCAAAGCCTGGCCAACCGCACGCTCATTCTCATCGCCGGGTCGAAGTTCGTTCGCGCTTCCTTGTCCGCGACGAGTTCGATCGCGCCAAGCAGCCCGATCCCGCGCACCTCGCCGACGAGCGGATGCTCTGCGAAGCGGCTGCGCAGCCCGGCTTGCATCTGCGGCCCGACCTGCCGCACATGCTCGCCGATCTCCGTCTCATCATAAATCTTCAACGCCTCGACCGCGACCGCCGCCGCCACGGGATGGCCCGAATAGGTGTAGCCGTGGCCGAACGTGCCGATTTCGTGGCTCTCTTTCGCGAGGGCGTCGAACACACGCTGATTCACCATCACGGCGCTGATCGGCAGGAAAGCGGCGGAGAGCGCCTTGGCGCAGGTAATGATGTCCGGTTCGACCGCGAATGTCTGGCTGCCCCAGTAATTCCCCGTACGCCAGAAGCCGCAGATCACTTCATCCGCCACGAGCAGCACGTCATGCCGGCGCAACACGGCCTGGATCTTCTCGAAATAGCCGCGCGGCGGGAGGATCACGCCGCCAGCACCCATGACCGGCTCGGCCCACATCGCCGCGACCGTGTCCGGCCCTTCGGCCAGGATCAGCTGTTCCAATTCCTCGGCGCAGCGGCTGGCGAATGCCTCTTCGCTCTCACCGGGAAACGCTCCGTGATAGTAATGCGGCGCCGGCGCATGCAGAAAGCCGGGAAGCGGCACGTCGAAACTGCGGTGGTTGTTCGCGAGGCCGGTCAGGGAGGCGGAAGCGACCGTGATCCCGTGATAGCCCTTCACGCGGCCGATGACCTTTTTCTTCCGAGGCCGGCCGAGCGCGTTGTTCATGTACCAGACCATCTTGACCGCGGTGTCGTTTGCCTCGGAGCCGGAATTGGCGAAGAACACCTTGCTCATCGGCACGGGCGCGCGCTCGATCAGCATCTCCGCGAGCTGGATCACCGGCTCGTGGGATTTGGCGGTGAAGGCATGGTAGAACGGCAGGCGCCGCATCTGGTCGGCCGCCGCCTGCACCAGCCGCTCGTTCTCGAAACCAAGCGATGCGCACCACAACCCGGCGGCGCTCTCGATATACGGCCTTCCGGTCTCGTCCCACACCCGCACGCCGTTGCCGCGGGTCATGACAACCGGCCCGACCTCCTGATGCATTATCAGATCGGTGTAGGGGTGCAGCACGCTGGCGATGTCGCGAGCGGCCGCCGAATTGGGGCGGAGCACAGGGGACTGCGGCAAGGTCATGGAACTCTCGGTCAACTGATTCGAAGCAGTCTACGCCCCGAGCCCAGTGCCGAGAACCGAATCGCCGGCATGGCAGACCTCGAAACGGGGGGCGACCCTGGACGTTCTGCTCCGCGAAACCGAGCGGGAGGACGATCATGGAACCCACCGCGCCTGGCCCAAGCCAGCAACTGATCGCGATGTACGACACGTACGAGGCGGCGCAATTCGCCCGGGACCGGCTGCTCGATGCTGGGCTGACCGCGAGCGAGGTCGATATCCGGGGCGAAAGTCCGGGCCACGTCGATCCCGGCTACGGTCCTGCGGACGAAGGTTTCTGGAACGCTGTCCGCCTGTTCCTCTTGCCGCAGGACGAGACCGACTACGCCGAAGCCATGCGGCGGGGCCATGTCATGCTGATCGTTCGTCCGCGGCCTGAACACCGGCAGCAGGCGCTCGACATCCTCGAGGCAAGCAACCCGGTCGATCTCGAGGGGAGCCTGCGGCAGTGGCGGGAGGAGACTGCGGGCAGCGGCGGCGTTGCGACCCAGACCGCGCGAGACGTGCCGCCGAGTGCGGGCGGCGCGGACGTGACCGGGGTCCAGGCGGGTCCCACCGATCCTCTCGCGAGCGCCCGGGCCAGCCGGGAGAGCATCGGCCGGGTGCGCAGCTACGCGCTCGATCCGCCGGGCACCTACGCCGTGCCGCGGATGTCCGGAGCCCCCGAGGAAGGCGGCGCGGGAAAGAGCAAGGCCTAGCGAGTCGAGCTTTCGGCCTCAGAAGTCGCCCGGCGCTCGGCCGCCTCTTCCGCGCTCGAAACGCCGCCATGCGCGGCTGACCAAGCCACCGGGTCCTCGAGAAACTTCCGCACCTGCGCGAGCGCGGTTTCCGCGAAATACGGGCGGTCGCGGCAGGCTTCCAGCACGTCCCACCAATTGCACAGATGATGCAGCGCGATATCCATGCGCGCCAGCGTCTCGAAACTGCCGGGAAAAACGCCGTAGAAGAACACGACGAAAGCATGGTTCACGATCGCGCCCGCGTCACGCAGCGCCTGCGCGAAGCGGATCTTCGACTGGCCGTCGGTGGTCAGATCCTCGACCAGCAGCGTGCGCTTGCCCTCGGGCACGTCCCCTTCGATGAGCGCGTTGCGCCCAAAGCCCTTGGGCTTTTTGCGCACATACGCCATCGGCGCCAGCATCCGATCGGCGATCCAGGCGGCGAAGGGTATGCCCGCGGTCTCCCCGCCCGCGACCGCTTCGATGCTTTCGTAACCGACGTGCCGGTCGATCTTCTCCACTGCCAGCTCGCAGATCTTGGCCCGCGCACGCGGGAAATAGATGATCCGGCGGCAATCGATATAGACCGGCGACTTCCAGCCCGAGGTGAAAGTGTAGGGCTCCTCCGGGCGGAAGTTGACGGCCTTGATCTCCAGCAGAATGCGGGCCGTGGTCAGCGCAGCGTCCCGGTCCCAGTCGGTCGAGTATCCGGCATTCCTGGGCATGGCGGAAGCCTGCTTCGCGACCATTCGGAAACCCCTAAGCTCAGCGGGATCTCCTAGCTCCCCCGGCCACGCCCGTCCAGCCGCCTCATTCCACCTTCTTGCCGGATGCGTCGTAGGTCTTCAGATAAGCCAGAAGATCCTTCGCCTTCGCCTCGTCCTTGACGCCGGCGAATGTCATCTTCGTGCCTTTCACGACGGTCTGCGGGCTTTTGATATATTCAAGGAAGGTGGCATCGTCCCAGGTTATACCGGAGTTCTTGTTCGCGGCCGAGTAACTGTAGCCTTCGACGGTCCCGGCCTTGCGGCCGATCACTCCGTTGAGCTCGGGACCAACCGCGTTTTTGGCGGTAGGGCCGATCTGATGGCACGCCTTGCATTGAGCGTTGAACAGCTTCTCGCCCGCAGCGGCATCCTGGGCGTGACCAAGGCTCGTGCCCGCGAGGAGCAGGACAGATGCAAGCGACAGCGGTTTCAGCATGATGCATTCCTCCGTGGTTGCGAGTTTCGATCCAGTCAGTACTGCGGGGCGGATTTCGGGGCCGAAAGAGCGATTCCGACGCTGCCCGCGGCCTTCTGAATCGCATCCAAATGCTTGCGCAACATCAGCTCCCGTTCCGCGGCGAAGGTGCGAAGCTCCAAATCCTGGGTTTGGGCCATTTCCGTTTGATACGCGCCGAGCAGCCAGCGGCTGGCCTGATACTGCGCCGTGAGATAGCGCTGATTGAAATCCCCGCCGGCCTGGGCGTCCGTCAGATGAAGAAGATCTCGCAGCTCGGGAGGTGAAGGAGCGGCCGGCTCCGGTTTGTAACCCTTGGATGCCGCGACTCGTGTCAGATCGTCCTTGAGCTTCTGCTGGTCGGCCGCGATCTCGCCTCCGAGCGCGTGCACGGGTCCGTTGGCGTTCTTCTGCGCCGCCAGCCGTCCGGCCGCGATCGACGCGGACGCGCCGGCGAGCGCATGGTCGATGAAGGTGCGATTCTCCGGCGCGAGCGGCGCACCGGGCGGTTGGGGCAGACGCAGCCGGGTGTCCGGTGCGATATTGTCCTGCGCGAACACGGGTTGTCCCCACGACAGGACGACAACGCCGACGGACGCAAGGAGCAGCGGTCTCTTCATGACGACCTCGTTCGAGCGGATCATGCCGCGATCTGACGGTATATGGCAGGCAGCGCGGAGGTGAGCCGCGCGATGTGCGGAAAGATCGCGTACGCGCCTCGCCCGAAGATGTAGGGGAAATAGGCCTGCGCGTGATCGTCGACGGTGATCCCGAACACTTTGAGTCCGCTTCGCCGGGCTTCCCGGATCGCCATGCGGGTGTCCTCGACGGCGTAACGGCCTTCGTAATGGTCGATGTCGTTCGGCTTGCCGTCCGTGAGCACCAGCAGAAGACGATGACGGTGTGGCCGTGATTCCAGGCGTGCGGCGACATGCCGTATGGCGGCGCCCATTCGCGTGTAGTGACCCGGCCGCAACGCCCGGATGCGCCGGACTATTCGGGCATCCAGAACTTCATCGAAATCCTTCACCGTCCGCACGCTCACCCAGCTCCGGCGGCGCGAGGTGAACGTAAAAATCGCGTTCTCGTCGCCGCAGGCCCGCAAACCGGAGGCAAGAGCCGCGAGCGCTTCCTGCTCGACCTCGAGTACCCGTTGATCGTCGATCGCACTGTCGGTCGAGAGCGAGACATCCACCAAGACGGCGACCGCGAGGTCACGAGCGATATTGCGCGTTTGCAGATATAAATGGTCGTTGGCCGCATTGCCCGCGCGCAGGTCGGCGCGAGCGCGGACCAGTGCCGCCAAATCGAGTTCGTCGCCGTCCTGCTGAGCGGGCACGGTCTGACGGCGCGGACGGAACGCCTCGAAATGCTGCCGTACCTGGCGGATTCGGCGTTGCGCGGCTTCGTCGGGCGCCCAGTCTCCGCCCTCCTCGGCAGCGGGCTCCGCCAGGACGCGGCAATAATTCGGATGGTAAACGGCCCGCCGGTGATCCCATTCGGGATACGAGAGTTCCGCCCGCAGCGGTGTCGTCTCGGCATCGGCCGGAGACAGATCGAGGTCGAGCTTCAAGGCGGCACCGGGGCGGCGCTCATGCTCGCTCATCACCAGCTCATCCAGCTCGTCGGCGGCCTGTTTCGCCGCATCGGCGTCGTCGTCGTCCACGTCCCGGTCCATATCGACCAGTTCGGCCGATGCGAGCAGCGAACTCGAAGCGGGTGAGCACAAGCGGCTCGCCGCGCCGGTCGCGATCCTTCTTGCGGCGCACCGCCTTGCGCCGCTTGGCGTCCGCTGCCTTGCTCGGCACGGCCTGCTCATCCGCCAGCTCAGAGGCCTCCCTTCGCGCCGTGGAAACCCGCACCTCGCCCCAGAGCGGAACCGGCAAGAACGGCCGGTAGCCGCCGGGGGCCACGAAGCGGGCGAGCGGCACCGTCGCGTCCAGCACATCTTCCCCGCTGAGATCGTCCCGCCGGAGAACGCGACCCACGGCTTCCTCGATCCGCCGCTCCCATGCGCCTCGCGCCCGTCGCGGCCGAAGCGTTTCCAGCGACGAGGCGAGCCGACCATACGGCTCGCGTAGTCCAGGCCAGCCCTCGAGGACACGCGCGGTCGTTACAGCGGCGAGCCGGAGCGTGGCGATGTCTGCCTGCAACGGGTCGCCAGGAGGCGGCAGCGCCTCGCTTGCGTGGGCAAAGAATGCGGCAAGCCATTCGTAGAGAGCTCGGTTGTCCGCTTTGTCGGGAAAGCAGTCGACCACCGGCGGCAGTTGCAGCACCTCGTTGTCGAGCGCAGCGGGCGCAAGCCGCTCGCGACCGATTCCGATGCGCTGCCGCAGCCCGAGGCGGTGACGCCCGACGACCTCGCCCGCCGGTGCGAGTCTCACGCCCTTATCACCGCCAAGAGCGCGGAACACGACCGCGAGCGAACCCTGCACTTCCGCCAGACGCACCGCGGCTTGCGGATGCCGGGGATAGGTCGTCGCCTCCCCGACGAGGCGGTGCCAAACCCAGCCGACCGTCTCTTCGGGCTCGAAGACCATGCCAGCCCTACCCGATCGCCATCTCGGCGACGCGGCGCAGCGCCTGCTTTACGTCGGGATCGTCGGTCAACGGCTCGATCAGAGCTGCGGAGACCGCGCGCTCCACGCGGATGCCCCCGGCCATGAGCGTCGCGCAGTAAACGAGCAGGCGGGTCGAGACGCCCTCCTCCACGTCCTGTCCCTTCAACTGCCGCAGCGCGTGCGCGATGCGAACAAGGACGCGGCAACGATCGATCGGAAGGCCGCTCTCGTGCGCGACCACCGCCGCCTCGGTGTCCGGCGCGGGGAACCCGAACTCGACAGCCAGGAAACGTTGCCGCGTGCTCGGCTTCAGGCTCTTGAGGATGTTCTGATAACCGGGATTGTACGAGACGACGAGCATGAACTCGGGAGGCGCCTCGAGCAGCTCGCCCGTTCGATCGAGCGGCAGCATTCGCCGGTCATCGGTGAGCGGGTGGAGGACGACGGTCACGTCCTTGCGCGCCTCGACCACCTCGTCGAGATAGCAGATCGCACCTTCCCGCACCGCGCGGGTCAGCGGCCCATCGACCCAGACCGTGTCCCCGCCTTTCAATAGGTAACGGCCGGTCAGATCGGAAGCGGTCAGATCGTCGTGGCACGAAACGGTATAGAGCTTTCGTCCGAGCCGCGCCGCCATGTGCGCGACGAATCGCGTCTTGCCGCAACCGGTCGGGCCTTTCAGCAGGAAAGGGAGGCGGTGACGATAGGCATGTTCGAACAACTGCACTTCATCGCCGGCCGGCGCATAGAACGGCAGCTCGGAATCAAGTGGACTCGGTCTGACGCTGTGCAGGGCCTTCATGCGCTCCGCTTCCCGCCTGCTATTCGGCCGGCATTGGCGCTGCCTCGGCCCAGCCGGCCTTCTCGACCCGCGCCGGCCCGAGCACGGCGTAGATGAACAAGCAACCCGCCAAGCAGCGTGAACCAGGCCCGCCCCGAGGCGCATCCAGTAGAACAGCACGAGCTGGTCCTGCACTTCCATGTAGGTGCCGCCGAGCACGCGCTGCAAATGCGTCTGCACCACGCCCGCGAAGGTCAGCGTGAAGGTCATGAACCACACACCCGCCGTCATGATCCAGAAGCTCCACATGTTCAGGATCTGGTTATAGGGCGGCAGGTTCCGCAGATACGGCATGGCGTAGCTGAAGATCGCGAGATTCAGCATGACGTATGCGCCGTAGAAGGCGAGATGGGCGTGCGATGCCGTCACCTGCGTTCCATGCGTGTAGTAGTTGATCCAGGACAGCGTGTGCATGAAGCCCCAAACGCCCGCTCCGAAGAAACGCGGTCGCCGGGCAGCCGATCGCCCAAATCAGCGCGGCGATGTTCGGATGCCGAAGCCGCGCGCGCCAGACCATGGTGAAGGCGAAGATCACCATCGCGAAGAACGGCGCGATTTCCAACACCGAAAAGACGTTGCCGACCGGCTGCCAGAAAGCCGGGGCGCCGATCCAGTAATAGTGGTGGCCGGTCCCGAGCAGGCCGGAGAACAAGGACAGGCCGACGATCGAGTAGAGCCACTTGTCCACGACCTCCCGGTCCACGCCGGTCATCTTGATGATCATGAACGCCAGGATGGCGGCCATCACCAGCTCCCAGACGCCCTCGACCCAGAGATGCACGACGTACCACCAGTACAGCTTGTCGAGCGCGAGATTGTCGGGATCGTAGAGCGCGAACAGCCAGAATACCGCGATGCCGAACATGCCGATGCAGCAGCACGCTGGTGATGGCGGTGCGGCGCCCCTGCAGCACCGTCATCGAGACGTTGTAGAGGAAGATCAGCGCCACGACGACGATGGCGAGTTTGATCCACAGCGGCTGCTCCAGGATACTGCGCGCCCCTCGTGGATGCCGAACAGATAGCCGACAACCGCCGCAAGAGCGCCGAACATCAGCAGGCCGAACTGGATATAGGCGATCAGCGGGCTCTCGATGTCCCGCTCCGCCTCCTCGGGAACGAGGTAGTAGGCAGCCCCGAAGAACCCCATCAGGCAGCCACACGATCAGCGCGTTCGTGTGGATCATGCTGCAGGATGTTGAAGGGCACCACGGTCGCGAGAAAGTTCGGGCAGCACGAACACGGTGGCCGCGAGCGCGCCGAAGATCAGCTGCACGGCGAAAAGCGCGAGCGCGCCGGCGAAATAGACATAGGCGACTTTCTGGCTCGGATACTTCATGCGGCGCTCCTCAGCCCGCAACGTTGGGCGGCCAGCCCTGGGTGTCGATGCGACTGGTCCATTCCAGGAAGGCGGCCAGATCGTTGAGTTCCTGGTCGGTCAGATGAAATTGCGGCATTTGCCGTCGTCCCTGGACGCCCGAGGGCTGGGCCTGCATCCAGGCCTTGAGCGCGTCACGCGCGCCTTCAGGATCGTCGCGGCCGCCATAACGGACCCAGACATTGCCGAGTTCGGGCGCGAAATACGCGCCTTCACCGATGATCGAGTGACAATCGATGCAGGCGTTGCGCTCCCAGACCCGCTTGCCGCGCGCGACGCTCGCCGTGAGACCCTGCGAATCGGTGCTATGGCCGGACGATGTAGATGTCGCTGACAATCGTAAGGATGCCGAACACGATCAGGAAGAACAGCGAGCCGCCATAGAATATATTGCGCGCCTGGGTCCGTGTGAGCCGCTCGATCACGACGCGGCTCGGCGATCTTGCGAGCGCTGCATCACCCCTCCTTCCGAGGTTTCCCCGATAGCTCCGCCTCTCTAGCAGCAGCGAATACGCTCCACTTTGCGCGAGCGCAACTCGTGGTCATGACGATCGGTGCTACTTTTGACGTTTCCGTGGGATAGAGGACCGATCATGAGGAAACCATTCTTTTGGGAACGGATGCTGATCCTGCGCCTCGCCCCGCTGGCGCTCGTTCTGCTTCTGGCCTTCCCGGCGTCAGCCCAGAACGCCGCCAACAAGGCGAGCGACCAGACCGCCGCGAACGCCGCGATGTCGCACACGATGCCGAATGCCTCGTTCACGCTCACCACCGGTATCGCCCAGGGCAAAATGGTCTTTCATCGGCAAAGGGGGTGCGATCGATGGCAAGGTGAATCCCACGTTGACCGTTCACGAGGGCGACACCGTTCAGATCACCCTAATCAACGGCGAAGGGGCCGAGCACGATATTTCGCTCCCGGACGTGCGCGCCAGCTCGCAGCGTGTGGTCGGCCGCGGGGCCAGCAGCGCCCTCGTCTTTCGCGCCAGCAACATCGGTGCGATCCCGTATTTCTGCACCGTTCCGGGTCACCGTGAATCCGGCATGGAAGGCGTGCTCCGGGTGGAACCGGCACAGCCCCAGGGACCGCAGAGCGGCGTGGTTAGCATCAGCCGCGACCCGACCGACCTCCCCACCCCGGTCGGCGAGCGTGGACCCGTTACCGTTCACTACGAGCTGGAATCGATCGAGCGCGTCGGGCGGCTCAGCAACGACTCGACGTACGATTTCTGGACCTTCAACGGGAAGGTCCCCGGCCCGATGCTGCGGGTTCGGGTCGGCGACACGGTCGTCCTCAGCCTCAAAAACGCTCCGGACAGCGTCATGCTGCACAATATCGACTTGCACGCCGTGAACGGGCCAGGCGGCGGGGCGGTGCTGACGGACGTTGCGCCTGGAGAGACAAAGGCTTTCACCTTCAAGGCCTTGCAGCCAGGACTATACGTCTATCACTGCGCGACGCCGATGGTCTCCAACCATATCTCGAACGGCATGTACGGAATGATCCTGGTGGAGCCCGTCGGCGGTCTGCCTAAGGTCGACCGGGAATTCTACGTGATGCAGGGCGAGCTCTACACGGCCGAGCCGTTCGGGGAGAACGGGTTGCAGGAGTTCAGCTATGACAAGATCATGAGCGAGCGACCCGGAGTACTTCGTCTTCAACGGCGCGGTCGGTGCGCTGACGGATGAGCATCCTTTGCGCGCCAAAACCGGAGAGACGGTGCGGATCTACTTCGGCGTCGGCGGTCCGAACTTCACGTCCTCCTTCCACGTCATCGGCACCATTTTCGACCGAGTCTACTCGGGCGCGAGCCTGACCAGCCCTCCGCTCACCGGTGTGCAGACGACGACCGTTGCGCCGGGCGGCGCTACCGTGGTTGACCTCACCCTCCCGGTTCCGGGGCAGATTCGTCCTGGTCGACCATGCCCTGTCGCGGATGGAACGCGGGTTGGTCGGCGCCTTGATCGTGGACGGGAATGCTCCGCCGGGCGTCTTTCATCCCGGCGACCTGACGGAATCGAGTGCGGAGCACGGAATGGCGCAGCCCGCAGCCGCGAAGGTGATGTCCCCCACCCATTAAGCCGCGAGCGGCGGAGCCAAAGCCCGAAGCAACCCTCATTGTGCCGCGGCCCTCCCGCGCTCTAGACTCTCTCGGGAGCAACGGAGGGCGCGGACATGGCCCAGACGTACCGGATCGCCGTCATTCCCGGCGATGGCATCGGCAAGGAGACCGTGCCCGAGGCGCTGCGCGTACTCGACGCGGCCTCGCGCCGGTTCGGCTTCGGACTTCAGTTCGCCGAATACGACTGGTCCTGCGACACCTACAAGCGCACCGGCGCCATGATGCCGAAAGACGGCATCCAGCAGCTCAGCCAGGCTGACAGCATCTTGCTCGGAGCCGTTGGCTGGCCGGACGTACCCGACCATGTCTCGCTTTGGGGCCTGCTGATCCCGATCCGCCGGGAGTTCGACCAGTACGTCAATCTGCGTCCTTGCCGGCTCATGCCAGGCGTCCGTACGCCTCTCGCCGGCCGCACCGAGGCCGATATCGACTTCTTCGTCGTGCGCGAGAACACCGAGGGTGAATACAGCAGCGTCGGCGGCAGGATGTTCGAGGGCACCGAACGCGAATTCGCCAGCCAGCAGAGCATCTTCACGCGGAAGGGCGTGGACCGGGTTCTGAAATACGCTTTCGACCTCGCCCGTTCCCGGCCGAAGAAACACCTGACCTCCGCGACGAAGTCCAACGGCATTACCGTGACGATGCCCTATTGGGACGAGCGCTTCGCGGAGATCGGGCGGTCGTATCCCGACATCCGCATCGACCAGTTCCATATCGACATCCTCTGCGCCCATTTCGTGCAGCATCCCGATTGGTTCGATGTCGTGGTCGGCTCCAATTTGTTCGGCGACATTCTGAGCGACCTCGGCCCCGCCGTGGCCGGCTCCATCGGCATCGCGCCCAGCGCCAACATCAACCCCGAACGAGTCCATCCTTCGATGTTCGAGCCGGTGCACGGCTCGGCTCCGGATATCGCGGGCAAGCACATCTGCAATCCGATAGGGCAGGTCTGGAGCGCCGCGATGATGCTGGACCACCTCGGCGAGAGCGCCGCCGGAGCTGCCATCGTGAACGCCATCGAGACCTTGCTAGGGGAAAGTGGGCCGAAGACCCGCGACATGGGAGGTCAGGCCGGGACCGAAGACGTAGGACGGGCTCTCGCGGAACTGGTCGCGCGCGGCTGAGCTTTGGCTTGTATCCGGCGGGACCCACCCGTAATCTACCGCAGACATTTGCGATTCACTCGCAATTCGGAGATATGCCCCGCATGGGCCAGGAAGGAAGCCAGATCGCGCGCCGTTGCGAGCGCGCCGTGGTGACGGCGTATCGCGACTTGCGGCAGCTCGGGACTGACGACATGGCCGCGTTCCAGGCCTGCACGACTCTGTATCGCATCCATCATCCGGAATCCTCGCTGAATGAGGCGCGCCGGCTGGTCGCGGAGTGGATCGACCATCACGTCATCCGCCGCGATGCTGGCCCGACTCCGGGGTGCGACTGCGACTGAGCCTGCTCTCGGCAACGCAGGAGCGCGCCGTTCCTTGAGCCGCGCCGTTGAGCTTCATGGGCACCGCGGTGCGCGCGGCCTGTTTCCGGAGAACACGATCGAGGCGTTCGCCGGCGCGCTCGCGCTCGGAGTGGACGCGCTCGAACTCGATGTCGGCGTTACCGCGGACGAGGTCGTGGTCGTCACGCATGATCCGGCGCTCAATCCCGACATCACCCGCGCGCCAAACGGCCAATGGATTGCGGCTCGCGGTCCGCTGATCCGCGATCTCACGGCAGACGAACTCGCGCATTTCGATGTGGGCCGCATCCGGCCCGGTACGCTGTACGCGGCGCTCTATCCCGAGCAACAGCCGTTCGACGGTGCTCGCATCCCGACATTGGCCGCGGTTTACGATCTCGACCGGGACGTGCGGCTCACGATCGAGATAAAGAGCTTCCCGCCCCATCCCGAGTGGACGATCGATCCCGTCGCAATGACCGACCGTGTGATCGCGGTTGTCGACGCGGCTGACGCAATCGGGCGCACTCTGATTCAGAGCTTCGACTGGCGCGTTCTTCGCCATCTTCGCCGCACGCGGCCGGACGTCGCACTTGCCTGGCTCACCTGCGCCAAGACGCTCGCGGCCTCTCCACTTTGGCTGAATGGAGCGGACCCCGCGGCCTATGGGGGGTCCGTCGCCAAGATGATCGCGGCGGAAGGAGGGCCGGTCTGGGGCCCGGAACATGACAGCCTGAGCCGCGAGATAATCGAGGAGGCCCATACACTGAAGCTTCGGGTCGTGCCTTGGACAGTGAACCGGCCCGAGGACATGGCGCGCCTGATAGCATGGGGCGTTGATGGCTTGATCACTGATCGGCCGGACTTGGCGCGAGAGGTTTTCTCGGCTGAGAGGCTTCCATTGCCAGCGCCCCGCCCGGCCGCAACGGCCGGGCTCAGATGAGCAAGGCTCGAAATCAGGGATAGCTGAGGAAATTGGAAGCGGCGCAGGCGCGCGACATAAGTGCCTGCAACGCCGGATCTTTGTCACCGTCTTCTGCGGTCAGCGCTTCCATAGGCACGAAATACTCGTGCGGATGCGGAATCTGATTCTGCGCGAAACCCTGATAGTGCCGCGGCTTGAGGCCGTACATCACCCGCATGTCGCGCACCGGCACCACGAAATCGGTGACTGGAGGGTGGCGGAACAGCCCCGTCGCGAACCACCGGGGCGTCTCATCGTCCGGCGCGACAGGAGCGAGCAGCCAGGGAACGGGACAAACCGCAAGCAGCGATTGCGTGCTGGGCGCGAACCGGGATCGTTTATCGAGCAGATTTTGGAAGGAGCCGCAGGCCTCGATCGCGAAGATATCCACATAAGGGTCCACAGGCGTCCCGCCGAAATTGAGCCACAGCCCATCTGGCAGGGTTCGCAGGTGCTGGCTGCCCGGAAACTTGAGGAACGGATTCATCGTGTTGCTTGACTTGTCCGCCGGTCGGCCCCGAAGCCAAGCATCGCGCCCGCGCGCCTGTGGCTTCAGACCTGGGGGACGCTGGGGCCATTTGCGAAGCCGGGCTCTGACCATTGAGTCCAAGGACCTGTACTCGTCCATACCCCATTCCCCTTCCGGTGTGTCTTTTGGCTGCAACGCAACCTGCGGATGTAGTCATATCCGTCTCACGCCGGAGAGGGGAAGACGCGTGATTACCAACGGTAGAAAAAAGACCAGGAACTCGCGTCCAAAGAAAAATACTGACCCTTATTTCATGCTATGTTCCTGCTAACGAGCCCCGCTTCGGAAGATGCGGGCTGGTATTTGCCAACAATAGATTGTCGAGTCTTTGGAATCCTTTGCCTCCGATACCTGTAGTTACTTATCAACAACCTGTGGATAATCTTATCCACACACCGTCCCAGCGCCGGAATTTCACACTGCGAAACTGCCTCGCGAGTTCGTGAGCAGCGCTGGGCATGGCGCTTTTCGGCGCGCATTGCCGGGAAAAGACCCAAAGACAGAATATGAGACCGTCGCGGGCTCGAAGGGGTCGGCACAAACGGACCCCACAACCAAGCCTGGGGAACGCACGCGCCAGCGCGAAGGCCGCTTCGCCTCTCGGAAGCGGCCTTCGCGGTCAGTGACGTTCCGTAAGTGGCACGTAATCGCGCTGTGTGGCGCCTGTGTAGAGCTGACGGGGACGGCCGATCCGCTGCTCCGGATCGCGGCTCATTTCCTCCCACTGACTGATCCAGCCAGCCGTGCGAGCCACCGCGAACAGCGCGGTGAATATGCTGGTCGGGAAGCCCATCGCCTTGAGGATGATCCCGGAATAGAAGTCGACGTTCGGATATAGCTTGCGCTCCACGAAATACGGATCGTTCAGCGCGATCTTCTCGAGCTCCACCGCCAGATCCAGCAGCGGATCGTCCTTGATCCCGAGCTCGCCCAGCACTTCATGGCACGTGCGCTGCATGATCTTCGCGCGCGGATCGTAGTTCTTGTAAACTCGGTGGCCGAACCCCATCAGGCGAACATGACTGTTCTTGTCTTTAACCTTCCCGATGAAATCGGGGATGTTTCTCATATGCCCGATCTCTCCGAGCATTTTCAGCACCGCCTCGTTGGCCCCGCCATGCGCGGGACCCCACAAGCTGGCGATACCGGCGGCGATGCAGGCAAATGGATTCGCGCCGGTGGATCCGGCCAGCCGCACCGTGCTGGTCGAGGCATTCTGCTCGTGATCCGCGTGCAGGATCAGGATGAGATCCATCGCGCGCGCGAGCACCGGGTTGACGTGGTACTCCTCCGCCGGCACCGCATTGAACATGTATAGGAAGTTCTCGGCGTAGCCGAGGTCGTTCCGCGGATACATCATCGGCTGGCCGATATTGTATTTGTGGGCCCAGGCAGCGATCGTCGGCACCTTGGCGATGAGCCGAAAGGCGCTGATGCGCCGGTGCTCGGGGTCGTTCACGTTGAGGCTGTCGTGATAAAAGGCCGACAGCGCGCCGACGACGCCGCACATCACCGCCATCGGATGCGCGTCGCGCCTAAAGCCCGTATAGAACTCGCGGATCTGCTCGTGCAGCATCGTGTGCCGCATGACGCCCAGCTCGAATTTCTCTTTCTCGCCAGCAGTCGGAAGTTCGCCGTTCAGAAGCAGATAGGCGACTTCGAGGAAGGAGGATTTCTCGGCCAGTTGCTCGATCGGATAGCCGCGATAGAGCAAAATCCCCTGATCGCCGTCGATATAGGTGATCTTGCTTTCGCACGCCGCCGTGCCGCCGTAACCGGGATCGTAGGTGAAAATCCCGAGATCGGCGTGAAGCTTGCGGATGTCGGCCACCTCCGGGCCGATCGTGCCCTCGAGGATCGGGAGCGTTGTCGATCTGTTAGAGCCATCGAGGGTGATGGTAACGGATCCCTTGGCCGTGCCGCTCATGCGCCACTCCTTGTGAATGCGGCTGCTTCTCCGCAGCGTGCTCCGTTCCCGGCCGATGGCAAATCTCGTTGTCCGCCGGGATCGGCGATCAGGCAAAATTATGGTGGACTGCGAAGACGCGCAACCTTCGCTCCCGCAGCATAGCTGGTGACGCCGGCGTTACTTGCCAGAGGCCCAGAGTCCCCGGCGCTGCACCTTAGCCAATTTCTCCTCTTCCCGCAGTTCAGGTAGTGCCCGGCCGGCTCTTGCCCAGCCCGCGGCGACCATGGCCCAATTCAACTCGACGCCGCTTGCTTCGCAAAGCGCCAATGGGCGAGCCATGCGATCCTGGCCGCGCAAACGGCAATCCAGCGGTCGCCCTCGGATCAACGCGGCCAACGCATTCGCCGCAGCCGCACCGCAATCGTGGACCAAACCGTCCGCGCCGGTGCAGGCCTCGCCCCGCTCCGGCGCCTCGACCGCTAGCAAGCGCACCACCACCTGGCCGAGGCGCAGCGTCTCACCGTCCACGACCGCGACCTGCGCCGCTTCCGCCGCGACGCGTCCCGTCGCGGGGGGAGCTCTCCCGAAAAGATCGGAGGAAAGACTGAGCAGCAGGAGCAGGCCGATACTGAGGCCTCCTAACAGCGCGGCTCCGATCGCACGCGACACACCGCGTCTTGCGACAATTGGCGAACTCGGACGGAAGATCCGGCGCGGATGCTGGAGCGACACGAGGTGGGGTCCTGGGGGGATTGGCCGAGAATACCACCCCCCTAACCGGGGTCCGTCGGACGGGCAACCGCGCACTTGGCGAGAGTTTGAGGCACGCGCGCTAGGCTATTGTTCCTGCAAGTCCCGAGGCGCCAGGAATCTTAACAGGCGGGCTCCTCCGGCTCCAAGCTGACCCCAGGGACCGGGGACCGAGAACTCTGCCAGCGCTGCCGTCGGGAAGCTTTTGGCCAGACGCTTGGTCATCGGATCGCCGGGCTTTATCGCCTCCTCGCCCACCAGCATCGTTGCCAGCTCGTGGAGCCCAGGGTTGTGGCCGATCACCAGTACGCTCCGCGCCGTCTCGGCGATGGCTTGGAGGACTTTCAGCATTTGCGTCGCCGTGGCCAGATACAGCGAATCCATCGGCTCGATCAGCGGGGTCTCCTCCCAGGGTTCCAGAGCCTCCAGGGTCTGCATGGTCCGACGGGCCGAACTGACCAGGACGATGTCCGGGGTGAGGCCCAGTTCGCGCATCGCTTCCCGCATCGCGGCCGCGGCCTGCCGACCGCGCGCGTTGAGTGGTCGCGCGTGATCGGACAGCTTGGGATCATCCCGAGACGACTTGGCGTGGCGCAGAAGCAGGAGCTGACGCATGGACAAGCGGTTCGAACGTTCCCCAAGGGCGCGATTTAAGGCCCATCCTGCCACGAGGCCGGCTGCTTGTCCCGCCCATGGCGCGCGCCCCTACCAGCCGCTCATTCGCTCGGCCTCTCAGGCAAATCGATCCACGACAAATGCCCCCCCTTGCCGGCCCCCGTATCGAGAAGGACCGCGCTGCCGCCGGACGCGCCCCGGCGCCGGTAAGGGCGGCCGTTCAGGCTGCGCCGGTCGTGCCCGCAATAGACCGTGAGCCCGGCCGGAATGCGATCCACCCAACGAAGGCTGCGCTCCGGATAACCATCGGCTTGGATGCGCCCGGTCGGCTGGCCGAACAGAGCGCGCGAGATCGCGCCTGATGGCCGGCCGAGATCCGCGGCAGGCGCCGGGCCGTCCAGCATCGCAGTGTGGAACCCGCCATGAACGAAGAGATAGGCCCCGTGTCGGACCCAAGCGGGCGCCCGCCGAATCTCCGCGAGCGTCCGCTCCTGAAGAGCGGGATCGAGCTGGCGCAGGGTCTCCCTCAACTCGTCGCTCACCCGCACCGCCTGCCCGGCGAGCGCGCGGCCCAGCTTCAGATCATGGTTGCCGAGGACAAACAATCCGCGTCCCTCGTCGAGCACACGGAACATGGTGCGCAGCGCCTCCGCGCTGTCCGGGCCGCCATCGGTCAGATCACCGAGCTGGACAACGAATCGGTCCGTCGCGGTGGCGTAAGCAAACGCGGCCGCGTCACCGTGCACATCGCCCACCACGCGGATCACGGCGTCGGGCGGGATCGATCGCAGCTTCGGAGATGTCGCAAGGGCGGCCATAGCGAACGTATAACGCAGAAGTCTCGCCAGCCACGGACCGGTCTGCCTGGATGTTCACAGCGCCGGTTGGGCAAACCGGACCGGCATGCCATCATGGCAGTCTCCTGCGGAGGTGTATTCATGGCGGACCCGATCGCCTTCAGCGAGTTCGAGCGCGTGGACATCCGCGTTGGCACGATCATCGACGCGCAGCCCTTCCCCGAGGCCCGCAAACCTTCGCTCAAACTCAAGATCGATTTCGGGCCGGAAATCGGTGCGAAGCGTTCCTCCGCGCAGATCAGCGTCCACTACAAGCCGGACCAGCTCATCGGACGACAGGTCTGTGCGGTCGTGAATTTCCCGCCTCGCCAAATCGGACCCTTCATGAGCGAGGTTCTGACTCTCGGACTGCCGGATGAAGACGGGGCGGTGGTGCTGATCCGCCCGGACTTCAAGGTCCCGAACGGCGGCCGTCTGTTCTGATGGCGACGCACTATTACACGGTAACGTGGGACCAGCTGCATCGGGACGCGCGCGCGCTCGCATGGCGGCTGATCGACAAAGGACCATTCACCGGCATCGTCGCGGTGACGCGCGGCGGTCTGATCCCGGCCGCGATCATCGCACGGGAGCTGGACTGCCGCCTCGTCGAGAGCGTTTCGGTCGTCACCTACGAGGAGGAGAATCGGGGCGTCCCGGTGATCACCAAATCACCGGACGCAGCCGGGGACGGGTCGGGATTCCTGATCGTGGACGATCTGGTCGACACCGGTACCACCGCCCGCGTCGTTCGCGCCGTGCTGCCGCGCGCGCATTTCGCCACGATCTACGCCAAGCCCGAGGGCCGGCCGGCGGTGGACACATACGTGACCGAGGTATCGCAGGACACGTGGATTTTGTTCCCGTGGGACACGGAGCCACAATTCGTCGCTCCCTTGGCGAAGCGGGGCGAGCGCTGACGGGATTCTTGGCAAGACTGGCCGTCCATCGCACAGTCCTCGCCCGCCCGCTGCACGCCCGCGAGGCTGAGGCGGCGACCGGCGCTTAAGGAGAACGGTGGTGGCCGACGCTAAACTGCGGAACGCGACGGGCTTCCCTTTCGGAAGGCGGGCGCTCCTCGGCACCGCCGGCGCTTCCCTGATAGCGCGCCCATCGCGCGCCGCGACGCCAATTCGCATCGGCGTACTCACGGATATGGCCGGCCCATACGCCGAGGACAGCGGACAGGGTTCCGTCGTGAGCACGCGGTTCGCGATCGAGGACTTCGCGAAGCAACATCCGGCCTTGCCGGTCGAGCTCGTCTCGGCCGACATGCAGACCAAGCCCGATGTGGCCTCGGCCATCGCAAGTTCGTGGTACGATCGGGACGGGATCGACCTCGTCGTCGATGTCCCCGTGTCCAATTGCGCGCTCGCGGTTGCAAGCGTCGCCCGGCAGCGAAACAAGGTGGCGATCTTCAACACGAGCACGTCGGACCTGACCGGCAAGGCCTGCTCGCCAAACCACGTTCACTGGTCCTTTGACACCTATGCGCTGGCGGGCTCGACCGCGCGAGCCATGCTCGGCGACGGCGGGGACACGTGGTTTCTGATCCAGGCGGACTATGCCTTCGGTGTCGCGCTGGCCTCCGACGCGACGGCCGTGATCCAGGCAGGCGGCGGCCGCGTTCTCGGAACCGTCAAGCACCCGTTCCCTGGCACCACCGACTTCTCGAGTTATCTGCTGGAGGCGCAGGCGAGCGGGGCGAAGGTGATTGGCCTCGCGAATGCGGGTACCGATGCCGCAAACTGCATCAAACAGGCCGCCGAGTTCCAGCTGACGAGCAGCGGCGCCAAGCTCGCCGCGCTTCAATGCTTGCTGCCGCAGATCCACTCAATCGGCGTGCAGGATGCGCAAGGCCTCTACCTCACCGAGTCATTCTACTGGGACATGAACGACGCGACGCGCGCATTCGCCGAGCGCTTCTCGAAGCAGATCCACGATGCGAAGCCGAGCATGATCCATGCCGGCTGTTACTCGGGCGTTCTGCACTATCTCAAAACGGTCGCGGCCATGGGAGCGGACGCCGCGCGTGCGGACGGCGCCGCCACGGTCGCCCGGATGAAGGCAATGCCGACCGACGATCCTCTTTTCGGCCGCGGCCGTATCCGGGAGGACGGGCGCAAGATTCACGACATGTATCTGTTTCGTGTGAAATCGCCAGCTTCGTCCAAGGGACCTTGGGATTGTTACAACCTGGTCCACACCATTCCCGGAGAGCAGGCCTTCCGCCCGCTGCACGAAGGCGGCTGCTCGTTGGTGCCGATGTAGCCCCGTTTCGCCGCTGGAAACGAGTGCGCGGCTCGTCCATAGCTGAGAAAGAGGCGAAACTGGTCGCCAATCCCAGGCCGGCCGGCTCCCGGCGGCACCGGTCGCGCGCTGCCGGGCTCCGCCTTTCCCGCAGCGCTACCGTCTGCCGGCCTTGCCGCCGTAGCTCTACCAGCTGCCGCGCGGATCGGCGCGGCTCGCTGCCGGAGACGGTGGCCTATCGATCCTGGAAGTTTGCGGGCAAAGCTGCCCTCCTTCACCATGCTCATGAAGTAGCGCAGCTACCGCGGCTCCATCCCATACCTATAAGGTATATCCCAAGACCAAATCGGTCTTTGACATTCGACCATACTCGAACCGAGGGTGAAGCGCTGAGGGACGATACCCCGTATCCGCCTGAACCTATGTATCGAGGCTACGCGGCCTTGAGAGGGAGTGGAGAGCGCGCTTGCGAACATCGGGCGCGCGCGGAATCCAATGGTCAACCACTCGACAGAAAATGCGCGAAACCCGCCGTCTCCACATCGAGACATATGAACCATAGCGTCGGAAGGAGCGCAATCATGAGAGTGACGGCGCTGGCGCCAAGCCCCGACCGCGCGGCTCGATGATGTGACTTAGGCAAACAAAATGCAGAGGAGGAAACGTCGATGTCGAAAAATCAGTGGCGATGGATGCACACTTGCTCCGCGATCGCTCTTGCCGCGGCCGTTCCGATGGCCTTCGCGCCAGCGGCCCACGCAACCATTCCCTCGTGCAATCTGAGCACGCTCCAGGCGGCGGCTCCTCCGGGTTTAACAATAGGCGACATACCGGATTTGAATCCTGGTTTTCCGAAGACGACGAATGGTGTCGCCGACGTGCCTGCGAATGTCCTCGGCGCAGGCTCGCCCGAGGTCTGCCTCATCACCGGCGCGATCGTGACGAACCCGGCAACGGGCAAAACGGCCAATTTCGGTGCTCTGCTGCCAGATCCGTCGGCCTGGAATTATAAATTCATGTTCAATGGTTGTGCTTTCAACTGCGGAATCGTCTACGGGTTCAAAGCATTGCCGGTGGACCCCATACAAAAAGGCTACCCGGTCTGGTTTACCGATGAGGGTCATGTCGGCTTTCTTCAAAACAACCCATCGTGGCCCATCACCGCCCCTGGGCAGCCCAATGAAGACGCGATCATTGACTTCGCTTATCGTGCCACTCACACCGTCACGGTAGTTGGAAAGCAGTTTACGCTCAACTACTACAATGCGGCCAAATTCGCATACTCGTACTTCGAAGGGTGCTCGGATGGCGGGCGCGATGCAATGGTGGAGGCGAGCAGATATCCAGAAGATTATGATGGGGTCATGGCGGGCGCCCCGTACTTCGATCCGCCAGGACAGGCCCTCGCCAGTGTTGCGGATATCACAGCGCAGCTTCGATCACCGGATGCACTTCTCTCGCCGGCCCTCTTTGCGCTCGCGTCGCAGATCGCGAACCAGCAATGCGATGCGCTCGACGGGGTGCAGGACGGACTAATTCAGAATCCGGCGATCTGCCGTTTCAACCCGCAAACCGACCTGCCGCGGTGCCCCGGCGATACGCCCGATACCGGCTGCTTCACGCAGGCGCAGATCGACTCGCTCAGCAACGTCTTTTCGGCCGCGACTGACCCGCACGGGCTCCCGCTCCATCCAGGGTACTCGGTCAGCGACATGAACGAGCTGGCTATATGGCTGTCCACAACAACGCCACCGAGCAACTTCTCGGGCCCCCAGCCGTGGCCCAACTATGTCGGCGCTCCGGAAGGCTGGGATTATGGCGACCCCACCCTCCAGTACCTGACGTATTACGGCGTGCCCGGGTACAACAGCCTGACGACGCCGGGTTTCAGCTATCGGGCGGACGGCCCCGGGCCGATCCAATTCTTCCACACGGTGGTTCCCGAAAACACGGTCGACACCCTGTTCGATCGCCTGAACATCGCCGCAGGCGATTTTCCGCAGCAACTCAGGGCGTTCATAGCGCAGAATCGCAAGCTGATCATGTACCACGGCTACGCTGACGGCCTCATCACGCCCTACACCACGATCCAATACTACCGCAAGCTGGCCCGAACGCAGGGCGGCTTCGACGCGCTTCAGCACCATGTCCGTCTGTTCATGGTGCCCGAGATGTATCATTGCCATGGCGGGCCGGGACCCAACAACTTCGGCACCTTCGCCGTTCAGCCGGCTCAGACCGACGCACTGCACGATGCGACGACCGCGCTCGAACAGTGGGCCGAGAACGGGATTGCACCCGATCAGTTCATCGCAACGAAGTTCACGAACGATGATCCGACCCAGCCCGCGCTCCGGACGATGCCAGTCTGTCCGTTCCCGGCGCAGGCGCAGTACACGGGATCGGGCGACGTGAAGGATGCCGCGAACTGGACCTGCGCGAAGCGCGACCGATCCTTGCTCAGAGTGGGCCTGGATGGTTACGAGGCGGGCGTGCAAGCCCCGCTGTTCACCGGGTGGCCCGTCACCGGATCGCCTGGCCAGGACGACCATTAACCGAGCTGCCCGATTGGGGAGCGAGGCTGAGCGCCGTCCCCCGCCGGGGCCGTGTAAGCCCCGCCTCAGTCGGGCATCGCTTGGCCTCACGCCCGTAATCTTTTAGCGGACCCAGACCCGTTGCCGACTCGCCCCCTGGCCTGGCTGCGCCGGCCTGAGCCGGGCCGCGAGCGGGACCGCGCGCCTCAGGTTTCCGGCAACGGCTCCGGGCTGGCTCGCACCTTGTCGACGCGCCGTCCGTCCATTTCCAGGATCTCGAAGCGCCAGCCGGCAAATACGATGCGATCGCCGGTCCGAGGCACGCGGCGCAAGAGAGCGAGCAGCAATCCGGCGAGGGTGTGATAGCTGCCTTCGGCAGGCAGATCCGGAAGCGCGAGCCGGGCCTTCAGCTCGTCCACCGGCATCATCCCGTCCATCACCAGAACGCCGTTGCTGCTCTCCCCGGCACCGCCGGGGGGCGGTGCGGCGTCGGCCGGGTCTCCGACGATCGCCTCCAGCACGTCGGCCGCGGTGACGACGCCCTCGAAACTGCCGTACTCGTCCATCACCAGCGCGAGGCCGAGAGGATCGGATTTGAGTCGCTCCAGCGCATCGAGGGCGGTGATGGTGTCCGGCACGACGATCGGTTGCTGCAATGAGGCGCCGACCGACAACTCGCCGCCTTCCAGGATCCGGTCGAGAATGTCCTTGGCGCGAATAACCCCCACCACATTGTCCACCGCCCCATCGCAGACGATGAAGCGGGAGTGGGATGCCGATTTCACCGTGGCGACGATCTCCCGGGGGGAGTCGGTCCGGTCGATCCAGACCAGATCGGTGCGGGGCGTCATGATCGCGCGCACCGGCTTGTCGGCGAGGCGCAGGACTCGCTCGATGATGTCGTGCTCCTCGGCCTCCAGCACCCCGGCCTGCGCGCCCTCGGCCAGGAGGGCCTTGAGCTCTTCTTCCGTCACGGTCCGCTGCGGGGCCCGGTGCAAGCCAAATAGCCGCAGGATGAGCCCGGAGGACTGACCCAGCAGCCAGACGATCGGGCTCGTGATGCGGGCGAGGACGGCAAGCGGTCCGGCCACCATGGCGGCCACTTTCTCGGGGCCTCGCAGCGCGAGCTGCTTCGGCACGAGTTCGCCGATCACCATCGTCAGATAGGTGATGAACACGACCACGATCGCGAGCGCGAGCGTCTCGGCCACCGGCCGAAGAGCCGGGAATTGAATGAGCCAGTTGGCCAAGTGGTTCGCGATCCGGGCACCCCCGAATACGCCCGCGAAGATTCCGATCAGCGTTATCCCGACCTGGACCGTGGGAAGGAATCGCTGTGGATCATCCGCGAGCGTGCGCGCAAGCGCGGCTCCAGGCACGCCCTTGCGCTCCAGCACCAGAAGGCGTGCCCGCCGGACCGAGACCAACGCCAACTCGCTCATGGCGAACAGCCCGTTCAGCACGATCAAAACCAGGATGACGACGATCTCGAGGCCGATGCTCATTCGCCTGTGCTCAGCTCCCGTTTCCGTACCAGCGCGGACCGGCACGCCGGCACCATAACCCTGGCTGCCTCCCTCGCCCATCCGCTGCAAACGATGGCCGAGCAATGCTGAGGTCGGTCGCCTTGCTTCGGCCCCATTGAGGCCGGGGGCGCGCCGTACTGGAGCGGTTTAACGCCGGGCACGACGGGCGCCTCGCCCGGTTCGATCTGGAACACGAGAATGACGACGAATCACCCCATCCAGGCCCTGCCGCGTCCGAGGAAGATGTACGCCGGGTTTCTGCACCCGACGACCGTGCTTGCGGTGCTGGTTTGCGCTCTGGCGAGCTTGGGCTTTTGGGCCGCAGCCAACCGACCCGGCATCCCGCCTGATTATCACGGCACGATCGCCGGGTTGGCTTTCTCGCCATTCCACCGCGGAGAGAGTCCGGAATCGGGTGTCTATCCCACCCGGGATGAGATCCGTGCCGACTTGCGCCAAGCGGCGGCGATCGCCGGCCGCATCCGCACCTACTCTCAGGAGGGCGTGCTTGGTGAGATCCCACGTCTCGCCTCCGACCTGCCCCTTCGTATCACCGCAGGTGCCTGGCTCGCTCGGGACCGTTCGGCAAACGAAGCCGAGATCCGGCGGCTGATCGCCGCCACGAACGCGAGCCGCAACATCGACCGGGTGCTGGTGGGCAACGAAGCGGTGCTGAGGACCGACCTCACCCCCACGCAGCTGATCGGCTATATCCGGCGAGTGCGTCAGGGCGTGCACGTGCCGGTCTCCACGGCAGAGCCCTGGCACGTATGGCTCGCTCATCCCGAACTGGCGCGCGCGGTGGATTACATCACGATCCATCTGCTTCCCTACTGGGAAGGCCTGCCGGTGAATGATGCGCTGCGATTCACGCTCGAGAAGCTCGACCAGGTGCAGGTCGCTTACCCCGGCAAGCATATCGTCATCGGCGAAGTCGGCTGGCCTTCGAACGGCGTCGATATCGGCGCGGCGCGCGCGAGCCGGGTGAACCAGGCGTCGTTCCTGCGTGGCTTCTTCCTCGCCGCGGAACAGCGCGGGCTCGATTACTTCGTAATGGAGGCCTTCGACCAGCCCTGGAAGACGAGTTTCGAGGGTCGGGCAGCGGGCTATTGGGGCATCGCCGATCTGGGCAGAGCACCGAAATGGCCGATGACTGGGCCGGTGCTCGAAACTTCTGGCTGGCCGGCGTGGGCCGGCGGGACCGTCCTCGCGGCCGCCCTCCTCGCGGCCGCGCTGCTTTCGCGCCGGCCCGACATCCGGCTGCGCGGGAAACTGGTGTTAGCGATGCTCACCCAAGGTTTCGCCGCCGCGCTCGGCTCTGTGCTGCTCGCGATGAGCGGGAAGTACCTTTCCGGTATCGGCGCGCTGGTCTGGGGCGCGCTGGCGGCCGGACAGGCGCTGCTGCTCGTGCTGTTGCTCGCCGACAGCTTCGCCTTGGCGGAGACGGTCTGGGGCCGGATCTGGAGCCGTCGCGTGAACCCCGCAGCGGCGCCCGCCGGCGTCCGGCTGCCGAAGGTCTCGCTGCACATCCCGATCTGCAACGAGCCGCCGCAGATGGTGCGACAGACGCTCGAGGCGCTTGCCCGGCTCGACTACCCGGATTTCGAGGTGCTGGTCGTCGACAACAACACGACCGATCCCGGGCTATGGGAATCCGTGGCCGAACACTGCGCCCGGCTCGGTCCGCGCTTCCGCTTCTTCCATCTCGGCAAATGGCCCGGCTTCAAGGCGGGCGCGCTGAACTTCGCCCTGCGCGAGACCTGCGCGGAAGCCGAAGTGATCGGCGTGCTGGACAGCGATTATGTGGTGTCGCCCGACTGGCTTCGCTGCATGATCCCGTGCTTCGCCGACCCAAGTATTGGCTTCGTGCAGTCGCCGCAGGACTACCGTGACAATGACGGATCGTTTTTCAAGCGTCTCATGTTCTGGGAGTACGCGGGGTTCTTCCATCTCGGCATGGTCACCCGGAATGAGCGGGACGCGATCATCCAGCATGGCACGATGACGCTCATCCGCCGCACCGCTCTCGAGGAGGCCGGCGGCTGGGCCGAGTGGACCATCACCGAGGATGCGGAGCTCGGGCTTCGCCTCTTCCGGCGCGGGTGGAAAGCGATCTATTCCGAACGCAGCTTCGGGCGCGGCGTGATGCCGGACGATTTCGCCGCCTTCCGCAAGCAGCGCTTCCGCTGGGCCTACGGGGCCATGCAGATCAGTCTACGCCACTGGCGCGCCCTGCTCTCACCTCTCAACGGCGAGCTTACGCGCGGTCAGCGCTGGCATTTCGTCACCGGCTGGCTGCCCTGGGTGGGCGACGCGCTCGGGCTTGTGTTCCTCGTCATGGGCCTGGTCTGGTCCATCGGACTGATCACCGCGCCGACACGCTTCGAGTTCCCGATCGCTTTGTTCATGCTGCCGTCCATCGGGCTGTTCGCCTTCAAGCTGTGCCAGATTCTCGTCCTGTACCAAGATCGGGTTCCCTGCGGTGCCTGGGACCGGCTCGGCGCAGCGGTCGCGGGGCTCGCCCTGAGCCATACGATCGGGAAGGCGGTTCTGAAGAGTCTCGTGATCCGCACCGCGCCCTTCTTGCGAACGCCGAAGATGAAACACGCGCCGGCGCTGGTGCAGGGCTTGGTGATGGGGGCGGAGGAATTGACGCTCCTCGCCCTGACCTGGGCCGCCATGATTGGCGTCGGCATCGCTCATCGGTTCGCGACGTGGGAGGCGACGCTCTGGTGCGCCGTGCTGCTCACGCAGTCGCTGCCCTATCTCGCCTCCGTGACGGTCTCGGTCGGGGCCGCGCTGCCCGCGCGTGCCGATATCCGCCTGGGGCGGCGCGGGTCAATCGCGACCCGGCCCGGGAGCCTGATCGCGCCGACCGGCGCAGGCGATTGAGGATGCGGCGGCGGTAGTCTGTGGCGCGCGATCGGCAGGGTCGCGCTTCGGGCGGAGATGGGCTAAGCACCTGACAGGAACCGGGGATCGCGGGCCATGACACGGCGCCTGCCGCTTGTTGCCATCCTGCTCGGTGTGGTCGGACTGCTCCCGTTCATCGGCTGCGGCCTCGCCGCGCTCGGATTGGAGGATACGTACGCCCAAAACATGCTCTGGGCGTTGATGGCCTACGGCGCCGTCGTCCTCTCGTTCTTGGGGGGCGTGCATTGGGGTTTTGCGCTCGCGCCCGGCACCGTGGAGCAAAGTGGACGTACCGAGCGCTGGCGGCTGCTGTTTGGCGTGATGCCGTCGCTGATCGGTTGGGTGGCGTTGCTAGCGCCCTTGGCCCTACCTGCTTGGACTGGTCTTTGCGTGCTGATCGCCGGCTTTCTTGCCACGGTGATCGTTGAGGCGCAGGCCGGCCGGCGGGGCCTCGTGTCACAGCATTACATTTGGCTCCGGTGGGGACTTACGCTTGTCGTGGTCGCCATGCTGGTCACCGTGCTGACGCTGCGGCTGCTGGGACAGCGCGTGGTCTTTTGAGCTAGGGCGTGAAACCCGCCCCTGGTATTCAACCTTTGGTAGACGCCTTCCTCGTAATCTTCTAGCCTGGGCGTCCATCCAGGAGACTCCGCGATGAAAGCGTTCCGCCCGTGACTCGCGTGCGGCTCGAATCCGCCATGCGCCTCTGCATCGCATGACCATCACCCGCGTGCAGTCTTTCGCCTTTTCCGGAATCGAAGCGGTCCCGGTCGAGGTGCAGGTGCAAATCTCGTCCGGCCTCCCCGCCTTCCTCGTGGTGGGTCTGCCGGACAAGGCGGTCGGGGAAGCGCGCGAACGTGTGCGTGCAGCGCTGACCGCGATGGGTCTCGCCTTGCCGCCGAAGCGGGTGCTCATCAACCTGGCCCCGGCCGACTTGCTGAAGGAGGGCTCGCATTTCGACCTGCCGATCGCCATCGCCGTACTAGGCGCGATGGATGTGGTGCCGCGCGAGGATATCGGGGGCTATGCCGCGCTCGGCGAGTTATCGCTGGACGGCTCGCTGAACCCGGTCGCAGGCGTGTTGCCAGCGGCGATCGGGGCTTCGGCCCGGGATCTCGGCTTGATCTGCGCAGCGGGCCAGGGTGGCGAAGCAGCCTGGGCCGGCCGCATCGAGGTTCTGGCGCCCTCCGACCTGCTGAGCCTCATCAACCATTTCCGGGGCGCGCAAATCCTCACGCCGCCCGACCCGGCGGGCGTGGCCGAGGCAGGAAGCGGCGCGGACCTCGCCGAGGTCAAGGGGATGGAAACGGCCAAACGCGCTTTGGAGATCGCGGCGGCAGGGGGCCACAATCTGCTGCTGATCGGCCCACCCGGCGCGGGCAAGTCGATGTTGGCGGCCCGCCTGCCCGGATTGCTGCCGGATCTCATCCCCCGGGAGGCGCTGGAGGTAAGCATGATCCACAGCGTCGCCGGAATGCTGGACGGGGGACGCCTGGTGATGCGGCCACCGTTCCGCGAGCCGCATCACAGCGCCTCCCAGGCGGCGCTCACCGGCGGCGGACAGCGGGCCAAGCCGGGCGAGGTCTCGCTCGCGCACCGGGGCGTGCTGTTCTTGGACGAGCTGCCTGAATTCCCGAAGCAGGCGCTCGAGGCGCTACGTCAGCCGATGGAGACCGGCCGAACCACGGTCGCACGCGCGATGGCGCACATCACCTATCCCGCGCGATTCCAACTCATCGCGGCGATGAACCCATGCCGCTGCGGCTATTTGGGCGATGGCGCGCGTGAGTGCGGACGCGCTCCGCGCTGCGGGGAGGACTACCAGAACCGCATCAGCGGCCCGCTGCTGGACCGCATCGACCTGACCGTCGAGGTGCAGCCCGCCTCGGCGGCCGAACTGGCCCGTGCGCCGAAAGGGGAGCCGAGCGCAAGCGTGGCTCTCCGCGTTGCCCGGGCGCGCGCCGCCCAGCGGAGGCGGTACGGGGAAGATGGCGCGGCCAGCAACGCCGAGGCCGACAGCGCCGATGTCGTGCTGGCCTCGGAAGCACAGACGCTCGCGGAACAGGCGATGGAAAAGCTGCGGCTTTCCCCTCGCGGCTACACGCGGGTCGTCCGCGTGGCCCGAACGATAGCCGACCTAGCTGGAGCCGAGGTGGTACGCCGGATCGATGTCGCGGAGGCGCTTGCGTTCCGACACCGAATGCCCGGGCGGCACGTATAGCGGCGTCAATCTCCGGCGCGGAAGGCGTCCGGGATCCGTCGGACGGCACGCGCCGCGTCAACGACGAGCACATCGAAACGCACGCCTTCGCGCCCCCAGTCAGGGTTTGCAGCCATAAGAATCTCGGCAGCCGAAAGCAACCGGCTACGCTGACGTCCCGATAGTGACGCCGCCGCTTCCGCCAGAGTCGGTCGCGCCTTCACCTCGATGATCGCAAGCAATCCGTCTCGCTCGGCAACCATGTCCACCTCGCCTGCCTCGGTGCGTAGGCGGCGGCCAAGAACGGCCCAGCCGTCCCGTTGCAGGGCGGTACAGGCCGTCGCCTCCGCATCCACGCCGCACGCGTAGGCACGAGCGCCACGTTGGCTGCGAGGCCGGTTCTCTGTCAGATGTGAGGCGCCCCGGGAACGGCACGCCGTCTGCCGCCCCCTTCCGGCCGGGATACATGAGGAAGCACTTGGAGCCGGAAGTTTAGTTGCGAGCGCGCCCATGCTTTCCACCATTCCCGTGCGACAGATCGACGCACCTTGGCGAGTTTAGCAGACGAACCGCCCTCGTAACATCCCCTTTCGGCGCTTCCGGCCCCTCATTGTGTCGCACGCCCCTCCGCGACCGCATGGCAAGCCACCGACACCATGCCCACACGCGTGTGCCGCGGCTTCTCAATTCGGCAACGCGCGTTCGCCAGTGGGCAGCGTGGATGGAAACTGCACCCGGGAGGTGGGCTGATCGGACTCGGCACCTCACCGCCGACCGGGGTCCGGGCGCGGCCCACCATCTCGAGGTCGGGAATCGCCTCCAGCAGCAGACGCGTGTACGGATGACGCGGCGCGCGGAAGATGACCTCGCCCGGCCCGCTCTCGACGATCCGGCCGAGATACATCACGCCCAGCAGGTCTGACATGTGCCGGACCACGGCGAGATTGTGGCTAATGAAGAGATAGGTCAGCCCGAGCCGTTGCTGCAGCCCGCGCATCAAATTGAGGATTTGTGCCTGGACCGAGACGTCGAGCGCGCTTGTCGGCTCGTCGCAGACCAGGAACTCCGGCTCGCTCGAAAGCGCCCGGGCGATGGAGATCCGCTGCCGTTGGCCGCCGGAGAATTCGTGCGGGAACTTTTCGCCATCGGCAGGCGAAAGTCCTACCTGCGAGAGCGCCTGACCGACCCGGTCGCTGGTGTCGGCGGCGGAGCGCACGATGCCGAACGCGCGAACCGGCTCCGCGACAATGTCGCGCACTCGCCAGCGCGGATTGAGAGACGCGTACGGGTCCTGAAAAATCATGTTCATGCGCCGCCGCAGGTCGGGCTGGGCGCGTGCGGCCGAGAGGGTCCGGCCCTCGAAGCGGATCTCGCCCCGGCTCGGCGAATAGAGCCCGACCGCGAGGCGCGCGATCGTGGACTTGCCACAGCCGCTCTCCCCCACGAGCGACATCGTGGCGCCACGCGGAATCGCGAAGGATACGTCATCGACGGCGCGCAGCGTGCGACGAGGCTCGCGCGCCAACGTGCGCTGCAACCACGGCTTCGAGACATCGAACAGTTTGGTGACCCGGACGGCCTCGAACATCGGCGCAGGCCCGGCGAGCAGCTCACGCGCCGGAGCCTCAGGCATGCGCGGGACTTCGCTCATCGCGCACCGGAGCGGGCTTGGCGTGGAGCCAACAGGCGGCGCGGGTGGCGCCCGCTTGCAAAAGCTCCGGCCGCTCCACGCGGCAAAGGCCGAACATCTTGGGACAGCGCGGGTGGAACGCGCATCCGGACGGAATCCGGCCGATGCGCGGCATCGCGCCGTCGATCTGCCGCAGCCGCTCGAGCTTATGCTCGATCGAGGGAATGCTGCCCATCAGCCCTTCGGTGTAGGGATGCGCGGGCTGCTTCACGATTTCCCGGACCGGGCCGATCTCGACCGCGCGGCCCGCATACATGACAAGCACCCGGTCGGCGGTCTCGGCGATCACGCCCATGTCGTGCGTTATCAGCATCACTGCCGTCCCGTGATCGCGTGTGAGCCGCTTGAGCAGGGCGATGATTTGCGCCTGGATCGATACATCCAGCGCCGTCGTCGGCTCGTCCGCGATCACCAGGCGCGGCTCGGCGCAGAGTGCGAGCGCGATCACGACGCGCTGCCGCATTCCGCCCGAGAATTCGTGTGGATAGGCGTCGATCCGCTCGCGGGCGGCGGGAACTCCGACCTGCTCCAGCCATTTCACCGAGCGCTCCCGGGCGTCCCGGTCCGAAAGGCCGAGATGGGTCTGCATCGTTTCGGCGAGTTGCCGTCCGACGGAATAGAGCGGATTGAGCGTGGTCAGCGGATCCTGGAAGATGGCGCCGATCTGGCGACCGCGGACGCGGCGCATCCGCTCGTACGGAAGATCGTCGATCCGCCTTCCATCCAGCAGGATCCGTCCGCTCGCGATATGACCGGGCGGTTGCAGCAGCCCGATGATGGCCGCGCCGGTCAGGGACTTGCCGGCGCCGCTCTCTCCGACCACGCCTAGCACCTCGCCCGGCCCAATCTCGAAGGAAACGTGGTCCAGCGCCCGCAGCACGCCGCGCCTGGTGGGAAACTCGACCGTCAGTTCCTGAACTTGCAGCAGCGGTGTCATCGCGCCTTGCTCACCGCAGCCTCGGGTTCAGCGCGTCCCGCAGCCAATCGCCGAACAAATTGACGGACAGCACCATCAGCACGAGCGCGAGCCCCGGAAAGATCGTCATCCACCACTCGCCGCTGAACAGGAAGTCATTCCCTATCCGGATCAGAGTTCCAAGCGAGGGCTGTGTCGGAGGCAATCCCACCCCGAGGAAGGAGAGGGTTGCCTCGTCCAGCACTGCGAGCCCGAGCGTGAGCGTGGCGATCACCAGCACGGGCGTCATCACGTTCGGCAGAATATGTGTCGCCATGATGCGAAGAGGCGAAAGCCCGATCACCTGCGCGGCGAGCACGTATTCATGCCGCCGCTCGACCATCGTGGAGCCGCGGACGGTGCGAGCGAATTGCGGCCAGCGGCTGACGCCGATCGCCAGGATAAGCACGTAGATCTCGAGTCTTTCGTGCAAGCTTCTCGGCAGCGCCGCGCTCACGATGCCGTCGACCAGCAAGGCAATGAGAATGGCCGGGAATGTGAGCTGGATATCCGCCATGCGCATGAGCACCGCATCGGCGGCACCCCCCAGATATCCGGCCAGCAGCCCGACCGCGATCCCGACCACGGTCGCGAAGAGAATTGCCGAGACGCCGACGAGAAGACTGATCCGCATTCCGAAGAGAATGCCGGAAAGAACGTCGCGGCCCTGGTCGTCGGTGCCGAGCGGATAGGACCAGTCGGCATCCCGCAGGAAAATCGGGGGCTTGAAGCTGTCCATGAGATTGAGACCGGCGAGGTCGAACGGGTCGTGCGGCGCGATCCACGGAGCGAGGGCGGCTCCGAAGAAGCAGGCCACAGCGATGGCAGCCGAGAGGATCGCTACCGGCGAACGCCGGAAACCGTAGGCGATGTCACTGTCGAGAAGCCGCGCGAACGCGCCGCCGCTGGAGCGTGCGGCCTCGCTCATCGTGTGGCCAGGCGGGAGACGCGCAAGCGCGGATCGACCGCATAATAGAGGAGGTCCACGACCAGATTGATCGCGACGAAAAGCACCGCGATCAGCAGAAGGTAGGCGGAGATGACGGGAATGTCGGCGACGGCGATCGACTGCACGAGCAGCAATCCCATGCCGGGCCACTGAAAGACTTTTTCCGTGACGATCGAGAACGCGACGACCATGCCGAGCTGCAGGCCGACGATGGTGATGACTGGCACCAGCGTGTTTCTCAGGGCGTGGCCGAAATGGATTGCTCTGTTCGGCAGACCGCGAGCGCGGGCGAATTTGATGTAGTCGCTCCGCAACACCTCCAGCATCTCGGCCCGCACCAGGCGCATGATCAAGGTCATTTGAAACAGTCCGAGCGTGATCGCCGGCAGGACGAGCGCCCTGATCCCGGAGAGCGTCAGAAAGCCGGTCGTCCACCACCCCCCGATCTGCACGACATCGCCCCGCCCGAAACTCGGCAGCCAGCCGAGAGCGACGCTGAAAGCAAGAATCAGCAGAATGCCAATGAGGAAAGTCGGCAGGGATACTCCGACCAGGCTGAACACCATCAACAGCCGGGAGAGCCATGAATTACGATGGATCGCCGTGTAAACTCCCATCGGCAGCCCGACCACCAGGGCCAGAACCGACGCCGTGAACGCCAATTCGAGGGTTGCCGGCATCCGCTCGGCGATCAGCCCCGCGACGGGGCGCGCGAGCCGGTAACTGATGCCGAAATTGCCTTGCAGGGCCGACCACATGAACTTGGCGTACTGCACGAAGAAGGGCTGATCGAGGCCGAGCTGGTGCACCAGCGCCTGTCGCTCGGCTTCCGTATAGTCCTGACCGAGCATGATCACCACGGGATCCCCGACGAAGGCAAAAATAGCATAGGCGATGAAACCGACGACCAGGAGTACCGGGATCGCCTGCAGGAACCGTGAAATGATGAAAGCGAACATGCGGTCTCAGAGTACGCGATCCGCCCGCCTCAGCGCCAGCGCGAGGGAGGCTGCGGAAGCTCGCCCGCGCGGGCCCATTCGTTTACGAGCGTGAAGCCGATCCCGAGCAGCACCGGGCCCAGGAAGACCCCCAGCAGCCCGAACGCCAGCGCGCCGCCGAGCACGCCCAAGACGGTGAGCAGGAACGGAAGCTGGGCCCCCCGGGAAATCAGCCAGGGCTGGATCACGTTGTAGGTGCCGGTGATCACCACGACTCCATAGATGACGAGGAAAATCCCGGCACCCATGCGGCCGATCGTCATCAGCCAAATGCTGGCGGGAATCCAAACCAGCGGCGCCCCCACCGGCAGCACCGAAAGAAAACCCGCGATCGCCGCCAACAACACGGGTCGCGGCACGCCCGCTATCCATAACCCGAGCGCCGTCAGAATGCCCTGCACGATCGCGGTGCCGAGGATAGCGTAGACGGTGCCACGCACTGTCGCGCCCGTGACAGCGATCAGCCGATCGGCTTGCTCGCCGGCGATCCGTCGGATCAGGCTTTGCAGCCTTGCCGCTATCGGTTCTCCATAGAGATAGAAGAAAAAGGCGATGAACAGCGCCAGCATGAACAGAACGACGCCGTTCGCGATGCCCAGCAGCAGGCTGATGCCGCCCTCCGCGAGAAGCCCAAAATACGGGCGGAACGCATCCACCATGGCAGAGAGATCCGCGGCCCAGTGGTCCCAGAGCGGCCCGAATATCGCTCCCAGCAGCGGAATGCCATGCACCCAGAGCGGCGCCCGAGGCAGTCCCGCCCGCAACGCGCCCTCGATCAGCTCCCGGAGCTGGGCCACGTCGCTGCCGCTCGCCGGGGCCGCGAGAGCGAGCGGAAGGACGATCACGAGGGCGGTAAGCGTCACCATGATACCCGCCGCCGCACTCCGACCCAGGCGGAGATGCGCCCGAAGCCATTCGCAGACAGGCCAAGTCGTGAACACGAGGATGCCGGCCCAAAGTATCGCCGAGAAGAAAGGCCAGAGCACCAGGACGCAGCCCACCGCGATCCCGCCGATGAGGAGTCCCATAAGCAGGCGTTCGGCCGCCCTCTCCCGCGGTCCCGGCACCGCTCCGGTGGCTCGGGGCGCATCCTCGTCCTCAGCTGGGACGGAGCGCACCGGATCGGGCTCGACCCGTCTCAAGCAGCATTCCCTTTCCGGTTCGGCATCTCCGGTGCGCTGGCTTTCCTCGGCCGTCAAGTCGCGAGGAGACACGCCACAACCTTCACCGTTTCCATTCGGTTGTGATACACTGTCCCGGCTCTAGGGATGGAGTCGCATGTGCTGACGCCTGGAGCGGTTCTCTGCCGGTTTGATCATTTGCGTGGGCTAGAGTTCGATTCCGAAACACTCTCCCTGGTAACAGTCGGGCATACGTGGTGATGCGCTTCACGGAAATCGGCCAGCAGTTGCGCGCCTACAGGCTGGAATCCGGTCTGCGCGCCGAGGAGATCGCCGCCAGGCTGGGAGTCTCGCGGGCTGCGCTCTATCGCTATGAAAAAGGCGAGGTGATCAAGCTCGACACGATCAAACGCCTGGCGGAACTCCTGAAAATTTCCCCTCTGTCGCTGCTCGGGATCGGGGTCGAGTACTACAATCGCCCGATAGGCTATTTCGAGCGGCTGCGCCAGATCGAGGAAACGGCGGATCAGATCCTCCAACTGTTCGGTCCGGTCTGCTATCTGACCACGTCCGATTCGTATGACGCGGCGCTCGCCGAGGCATTTGACGAAGCCGCCGACCAGGCCGGATCCGATCGGGTCGCGATGCGCGGCATGGCCGAGCAAGTGATGGGCATACTCACATCCCGCAAGCGGATGTATGCGATGCGCCGGCCCACCATCATCGCCATGATTTCGGTCGGCTCCGTGCAGCGCCTGCTTGAGGTCGGGGTCGCCGGAAACGTGGCCGTCTCAGAGCGCGTTCGGCGGGTCTGCCGTCAGGTCGCGGTCACCGAGGTCGAGAACATGGCCGCCATGATGGAAACCGAGCCGATGGGCCTGCAATTCGGGCTGCTCGGCGGGCCGCATCCGACCTCGGCCTTCAAGATTTTGCGTGCACGCGACCGGGCGAGCCTCGGCATCAATCCATTCCGAACAGATACCCATCCCAGCGCTCATACCGGGGTGGCGATGGTCACTGCCTCGGACGAGGCCATCGCGGCGCATCAGCGGGTGGCCGAAACAAGCTGGCGCGAGGCGATAAAGGGACCGACCGGGGCCGCCCGCCTCCGCCAACTCCTCGCGGCGGTGCACGCCTGACACCTGGGCCTGCGGGGTTGGGCGGGCCGGAGCCTGCGTCTATGCTTTGGGCATGGCGGCAGAAAAGCACCCTCCCCTGCCCTCGCATCCCGATGTCGAGGTCGAGCACAACGAGCGTGTCTGGAACGGGCGTTTTCCGCTGGAGATCGTTCGCTTTCGCCATCGCCGGTTCGATGGCGGCTTCTCGGGCCCCCGTACCTGGGAACTGTGGCGGCGGGGCCGGGCAGCGGCGATGCTGCCCTACGATCCAGAGGCCGATTTGGTCGTCCTCATGGAGCAGTTTCGCCTGCCGGCGCTCGCTGCCGGCATCGCGCCGGTGATGCTTGGAGATCCCGGCCGGTCTCTGCGATGCCGGCGAGCATCCGGAAACCACGCTTCTGCGTGAGGCACACGAAGAGATCGGGCTGGAGCCGGACCGGCTGGAACGGATCGGAGATTTCATGCTCACGCCGGGGGGCGCCGACGAGTATGTGGCCCTCTTCGCCGGCCGTGTCGCCGCTCCACGCGCGGCCGCGGACGGTACGGCCGGAACTGGTGGGCTCGCCTCCGAAAACGAGGATATTCGCGTGTTGGTGCTCCCGGCCGAGAAGGCGATCGAGCAGGTGCTGACCGGCGACGTCCCCAATGCCGTTACCGCGCTCGGGCTGCTCTGGCTTGCCTCCCGCCGGGATTGGCTTCGCCGGCATTGGGCTCGACCGTGACCGAGCGCCTCTTTCTGGATGATCCGACTCTGGCCACGGTGACCGCGACGGTGCGCGCCGTGTCGGCGGAGGGCATCGTGCTGGATCGGACGGTGTTCTATGCGCGCTCCGGCGGCCAGCCGGGCGACACCGGCCTGCTGCGATGGAATGGCGGGGAAACGCCGATCGCCGACACGATCAAGGGCGAGGACGAGACCATTCTGCACGTTCCGGCCACGGGCGGAGAGCCGCCGCCGCAGGGTGCAAGCGTGGAAGCGGCGCTGGACTGGGGCCGGCGCCACCGTCTCATGCGAATGCATACGAGCCTGCACCTGCTCTGCAGCGTTCTCCCCGGTGCGGCCGTGACCGGCGGCTCCATCGGATTGGACCGATCGCGCCTCGACTTCGACCTGCCGCATCCGCCGGACAAGCAAGATCTCGAGCAGCGCCTCAACGCGCTGATCGTGGCGGATCATCCGGTCGCAATCGAATGGGTGGACGAAGCCGTGCTGGATGCCGATCCCGGCCTGGTCCGGACGCTTTCGGTGAAGCCACCCCGCGGCGCGGGTCGGGTAAGGCTCGTCAGGATCGGGGCCGTCGGAGAGCCAGTCGACCTGCAACCTTGCGGCGGGACTCACGTGGCGCGCACGGGCGAGATCGGACCGATGCGGGTGCTGAAGATCGAAAGCAAAGGCCGACAGAACCGCCGGATCGTCATCGCACCGGCGGACTGAGTCCGCGGACCTCGGTCGACGCAGAAAGGAGGATCGCGATGATGCACCCGCTGGTCAGCACCGAATGGCTTGCCGGAGAGCTTGGCAAGCCGGATTTGGTGGTTTTCGACGCGACCTATTACCTCCCCGCCGAAAACCGCGACGCGGCAGCGGAATTCAGCCGGGCGCACATTCCCGGCGCGCAATTCTTCAGCATCGATGAGGTGGCGGACCAGGACTCCGATCTGCCGCACATGGTTCCCTCGGCGGGCCAATTCGCCAAGCTGCTCGGGAGCATGGGTGTCTCGAACGCATCGCGGGTCGTGTTCTATGACCAGCGCGGGCTGTTCTCGGCCGCGCGTGGCTGGTGGCTCATGGGGCTGTTCGGACACGACGCGGCCGCCGTGCTGGATGGCGGGCTGCCGAAATGGGCGGGCGAGGGCCGGCGTACCGAAAGCGGCGAGCCGGCGCCCGCCAACCCCGCCCAGTTCGTCGCATCGCTCCGGGCATCGCGATTGCGGGGTATTGGGGACATGTTGGAAAACCTGCGGGCTGGGCACGAACTCGTGCTGGACGCCCGGTCGGCGCCGCGGTTCTCAGGCGCCCAGCCGGAGGTGCGGCCGGGACTGCGAAGCGGACACATCCCAGGCTCGCGCAACGTCCCCTACGCCGATCTACTCAATCCGGACCAAACCCTGCTCCCAGCGGAGGCGTTGCGCGCCCGTTTCGCGCGCGAGGGCGCGGACGGGTCGAAGCCAGTCGTGACGACCTGCGGCAGCGGCGTCAGCGCGTGCATCCTCTCTCTCGGCCTTGCCGTCGCGGGCCTCTCGGGGGGCGCCGTGTATGATGGAAGCTGGACCGAGTGGGGCGGCCGACCGGATACGCTCGTCAGAACAACGCCCGAGGGCTGAACAGATGCCAGCCGATCGCGGCCCGCACCGCAAGCAGGGCTTCGGAACCCGCATGTCGCATGTCGGTCGCGCCGGGACGCGCGTGCATGGGTTCGTGAATCCACCGCTGCTGCGCGGCTCCACCGTGCTGTATCCGTCCATGGCGGACCGCAAGGCGGCGATGACGAAGCAATTCGAGCGATCGCTCGTCTACGGCGTGATGGGCGGCCCGACCCATCACGCGCTGGAGGATGCGATCACGGCGATCGAGGGCGGCACGCATTGCCAGATCGTCAGTTCGGGGCTCGCGGCCGTCACCACCGCGCTGCTCGCTTTTCTCCAGGCGGGCGAGCATTGCCTCATGCCTGATAGCTGCTACGGGCCGGCACGCAGCTTCTGCGACCAGGCCCTCTCACGACTCGGAGTCGAGACCACTTATTATCCTCCGACCATCGCCGAGGCCGAGATCGCGGCCCTGATTCGCCCCAACACCACGGTCGTGTACACGGAAAGTCCCGGCAGCCATACTTTCGAGGTGCAGGACGTTCCCGCCCTCGCGCGGGCCGCCCATGCGCGCGGGGCGAAGGTGCTGATGGACAACACCTGGGGCCTGCATTTCTTCCAGCCGTTCCAACATGGGGTCGACGCCTCGATCCAGGCGCTGACGAAATATCCGGCGGGCCATTCGGACGTGTTGGCCGGCAGCATCACGACGAACAGCGAGGACGATTGGCGGCGCGTGCGGGCCACCGCGCTCGCCTTCGGCCAGTACGCCAGCCCGGACGATTGCTGGCTCACGCTGCGCGGTCTGCGTACGCTTCCCGTGCGGCTGCAGCGGCAAATGGAAGCGGGACTGGAGGTGGCGCGCTGGCTTATCGGCCGTCCCGAGGTACGGCAGGTATTGCACCCTGCCCTGCCCGGCGCGCCCGGCCACGAGTTATGGAAGCGCGACTTCACGGGCGCCTGCAGCCTCTTCGGTGTGGTGTTTCAGCCCGGCTTCAGCGCGGAGGCGACGCACGCGATGGTCGAGGCGCTGGAGTTATTCGGGATTGGTGCCTCCTGGGGAGGTTACGAGAAGTCTGGCCCTACCCACGACCGGATTCGTCACCCGGACTGCCGGTTCGGGCGACTTCGGCGGCCCGGTCGTGCGCTTCCATATCGGGCTGGAAGACACGGAGGATCTGGTCGGCGATCTGGAGCGCGGGCTGGAGGCGATGCGAGCGTTTCGGCCGGCTTGCGCGGATCCGGAGTGAGTGGGTCCAATTCGAGCCCACCCCAACTCCGAGCCTCAAGCGGCCGGGCGCTTGGCGGGCGGCTTGCCGAACAGGTCCACCCGGTCGGGCCGTACGCGACGCTCGTCGCCGCTCCGGATCGTGATCCCGGAGCGATCGAAGAACTCCAGGATCTGAATCGCGACTTTGCGTCCGTTACCGAGGCGGTCGCGAAAGGCGGCTGCCGTCACAATGCCGCCCGGATCGGTGCCGGCGATCGCGGCGGCGATGCCGGCCATCTCGGCCACCGTCTCGCGCAAGAAGAAGTGGTCATGCGCGACCTCGACCAGCCGGCCCATCCGTTGCAGACGCTTCAACGTCACGCGGGTTACTGCCTCAGGGACGCCGAGCGCCCGGGCAAGATCGCGTGTACGGGGCGGACGGAACCGTTCCGCGGCGATCATCCGACGCCCCTGCTGCCAAATTCGCTCATCCTGCGGAGAGAGAGTCGCTCGATGCGACGGGAGGCGCAGCCACGGCCCATCCTGCTCTATGACACCCCGTCGCAGGAGCGAGTCGGTGAGCGCCCGGGACGCATCGGCGGGTAGCCGATCCGGCACCAGCACACGCACCCGTTCGGGCTGCAGCCCCGGCTGATCCGGTGCGGACCGGTGATACGCGGCCAGCGCCTGGGTGATGGCGCCCTTGAGCGCCTCCAGCCGCGCGGGTGCGATGGCGAGGTTGGACAGGGCCACAGCCGGGGCCGCCCTCATCGCCGCCGCGCGCGCATCCGGCGGCATGTCGCGAGCACGGAAGAATCGATCCCGCTCGATCCAGCCCGGCGGCAAGTCCAACAGACGGCGGAGGGCCAGTGCCGGCTCCCGCTCCTCGAGAGCCGCGAGCTGCGCGAGCCGGGCCGGTGTCCGCCGGCCCCTGCGCGGAGGGAACGGATCGACGACCGCCCCGCCGCCAATGGTGCGGGTGGCCGCCGCGTCGCGCAGGACCAGCCGGTCTCCGGCGAGCGCACCGATGGGGCGGTCGAGCACGAGCCGCACGAGAGCCGAGCCGCCCGGCTCCAGCCGCTGCGCATCGAGCGGCGCCGCACGGGCCGTGACGTGGGCGGCACCCAAATGCAGATGGACTGGCATTTCGGGCTTGAGCGCTCTCGCCTCCTCGTCCAGCAACCCGATGCGCGCATCGAGCTGCGCGGTCGGGGCGTGGATCTCGGGATGCAACACCCAGTCGCCGCGTGCGACGGCCTCTTTCGAGAGCCTCGGCCCGACGATATTGAGTGCGACACGCTCACCCGCCTCGGCCGCCTCGGCCGGGCGGTTCTGGGCGTGCAGGCCGCGCACCCGCAGTTCCAGCCCCGAGGGCGACAGCATCAGCCGGTCGCCGACCCGGATCGTGCCCGCGACCAGTGTGCCGGTGACGACGAGGCCGGCGCCGGACAGCGTGAAAGCCCGGTCCACCGCCAATCGCGGATAGAGGTCGGTGTCGCGGGGCCGAGGCCCGAGCGCCAGCAGCGCGGTCCGGAGGGCCTCGACACCCTCGCCGCTCACCGATGACACCGGGAAAACCGGCGCCCTGCGCAGCCCCGTCCCGGCCAGCAGCGTGCGCGTTTCGGCCGCGACCGTTTCAACTCGCTCCGGCGCGAGATCGGTTTTGGTCAACGCGACCACCCCATGGTCGATCCCCAACAGGTCGAGGATCTGCACGTGCTCGCGCGTCTGCGGCATCACCCCGTCGTCGGCCGCCACGACCAGCAGGGCCGCGTCGATTCCGCTCGCGCCGGCCAGCATCGTGTGCACGAAACGCTCGTGCCCAGGCACGTCGATGAAACCGAGCCGACCGGTGTAGGCGTAGCCGAGTTCGATCGTAATGCCGCGCCGTTTCTCCTCAGCGAGCCGGTCGGCATCGACGCCAGTGAGTGCCTTCACCAACGCCGTCTTGCCATGATCCACATGCCCGGCCGTACCGATGATCATGCGTCCGTGTCTTTGGCTGCGCCCGGTATCTCTGCCTCATATGGCTGATCGCGTGTGAAGCGAGTTGTAAACTACTTCGTCACCTCCGCAGTCCACTATTACCGCTACGCGTCGATCCGCTAATGCGGCTCGGCGGCCCCGGCTCCAGCCTTCACCGTCCCATCCTCTTGCGGAACTGCAATCGGAGCGATCACCACGGGAGCTACGCCGTCCTTATGGTCGAGCCCGATCTCCTCGGCCACTTTCGGGGTCACATCCATCACCCGTCCTTTCACGTGTGGTCCGTGGTCCTCCACCGAGACCGCTGCGGACTTGCCCGTCTCGACATTGGTGACTTTCGCGGTCGTTCCGAGCGGCAGAGACTTGCTCGCGGCCACGTGCGCGTGCGGATTGTAGCGCTGACCGCTGGCCATGTGCCGCCCGTCGAAGTGATGCGAATACACGGAGGCCTTACCCACCTGCTTGCGGCCGGAATGATCCTCAACGACCGACCGTCGGCCCGTCGGCGGCGTGACCGGCGGGAGCTCGGCGAGCCGCTTGGCTTCCGCTTGCCCCGCGGGGGTGCCGGGTGCGGCGTTCTCAGCACGCGCCGAAGGGTTTGTACAAAGCGCTGCCAGACCAGCCATGATCGCCACTTGCATGAGTGTTCGCATGTCGAGCTCTCCGAAGTTGCGCTTACACGACGCACAGAAGGAGACTGGGTTCAACGGGCCGCGACCCGCAAGCCTCTTCCAATGCTTGCGGCTGCCGGTCGCCTTCGCTAAGGGCGGCTGCATGCAGGCGCTCCTCATGCGAATGGCGGCCCAATTGCCCCCGCACGCCCGCCGGATTGCCACCGAGGCCCGCGTTCGTCTGCTCGTTCAATTTCTGATGTTCGGCACTGTCGGGGTCATCGGCTTTTTCTTGGACACCGCAACGGTCTACGCGCTCCGGCACTCGATGGGACTGTACGGTGCCGGCATCGCCGCTTACTTCGTGGCCGCGACGGTGAATTGGATGTTGAACCGTGTGTGGACGTTCCGCGGCCAGGGACAAGGACCGGCGCACCGGCAATGGATGCGGTTCCTCGCGGCGAATTCGATCGGATTTGTGCTCAACCGAGGCGCCTATGCAGCGCTCGTCACCTGGGTTCCGCTCTGCGCTGAAAACCCGGTGCTCGCCGTCGCCGCCGGTTCTCTAAGCGGCATGTTCGCCAATTTCGGCCTATCGCGGGCGGTGGTATTTCGTTAACTAACCGTTCCTCATCTACCCCCGGTGGCAACGCTCATTGGTTGTGGTAACAATCCGTTCGTCGCGTCGTTGGTTGACGACGCTCTGAACGGGATGGCTTTCATGTTCCAGCCGAGCATTCAGTCTTTGGTCTTTCGCGAAGACGTCGCGATGGAGGGAATGTCCTTTCCCTCGCTGCCTCTGAGCCGCTACTTCCACTCGACTCCGGTGGATCCGATCCCCGGACCCCTGCAACTTGTAAAACGAGTCCAGGACATCATGCTTGCGATCGTCGCGCTGCTGATGTTCGCGCTGCCCATGATTCTTGTCGCGATCGCCATTCGTCTGGACAGCCCCGGTCCCGTGCTGTTCCGGCAGCGTCGCACCGGTTTGAACAACTGCGAATTTGCGATTTTCAAGTTCCGCACCATGCGGTCCGCGCCGGTGGAAGAGGGCGTGATCCAGCAGGCTACTCGGACCGATTCGCGTATTACGCGTGTGGGGGCCTTTCTCCGCCGCACCTCGCTCGACGAACTCCCGCAGCTCTTCAACGTGATTCTCGGAGACATGTCGCTGGTCGGTCCGCGACCGCACGCGCCCGGCACCTGCGCCGCGGGACGCCCGTTCGAGCAGGTGGTCGCCCGCTACGACGCCCGCCATCGAGTCAAGCCGGGCCTGACCGGCCTCGCGCAGGTCCGCGGCTTTCGTGGGGAAACCGACACGGAAGAGAAGCTGATCCATCGCGTGGCGAGCGACCTCGAATACATCGACAACTGGTCATTGTGGCAGGACGCGGTGATCCTCGCGCGCACGGCGCTCACGGTCCTGTGCATGAAGAACGCCTACTGAGCCCGCTCGGTCGATGATGATGCACGCTGTCTCTGCGCCGGCTCCGTTGCTTCCGCTCCATCTGCGACCGATGACCGAGGCCGCCCGTGCGGGCCTCCGCGTCGCCGTGCTGATCCCCTGCTACAATGAGGCTGCCTCGATCGCGAGGGTGGTCGCGGATTTCCAGACCATGCTCCCGGCCGCCACCGTCTATGTATACGACAACAATTCGCAAGACGGCACGCCGGAGATCGCGCGTGCCGCCGGTGCGGTCGTCCGCACCGAACGGCTAAAAGGCAAGGGAAACGTCATCCGCCGCATGTTCGCCGACGTGGAGGCGGATGCCTACGTGCTCGTCGACGGCGACGATACCTACGACGCGGCGGCGGCGCCCGAGATGGTGCAGAAACTCGCCGAGAACCAACTCGACATGGTGAACGGCGCGCGCGTGACTGAAATCGCCGCTGCGTACCGGCGCGGTCATCGTCTGGGGAATGCCCTGCTCACTGGCATCGTGCGCTGGATCTTCGGCAATCGTGTGCGGGACATGCTTTCGGGCTACCGGGTATTCAGCCGCCGTTTCGTCAAGTCGTTCCCGGCGCTGGCGACCGGCTTCGAAACCGAGACGGAATTCACTGTGCACGCGCTGGAACTGAAGATGCCCATCGCCGAGCTTGCCACCTGCTACAAGGAACGGCCTGAAGGCTCGGTCTCGAAGCTCCGCACCTTCTCCGACGGATTGAGGATCCTGCGCACCATCGTCTTGCTGGTGAAGGAAGAGCGGCCCTTCCAGTTCTTCTCGCTGGCCGCGCTGACATTTTTCTTTCTCGGAATCGGTCTTGGGATTCCGGTGGTGCTGGAGTTTTTTGTAACTGGGCTTGTCCCTCGTCTGCCGACCGCGATCCTGGCCATGGGGCTGATGTTGCTCTCGTTCTTATCGCTGGTCTGCGGGCTCGTGCTTGATTCGGTGGCGCGCGGACGCAAGGAGATGAGGCGACTCGCGTATCTATCCATCCCGGCGACCGGATCCGCATCGTGAACGACTTCGCGAAACGCCATGTCGCCGGAGCCGCCGGTCCTCCGAGCGGCCCCTATGACGCGGACGTGGTCATTCTTGCGGTGGACCGGCCGGATGAAACCGTCGCGGCGATCCGTTCCGCGCTCGAGCAGGAAAATGTTTCGCGGCATGTCTTTGTCGTGGACCAGGGTTCGACGCCGGCCAATCTGGCGCGACTCGCGGCGGAGGTCGACGGGCGGTCCTGTGCGACGCTGGTGCAGCTCGACCGGAACCGGGGTGTGGCGGGCGGCCGCAATGCCGGGACATCGCTCGGGCATGGACGCGTGATCGTGGCGCTCGACAACGACGCGGAATTCGCCGACACAGCGACGCTCGCGCGCGCGGTCGCGGCGTTGGATGCCGAAGCCGAAGTGGCGGCGATCGGCTTTCGTATCCTCGTGCATACGACGGGCACGGACGATCTCTCGTCTTGGGGATATCCCTGGCCGTTGCTGCCGCGTGCCGGAGATGTGTTCGACGCCGCCACTTTCGTCGGCGCCGGCCACGCGATCCGCCGGGCTGCATGGGACGACGCGGGCGGATACGATGACGCCCTGTTCTTCTGCTGGGAGGAATTCGATTTCTGCCTGCGGGCGATCAATCGCGGCTGGCGCATCCGTTATCGCGGTGACATCTGCGTCCGTCACAAGGTCAGCCCCGAGCGGCGCGTATCGTGGTCGGGCACACGCTGGTTCTATTCCGTTCGCAACCAACTCTACATAGCGCGCAAATGGGGCGCGAGTTGGCCGGCGTTGGTGCCGCGCTGCTGCGCCTATGTGATCAAAGGTGCTCGCAACGGGGTCGCCAGTCAGACGCTCCCGGCCATGCTCGCAGCGATGCGGCTCGCGGCCGCCGTGCCGGTCGCGAGCCTCTCGCCCGCCGCGCAGGAGTATCTGCGGCAGCATGATCGGGCGCATCGGGGCTCCCTGCATCGCCGCGTATCGCAAGAACTCCTGAGCAAGCTGCCCGGACGCGGCTAGGCTAGCCATAATCGTCTCCGGCCCAGGTTCACCGGCTCGATCCGCTGGGATCAACCTCGCCGCCCCGGAGATTTCTACTCCACCTGAAGGCATCGGCTTTGTGTGCCGGATCTGGGCGCCGGGCGAGTCGCGTTCGACACCCACCTGATCGGTTGCGCTTCCCGGCGGGGATCGCTCCGGAGTCGCTGTGACACTGCGAGGGTCACAGTGTGTCTGGCCGGCAACGAACGTCAGATTTAGTGGTGGCCTGATCGCTCCTGCCCCGGATGTTGTAGGTTCCTCATTGACGAGGCCTCGAGGTTCGCAGCAGCTTCGAGGCGTTGAGGTCATAACGGGGGGTCTGAGGTGCTCGATGCAGTCCAGATGCGAGGTCGCTATCAGGTTCACGTGGACCGGAGCCGGGACGCGCTGCTGACCGATTTCGGGCGGGCGACGCTCGATGACCGCTATATGCTTCCCGGCGAGAGCTACCAGGATCTGTTCGCCCGGGTCGCCAGCCAATATGGCGACGGGCCGGCGCACGCGCAGCGGCTCTACGATTACATCAGCCGGCTCTGGTTCATGCCGGCGACTCCGGTGCTCTCGAACGGCGGAACCCAGCGCGGTCTGCCGATCTCCTGCTTTCTCAACGAAGCCTCCGATAGTCTCGACGGCATCGTCGGGCTCTGGAACGAGAATGTGCAGCTCGCCTCCAAGGGCGGCGGCATCGGCAGCTACTGGGGCAATTTGCGCTCGATCGGCGAGCGGGTGGGCGGGGTCGGCAAGACCTCGGGCGTGATCCCGTTCATCCGGGTGATGGACAGCCTGACGCTCGCAATCTCGCAAGGCTCGCTGCGGCGCGGCTCGGCCGCCGTGTATCTCCCCGTTTGGCACCCGGAGATCGAGGAGTTCATCGAAATCCGGCGGCCGACCGGCGGCGATCCGAATCGCAAGGCGCCGAATCTGCACCACGGGGTGCTGGTGCCGGACGAATTCATGCGGGCCGTCGAGGCGGACGAGGCGTGGCCGCTCGTATCGCCGAAGGACGGGACCGTCGTGCGCAGCATCTCCGCGCGCTCGCTCTGGATACGCATCCTGACCGCGCGGATCGAGACCGGCGAGCCCTATCTCGTGTTCAGCGACCACGTGAACCGCGCGCTGCCCACGCATCAGAAGCTCGCCGGGCTGGAGGTGAAGACCTCCAATCTGTGCAGCGAGATCACCTTGCCGACCGGGACTCGACCAGCATGGGCGGGAGCGCACCGCGGTCTGCTGTCTCTCCTCGCTCAATCTGGAAACGTGGTTCGAGTGGAAGGACCATCCGACCTTCATCGAGGACGTGATGCGCTTCCTCGACAACGTCTTGCAGGATTTCATCGACCGGGCGCCGCCGGGGATGGAACGGGCGCGCTATTCGGCGATGCGCGAGCGCTCGGTGGGCTTGGGCGTGATGGGCTTTCACAGCTTCCTGCAATCGCAGAACGTGCCGTTCGAGAGCGTGATCGCGAAGGTCTGGAACAAGCGGATGTTCGCGCATATTCGCGGCCAGGCGGACGCGGCGTCGCGGCTGCTCGCCGAGGAGCGGGGGCCGTGCCCGGATGCCGAGGAATACGGCATGATGGAGCGCTTCTCGAACAAGATGGCGATCGCGCCGACCGCCTCCATTTCGATCATCGCGGGCAATGCAAGTCCGGGCATCGAGCCGATCGCGGCCAACGTGTTTCTGCAGAAGACGCTTTCGGGCAGCTGGACGGTGCGCAACCGGCATTTGCAAAAGCTGCTGGCGGCGAAGGGGAGGGACGAGGACGAGGTCTGGTCCTCGATCACGCTGCGCGCCGGGAGCGTGCAGCATCTGGATTTTCTCTCCGAACAGGAAAAGGCGGTGTTCAAGACCGCCTTCGAGCTCGACCAGCGCTGGGTGATCGAGCACGCGGCGGATCGCACGCCCTATGTGTGCCAGAGCCAGTCGGTCAACGTGTTCCTGCCCGCGAACGTCCACAAGCGCGATCTGCACCAGATCCACATGCTGGCGTGGAAGCGCGGGGTGAAGTCGCTGTACTACTGCCGGAGCTTGTCGATCCAGCGCGCGGATACGGTGAGCGAGAAGGCGGTGCGTCCGGCGGAGTTCACCGGCGTCGCCGTCGCGAACGATTGGCTCCGCACGCTGCCGCTCGTGGCGGCTGCGGCGGTGAATGGGGCGCGGTATGAGGAGTGTTTGGCTTGTCAGTGGGTTCGAGCCGATGCTTACTTGCGACTTTGGGATAGAGAAGAGATCTAGGATGGCCGGGATTATTTTCGACAACTCGACTCTAACGGCAATCCAGCGGCTTACCGGGAAGGCTCCAGTCTCAAAATGCTATGAGGCGCAAGGAGACTATCCGCGCTAGAGCTGTTTCTTCGCATCTGATGTTCTATGATGACTTCTATTTCATTGATGATTACAAGGAGGATTTTCGAGTTGCGCGAGGAAGTCTCAATTTCAGCTACTGCCGAGCAGTATCTCCTGAAATGTTCGACTACGAACCATTATACACAAAGCAAAGGAACAGACTAGACCTGATGCTGGATATACGAGCCGCAAAGTCCGGCCGGGATTTGGTTAAAGAGATTTCTTGATAGCATAGGCCTTCATCTAACCGGTGCATGGCACATGCGATCAAGCGACTTCTTTCTGGTTCTGAAAAGTCTGGCAAACGGAGGGAGGACTGCGGGAGAAATACTCGCCTTTTACTTAATGATTTCGCAGATTCCAGGTAGGAGATCAACGAGAACGTAGATGATCAGGTTCATCTCCTCGGAACCGATGGCGCGCTGATTGACCGCGATATAAGCGATGAAGTTGTGAGCTTTGCTCGTTCGCTGAACTGGCTCACCCTCCGCGCTGCCTTCTATACGCTTGTATCTGGATCATTCGACGTTGCTGTTTGCCTACCGTACCCCATCCGGCATAGTTTCGTCGCCCGTTGGAGTGACCGAAGGAACATCTTAAGCACGATGATAGCTTGCTCTGGCGCACAGAATTTGACCTTTTTTTGGGGCTAAAGCGGCGGCAGTGAATGCTGTGAACGCGATTTGTGAGCCCCAAGCGATCGAACTGACCTACCGCCTTTTGCGGCGTGGGCTGTCGGGAATGGGGATAACGTTTCCGGCGCGATTTCGTTGTAGTCGATGTGCGGCAAAAGCGCGAAGCAATTTCCCTGCGCGACTACTCGGCCAGATAGAGGACTTTCGACGGAACGGCGAAGTCCGGCAATTCAAGACGGAGAATTGAACAAGATCACTGCCCCTCTATCGAGATCGAAGACTAGGAAATTCGATCCATAGGGCAAATGGATTTGTCTCCACCCATCCCAACTGCGTCCGTCACGGCCCAGGTCGCACCAGCTATAGCCCTGAGCGTAAGTAGGAATTTCAATGTTCCCGAACCTTGCGCAAAATGTCCCGTCCATCGCGGCATTTCCGCGGCCTTTTTCGGAACATCGTTGCCGACAATGTCTCCCGGTTCGACAGTCTTCGGTCGATGAGAGATCGATCTCCTGAAAGAGATCTGATTTGGCTGGGAGGAGCACCGGGCTCCCAACTCTAGACGTAGAAGAGTACTCGCTTTTTCGGAAAGTGGTCCGATTGGAAACAACACCCATGTAAGCACGAGTCCTCGCACTTGAGCCGTGTAGGCGACTGAAAAGCTTGAAGGCGCAACAACTCGAAACGAACATGGCAGAGACCGCCCGCGCCCGCATGACGTCTGACGAATTCATCGCCTGGGCCATGAGCCGCCCGGAGGGGGAGCGATATGAGCTAGCTGCGGGCGAGGTCGTCGCGATGGCGCCGGAGCGGTCGGCCCACGCGCTCACCAAAGGCCGGCTGTTCCGGCGGCTCGCCGAAGCGATCGAGGCAGCCGGACTTCCCTGCACCGCCTATCCGGACGGAATGGCCGTCGAGGTGGACGCCGCCACGGTCTACGAGCCCGATGCTTCGGTCCGTTGCGGGCCGCCCCTGCCGGATGACGCCGTGAAGATGATCGACCCGGTGATCGTGGTCGAGGTCCTCTCGCCCTCGTCCCGCGCCCGGGATGCCGGGGCCAAACTCGCCGACTACTTTCGGATCGATTCGTTCGGCATTACCTGATCGTCCGTACCGAGGACCGAACCGTCATCCATCACGAGCGAGACGAGGGCGGGGCGATCACCACGCGCATCATCCGGGATGGCTCCATCCGGCTTTCGCCGCCTGGAATTGAGTTGTCAGCCCTGTTCTGTTCCTGCCCTCGCCTGCAGCCTGCAACGCCATGTGTATAAAAACCTTAAGGCATACACATAGACGGCCCATGCGCACAAATATCGAGATCGACGACGAGCTGATCGCGGAGGCCATGGCAGCCACCGGGCAGACCACGAAGCGCGCGACGGTCGAAGAGGCGCTGCGCACCGTGGTGCGGCTGCATCAGCAGCGGCGGGCGGTGGAGCGATTGGCCGGGCTGGGTTGGGAGGGGAACCTGGAGGAGAGCCGCGCAGGCCGGTGATCCTCGTCGATAGCTCGGTCTGGATCGGGCTGCTTCGGAACACCCCGACCAGGCCGGTCCACATCCTGCGGACCATCGCCGGTCAGGAGCCTCTCCTGGTTGGCGACCTGGTGCTGGCCGAGGTGCTTCAAGGTGCGCGGGACGACACGCACGCCGCGATTATGGAGCGCGAATTGCGCCGGTTCGCCGTGATCTCGATCACGAACGACCGGATCGCCGTCATCGCCGCGCGCAATCACCGCAAGCTGCGCGCCGTAGGTATTACCGTGCGCAAGACGATCGACTTGCTGATCGGCACCTTCTGCATCGAAGCCGGTCACGCACTGCTGCACGACGACCGGGATTTCGAGCCGATGGTCGCGCATCTCGGCCTGCAAGCGGTCGGATAAAGGACTCCTCGCCGCTGATACGCGGCGCGTCTCAACGGACCATTTACGAATAGGCGGCACGTTCACGTCAGCGCGCAAAAGGGCGCGTGTGGAGGCGTGTATGCTCGACCGACCTGTCGATGTCCCCTCGGGAGCCGGGCGGCCCCGAGACCCGTGGCCGATGAACCGGCCCGAGACCGATGAGGAGAGGGCGCCCGCCGTCCTCATGCTCCTCGCGCTGCTCGCGATGCTGCGGCGGCGGAAGCTGCCCTTCATCGCGTCGGCCACGCTGATCCCGGTGCTCGCCTTCATCGCGATCTCGCAGACGACGCCGCGCTATACCGGGACGGCGACGGTGCTCTACGAACCCAGCGCCTACGCCGCGCGAGAGCTGCAAAGCATCCTGCGCGACGACCCGACGACCGACAACGTGATGCCCAGCCAGATCGAGATCGTGCAAGGCCTCCGCATGGCGGAGCGCCTGGTCGACCGGTTCGATCTCACACGGGATCCGGAGTTCAATCCGGCGCTGCGCACGCCGACCCTGTTCAGCCGGACGCGCGCCTTCCTGACCGGGCTCCTCAGCTTCGGTCCCGTGAACCCACCGAGCGAGCGCGATGTCGTGATGCGCGCGGTGCAGAAGGCGATCGACGCCAAGACCGTCAAAACCTCGCGACTCATGGAAGTCTCGTTCACGGCGGAAAGCCCGCATCTCGCAGCCGATGGCGCGAACGCGCTGGCCGAGTTCTACATCGCCGACCAGGTCGCGGTGAAAACCGAGGCGGTGCGCCGCGCTAACGAGTGGCTGGAAGCGCGCGTCTCCGACCTGCGCCGCGGCGTCGCGACGGACGAGGATCGGATCGCCGGTTATCGCTCCCGCGAGGGGCTGACCCAGGGCGTCCTCGCAAGCCTCGCCACCGAACAGATCAGCCGTCTCGGCACCGATCTGGCGCAGGCCCGCAGCGAGCTCGCCGATGCGCAGTCGCGACTCGACGCGGCGCGCGGACGCAGCACCGCCGGGGCGCAGGCGGCGATCGCCCCAAGTGTCGTGGCCTTGCGCGCGCAGCAGGACCAGCTTTCCGGACAGCTGCAATCGACCATGGCGCGGCTCGGTCCGAACCACCCGACCGTGGTCGCCCTGCGCAGTCAGATCGCCGATGTCCAGCGCGCGGTCGATGCGGAGACGAGCCGCGTGATTGCCGCTCTCGAAGCCGAGGTTCGGACCGACCGGGCCAAGGTCGCCGCACTCGAGCAAAGCGTCAAAGAGGCGAAGGGCCAAGTCGATCACAACGCCCAAGCGCAAATTCCGCTCAACGCCATGCAGCGTGATGTGGAAGCCGAGCGCGGTCTGCTGCGGTCGGTGCTGGACCGCATGCAGGGAACGGCGCAGCAGGCAGCGCTCGAAATGCCGGATGCGCGCATCATCTCCCCCGCGCTGCTGCCCGAGAAGCCGAGCCAGCCAAAGACGCTGCTGCTGATGGCCGCTGCCGTCGTGTTCGGCGGCTGCTTCGGCCTGCTGCTTGTCTATGTGCTGGAAATGAGCGACGGCACGTTCCGCAGCGGCGAGGATGTGCGCTCGACGTTAGGCTTGCCCTGCTTCGCGCTGGTGCCGCAGATCCGTCGCGCGGCGCTCCGGCGCTGCCGAGTTGAGGATTATCCCGCCGAGAAACCTCTCTCGCCCTTCTCCGAGCAGCTGCGCGCGCTGCGGGCGGCGCTCTGGCTGGGCCGCGAGAATCCGCGGGTCATCGCGATTACCGCGGCGCGCCCCGCCGAGGGCAAGACCACGATCGCTGTCGGTCTCGGCCGTTCCGCGGCGATAAGTGGCGAGCGGGTGATCGTGCTCGACTGCGACGTGCGCCAGCCCTCCTTCGGGCGACTGATGCAGGCGGACGGCGCGCTCGGCATCGCCGATTTCCTGCTCGGGCACGCGACACTCAAGCAGGTCGTACAGAAGGATCCGCTCACCGGCATGGACTTCATTCCGGCGGGCTCGGCCGAGACGAACTCGATGGCGATGTTCATGTCTGATGCCATGGGCAAGCTTCTGGAGCAGTTGCGCGGCGAGTACGATCTCGTGCTGCTCGACGCGCCGCCTGCCTTCGCGATGGCGGATGCACGCATCATCGCGCGCACGGCGGACGCGACGCTCCTCTGCGTGCGCTGGCGCGACACGCCGCGGAGCGTGGTCCGCAACTCGCTCGATCTGCTCGAGGAGATGCGCGCCAAGGTGGTCGGGGTGGCGATAACCCGCGTCGATGTGCGCGCCCACTCGCGCTCCGGCTTCGCCGATGCCGAAGTCTATCACTCGCGCTACGGCGGCTACTTTCGGGAGTAACTAGAGGTGCAGAGCGGAGATGCGCGCCGTTCCGGGAACGGCGTCCTTTGGGCTGGCGCGGAGGCGGCGCTCTCCGCCGCCTTCTCCTTCGCCTCGGCTTTCGTCGTGGCGCGAATCATCGGCCCGCAGGAGGTGGGCATCGGCGCGGCGGCGGTCGCTCCGCACGTGTTTCTCTGGGTCGGGGTCAACGCCCTCTTCGCCGACGCGCTGGTGCAGAGCCCGGCCGTGAACCGGGAGGATGCATCGAGCGCCTTCTGGGTCTCGATCGGGGTTGGCTTCATCGCGGGGATTATCGAGCTGGCGCTCGGCTGGCCCATAGCCGCATCGCTCGGAGACAGCAGGCTCGTCGCGATGTCGCTCGCACTGGCTTGCACGTTGCCGCTAGTCGGTGCGGGAGGCGCCATCCAGGGCTTGCTCACGCGCGACCGCCGTTACCGCGCGCTGGCCGGGCGTGCGCTGATCGGGCAGGGCCTCGGAATGACCGGCGGCATCGCCTGCGTCCTGTTGGGCGCCGGCGCATGGGCGCTCGTTGTGCAACAGGTCGTTACCTCGGCGCTCGGCGCGCTCGTGCTCCTGCTGCGCGCGCACTGGCGTCCCGCGCGCACGTGCCGGTGGTCTTCGGTGCGAGCGTTGTTGCGTCTCGGCGTACCGCTGACGGCCAGCACCTTGGTCCAGCAGGGACGCTATCGCGCCTTCGCTTTGCTGATCGGCGCCACCGCGGGTGCCGCGGCGCTCGGCCAGATCCACATGGCTTTCCGCCTGGTGGACACCGTGCGCGAGCTTGGATCAACCGCGCTGTGGCGCCTGATGCTGCCCGCGATGGCGCGACGCCAGCACGATATCCATCGATTGCAGGAGACCGTCGACCGGTCGCTGGCCCTCTCGGCCCTGGTGCTCTTTCCGGTCATTGGCGCGCTGCTCGCGACCATCGCGCCGGCGATCGCGCTGCTGCTGGGGCCGGCATGGCTGCCGTCGGGCGAAGCGGCGGCCCCGCTGCTGTTCCTGATGACTTACGTGTTTCTCAGTCTGCCCGGCGGCGTCGCCGTGGTCGCGCGTGGCCGCCCGCAATATTCGCTGTTCGCCAATATTGGGAGCACGGCGGCGACGATCGCGGGGGTGTTGCTCATCCGCCCCTCCGCGCCGGTCGCCGCGGCCGGGATCTGGCTCGCTGCGCAACTGCTTGTGGCTCCCTATTCGTTGCTGATGACCGCGCGCGTGCTGCACGCGCTGCCCTTGCGCCAGTGGCGTGCGGGTTTGCCCGCGCTTGGGCTCGCGGTGCTCGCGACCGGGGCGGCGTTCGGCCTGCCCTATGTAACCGGCGAACCGCCCGGCCCCATGGGCCTCATTGTTGCGCGGCTGTCCGCGGGTGCGCTGGTCTACCTTCCCGGTGCGCTCTTGCTCATGCGCCCGAGCGTGGATGATGCGTTTCGGATGCTGCTGCCGCGCGTGGCGGCGCGCTCGTGATGCGTCACATCGGACTGCTCGGCCTCGACTTCGCGGATGCCGACGCGGCGACCGCCGCCGCATGGCTCGCGGCGCGGCCGGCTGACGCGCCGTTCGATTATGTCGTTACGCCCAATGCCGATCATCTGGTACGGCTGGCCCGGCAACCCGCTCTGAAACCGCTGTACCAGGATGCGTTGCTGCGGCTGATGGATTCCCGCGTCGTGGCGCGCGCAGCCTCGGGCTTGGGACTTGACGCGCCCGCTGTCGCGACCGGCAGCGATTTGACCGCGCTTCTCCTGCACCGCCATCTAGAAGCCGGGGAGCGTATCGCTATCGTGGGTTTGGCTCCCGAACGGCTGCCCTCCCTCCTCGCGAATTGCGGCCTGGCGCCGCCGCTACATTACAACCCGCCGATGGGCTTCGAGCGTGACCCACGCTCGCTCGAGGCAGCAGTGGACTTCGTGATCGCGAATCCGGCCCGGTTCGTGTTCCTGGCCGTCGGCTCGCCGCGGCAGGAGATTCTCGCCGCTGCGATCAAGGCGACCGGGCAGGCGACCGGTACCGCGTTGTGCATCGGAGCCAGCCTCGATTTCCTGTCGGGGGCTATACCGCGCGCGCCATTATGGATGCAGCGGGCGAGCCTCGAATGGCTCCATCGGCTGCTGTCCGATCCACGCCGCATGGCGCGGCGTTATCTGCTAGATAATCCGCCCGTGTTGACCCTGCTTCTGCGCGAGCGCGTGGCGAGGGCCGGTTAGCAAATCGTGAGCGAGTATGACATCGAAGCTGACTTTCGTTCGGGATGATTGCGTTCGACACGCTGCGATACCCCATTCTACTCAAACTACTCTCGGTCACTCCCACTCGATTGTTCCGGGCGGCTTGCTCGTAATGTCGTACGTGACGCGGTTGATGCCGCGCACCTCGTTAACGATGCGGTTCGCGACTCGGGTGAGAAACCCCATGTCGAACGGATACACATCCGCCGTCATACCGTCGGCGCTGGTGACAGCGCGCAGCGCGCAGGCGAGATCGTAGGTGCGGCCGTCGCCCATGACGCCAACCGTGCGGACCGGCAACAGCACCGCGAAAGCCTGCCAGATCGCGTCATAGAGCCCGGCCAGACGGATCTCCTCCAGAAAGATCGCGTCGGCGCGCCGCAGCAGGTCGAGCCGGTCGCGGCTGATCGCGCCGGGGATGCGAATCGCGAGCCCCGGCCCCGGGAAAGGATGCCGGCCCACGATGCTCTCCGGGATGCCAAGCTCGCGGCCGAGCGCGCGCGCCTCGTCCTTGAACAGCTCGCGCAACGGCTCGACCAACTTCATGCGCATCCGCTCGGGCAACCCGCCCACATTATGGTGCGACTTGATCGTGACGCTCGGGCCGCCGGTGAAGCTCACGCTCTCGATCACGTCCGGATAGAGCGTGCCTTGCGCGAGGAACTCCGCGCCGCCGGTCTTCGCCGCTTCCTCCTCGAACACGTCAATGAACAGCCGGCCGATCGTCTTGCGCTTCGCCTCGGGATCGGCGACGCCCTCGAGTGCCGCGAGAAAAGCGTCCGAAGCATCGCGGTGAACGAGCCGGATATTGAACCGGTCGCGAAAGGTGCGCACCACCTGCTCCGCCTCGCCCTGCCGTAGTAGACCGTGATCGACGAAAATGCAGGTGAGCTGGTCGCCGATCGCCTCGTGGATCAGCACCGCTGCGACGGCGGAATCGACCCCGCCCGAAAGGCCGCAGATCACCCGCCCCGCGCCCACCTGGGCACGGATGCGCGCGATCTCCGTGTCCCGGAACGCGGCCATCGTCCAGCTGCCGGCCAGACCGGCCACATGATGCGTGAAATTGCGTAAGAGCTGCGTTCCATGCGGCGTGTGGACGACCTCCGGGTGGAACTGCACGCCGTAAAAGCGGCGTTCGTCATCGGCGATGGCGGCGAAGGGCGCGCCCTCGCTCACACCGACAGCGCGGAAACCTGGGGGCAGGCGCGTCACGCGATCGCTGTGGCTCATCCACACCTGCTCGCGCCCGCCCCTCTCCCACACGCCGCCGAATAGCGCGCAAGGCTCGACGATATCGACGAAGGCGCGGCCGAACTCGCGGTGATCGGAGGCTTGCACCTCGCCGCCGAGCTGCGCGCACATCGTCTGCTGGCCATAGCAAATGCCGAGCACCGGTACCCTCGCTTCGAACACGATGTCCGGCGCACGGGGGGCCGTGCCCTCGGTCACGCTGGCCGGGCCTCCGGAGAGGATGAATGCCCGCGCGCCAAAGTCTCGGATTCGGCCGGGGTCCGCGCTGAAGGGCCAGATCTCGCAATAGACCCCGCTCTCGCGCACGCGCCGGGCGATCAGCTGCGTGACCTGGGAGCCAAAATCGAGGATCAGGACGCGCTCGGCCTCGGGGGCAGCCGGGTCGCGGAGAGAAACTGGCAGGTCGGACATGTCGCTTGGCTTGCAGCATTCCGCCGGCGCCCGGCAAGCCGGAACTGGTAAGCCCGATCGCAAATCCCGCTGGCCTCCCCCGCCCCGGTCGTGAGAGGCTTGCTGCCCCGGGCTCTGGGCTCGACGCCGACGCGGCCGCTACGGCCCGCGTCATAAATCAGGAGGGAGTGCGGCAAATGCAGCTAGGCATGATCGGTCTGGGTCGGATGGGCGCGAACATGGTCATCCGGCTGGTCAAGGCCGGTCACGAGTGTCTGGTCTATGACGCCCATCCGGAACCGGTGAAGGCGCTGGTCGACAAGGGCGCGCAAGGCGCATCCAGTCTGGACGAGTTCGTGCAGAAACTGTCCAAGCCGCGAGCCGTGTGGCTGATGGTGCCCGCGGCGGTGGTCGATCCGGTCTTGCACTCCCTTATTCCGCTCCTGGAGCCCGGCGACATCGTGATCGACGGCGGGAACTCTTATTATCACGACGACATCCGGCGCGCGGGCGAGCTAAAGGCGAAGGGGCTGCACTACGTCGATGTGGGTGTGAGCGGCGGGGTGTGGGGGCTGGAGCGCGGCTATTGCCAGATGATCGGCGGGGAGCCCGACGTGGTGCGCCGTCTCGATCCGGTCTTCAAGTCGCTGGCGCCCGGAGTGGAAGCGGCGCCGCGCACTTCCGGTATCGAGGGCGAGCCGGGCCCCGCCGAACAGGGCTATCTGCATTGCGGCCCGAACGGCGCCGGACATTTCGTCAAGATGGTGCATAACGGCATCGAGTACGGCGTGATGGCCGCCTACGCGGAGGGCCTCAACATCATCAAGAACGCCAACGCCGGCCTGACCAAGCGCGAGGTGGACGCGGAGACGACGCCGCTGCGTCATCCTGAATTGTATCAGTACCGAGATCGACATCGCCAAAGTCACCGAATTGTGGCGGCGGGGTAGCGTGATCGGGTCCTGGCTGCTCGACCTGACAGCGAGCGCGCTGCGCAAGAGTCCCGATCTCGCCGAGTTCGCAGGCCGCGTGTCTGATTCGGGCGAGGGGCGCTGGACGCTGCAAGCGGCGATCGACCAAGGCGTCCCCGCACCGGTTCTCAGCGCCGCACTGTTCACGCGGTTCAGTTCGCGCGGGGCGGAGGAATATACCGGCAAGGTGCTGTCCGCCATGCGCTTTGCCTTCGGCGGCCACATCGAGAAGCCGGAGGGAAGCCAACATTGATCGCGGGCGGCATCCCGTGAGCGCTATGCACGAGCTCGTCTTTCTATTCGATGTCGACAACACCTTGATCGACAACGACCGGGTGCAAGCCGATTTGCGCGACCATCTGGCCGAGACTTACGGTGAGCCCGCGCGCGATCGCTACTGGGCAATATTCGAGGAGCTGCGCTCGACGATCGGCTATGCGGATTATCTCGGAGCTCTGCAACGCTATCGACTTGAGGAAATGCACAACCCGCGCGTGCTGCGCATTGCCAACTGGCTCGCGGACTATCCATTCGCCGAGCGTCTATACCCGTCGGCTCTCGACGCGGTCAGGCGTGCGCAGGATTGGGGCACGACCGCGATCCTGTCCGATGGCGACGCCGCGTTTCAGCCACGCAAGGTGGAACGCTCCGGCCTATGGCACGCATTACGTGACCACGTGCTCATCTATGTCCATAAAGAAGAGGAACTGGATGACGTCGAGCGGTGGTATCCGGCACGGCGCTATGTGCTGATCGACGACAAGCTCCGCATCCTGGACGCCGTAAAGCAGGTCTGGGGCGATCGCGTTACCACCGTATTCGCCCGTCAAGGTCATTACGCGATGGACCCGGCCATCCTCGCGCAACATCCTCCAGCCGACATGCAGATCGAGCAAATCGGCGATCTCCTCGGCTACGAGCGGTCCGCCTTTCTACGATAGCCGCAGCGCGAACGTGACAGGGAGCAAACCATGAGTAAGACCGGGACGCCAACCGAGGCTCCGGCGTGGGAGGCGCTGCGGGCGCACCACGACCAGGTGAAGGACCTGCACTTGCGGCAGTTGTTCGCCGAGGATGCAGCGCGCGGCGAACGGATGACGGCCGAAGGTGCCGGCCTGTTTCTCGACTACTCGAAGAACCGCATCACGGACCAGACGCTCTCGCTGCTTTTCCAGCTTGCCCGGCAACGCGGGCTGGAAGCGCGGCGGGATGCGATGTTCCGAGGCGAGAAGATCAACATCACCGAGCAGCGTGCGGTGCTGCACGTCGCGCTCCGTGCGCCCAAGGGCACGCGGATCGAGGTCGACGGGCAGGACGTGGTTCCCGAGGTGCACGCGGTTCTCGATCGCATGGCCGCGTTCTCGGATCGGGTACGCAGCGGCGATTGGACCGGGCACACCGGCAAGCGCATCCGCAACGTGGTGAATATCGGCATCGGCGGCTCTTATCTGGGGCCGGAGATGGCCTATCGCGCGCTCCGCCGCTTCCGCGACCCGGTCTTGGCGGTGCGCTTCGTCTCCAACGTGGATGGAGCCAATTTCGCCGCCGCGACCGACGATCTGGATGCCGCCGAGACCCTGTTCGTCATCTCGTCCAAGACGTTCACCACGCTCGAGACCATGACAAACGCCGCGACGGCACGGAAATGGCTAGTCGAGAAGCTTGGAAGCGACGCCGCTGTCGCACGGCACTTTGTTGCGGTATCCACCAACACGGCGGAGGTGCGGAAGTTCGGCATCGACACGGAGAACATGTTCGGCTTCTGGGACTGGGTTGGCGGCCGCTACTCGATGGATTCCGCGATCGGTCTCTCCACGATGCTGGCGATCGGCCCCGAGAATTTCCGTGAACTGCTCGCCGGCTTCCACGACATGGACGAGCATTTCCGGAGCGCGCCGCTGGAGCGGAACCTGCCCGTGCTGATGGGATTGCTCACGGTCTGGTACAATAACTTCTTCGGCGCGCAGACGGTCGGAGTGATGCCCTACGCCGCCGATTTGGCCCGCTTTCCGGCCTATCTCCAGCAGCTCCAGATGGAGAGCAACGGCAAGCACGTCGATCTCGGGGCGCAGAAGGTCACGTACGAAACCGGCCCGATCATCTGGGGCGAGCCAGGCACCGACGGACAGCACTCCTTCTACCAGCTCATCCACCAGGGTACGAAGCTCATCCCGTGCGACCTGATCGGCTTCTGCCAGCCGCTTAGCCCGCTCACGCATCAGCACGATCTGCTCATGGCCAATTTGTTCGCGCAGGCGGAGGCGCTCGGTTTCGGCAAGACGGAAGAGGAACTGACGTCGGAGGGTTCGCCTGCTTTCCAGACTCCGTTCCGCGTCACCGAAGGCAACCGGCCGACCAACCTGATCCTCGCCGACCGGCTCACGCCGCGAAGTCTTGGTGCGCTCGTCGCGCTCTACGAGCACAGCGTTTTCACCCAGGGCACGATCTGGAACATCAATTCCTTCGACCAGTGGGGCGTGGAGCTCGGAAAAGTGCTTGCGAAGCGGATCATTCCCGAGCTGGACAGCAAGACGGACCCGACGCTCACGCATGACAGCTCGACCAACGCACTCATCCGCCGTTACCGGAGGCGACGCGGTGCCGCCTGAAACGCCGGAGGTCAGAATGGATATCGGCTACGATCAGCCTCTCTACGTCCTCCCGTTCGATCACCGCAGCTCGTTCGAGAAAACGCTGTTCGGGTGGAACGGGCCGCTGAGCCAGGAGCAGACGGACCGCATCGCCGCATCCAAGCGGGTGATCTACGACGCCTTCCGGCTCGCCGTGCAACAGGAAGGCGGCGACAAGCGCGCCGGCATCCTCGTCGACGAGCAATTCGGCGCGACGATCCTGCGGGATGCGCGCGCCGACGGGTTTATCACCTGCCTGCCCGCCGAGAAAAGCGGGCAGGAGGAGTTCGAATTCGAGTATGGCGACGCATACGCGCAGCATATCGAGGCATTCGATCCGACCTTCGTGAAGGTTCTGGTTCGCTACAACCCCGAGAGCGACGAGCAGATGAACCGGCGCCAGGCCGCGCGCCTCAAGCAGCTCGGCGATTACGTCCACGCTCATGACCGCCGGCTGATGTTCGAGCTGCTGGTGCCGATGACGCACGAGCAATCCGACCGGCTGGAGGGCAACTCGCGCCTCTACGATCACGATCTGCGGCCGTCGCTGATGATAGCGGCGATCAAGGAGCTACAGAACGCGGGCGTCGAGCCCGACGTTTGGAAGATCGAGGGTCTGGATCGGCGCGACGATTGCGCCGAGGTCGTCAAGGTCGCGAGGCGCGACGGGCGCGACAAGGTAGGCTGCATCATCCTGGGCCGCGGCTCCAACGCCGAGCAAATTCTTGCATGGCTCCGCGCCGCGGCCCCGGTACCCGGCTTTATCGGTTTCGCGGTCGGCCGCACGACGTTCTGGGACCCACTGGTCGCGCTCCGCGATGGCAAGATGTCGCGCGAGCAGGCCGTCCGTACGATCGCCGATCGGTATCTGGAATGGATCGGGGTTTTCGACGCGGCGCGAGCGGGATGAAACGGCGTGACTGAGGGCTACACGGCCGGGAGCAGCGATCGGGACGACACAGATTACGACAATGGCCGCACCGCGGCGAGTCTGCTGCGCATTCTCTCAGTAGCGCTGCTCGCCGGTTGCATCACCGGCTGCGTCGGCTCGGCCTTCCACGCCGGCCTCGACGGCGCCCAGCAACTCCGGGACGCGGGCGCGATCTGGGCGCATCACCTCCCTGCCTTGGGATTACCGGTGGTATCGGCCTCCGTCGTCTTGGCCGCGATCGTGGCCCGCGGATTGGTGATCCGATTCGCGCCTATGGCAGCGGGCAGCGGCATTCAACATGTCGAGGCTGTGGTCCGAGGCCGCGCCGCGCCGGCCGGGCTCGCCGCCATACCGGTGAAGTTCGTGGGCGGCATCCTTGCGATCGGCGCGGGACTGGCCCTGGGACGGGAGGGTCCGACCGTGCAGATGGGCGCCACGATCGGCTCCCTATGCGGAGGACGGCTGCTCCGAAGCACGCAAGACCGAGTGGCTATTCACGCCGCAAGTGCGGGGGCGGGGCTTGCCGTCGCGTTCAATGCACCCATCGGCGGCTGCATCTTCGTGTTCGAGGAACTGACCAAGCGGATTACGCAGCCGCTTCTTTGGACGACACTGGTCGCCACCGGCGCGGCGATCGCGATGATGCGGGTGCTGTACGGAAACGTGCTGGATCTGGTCGTGCCGTCGACCGGACCGGTCGCGCTCCGGCTTTTGCCTGCTTACCTTGCATTGGGGGTTCTGCTCGGCTTTGCCGGGTGCGCGTACAACGCGATCACGCTCGCGCTGCTGCACGCGGCCGACCGGCTACGCGCCGTGCCTTGGCCGGTCACGACCGGCGGAATCGGATTGCTGATCGGCCTCTTGGTGTGGTTCGCGCCCGGGCTCGCCGGCGGCGGCGAGAATTTGACACGGAGCGTGCTCGTCGGCCGGCTCGGCTTGACCACCCTGGAACTTGTGCTCGCGCTTCGCTTCCTCATCGGCCCGATCTCCTATGCGGCGGGCACGCCCGGCGGGCTCTTTATGCCGCTCCTGATGGTTGGCGCGGCCTGCGGCGCCACCTTCGCCGAACTCCTGACAAAGACTTTCAGCACGGCGGTCTCGCCCGTTGATTGCGCGATTATCGGGATGGCCGGCCTGTTCTCCGCGATCGTTCGGGCGCCGCTGACCGGCATCGCCTTGGTCATTGAAATGACGGGACGCGCCGATCTCAGCTTATCGATATTGGCCGCCTCGATCACGGCCGCAATTATCGCGGCCTGGCTCGGCAGCCCGCCGATATATGACAGTCTGGGCCGGCGAATGCTCGCCGACCCCTCGCGCGCGCCCCACGTGCTGAAGCCGGCCCCCGGCCAGCTAATCCGTGAACACGACAGCTCGCGGCCCGTTTAGCAGCACGCGATCCTCGATGTGGAACCGCACTGCGCGAGCCAGTACGCGCCGCTCAATGTCGCGGCCCTTGCGGATCAGGTCCTCGGGCGTATCGCGGTGCGAGATGCGCTCGACGTCCTGTTCGATGATCGGACCCTCGTCCAGATCGGAGGTGACGTAATGGGCAGTCGCGCCGATCAGCTTCACCCCGCGCTCGTGCGCTTGGTGATAGGGCCTTGCACCCTTGAAGCCGGGCAGGAAAGAGTGATGAATGTTGATGCACCGCCCGGCCAGCTTGGCCGCGAGCCCGTCGGAAAGCACCTGCATATAGCGGGCAAGCACGACCAGTTCGGTTCCGGTCGAACGAACCAGCTCCCAAATTCGCATCTCCTGTTCGAGCTTCGTCGTCCGGCCGATCGGAAGGTGGTGGAACGGGATGCCTCCGAAGTCCAGATGGGCGAAGGTCTCGGCGGGATGATTGGAAACGATGGCCGTGATCTCAAGCGGCAACTCGCCGATCCGCCAGCGATAGAGCAGGTCGGCCAGGCAGTGGTCGAACCTGGAAACCAGCATCATCGCCCGGCGGCGCTCGGACGCGCCTCGCATCATCCAGGTCATGGCGAACTCGCCGGCGATCCCGGCGAAACCCGAACGGAGCGCGCTCAGATTGATGGGCCCCACGGCGCCGTCGAACAGGACCCGCATGAAAAAGCGGCCCGTCTTTACGTCATCGAACTGCTGTGCATCCCGGATATTGCATCCGGCCTGGAACAGGTAGCCGGAGACGGCCGCGACAATTCCCGGCCGGTTCCCGCACGACAGCAGGAGGCAGTGGACCTCGTCGGACATGAGGGGAGGTAGAGCAAGATCGGGATGCCTGGAGCAAGCCCCCGGCTTGTAGGCCCTGAACCGGGCGGAGGTGTGAGGGCATCGGGAGGAAGGTCCCGCCCCCTGCTTTACTCCTCCGATGGAGGCCCTGCCTCTGCCTCTTCCTCCTCCCCTTCGGCAGCCATATTGCTGAGCTTGGTTACCTCGTCCCGCAGCGTCGCTACTTCGTGCTCCAGGGCCTCGAGCTTCGCCCGGAACTCCTCGAGCATCCTCTCCTGATGACCGCTCAGTTCCTGCACGAGCTCATCGTGAAGAGCCATCACGTCGATCGCTGGTGCACGCGCTTCTCGCGAAGGTTGAGCGGCCTTGGTCGTTTGGCGGCGCTGCGTTCCCGTCCCCTTGCTCTTGGCGCCGACCGGCCGCCCGACACGCGCCTTGGCCGAAATGCCGGTGTTCCTGCTGTCCCGGCTGTTGGGGGCCGTTGACCGCTTGGCACTCCTGCCCGTCTGCGCTGGTTTCTTTGCCACAGCCAACTCCTCTTGTGTTCACCGCTTGGACGAAGCGCGGCGGCTCTCAGCGGCAACCCGTTTGGCCGCTCTCCCGAACACGCCTTGCGCCGCCGCTAAGGTCGCATCGGCATAACTCGTCCGCCGCGCCGGATAACGCAGCACGACGGCCGGCAGCTTTATCATTACGAGTGCGTTCACCGTTTTGGTGCGCTGCGAGGCAGAACCCAATTCAAGGGCTGTAGCAAGCGCGTCCCGCATCGCTCGCTCGCCAGACTGCCAGTCCAGCCCTCTCGCCGAAGTCTAGGGTTCGTTGGGACCCATTGACTTGATCAACTCAAACACCCGTTTGCGAACGGCGGGGTCCGTGATCCGATAGTAGGCCCGCACCAGTTCGAGCGTCTCTCGCCGGTTCAGCGTGTCGTCGCTGAACCCCTCCTGAACTCGGCGAACCCGGACATCCGGCGCGCCGGCTGCCCGCCGTAAACGCTCGCAAGACTGTCCGGCATGTCGTCGAAGAAGAAGCTGATCGGGACATCGAGGACACGAGAAAGGTCGAACAGGCGGGAGGCGCCTACCCGGTTTACCCCGCGCTCGTATTTCTGAACTTGCTGGAAGGTGAGGCCCAAAGCCTCCCCAAGCCGTTCCTGAGACATGCCGAGCAGCGTCCGCCGCAATCGGATCCGCGATCCGACATGCACATCGATCGGGCTCGGCCGACCCTCCCGTTCCATCCCAGCCGTGTAGTCTGGGGAAGCCATGCCCGAGACCCCTGTCATATGATTACGCAAAGAACGGCTCCATTTTCTATCCGGAGCGCGGCTTTCTGCCGCAATCTCTCCGCGCTCTCATTGCGCGATTAAGCGGATCTTAAACGCACAACCAAGAATAGTCAATGTCCGCCGCAAAATTCGCTCCCGTATCCCGCTTACCGAGTAGGACCTCAAAAAGCGATCCTAAGCGTTACGCCGGCGTTATTCGAGAGTTTCGTTTCCACAATCCGCACGTGAGCGAGAACGCGGCGAGCAGGCCAGAGATCCATAGACCACCGCGCGCAAATGGGGTCGGCGGGAGAGCGCCCGGCACGGGTAGAACCAGAACGCCGGGGACGCCCAGGCCAAGCCGGCCCAGTTCGTGCCCATACGCATCGAACCCCGCCGAGATCCCTGTATTGGCGGCGCGCATGAGTGGAAGGCCTTCCTCGACCGCCCGCATCCGTGCCGCTGCGAGATGCTGGCGAGGGCCGGTCGAAAAGCCGAACCAGGCATCATTGGTGACATTCACGAGCCACGCCGGCCGGTCCGCCTCGTCGACCATCTCGCCGGGGTAGACTGCCTCGTAACAGATCAGCGGCCCAACCGGCGGCAATCCGGGCACGTGGAGCGTTTCCGGCCCGGGACCGGCCGCAAATCCCCCGCCGGGAACCACCTGCACTGGCACCGGGATCCAACTCGGCTCAAACTCGCCAAACGGGACCAAGTGCCACTTATCGTATGCACCCGCTAAAGACCCGTCTGGCAGGATCGCAATGAGGCTGTTGCGGGGCCTTCCGTCCGAGTTCGAAGCGCACGCTGCCGACCAGCGCGGGACTGCCTCCGGCCGCCGTTGCGATCGCAGCGCGCGCCGGGGCGTCGCTCTCGAGCAGGAACGGGCTGGCGGTCTCCGGCCAGACCACGACTTTGGGTCCTGGTCCCGCATCCGCCACGCCGCTGGCGGTCAGCGCCAGGTAACGCCGGAACGTCGCCAAGACCAGGTCACGATCCCACTTCTGGCCTTGCGCGACATTACCCTGAACCAGCACGGCCGCGAATCCCTGGGGCGGCGGCTCGGGCCGCTCAATTCGTGCCACTCCGAACGCGACCCACAGGGCCAGCGCGGCCGCGCCCCCGATCAGCCCGCGGCGGCCGAGGCAAGGCGTGCCCGCGAGAAGCAGAGTTGCGAAGGTGAGACCGGGCTCGCCGATCCAGGCAGCGGGTTGGATCAGTACGTCGCCGGCCGGGCCGGGGATCGCCCACACGCTACCCCACGGGTTCCATGGAAACCCGGTCGCGACGTATTGCCGGGCGATGTCCGCGAGTACCCAGCCCCCGGCGAGCGCAAGGAGGCGGGGCCAGCCTGGAGAGGCAAGCCTCGCCAGGCCGACCGGGAGCGCGATGAACAAAGCCAGCACCGCCGAGAGCGCCGGCACCGCGATCGGCACGAACCACCAGAAACGGGCGGCTTCGATCAGGATCGCCTCGGTGATCCAGTAGAGTCCGACCAGATGGTGCCCGAAGCCGAACCACCAGCCGCGTCGCGCTGCGATCATAGGGCCGCGCGCGCCGTCAATCAGCGCCAGGAGCCCCGGCACCGCGATCAGCAGGGCCGGAATGACGTGAAGCGGGGGAAGCGCAGCGGCGGAAACGACGCCGAGGGCCAAGGCCGCGAGATCAGCGCGCCAGCCCCTGAGCGATGCCGAGCGAAAGAGCAGACGACCGAACACGGGCGGCGGGCTACACGCCCGTTTGCGGCCGCGCAAGCGTGGCGCACCACCCTGCCCTGCCGCCGGCTTCCTATCGGGGGCTGCTCTTTCTTGGCATACCTTCGGCATCCCCGACCGAGACGTCCTCGTGCCCCAGACCGAAGCCACAGCGATTCAGCTGATCGACGCCGAAGCCGAAATCGCGCCGCCCCCGCCCCCCACGCCGGTCCACGGGCGCCACGGCCGGCTGATCCTCGGTGCCAGCCTGGTGCTCATCTCGCTCAATCTGAGGGGCGCGATAACCAGCATCGGTCCCGTTCTGCGCGAGATCATTCGCGACGCGGGCCTTTCCGCAGCCGCAGCGAGCACGCTCACGACGCTGCCGTCGCTCTGCTTCGGCCTCGCCGCCCCACTCGCCCCCCTAGCCGCTCGCCGGATCGGCACCGAGCGCACCTTGCTCGCGATGGTTATCCTGCTGACGGGCGGTATCGCGCTTCGGGGCCTCGCCGGCGCGCCCGCTCTCTATGCCGGCCAGATTCTCGCGACCCTAGGCATAGGCGTGATCAACGTCTTGCTGCCCGGTCTGGTGAAACGCGATTTCGCGGACCGGGTACCCCTGATGACCGGCCTTTACACGATGGGACTTTGCGCGGGCGGGGCGGGGGCGGCCGGGGCGACGGTGCCCCTGATGGTGGCCTTCGGGGGTTCATGGTCCGCTGCGCTCGCCTTCTGGGCTCTGCCCGCCGCGCTCGCCGCGCGTCGTGTGGGCAACTCGGCTGCCGCCGCGTGATCCCGCCGTCGTCCATGCCGCAACCCGTGTCCGGGGACTCTGGGCCGACCCGCTGGCTTGGCACGTCATGCTGTTCATGGGATTGCAGTCCGCCCTTGCCTACACGGTGATGGGTTGGCTCCCGCCCATGTTGCGCGATCGCGGACTTTCCCCGGTCGACGCTGGCCTCGTGCTGTCGATATCCGTCCTAGTGCAAGCAATCACCTGCCTGTTCGCCCCCGCGCTGGCTACGCGTGGCAAGGACCAGAAGCTCGCGAACGTGCTGAGCATGGCGCTCTGCGTTGTGGGCCTGATGGGCTGCTTCTTCGCTCCTCTGGGCACGATCTGGATCTGGGCGGTCGCGCTCGGGATGAGCCAGGGGGCGCTCTTCGCGATCGCGATGACGGTGATCGTGCTCCGCTCGCCCGATGCGCAGGTCGCGGCGCATCTCTCAAGCATGGCGCAAGGGGGCGGCTACATCCTCGCCAGCACCGGACCCCTGTTCGCTGGCCTGTTACGCGAGTGGACCGGAGGATGGAGCGCGGTCGCGCTGTTCTGTCTGCTGCTCGGGGGCGCGGGTGGGATCGCCGGATGGCTGGCGGGGCGGGCGCTGCATGTACGCGCCCGCATCGAGGCCGCCTGAACCGACCTATCGGCTGGCCGACTGCTCCCGCAGTTCACGGGCGCGGGCGAGGACCTTGTTCTCGATCTCGCCGACGGTCACCTGGCTGACGGGCGCGTCCACCCATTGCCCGTTCTGCTCGACCTGCCGGAAAATCGTCACGCGCACGCCGTCGGCGCGCAACTGACGGCCAAGGATGTAGGCGATGGCCTTGAACCGCTCCCCCGAAGAGGCAGGCGGCTGATACCAGTCGGTGATAATGACCCCGCCGAACGGGTCGGCCGAGGCGAGCGGCATGAACGAGAGCGTGTCGAGCGCCCCGCGCCACAAATAGGCGTTCACCCCGAGAGCGCCGCCGGTATCCTTGCTGGCGTCAGCGTTCTTACCAACCCCAAGAACCAAGCCCTGGTCGCTGAATAGCTTGCCCTGCTCGCCACCTTTGTAGCGGTAGTCCTGGTATTCGGTCTCGGCAACCGGGCGGCTCGCGCCGCAGCCGGCTAGGCCGACCAGCGAGAGCGCCAAGGCGAGCGAGGGAATCAGTCTGGAGGCCATCAAGAGTCCTGCTTTCGGAGTCGAACCATCGCACATGGGCGGGTTCTGTAGCCTGCGCGCGTCCTCCCGCCAAGGCGACGAATGCGAGCGCAACGGAGGGCGCAAAAAGAGAACGCGGCGGGTTTCCCCGCCGCGCTCCCGGTTTCGTCGGGAAAACGGTCGCCTACCAGGTAAAGCTCGTGCCCAAGGTGAGGACCTGGGAGGTGATGGTATTATGCTGTGCGCCGGCCAGCGGGCTTTGCGGCGTGCTGACCTGATTGGTGATGAAGTCGAGCCCGTCCTCCTTCCGATCGCCCCAGAGATAGGAGACGAACAGCGCGAGGCCCGGTGCGACCGAGTAGGTGCCGCCAGCCGCCAGACCGCGCTCGCGCCGCTGACCAACCAGCGGAGAGAAGCCGACATTGGAGGCTGTTGGGCTGCAGAACGTGCCGCACGGACCCGAAGACCCAGGGCTGTAATACTGGAAGGACTGAACGCCGACCACGACGGGGCCATACGTGTAAGAAGCGCCGGCCAGCCAGGCGAGCGAGTTGGACGATCCGACTGGCGATTGAGTCCACTGGCCGTTGAAGCGGCCGCCCTGCACCATTCCACCCACCGTCAGGCCGGCGAAGGTTACGGCAACGCCGCCCATACCGGCGCTGAGTCCGTCGAACTGGTTCCGATTCCCAGCGGCCAGCGGCAGGCTCGAGTCGGAGACCATGCCGCTTCCGACGTAGTTTACGTTGGCGGCCAATCCCACAGACCCGAACGTGCCGCGATAGCGAGCGCCGACGTCGACGGTATTGCGGCGGCGCGTGTAATCGGCGGTGCTGGTCGAGGCAAGTCGGTCACAGCCCGCGCCGGCGATGCCTTGGGTCGCTGGGATGAAGGCGTTGATCGAGTCACTGCCGTTGCATCCGGAGGAACCGGCCGCCTCGCCCACGTTGCCCGTATTCGGCTCGTACGCAATGCCGAAATCCACGCCGTAGAACTGGGGCGAGAGATAGATGATTTTGTTGGTGGTATAGAGCTGGCCGACGTCGGCGAATGGCCAAGTCGGCTGGGCTACGCCGGCGACTGCGTTGTTGATGTCGCCGTTCCAGCCGCCGTCGTTGAAATTTTCGAAGTTGCCGACCATGTAACAGTCCGGACGGGCCGTCAGTCGAGCCGAAGCGCAATGTGCCTAGCTGGTCCGTGCCGATGTAGCCCCACTCGCGGCGGATATACAACTCGCCTCTCTGACGGGCCTGCTGGCTAGATGGAACCATACACGCCGTTGCCGGCCCCTGAGTTATTATCCTGCCGGATTTCCAATGACGCCCCGTATTTCAGCCCGTTCGCCGCGACACCGTCGAAGCCGGGATAGAGACGGGTGTAGCTCGTAATGGTATAGTTGGATTGCTTATTCCTTTGCAGGACGAAGCCGGCCGGAGGCGCGACGGGGGTGGCGGCTGACAAGCGCGCACCGGTCGGGGTGCCGCCCAAGAGCACGCCCAAGCCGTTCACGTTACCGGCGCCCCTAAAGGGAACGGGCGTGAGGAACGCGCTGCCTCCGGAGATGACAGCGCCGGTGCCTGCCACGGTTCCGGTGGTCGTGACAGCAGGAACGGTTGTTGGCGCGGTATTCGTGAACACCTGCTGATTGACGTCGCCGTCGGCGATGACGCCGCCAAAGACGCGGATACGGCCATTCAAGCGGACCGTGATAGTGCCGGGCGCGGGGCCGGCCGCCTGGCCGGAATTGTCAGAGGACGACTGGGCAAAACCTGTATCGGCCAGGACCGTCGTGACGCCCAACACGGCCACCGTGGCCAGCAGGAGCTTACGCATTCAAACCTCCTCAACACGCCGGCTCAACCGGCGGACGTTTAGGCCCCGACCCGTTCCCTCCGGATGGCATCCGGCGTTGTTTGGCCGAACGCATGCATTCACGACAGGGCAGCCAGACCTCGGCCGGAATATGATCGTCCGAATTACATTCCCGCAATCGCTTGCCGCACTGCAGCATGGCATTTCCGAAACACTGTGTCTCGGTCGCCACAGGCTTCCGTCAGCGACTAGGACAGAGCCCCGATTGCGCCGGCGCCCACGCAAAAACGCGGCGGCAGCCGGCGGATGTTGCTGCCATTCACGCCGCCAAGCGCCAGAACTGGAAAAAAACCGCTCGACCGCGCCGCTTTTCCCCATTTTGCCGGGCCAAGTGCAGGGAGCCCCGGATGGCTGGCCGTCGGGAAAGCGGGGGAAAGGAAAGCGAGTGTGGCCCCGGCGTCACGGCAGCGTCTTAAATCCGCGACACTATGCGCCGAGCTGGTCACGAGCCGGCCGCGAAGCCTCGTCAACCCCGGCCAGCGGCCTGCGCGAAGATGCACCCCGGCGCGGAGCTTACGGGCCAGACGAACGTCGCCCGCCACGACCAGCCGCAGCTTCCGCTGCCGGCATAGGCGGGCCAGCTCGCATCCGAGGAGAACGCGATCGGGCTCTCCGTCATGGCGCAGCACGACGCCGGCCAGCCCTTTCGGCAGGCGGGCCACCGTTGCCAGCGGGTCCGCCAGTCGCCGGGAGTCGGTGAAAAGCCACAGCACGGGCAAGCTTGGCCCCCGCGCCCGGCGCCGCCGTGCCTTGACGGCGCGCGCCCAGGCTACAAGCCTCTCATCCATGCCCGCTCCCGACTTTTCCGCATGCCGCGCCGCGGATATCGCCGAGAATCTGCGGCGCGTTCGCGGCCGGATCGCGGAAGCCGCGCTGCGCGCCGGCCGGCAGCCCGAGGATGTGACGCTCGTGGCGGTCTCCAAGACCAAACCGGCCGAAGCCGTGCTCGCGGCGCTCGAAGCGGGTCATAGCGTGTTCGGGGAGAATCGCGTCCAGGAAGCGGCGACGAAATTCCCTCCGCTCCGGGCCCGCTTCCCCGGGCTCCGCTTGCATGTCATCGGCGGGCTCCAGACCAACAAGGCGCGCGATGCCGTGCGCCTCGCCGAGGTGATCGAAAGTCTCGACCGTCCCCGGCTCGCCGACGCGCTTGCCGCCGCGATGGCGAAGGAGGGCCGTCAACCCCGGCTCCTGATCGAAGTCAATGTCGGGGATGAACTGCAAAAGTCCGGCATTCCCCGTAATGACGCGGACACGTTCATTGCCGACTGCAAGGACCGGTTCGGCCGTGCCCTGACCGGGCTGATGTGCGTGCCCCCGGCCGACCAGGATCCCGCCCCGCACTTCATCTGGCTTGCCGATCGGGCGGCGCGTCACGGGCTTGCCGACGTGTCGATGGGCATGTCGGCGGATTTTGAAACGGCGATCGCCTGCGGAGCCACGATCGTCCGGGTCGGCAGCGCCCTGTTCGGGACGCGACCCTGAAGCACGCACATCCGTTTCTTCAGGCAATTCCCCCGTTTACCGAGATGGTCTGCCCGGTGATGTAGGAAGCGCGATCGGAGGCCAGAAAGCCCACGAGCTCGGCCACCTCCTCGGGCTTGCCCGCGCGTTTCATCGGCACGATCTCGGCGATCCGCTTGGGGTCGAGCACTGCGCGAACCGCCGGCGAATCAATGATACCTGGCGCGACGGTGTTGGCGGTGATCCCGCGGCTCGCGACCTCATGCGACAATGCCCGCATGGCGCCAATCAGCCCAGCCTTGGCTGCTGCGTAGTTCACCTGGCCACGATTGCCCATGATCGCCGCGAGCGAGGAAATGGCGACGATGCGTCCCCAGCGCGTCCCGATCATCGGCAGCAGCATCGGACGCACGACCGCGTAGAAGCCGTTCAGCGTTACTTCCAGTACGCCGCGCCATTGCCGCTCAGTCATCGCGGCGAGTGGCACGTCTTCGTGCGTACCCGCATTGTGGACCAGCACCTGCGGCACGCCCGCATCCAGCACCGGGCGCAAGGCGGCTTCGGTCGCGGCGAAATCGGTGACATCGCAGCACAGCGTCTCGGCCGAGCCGCCACCGGCTTGTATCACGCGCGCCAGAGCTTCGGCCGCGCTGAGGCTGACATGCGCGTGGACGATGACGTGCAGCCCATCCGCAGCGAGACGGCGGCAGATCGCCGCACCGATCGGACTCGCGCCGCCTGTCACCAGGGCGCGTCTCATTCCGGGACCGCGATGGCCACTCGGCCGGAGAGAAGCTGGCAGCCATTCTCCGCGCGCAAGAAGATCCTGTAGATCAACCCGGTTCTATCGCGCAGCTCCAGCACGGCTTCCACTTCCAGCACGTCGAACGCCGGATTGTCCAGGCGATCCACCTCAAGCTCTACGTCTCGCAAGGAGGCGAGATAGCCCGGCTTCTGCTTCGTGCCAGAGGCGGTCAGCGCCCCGTGCAGCGCGGCCGCCTGCAATCCGTACTCGATGCCACAAACCGCGCCGAGGCGGCCAGCAGGCCCGCACAGCGGATTATCGGCCGACAAGTGCGAGCGGGTGCGGCAGACGATCCCGCCCGGGGTCCACGAGGCGACCTCGTCCAGCAGGCACATCGCACCCTGGTGCGGGATCAGGTCCTGAATGCGGGTCCCGACCGGCACGGCTCCACCTCGATTTCGATCCGCCCGTCCAGCAACTCGGCCTGCATCGCATCGGGCTCGGAGCGGGCAAGCGCTTCCAACAGCGGCAGCGCGCGAGCCGCCGGATTGCCGGCGGCGAGCCGACGCAGACCGGGCACGCGCGGTTCCCATGCACCGGCCTCGACAGGCTCGGCCTTGTAGCGCACGCTGATCCGAGCGAGAGAGTCGCCACTTCGCTGCGGACTGAGCACGAGAGCCGCCCCGAACGCGCCATCGGTCGGGCGAACCCGCCCTAGCGGCTCGGGCATCGGCGCGTCGTAGACGCACAGCAAAACGGGGCTGCCCTCTGCTTGCCCTTCCGCCGCCGCCTTCAGCAGCGCGGCAGCGAAGGTGGCATCGTGGCAGCCAAGGCAGAGCGCCGGCATCTGCGACCCCGCACCGATCGACCAATAGCCGGCCGCGGCATTGTGAACGGAGTTGTGGAACTGGGTAGGCGAGACCTGCCGGTCAGGTCCGGCGAGAGTCTCCAGAATCGCATGGACGACGGGGCCGTCGCCGTTCGACGTGCCGAAGACGCTGCGGACCGCCCCCGGCGGAATGCCGGCCATCGCGGAGGCTTCCTGCGCAACGGCGAGCGCCAGGCGGACGGAAAGACCGCTGCGGCGGCGCTCGGTTGCCGACAAAAGGGCGGAGGGCGGGGGCATTGCTTCTTCAAAGGCGGGGTCCTGCCTGCCTTGCAGGACAGGGAGGCTTTTGGTCCAGCCGAGGAGTCCGGGACCCCAGATTCCGATGCCGAGAACGAATACCGGCTTCACGCGGGCACGCCGACGATCAGGCTGCAATTGCTGCCGCCAAATCCGAAAGAGTTGCTCATGACCCGGCGTACTAGGCGCTCCTCGTTGCCGACGAGCACACGTGCGCGGAACGTGGGGTCGATCGCGGTCACGTTGAGGCAGCCTGGCATCAGACTGTGCTGGATGCACAGCACGGAAACGATCGCCTCCAGAATCCCGGCCGCGCCGAGTGTGTGGCCCGACCAGCCCTTCGTGGAACTGCACGGCGTCGCATGGCCGAACACCTCCAGCATCGCCAAGTCTTCCATCGCGTCATTGGCCTTGGTGCCGGTGCCGTGCAGGTTCACGTAGTCGATTTGCTCCGGGCGCAAGCCCGCGCTCTGCAACGCCGCGTTCATCGCCGCGATCGCACCGAGGGCGCGGGGATGCGGCGCGGACATGTGATGGCCGTCGCTGCTCGTGCCGTAACCGAGCAGAGCGAGCCCCTTCCCTTCGCGCTCGAGCAAGGCGAATCCGGCCGCCTCACCGATGGAGATGCCGGCGCGCTCCGCATCGCAGGGACGACACGGCACGGGCGAGATCAGCTCCAAGGCCGAGAACCCGTACAGCGTCATACGGCAAAGCGTGTCGACGCCGCCAACCACCGCCGCATCGCAAACGCCGCTAGCGATCAGATGCTGCGCGTCGACGAAGCTCCGCGCGCTGGAGGCGCAGGCCGTGGACACGACCATCGCCGGCCCGCGCAGCGCGAGCGCCTCGCGCACATAGCGGGCCAGCGAGAACATGTCGTGTGTGTGCGTGTAATCGTAATCGGGAGGCAACAGGCCGGTGGACGGATCGCGGGCACGATAGGCGTCCTCGCTCGACAGCACGCCCGACGTGCTCGTGCCGAGAACAACCGCGATCCGATCCGGGCCGTAGCAATCTCGCGCGATGGCGACAGTTTCGGCAAAATTGTCCGTACGAAGCGCGATGTCGGCCAGACGGTTATTGCGGCAATCGAAGCGCCCGAGCGCGGGGGGCAGGTGATGATCTTCGATTGCGTCCACGCGGCCGATATGCCCAGTCCTCACCTCAGCGAAATCGCACGGCCGCAAGCCCGACCGGCGGGATCGCAGAGCGTCGAGCGTCGCTGGCATGCCGCGTCCCATCGCACTCACGAGCGTCGCGGCCGTCAGGACCAGCGGGCGCATTCAGGCCGTCTCCGGCGCTATGCGCGATTTCTCACCGGCAAAAAGGAAGGCCAGACAAATGGCGCCGAGTGCGCCGATGACGACCGTGAGCCCGATCTGCCGCAACAGCGGCGTGCGGCAGAACGCCAGCAGGCCGAAGGTGAGCACGGTCATCGCGTTGCAGATGCTGAGCGTGCGTAGCGTGCGTGCCCGCTCCTCCGCATCGAGCTGTCGCCGCGCGAAGAACAACGCGTAGTCGAGCCCCACACCGCCGACGAATTGCAGTGCGACGATATTGACCATCGAGAGCTGTACCCCGGCCGCCGTGAGCAAGGCGACCGTGACCAGCGCCGCGCCAAGAATTGCGCCGACGACGCGCGCCACCATCACCGGATCGCGCAGCCCGACCAGCAACGCGGCGAGCGCCGCGATCCCTCCATAGGCGAGCCAATGCCACGCCGAGGCGGTATACTCCGCCACGATCCCGTTGGCCTCGGCGCGCATGTCGACCCAGGTCACGCCCGCCGAGCGAAACGCTTGCTCGACCCGCGCAGGGTCCCGCAACGCAGTCGGCACGATCAAGCCGTACCAATCCGCCCCGCGATGGAGCAACAGCGCCTCCAGCCGTGCTCCAAGCACGGGGCCAGGAACATCTGCGGGGAGGATCGGATTGATCCCGCGGCTTGTTTCCACATCATTGAGAAACGGCCGGAACGCGTCGGCCCGGAACGGCAGATCCTTGGCGGCCTCCGCGACCCGCGCCGCGAGCACGTCGCGCCGGGGTAGAGCCGCGCGGCGGGCGAGCTGGGTCGCCTGACTGGGCAGGAAACGTGCGGCGACTTCGGCTCCTTCGATCGCGCCCGCGCGGCGAAGATCGTCAAGCATCGGCGATAGCGCTTCCTCCTGACGCAGCACGGCCTCCGCGGTCGGGCCTCGCACGAGTCCGGCGACTCCCGGGTCGGGCGCGCCCAACTCGGCGCGTAGCTCGGCATCGAGGGCGAGCGCGCTGGAGGGCACAGGGCTGAGCGCGACAAGCTCGCGTTGCCAACGCGGGCCACCGGCAAGGATGAGATAGAGTGCCGCTCCGAGGCAAACCGCGAGGCCCAGCCATCGCCACGAGCGCAGCGCCTCGACGCGCAGCAGCCGGGCGGGATCGCCAGCCGGAACCGGCGCCAAATCCGCCAGCACGATCAGTTTTGGCAGAAACCACCGCGTGGTGGCCGCAGCCACGAGGATGCCGGTAACGGAGAACAGACCGAGCTGCGCCAGGCCCGGGAAGCCGGAGAACAACATCCCGGTAAGCCCGAGCGCGGCGGTTGTGACCGCCAGCGCGAAAGCCCGGCCGATGCGGCGCAGCGTCCCGGCGGCGGCCTCGCCCTGCTTGCGATGACCGATCAGCAACACCGGGTAGTCCACCGTGACGCCGAGCATGGTCATCCCGAAACCGAGCGTGACGCCATGCACGAACCCGAATGCGAGTTGCACGGTTAGCGCAGCGGAGGCGATGCTTAGCAGCACAGGAACCGCGATCGCGGCGATAACCCAGGGCGAGCGGAAACGCCACAACAGCAGTGCGACGATCAACAGCGTGGAGAAAACCGAAAGCAGCTGCACGTCGCCATGAATTTTGCGCGCCGCATCGCGGGCGAACACGGCCGGTCCGGTGGCGAGCAGCCGCGCCGATCCTGGTTCCGCGGCGGCGAACGCCGCGCGGATCGCCTCGGCCGCCTTCTCCTGGCCCGTGAGATCCATCCCCGGCGCCCGGGTGCGCAGCAGCATGAGCGCGCGATCGCGGTCCGCCGCGAACCATACCCCATTGATCGTGCGCACCGGGCTGGCGCCGGCCCAATCGCGCAGCAGTCCGAGAAAGGCTCCGGTCGGATCGGCGAAACCGAATTGCGCCGCGAGCGGCCCGGCGGAGGATTGCAGCGCATCGAGGAGATGCCTGAAGTCGTCGCGCAGCGCGGGTACGGTGAATGCGTCCGCGGTGACTGCGGGCGAGAGCAGATAGCGGTTGCGGAACAAAAACTGCTCGTCCGAGCCCCCGAGCTCTTCCCCGCCCCCGTTCTCGATGAAGGCGAACAGGCCGGATCGCTGCATCGAGCCTCGCATCGCACGGCTGATGCGAGCGAGCGTTTCCGGAGGCGCGCCCTCGATGCCGACCAGGATCAGGCTCGTGGCCGGACCGGAACGTAACTCGTCGAGCATCATGCGCGCGGCATCGGTTTTGCCGCGCGGCAACAGGTCCGTCATGTCAGTGCGGATGTCGAGGCGCGTGAAGGCCAGCGCGAGGACAAGCGCCGCACCAGCAAGCGCGAGAGCGATGGGCAGGACGTGCATGCGGCGCGGCGCGCCCGCGAAGCGCATGGTCGTGCTCAAGAGCGGGGGTGGATCGTCATAAGCGACTGATCGCCGTTCGCCTGTACGATCCGCACTGAGCGCGGCTCGGTGCCCGCGCCTTCGATGTCTACCTCGCGCAGAAAGCGTGCGACCCGCTGGTTCGCGGGCGTAAGGGTCAGGCGCCACCCGGCGAGGTCCCCTTGCATCGTGACCGTGTAGTTGCGGCGGAGCGCCGTCAGATCGCCCGCCAGCGTGCCTCGCACTGCATCGACCAGCGCCCCGAGTTCCGGCTGGCTCTCGAGATCCACGCTGCGCGGTGGCTGGTCGCCTTCGATCAGGACAAGCCGCCCGTCATCCACCACGAGCGATTCGGGATGCGGCGGATACGTGATCTTCTCCAGGTGCGAGGGACGCCTGTAGCGAAGCGTGCCGTTGCTGCGGAGTGTTTGGGTTAGCGCCCCGAACGTCTTCTCTTCCTCGAACGTCGCCTGGCGCTCCGGTACCGCCGCGAGACGCTGCATCAGCTCATCGAGGGGCGAGGACTGCGCCGCCCCGAGCGGGCAGGGCGCCAGCATCACCATCAAGAGGAGCGCGAGCGAGCGCCTGCGATGCCGCATTCGGCCGATGCTCCCAGAAATCATAGAAATTGAACCAGTTGAACGGGTGCTCGCGGCACTGCGCCTCCAATCGCCCAGCATAACGCCCGACCCAGTCGCGCAGATCCGAGGCACGGCTGCCGGCCGCGAGCGCGACGCGGTCGGCGAAGGGCTCGAATCACACTTCATAGTGCCGCGGTCCTTTGCGGACGCCGAAGAACAGCATGACCGGCGTGCCCAGCATCGAGGCGACGATAACCGGACCGGTCGGAAACGGCGCGGGCTGCCCCAGGAACGGGACGTCCACCGATTTCTGCGGGCCCGCGCTGCGGTCCGCGAGAATGCCGACGATTTCGCCGCGAGCCGCGCAGTCGCGCACGCGGAGCATTGCGTCGGGCCTACCGATCTCGATGATGTCTTCCCGCAGCCTGGGGTCGAGCTGTTCCATCAAGCGCGAATACGCGCCGGCATTGGCGCGATACATCAGCGCCTTCACGGGAACCGGAGACCGGCGGCCGAATGCGCGCAGCACCTCGAAGCTGCCGAAATGCGCCCCGAACAGGAGGCAGCCCCGGCCGCTGCCGACGATCCTCGTCAGATGATCCAGGCCCTCGATGTCGATGCGGAATCGATCAAGACGCCCGGAGAGCAGGAACAGCCGCTCCATCATGACCGAGGCGGCGCTGTGCATGTGCCTGAACACGTCGCGGGCTGCCACGGGGTGGTCGAGAACGCGGGCGAGAAACCGGCGCGAAGCGGAGCGGACCTCCGGCCAGAACAGGAAGAAATAGAGGGTTATCGGGAAGAGCAGGACGTAGCCGACGCTCCAACCCAGCCGCAAGGTCAGCCAGACCATGAAGCGGATCAGCAGGGGACTTCCCCGCTCCTTGCGGCCGATCCACGCGGGCCGCTTCATGCCGGTATCAGCCGCGCGCGGCCGCGCAGGACGGTGCGCCCCCCGACGGAGCAGGCGAAATCCAGGCGATGCGGCGCGATCTCTTTCCATTCAACCGCGACTTCCTGATCCGGCAGGACCGGGACCGTGAACTTTACGCTTTCCAGCCCAGCAAGGCGCAGGCCGGTGTGCGCACGCAAAATCAGGCCAAAGGCCCTGTCCAGCAGCACCACGCCAGGGACCACCGGCCGGCCTGGGAAGTGTCCGGGCAGGCACGGATGCGATGAAGGCAGCAAAAAATGGCCGGCCGAGGGCATGGAGCTTAGCCCTCGCCGAGTTGGGCGAGCAGCGCCTTCAGGGCTTGTTCCGGCAACTTGCCAACCCCGTTGCGGGGAAGCGAGCTGACCGAGATGACACGCCGAGGGAGAAAAACCGGGTCTATCCGTTCCCGAAGCGCGGCGAGGATGTCGCTCGCTTCTCGCCCGGGCGCGACGACGAAGGCAAGCAGACGGGCGGTCGGGCGGCGGTCGAGATCGTCGGGTGCCACGAACAGGCCATCGATCACTCCATCGATCCCGGTCAGGATCCGGTTCAGGCCGGCGAGAGAGGCCCGGCGACCACCCAGCTTCACGAGGTCAGTCCGCCGGCCCAGAAGCCGGAAGTGTGCGGGATCCAATACTTCGACGATATCGCCGAGTGGGAAAGGTTGGGCGTGGGGAGCCGTGACGAGCGCCTCCGCATCCTCCTCCCCGGACGTCCGCGCCAGGCGAACGCGGGGGTACATGGTCCAGGTATCGCCGTCCACGGTTCGGCGACTGGCGATGGAGCCAACCTCGGTCGCGCCGAAAATCTCCTCGACCCGCGTGCTCCAGGCCCGCTCCGCTTCGGCCGCAAGCTCCGGGAACAGCGGCGCCGTGGCCGAGATGACCCGTTCGATCGGAGGCAGATCCACCGAGGCTTGCAGCAGCGCTCGGATTTGCAGAGGGGTTGTCACGAGAATGCGGGGCGGCGGGACGGCTTCGAGCGCGAGCCGGACGTCCAAAGGATAGAATGCTTCCCCGCACCAGGCCGCAGCGGGCGCGTGCAGCTGCAGCAGAACCGAGGTCTCGAAGCCGTACATATGCTGCGGCGGCACGGTGGCCACGATGGAAGCGGGAGCCCCCCGGCCCATGCGGAACCGCCTTCCCGCGTCGGCGCTGCGGGAGACGAGAGCGCCCCAGTTCTTCCGATGCGCGACCGGCTCGCCCGTGCTGCCCGACGTAAAGACGAGCGCGGCGAGCTGGCTGGCCGGAATGCGCGGGTTGGGCCGATCCGAACGAGGCTCCTCGTTTTCCGGTCGGATCACGTAATGCCGAAGCGGGCTCGGCTGTTCGGGACTGTCCGAAACCGAGGAGAGACCGGGGAAGCTTCGCGCCAGCTCCTGTATCCGAGACATGGTGCGGTCGCTGCTCAGTAAGCTGACCTGGCCCCGCAACATCGCCGCCGCGAAGGCGAGCGTGAATGCGTAGCGGCCATGGCAGAGATTCAGTATGTGCGCCCCGGCCGGGAGCTCGGCCGCGAGCGTATGCGCGCGGTCGAGGAAGGCCGCCCCGGTGATGGGGCCTTCGGTGGTCCGGAACAGCGGTTCGCCAAGTTCCCGGCCAACCAAGCTGTAGGTGGAAACCGGCTCCGCGACGGCGCCGCGAGCGCGGCTGTCCGGGCCGGGTAAAGCAGCGGCCGACACGAGCCTATTTCGTCCGGCTGGCTTCGATATGCCGGGTTAAATCCCGGAGCGAGGCGAAGATCTGCGCGTTCCGCTCGTCGTCGGACTTCAGCTCCAGGCCGTATTTGCGCGAAATGGCGAGCGAGAGCTCAAGCGCGTCGATCGAATCGAGGCCTAGTCCCTCGCCGAAGAGCGGCTCGTCGGGCTTTATGTCGTCTGGAGCAATTTCGAGGTGCAGCGCCTCGACAATGAGTTGCGCGACCTCGCGCTCGGCGCTCGCGTGGGTCTGGGAAGTCATGGAGCTCCTGGAAGGCCTGCCGGGGCCGCGGCGGTCATGGCGCTTTGGTCGAGATTACATGAAGGGATTTTTAGCGCGCAACCCTCCCTCCGCGGCGGCGACGCCTAGCCCGGCAGCACGGCGAGCGCGTCGCCGACGCCGAACCGTCCGCCTTCGATCACCTCGGCATGAATGCCGAGGTCGGAGTGCCCATACGCGGCGCGAAGCTCGGCCACGGGGTTCGCATCCCGCTCGGCGGTCTCCGGGTTCACCTCCGTCGCCGGGCACCGCGCGATCCGCTTCAGCACCCGCAAGGTGGCCCCGCCGAGCTGGATTTCCCTGCCCACCCAATCGAGTTCCGCCCAAGGGACCGCTCCGGCGAACCACACATTCGCCCGGAACCGCCGCCGCTGCCGCCGCGCCCCGATCCGCGCCTCGAAATCGCGCAGGCTCGCCAGGTTGATGAGGCTCACCACCTTGTTTCTTTGATCGCAGAAGCTGTGACCGGGCACGTAGTAAAAGCGCGGAGTTCCACGCGCCTCTTCCCCCATGAAGCCCGTGAGGAACGCGCCGATCCGCTCCCGGCCGCTCTCGGTCAAGGCGTTCTCGGCGATGGACGCGCCATCCGGCGCCCTTATGGCCAGCGTGCCCGAGCGGGGCTCGAAGCTCGACCGCAGCGCCGCGATGCGGGCATTGCGCTTGAGGCACATGAAATTGTCTTTCGGCAGCCAGCCGGGGTTCTCGGGATCGAAGCCGGCGTCGCCCTGGGCGAGGGCGAAGGCGCGGTCCCAGGGAATGCAGCCCCCCTCTTCCACCTCCGCCAACTCGAGCGCCTCGGCGGTCAGGCCCTTCACGGGGTAACGGTAGAGATACTCGATGCGCATGGCCGAACCCCTTGAGGCTTCGGCGTTTCTCTACCATGTGGTCGGCCAAAGGTCGCGCGCTCGTCGCCTCATAGGGGCGAGCCGAGACCAGGTCGCCTACGTGATAGGGACACACACATGGATATCGAGAAATTCACCGAAAGAGCGCGCGGCTTTCTTCAGGCCGCCCAGACCATCGCAATCCGCGAGTTCCATCAGCGGATCACGCCCGAACATCTCCTGAAAGCGCTGCTGGATGACGAGGAGGGCGCGGCCTCCGGCCTGATCCGGGCCGCCGGCGGCAACCCGCAAGCGGCGCGTGCCGCGGTCGAGGCCGAACTCGCAAAGCAGCCCAAGGTGCAGGGTGCCGGCGCGGGTCAGCCGCAATTCACCCCCGACATTGTCCGCATCCTGGATGCCGCGCAGCAGGCGGCACAGAAGGCGGGCGACGAATACGTCGCGCAGGACCGGCTCCTGGTCGCCATCGCCGCGAGCGACACCCCTGCGGCCCGGGCTCTGCGCAATGCCGGCGCGACCGCGCCGGCGATCGAGAAGGCGGTAGAGGGCGTCCGCAAGGGGCGCAAGGTCACGAGCCAGAACGCCGAGGCGACCTTCGATGCGCTGAAGAAATACGCGCGCGACCTGACCGCCGCGGCGCGCGAAGGCAAGCTCGACCCGGTGATCGGCCGCGACGAGGAGATCCGCCGCACAATCCAGGTGCTCGCCCGCCGCACCAAAAACAACCCGGTGCTGATCGGCGAGCCGGGTGTCGGCAAGACCGCGATCGTGGAAGGCCTGGCACTCCGCATCGTCAACGGCGACGTGCCGGAGGCGCTGAAGGGCAAGCGGCTGCTCGCGCTCGATCTCGGCGCGATGGTCGCGGGCTCGAAATTCCGCGGCGAGTTCGAGGAGCGGCTCAAGGCCGTATTGAAGGAGATCGAGTCCGCCGAGGGCGAGATCATCCTGTTCATCGACGAGCTGCACAATCTGGTAGGCGCCGGCCGGGCGGAAGGCTCGATGGACGCCTCCAACCTCATCAAGCCGGAGCTGGCGCGCGGCGCGCTGCATTGCGTGGGCGCGACCACGCTCGACGAGTACCGCAAGCACATCGAGAAGGACGCGGCGCTGGCACGGCGCTTCCAGCCGGTGTTCGTCGGCGAACCGAGCGTCGAGGACACGATCAGCATTCTGCGCGGCATCAAGGAGAAGTACGAAACGCATCACGGCGTCCGCATCACCGACGGCGCGCTGGTCGCGGCGGCGACTCTCTCCAACCGGTACATCACCGACCGTTTCCTGCCCGACAAGGCTATCGACCTCGTCGACGAGGCCGCCTCGCGGCTTCGGATGCAGGTGGACAGCAAGCCCGAGGAGCTGGACGAGCTCGACCGGCGGCTGATCCAGCTCAAGATCGAGCGCGAGGCGTTGCGCAAGGAGGACGATCAGGCCTCCCGCGACCGGCTGCAAAAGCTTGAGAAGGAACTCGCCGAACTCGAGGAGAAGTCGAACGCGATGACCGCCGCCTGGCAGGCGGAGAAGGAGAAAGTCGCCGAGACGCAGAAGCTGAAGGAGCGGCTCGATCAGGCGCGCAGTGAGGTGGAGATCGCGCAGCGTCGCGGTGATCTCGCGCGCGCCTCGGAGCTGATGTACGGCGTCATCCCCGAAATCGAGAAGAAGCTCGCGTCGGCGAGCGACGGCCATCTGGTCAGCGAGGCGGTGACGGAGGAGAGCATCGCCGCCGTCGTCTCGCGCTGGACCGGCATCCCGGTGGACAAGATGCTGGAGGGCGAGCGCGCCAAGCTGCTGCGCATGGAGGACGAGCTTCGCAAGCGGGTCGTCGGCCAGGACGATGCGTTGCGGGCGGTCGCCAACGCGGTGCGCCGCGCGCGCGCCGGGTTGCAGGACCCGAACCGGCCGATCGGCAGCTTCCTGTTCCTCGGCCCGACAGGCGTCGGCAAGACCGAGCTGACCAAGGCGCTAGCCGCGTTCCTGTTCGACAACGAGCGGGCGATGGTGCGCATCGACATGAGCGAGTTCATGGAGAAGCACTCGGTCGCCCGGCTGATCGGCGCGCCCCCCGGTTACGTGGGATACGACGAGGGCGGCGTGCTGACCGAGGCGGTGCGCCGGCGGCCCTATCAGGTGGTGCTGTTCGACGAAGTGGAGAAGGCGCACGAGGACGTCTTCAACGTGCTCTTGCAGGTGCTGGACGACGGACGGCTGACCGACGGCCAGGGCCGCACCGTCGATTTCCGCAACACGATCATCGTGCTGACCAGCAATCTCGGCAGCGACATCCTGGCGGCGCAGCCCGAGGGCGAGCCAGCGGCGATGGTGCAGGGCCAGGTGATGCGGGTGGTGCGCGAGCACTTCCGGCCGGAGTTCCTGAACCGGCTCGACGAGATCATCCTGTTCCGCAGGTTGCAGCGGAGCGACATGGCGACGATCGTCGATATCCAGCTGGAGCGGCTGCGGGCATTGCTTGCCGACCGCAAGATCACGCTGGACGTGGACCGCAGCGCGCTCGAATGGCTGGCGGCGGAGGGTTATGATTCCACCTACGGCGCCCGACCGCTGAAGCGCGTGATCCAGCGGAGCTTGCAGAACCCGCTGGCGGGCATGATCCTCGAAGGCGCGATCACGGACGGGGAGACGGTGCACGTCTCGGCCGGGCGCGATGGGCTGACGATCAACGGGCGGATGGCGGAGGCAGCTTAACTTGGGCACAGGAGCTACGGCCAGGATTGAACTCGGCCGTAGCTCCTGATGACTTCGGCACGAGGACGCCATGCCAAGTCAAAACTACAATCTGTTCGCTCGGGCGATGGCGGGACAAAAGCCAATTCGCTGCGTCTACGACGGATACCCGCGCGAGCTTTGCCCTATCATTCTTGGCCACTCTCAAGGCCAGGAGAAAGCGCTGACCTATCAGTTCGGGGGCAAAAGCAAATCGGGTTTGCCGCCAGGAGGCGAATGGCGTTGCATCTGGCTCTCCAAGGTGAGCAGCGTCGAGCTTCGCGATGGTCCCTGGCGCGCGGGCTCTAGCCATAGACAGCCGCAGGGCTGCGTCGAAGTTGTTGATCTCGACGTCAACCCATCCAGCCCATACAACCCGAAGCGCCGTCTCCGACCAGAGCGCGGTTCTACGCGGAAGCCTGCAAAGAAGCAGGCCCCAGACGCAGACCGTTTGTAAACCAGAATGGGGCCGTGCTCACAAAACCTCTGGTTCTTCGAGGAGCTGCAGGATGTCCGTGTAGCCGTGCTGCTCGGCGATACAGCGAAGTTCTCTCACGACCTCTTCTTTCAGTTCGCCTTTCCGATCATTCCAGGTCGTTTCCGCGTCCCAAGACTGGCCATAACCGCGTCCCACGTAACTTGCGACCCTATTGAGGGCATACCCCGCGGTTTGAAACAATGCGGGAGGGAATCGATCAAGTCGAAAGGCGGCGAGGATGGAAGCCGGGACATTCACGCCTTCCTTGATTTAATCGTCTGAATGCGATCCATTTCTTCGTCGGAGCCAGATCCTTCCCTCACTCTCGCCTGGCAGGTTCACCTCAAAATGCGGCTTTCGAGTTCGGCAACCGATAGCACCGTAACCGATGCAACTCCGGGCAGCACTTTGAGGTCAGCATCACCGGTCACGAGCGGCACCCCCGCCGCAATGCTCAGTCGGAGAAAAATGAGGTCATCGCGGTCCCGGCAGGTCGCGGGAAGCCTCGAGAGAGAATCGGGCAATGGCACGATCTCGGCATAGGGGAGATAATTTTCCAGCAGCGCCGTGCGCTCAGCGGGATCGAGCCGGAATTTTGGGTACGCAAGAACGCGCAACAGCTCGCTTGTCGTTTCGTGGCAAACGACTGGGGTCAGCTTCCCGCTCGCCCACGTATGGCGCAGCCAAGCAAGCCTGCGTCCGAAAATGAGTGCGGAGACGACGACATTGGTGTCGAACACCGCGCGCACAACTCGCGATCAGCCCTGCTGGCCCTCCTTGCGTGCCCAGGCAACAGCCTCGGCTACGTCCTCCTCCTTGATCCCGAGTGCTGCGAGCTTCCGGCGCACGGCCGCAGCGGCGCCGGGCCGCGCCGGGGTGAGCACCAAGCGCTCGTTCTCGACCTCCACCTCGAAATACGGGGGGTTGCCCAACGCCTCTATGGCGCGGCGGGGTAAGGTCAACTGGTTCTTGGCGGTAAGCTTCGCGAGCATGAGCGGAATGTAAGGAAGTAAGGTGAGCTCCGCAAGCGGAAGGCTCTTCGAGCCGCCAGAGCCCACCTAGCCGAAGCCGCGGGCCGCCCCGTCATAGCTACGGCGCCCCGAAGCTGAACGCGTAGATCCGTCCCGTCCCCGGCCACATACAAGCGGTCCTCTGCGGCCAGGATCGTGACGAAATGCCGCAGACCCGCCATCGCATCGCCCGCTCCACCCCCGCTGAACACCGGCTCTCCGGTGTCGCCACGGAAGCCATGCAGCCGGTTATCCCCCTCCGCCCCAACGACCCAGACAATGGGATTGGCACTGCCGTCCGTCGTGGTGACGATCGGAGCGCCGCGGCCGTCCAGCGGCGCACACCAAGCCGTGCGCAGTCGCGGCCCGGCGCTGATCTCGATTGCAGTCAGCCCGGAGCCGCCCGTCTGCCCAGGGCAGGAAGCGCCTCGGTTCGGGAAAACGACGAAGACCCCTTCCCTTCCGGGATAAGTCGCCGGAGCCGTGATGATCGAGCGAGTTCGAGACCCGCTGGACGAGCAGGCTGCCGCCGATCCCGCCCAAATTGCGCCGGTCCAGCAAGTAGGCGTTGCCATCCTTGCCGAGCGCGAGAAGCAGAGACGCGGCACCCCGATCCCCCGGCAGATCGAGAGGCAAAGGATTGGAGCCGCCGAGATCGGCATCCTCGTCGTCGAGTTGCCGCCAGTTCGTCGGCGCGAAGAAGTCGCGCGCATCGGTCGAGTGATGCAGGTCGGGGGCCAGACGGAGGACTGCTTCGCCATCGCCCCAAGTGCGGGCGCCTTCGGTGTTGCCGGTCGCGACGAACAGCGACTGCCCGTCCGAGCTGATCCCGCCGGGCGCCCAGATACCGCCTTTCCGGGCGCGTGTCGCCCAGGCCGCGATCACCTCCGGCCGGTCCACCCGCAGCCCGACCACCCAGCCATGGTAATCGCCGCAATCCCCGAAATGGCCGCCGAACGGCACGTAGAGTCGGTCTCCCAGAAGCAGCAACGCGCTGCGCTGGCCTTGCACCGGCACGTTGAACGCCGCACCCTTGGCGCGCAGCCCGCTGGCAATGTTCACCGGCCAGCCGGGCAGCACCGACCCGTCCTTAAGCGAGAGGCCGAAGACGAGGTGCTGGGGTGTCCCGTGCTCATCGACCATGGCGTCGAGGTAGACAGCCCCCCTCCCCTCATCGAGGACCGGCGTGCCCGTGATCCCGAGCGGGTCGATGTTGCCGCACGGTAGAGCCGAGCGCGCCACTGGGGCTCCGACCTCCCTGTGCCAGACCTCCCGGCCGGTAGCAGCGTCCAGCGCGTAGACGAGGTTGGATTCCGTGGCGACGATCAGGAGCCCGGATCGGGCTCCCGGCGGCTTCCAGTAGAGCGGCTGGGCATAGACATGGCCCTGGACTCTCCCATCGAACGCCGGATCGAGATGGACGCGCGCGGCACGATCCCAGGTCAGGCCCGGAAGGATGTAATGCCCGCTTCTGTCCGGACCGCCGTGATAGCCCGGCACGGTCGCATCGCCCGGCGTCGCCGCGAACACCGGACCGGCAACCGTGCAGAATGCGAGGAGCACGAGTGATAGGTATCGCCGCGCCAGCACGAACGGGTCCCTCCCTTTCTGTTCAACCGGTTCCGACCTAAGCGTCCGGCCCGATAAGGAACTCTCCAATCGGTTCCCGCTTAAGCTTCTCCGCAAATACAAGAAATGCCAGGAGAGTCCGGATGTCGACCGCCATCCAAACCCGGGGCAATACGGCCGTCTCGCTGATCGGCTGGCTTGCGGTCGCCGTGCTCGGGGCTGTCGGCCTCGGGATCGTCGCGCTGAGTTGGGGCGAGCCGGTGAACGCCGTGTGGCTCGTGATCGCTGCGGTCTGCTCCTACCTGGTCGCCTACCGGTTCTACGCCTTGTTCGTCGCCCGGACGGTCGCCGGGGTGGACGCGACCCGCGCGACTCCCGCCATGCGCCGCAATGACGGGCTCGATTACGTGCCGACCAATCGATACGTGCTGTTCGGCCATCACTTCGCGGCCATCGCCGGGGCCGGACCGCTGGTCGGGCCGGTGCTCGCAGCACAGATGGGCTACCTGCCGGGCACGCTTTGGATCATCTTTGGCGCAGTATTCGCGGGTTGCGTGCAGGACTTCATGGTTCTCTTCATCTCCACGAGGCGCGACGGCCGCAGCCTCGGCGAGATGATCCGCTCGGAGATGGGCGACACGCCGGGCGTGATCGCGCTGTTCGGCGTACTGATGATCATGATCATCCTGCTCGCGGTGCTGGCGCTGATCGTGGTCAAGGCACTGGCCGGCAGTCCCTGGGGCACCTTCACGGTGTTCTCGACGATCCCTATCGCGGTGTTCATGGGGCTCTACACCCGCTTCCTGCGTCCGCACCGGATCGGCGAGATGTCGGCGATCGGCTTCGTGCTGCTGATGGCGGGGATCTTCCTCGGCCAGCCGGTCAGCCAGAGCGCGACGCTGGCGCCGCTCTTCACCTTCAGCGGCACGACGCTCGCGTTGATGTTGATCGGCTACGGGTTCGTCGCGGCGGTGCTGCCCGTGTGGCTTGTGCTGGCCCCACGCGACTACCTCTCTACCTTCCTCAAGATCGGCACAATCTGCTCGCTCGCCATTGGCATCGTGATCGTGATGCCGGAACTGAAGATGCCCCCGGTCAGCAAGTTCGTGGACGGCACCGGCCCGGTGTTCTCAGGAAGCCTGTTCCCGTTCCTGTTCATCACCATCGCCTGCGGGGCCTGCTCGGGATTTCACGCGCTGATCTCGTCCGGCACCACGCCGAAGATGGTCGAGAACGAGATGCAGACCCGCTTCATCGGCTACGGCGCGATGCTGGCGGAGTCGTTTGTTGCGATTATGGCGCTGATCGCCGCCTGCGTGCTGCAACCGGGCGCCTACTTCGCGATGAACGCGCCGGCCGGCCTCATCGGCACGACCGCTCAGGAAGCGGCGCAGACGATCACCGGATGGGGCTTCGTCATCACCCCGGACCAGCTCACGACGATCGCACAGGATGTGGGCGAGAACACGATCCTCTCCCGCGCGGGAGGCGCGCCCACGCTCGCTGTCGGGATGGCGCAGATTCTCTCGGGGATCATCGGTGGCAAGACGCTGATGGCGTTCTGGTACCACTTCGCGATTCTGTTCGAGGCGCTGTTCATCCTCACCACGGTGGACGCGGGCACCCGGGTGGCGCGGTTCATGATCCAGGATCTGCTCGGCGTGTGGATTCCTGCGATGCAGAAGACCCAGTCCTGGGCCGCCAACCTCACCGCCACCGCTCTTGCGGTCGCGGGCTGGGGCTACTTTCTCTACCAAGGCGTGACGGACCCGTTGGGCGGCGTGAATACGCTTTGGCCGCTGTTCGGCATCTCCAACCAGATGCTGGCGGCGATCGCGCTCACGCTCTGCACCGTCGTGCTCTTCAAGATGAAGCGGCAGCGCTATGCCTGGGTAACGGTCGTGCCCACGATCTGGCTCTGCATCTGCACCCTGACGGCGGGGTTCCAGAAGCTCTTCCACCCGAATCCGGCCATCGGCTTTCTGTCTCACCGCGCTCAGTTCGCGGATGCGCTCGCGAATGGGCAACTCCTCGCCCCGGCGAAGACGATTGCCGAGATGCAGGCCATCGTCACGAACGACACGGTGGACGCCGCGCTCTGCGCGGTGTTCATCGCGGTGGTGCTGGCGATGCTGGCCTATGGGTTCCTGGCGATCCGGCGGGCGCTCTCGAATCCGAACGTGTCCGCGAAAGAGATGGGCTACGAAATGCAGGCGGCGCAATGATCTGCGGAATTTGCGATTTGGGGCAAAGCGCCAGGCAATTTGGTCGTCTGTTCGTGCAGACCGCCAACCTGATGGTCGGCATCCCGGATTACGAGACCTACGCCGAGCACCGGCGGACGCTGCATCCCGGCGAGCCCGTCATGACGCGCGACGAGTTCTTCCGCGAGCGGCAGGAAAGCCGGTACGGCGGCAAGGGACGGGCGTTCCGCTGCTGCTGATCTGGGCTGCGCCGCGAGCATTGTAATCTTGTTGACACCCCCCGGGGTGGCGACTAGAAAGCGCGCCTCGCTGCCGACCGCCCTGGTCGCCGGCGCCCGGAAACGGGATGTTCTTTGACAATTGTATCGGGATGGAAGGGATACGTTGGCGGCGCCTTTGGTGGTCTGCGGGTGGATATCTGTGGGCTGCGGATGGGTTGACTGGTGGCCTGGGTGGTTTTGGCTTGGGCTTGGCTGGTTGGCTTGATTGGGTGCTGTTCGATGTATCTTGAACGGGTCTCATCGAACGAGTTCGATGGGGTCCCGAATGCGTTGACAGGTACGCTTTGAAGTGTTCTCTGCCCTGGGTAGAGGGGTGGGGGACTGGTTGAGTTCGGGTCTGTTCGTTGAAGCGCTGGCCTTATGGTTGGTGCGGAGATGAACCTGAGAGTTTGATCCTGGCTCAGAGCGAACGCTGGCGGCATGCTTAACACATGCAAGTCGCACGGTTAGGGGCTTCGGCCTCTGGCAGTGGCGGACGGGTGAGTAACGCGTAGGTATCTATCCTTGGGTGGGGGACAACCGTGGGAAACTACGGCTAATACCGCATGACACCTGTGGGTCAAAGGTCCAGTGATCTGATCGCGGCACGCTATGCCGCGTAAATCGGATCACCAGATGATCTCTGGTGATGCGATTCACGTGATTTGCGAGAGCAAATCGCGACCGCATCATGGACCGCCTGGGGAGGAGCCTGCGTCCGATTAGCTTGTTGGTGGGGTAACGGCCTACCAAGGCGACGATCGGTAGCTGGTCTGAGAGGATGATCAG
>CAWEHU010000021.1:0-58543 GCA_963808965.1 uncultured Alphaproteobacteria bacterium
AAACCGCACTATGCCAGCGCGGCATAGGGCGGTCTCGATCAATGAAGCCATGCACGCCCAGTTTTCGCCGCCCTCGTCGCTGCCCGCGAAGAGGCTATTTTTTCTGGATAGGGCCACCGGGCGCATCGCTCGCTCGATGCTGTTCGAGTCGAGTTCGATCCGTCCATCCTCGAGGAAGCGTTCGAGCCCGGACCAATGGTTCAGCGCATAGCGGATTGCTTCGGCGGTTGGACCGCGGGCTGGTAGCTTCGCGATCTGCGTCTCGAACCAAACACGTAATTCCGCCACCCGTGATTTGCTCTCGGCCTGACGCACAGCCAGCCGGTGGTCGGCGTCCTTACCGCGAACGCGCTCTTCGATCTTGTAGAGCGCGCCGATGCGCTGCAGCGCCTCGATGGCGACCGGCGCATGAGCCTTGGCCAGGTCATAGAAGCCGCGACGCACATGGCTCCAGCAAAAGGCCAACGTGACGGCGCCGTCGTTTGTCCTGGCGCCGGCCACGGTCTTGTCCGCGGCATAGCCGTCGCATTGCAGGATCCCGCGATAACCGCCGAGCACGCGGGCGGCATGGGCGTGGGCGCGGCCCGGTGCATAGCTGTAGACCACGGCGGGCGGTTCGCTGCCGCACCAAGACCGATCGTCACGCCCAATCGCCCAAAAATAGCCCTGCTTGGTCCGCCCGCGGCCAGGGTCGAGCACCGGCACGACGGTCTCGTCGGCGAAAATCCGCGCGGAACCGAGCAGCGAGGCCCGTAACCGCGCCACCACGGGAGCGATCTCGGCTGCAGCGTAGCCCATCCAGCATGCCAGCGTGGAGCGGTCTACCAGCACGCCCTGCCGGGCCATCCCCTGCGCTTGGCGATACAGCGGCTGATGATCGGCAAAGCGCGCCACCGCCACTTGCGCGACCAGCGCCTCGGTGGGCAGGCCGCCCTCGATCAGCCGCGGCGGCGCGGGCATCTGCACTACCTTGCCCGGGCAGCAGCGGCAGGCAAATTTTGGCCGCCGTGTCACGATTAGCCGGTACCTGCGAGGGGATGACATCCAGCCGCTTGGAGATGTCGGCGCCGATCTCGGTCATTGGTGCCCGGCAGCACGGGCAGGTGGTGTCCTCGGGAGCCAGCGTCACCTCGATCCGCGGCAAGTGGCTCGGCAGCTCGCCACGGCTGGCGCGGCGCTTTGCCGCACGGTTACGGCGCAGCTCGGGATCACGCTTCCCCGCCGCGGCTTCGCCTTGCGCGATCGCCTGCTCGAGCAATTCCAGGCCCAGTTGGAGTTGCTCTTCCGGCAGCCGCTCGGATTTGGCGCCGAACTGCATCCGCCGCAGTTTGCGCAGCAGGTGGTACAGTCGGTCGTTCTGCTCCTGCAAGGCATCGCGCTCGCTCAGAGCCGCGTCGCGCTCTGCCGTGGTGATCAGCAGCAGCGCGCGCAATCCCTCGATGTCGTTGGGCAGGCCTTGAATGTCGCCGGGTGAGCTGTGCGTCACGCCGCAAATCCTAAGCGGCAACGGTCGGCTTGTAAATCCCTCTGACGGTTTGCACACGTGTCCAATCGAGTCCGTCGAACAGAGCTGCGAACTCCACCGGTGACAGCTTCATCACCCCGTTCATGATCGGCGGCCAGCGGAACGAACTTTGCTGAAGCTGCTTCCAGATCAACACCAGGCCGCTGGTGTCCCACAGAAGAATCTTTACGCGGTCTGTCCGTTTGGAACGAAAGACGATGACCGCCCCTGAGAACGGGTCCTCGGCCAGAACCTCTGCTGCCAAGGCGGCGAGACTATGGGCACCTTTACGAAAATCCACTGGCCGCGCGGCAACAACTACGCGCGCACCAGCGGGGATCTGGATCATCGCCGCGACGCCGAGACGCGAACCGCGCGCAACACGGTGGTCAGCGTGCTGGCATCCATGCCTGACGCCACGCGCACCACCGCACCCGCGAGCTTCACCTCAATCGCGGGCGGCGCCGAGTTGGCCGCGGGCGTGACCGCCGGCGCCGCGGTCTCGGCCACGATCGGCACGAACGTCGGAATTGGCGGCGCAACCGGATCGGCCGGTATCATCGCCCGTCCGTTGCGCGCCTCCCGCCGCCACGTGAAAACCTGTTGCGGGCAGAGCTGCCAGCGTCGGGCCACGTCGGCGACACGCGCTCCTGGGATCAGCGTCTCCGCAACGATTTGTGCCTTCTCGTCGGCTGACCACCGACGACGCCGACCAGGTCCCGTCAGGATCTCGATGCGCCGATATCCGACCTTCGCGTCATCATTAATGTCGACCATAATTTTAGCCCGAAGCTCCCTGCCTCAAGCAAAGCAATCACTTCCGGGCAGGTGACGGTAGAAGGGTGGCGGCCCATCGCTTACGGTTGAGCGGTAGGAATGCTTCCGAAGCCGGGATGGTGCCGACGGCGGTGTAGTAGTCCCAGGGGACGCGGCTCTCGTCGGGGCGCTTCACGCGGTAGAGGGTGACGTGGTCCAGCACCCGCCCGTCTGCGCGCATCGTGGCGGGGCTCCCGAAGAAGGCGACCGGCGCCGTACGCATCGCCTTGTTGACGCCGATCGCGTCGTCGGTGCCGGCCTGCGCCATCGCTTTCAGGAAATGCAGCACGCCGGCATAGACCGAGGCCTGGTTCTGCGTCGGCATCGCCTTGCGCTCGGTCATGAACCGCTTGGCGAAGGCGCGGAATTCGTCGCTCTGGTCCCAGTAGAAGCTGGCGGGGAAGCTCAGCCCCTGCGCGGCGGCCAGGCCGAGGGCGTGAATGTCGGTGATGTAGACGAGAAACCCGGCCAACTGGGCGCCGCCCTTTTGCAGGCCGAACTCCGCGGTCTGCTTGATCAGGTTGACTTGGTCGCCGCCGACGCTGGCGAGGCCGATAACTGTGGCGCCGGAGCTCTGCGCCTCCACGATCTGTGACGAGAATCGGGATTGCCGATGGGGAACTTCGTGCTGCCCACGACTTTTCCGCCGTTGGCCTCGATGACCCTGGTCGCCTCGGCCTGCAGCGCCTCGCCGAAGCTGATATTGACAGTGATGAAGAACCACGTCCGGCCGCCCGCTCTGGTCAGCACTTTGCCGGTGCCAGTTGCCATCGCATGCGTGTCGTCCGCCCAGTGACTGCTGACCGGCGAGCAGCTCCGCGACGTGAACTCGCTGACGGCCGCGGCGGTGATCATAACGGTGCGGCTCTTCTCGCGCGCGATCTGCTGCACCGCCGCGGCTACGGGTGTGACCGGCAGGTCGATGATCGCGTCCACGCCGGCATCGTACCCCCGCGCGGGCGATCGAGCTGGCGGCGTCCGGCTTGTTCTGCGTGTCGGAATGCTGGATCTCGATTTTGCGGCCTAGCACCACGCCGCCGAAATCCTGCACGGCCATGCGGGCCGCGACGACCGAGCCGGTGCCCCCGCTGTCGCTGTACGGACCGCTCTCGTCAGTCAGCACGCCGATCCGCACAGGGCCACCCGACGCTCCGGCGGCTCCGAACATGGGTGTGGACGCGAGCATCGCCGCGCCGCCGAGAACGGCGCGTCGCTTCAAACTATTGCCTTGCATTCCTGGTTTCTCCTGAAAATCTCTGGCGCCCGTGCCGACGGTTCTCTCCCCATCAACTCGCCGCAAGAACTAGCCCGCGGCATTCGCCGAAGCCGATCGTGGCGAAGCCCTCACGGCAGGCGCGGGCGCGCAGCAGCACCTCGTCGCCGTCCTCAAGGAAGCGCCGCTCCTCACCGGACTCGAGCCGCACCGGCGCCTTCCCGTCCCGCGTGGTCTCGAGCAGGCTGCCGTAGCCCGCCTCGCCAGGCGCCGAGAGGGTGCCCGAGCCGAAGAAATCGCCCGGCCGAAGATTGCAGCCGTTCGAGGCGTGGTGCGCCACCATCTGCGCCACGGTCCAGTACATGTGGCGGGTGCCGCTCCGCGATAGCTGGTGCGGGGCCAGGCGCTTCTCGCGCAGCCCCGGCGTGAACAGCGGTACCTCGAGCTCGAGGTGGAGCGCGCCCTCGCGCTGGTCGGCCGCGTCCAGCAGGTAGGGGAGCGGCGCCGGGTCGCCCTCCGGCCGCGGCGGCTGCGGAACGCGGAAGGGCGCCAGCGCCTCGGGCGTGACCACCCACGGCGAATGGTGCGTGCGCGAAGTTCTTGGCCAGGAAGGGCCCTAGCGGCTGGTATTCCCAGGCCTGGATGTCGCGTGCGGACCAGTCGTTCAGCAGGCAGAAGCCGGAGACGTGCTCGTGCGCCGCGCCGATCGCGATCGGCGCGCCGACCGCGTTGCCGGGGCCGATGAAGAAGCCCGAGCTCCAGCTCGTAGTCGAGCTTGCGGCAGGGCCCGAAGGTCGGCGCCGTCTCGCTCGGCGGCTTGCGCTGGCCGTTGCGGGCGGCGGACGTCGTGCCGGACGGCAACGATCGAGGAGGCACGGCCGTGGTAGCCGATCGGGACGTATTTGTAGTTGGGCAGCAGCGGGTTGTCGGGGCGGAACAGCTTGCCGACGTTCATCGCGTGGTGGATGCCGGCGTAGAAGTCTGTGTAGTCGCCGATCCGCGCGGGCAGATGCAGGGTGCATTCCGCGGCGCGTCGCAGGCAGGGCTCGGCCTTCTCGCGGCCGATGCCGCCCTCTTTCGCCAGCGAGCTCGGACAGGCGCACCCGCAGCGCCCGCCGCGGCCCGGCGCCGAGCGCGAATGAGAGCGTTCAGCACCCCGTCTGACGCAGCCTCCGCCGCGCGCCGGGCCTCGCTGGTGAGCAGCCCCGCTTCGGCCACCGCGAACAGGTCGAGGATCATGTCGCCGATCGCCACCCCGCCGCGCGGCGTTCCACCGTCGGCGGCGTGAAGACGCCGAGCGGCAGGTTCTGGATCGGGAAGTCGGGGTGGCCGTTGCGCCGAGGCGACCCAGCTCTGCCGTTTCGGGTCGTGGCTGGATCGAGCTCGTGCATGGTCGGGACCTAGCGCTGGTTCGGGTTGAAGTGCTTGTGCAGGCGCTGCCCGTAGCCGCCGTAGTCCTTCTGCATCTCCGCAGCCCCGGCCGCGTAGGCCGTCACCCGCTGCGGGAAGCGCGTTTCGAACATGAAGGCGAAGCGTGCCTTCCAGCTTGTGCGGCTTGAGCTCCGCATGGCTCGCCCTCTCGAAGGCCGTCCATGTCCGGCCCGTGCGGCAGCATGGTGTTGTGCAGGCTGAACCCGCCGGGCACGAAGCCCTACCGGTCTTGGCGTCGTACGCGCCGTAGATGAGGCCCATGAACTCGCTCATGACGTTCATGTGGTACCAGGGCGGACGGAAGGTGTTCTCGGCCACCAGCCAGCGCTCCGGGAAGATCACGAAATCTATGTTCGCCGTGCCCGGCGTTTCCGAGGGGGAGGTCAGCACGGTGAAGATCGAGGGTCAGCGTGATCGAACAGGATCGGGCCAACGGGCGAGAAGCGGCGCAGGTCATACTTGTACGGCGCGTAGTTGCCGTGCCAGGCGACCACGTCGAGCGGCGAGTGCGCGAGCGCGGTGCGCCACATCGTGCCGCCCCATTTCACATGCATCGTGCCGGGCGTGTCCCGCTCCTCGTAGGCAGCGATCGGGGTCAGGAAGTCGCGCGGGTTGGCCAGGCAGTTGGCGCCGATCGGGCCGCGCTCGGGCAGCGTGAGAGCGCCGCCATAGTTCTCGCAGAGATAGCCGCGGGCCGGGCCGTCTTTCAGCTCTACCCGCAGCTTCACGCCGCGCGGGATGACAGCGATCTCGCCCGGCTCGATGTCGATAATGCCGAACTCGGTCCATAGGCGCAGGCCGCCCTGCTCCGGCACAAACATCATCTCGCCGTCGGCATTGTAGAAATACTCGTCCTGCATCGACCGGGTGATCAGATAGACGTGCGACCCCATGCCGGCCTGGCTGCCGGCGTCCCCGGCGGTGGTGATGGTGCGCACGCCTTCGAGGAAGGACGAGACGCTCTCGTTCGGCAGCGGGATCGGGTCCCAGCGCAGGGGAGCGAGCGGCATGTCGACCTCGGCGCCGGGGGCGGTGCGCCAAAGGCCGGCATCGGCCTTCGCGAACCGGCCCCAATGCGCGACGGTGGGGCGGATGCGGTACAGCCAGCTGCGCTCGTTGGTGGCGCGGGGCGCGGTGAAGGGCGAGCCGCTGAGCTGCTCGGCATAGAGGCCGTAGGCGCATTGCTGCGGCGAGTTGCGGCCGATCGGCAGGGCGCCGGGCAAGGCTTCGGTCTCGAAGCCGTTGCCGAAGCCGGTGAGGTAGGCAGGGGCGTCCCGGGCCGTTGCGGCGGTAGCCGCAAGGTTGGGGCGGACGGAAAGGTTCATGATTACATTCTCCTGGTGCGGGCTGATGCGTGGATTTCGGCAGACTTTCATCAGCTGCTTCCCCCCTCTCGCGCCTACGGGACGCATGAGGTCCTAAAGGGCGAGTACAAGCTTGCCGCGCGCCCGCGAGCAGCAAGCCATCATCCGGCCGCCGGCCGCGCGCTCCGCGGCGCTCAGCACCTTGTCGCGGTGATCGACATCCCCCGCGATGACGGCGACCTCGCACGTACCGCACAAGCCCTCCTCGCAGTCGCTCGGCACGTCGACCCCGGCGGCCTGCAGGGCCTGCAGCAGCGTCTGATCGGCTGACACTGAAACCGACAGCTCGCTATCCTTCAGCTCGACCTCGAAGGGACTCTCCTCGTCAGGGTCGAGCTGCGTGCCGGCCGATGAGAAATGCTCGATGTGCAGGCGCTCGGGCCGCTCGCGCACGCTCTGCTCGAGCGCGGTGAGCAGGCGGTCGGGGCCGCACGCGTAGATCTGCGCGTCCTCGGGGACGGCCGTGATTACGGCTTCCAGGTCCAGACGACCGCCTTCCGCCTTCCCATAAAGATGGAGGCGATCGCCATGGTCACGCTGCAGCCGCTCGATAAACGCCATGCTGTCGAATGATCGGCCGGCGTAGTGAATGGTGTAGTTCTTGCCGAGCTGCTTCAGGCGGTCGGCCATCGTGATGATCGGGGTGATACCGATCCCGCCCGCGAACAGCAGGTAGTCGGTCGGCCCCCTCGTCCAGGCGGAAATGGTTTTTGGGACCACGGATGCGGATGAGAGCGCCAGGCGTCACGGTCCGGTGGATGAAGGCCGAGCCGCCACGCCCGCTCTCATCCTTCAGGATGGCGACCTGCAAGCGCGTGGGATCGCCGCTTTCGCCGCACAGCGAGTACTTGCGCACGTAGTGGACGACATCGACGTCGATGTGCGCGCCCGGCGTCCAACCGGGCAGTGGCCGGCCGTGCGGCTCCTCCAGCGTCAACCGCGTCACGCCAACCGCTTCCCGGGATATATCGGCGACACGCACTTGACGCGCGATTCCGTGCTTCGAGGGGGCGCCGATGCCGAACGCGGCGTGTCCCTTCAGGATATTTGGATCGCGACGCTCTGGATTCCGGCTCGGGTCCCAGCGCACATACAGGTGGTCCGGGCCGCGGAACGAGGTGTTCGGCAGGAAGGTGAAAGTCTGGTCCGGAACCAGCTCCATGTGCGGCAGCCGCTTGGTGAACTCCTCCAGGAAGATGCGCATCTCCATGCGAGCGAATTCTTGCCCATGCATTGATGGCTGCCGTAGCCGAAGGTCAGGTGGTCCGTCGTGTTGTCACGATAGATGTCGAGCGTAGTCGGCGTTCTCGAAGTGACGCTCGTCGTGGTTGGCTGAAGCGGTGACGACGAGGAGCTTGGCGCCCTTCGAGATCGCCACGCCGCCGATCTGCGTGTCCGCCATCGCGAGGCGCCGCCACGCGACGACGGAGCCCGAGAAGCGCAGGCACTCCTCGACGGCGTTCGGAATGAGCAAGGGATCGGCGCAAATCTCCTCCCAGGCATCGCGATTCTGCAGAAGCAGGCGCATCGCATTGGCCGAGGCGTGCGCGGTCGTTTCGTGCGCTGCGACGATGCCGGCCATCATCATCGAGTGCAGGTAAGAGTCGGTGACGACTTCGGGCAGCTCTTTCTGGCGGCGGATGCCGTAGTGCATCCAGCCGTGCCCGGACGGGTCGGCGCGCATCTTGTCGAGCACACTGCCGGCGAAGTGCCAGAATTTGCCGACCGCCTCGGCAACCGCGAGCTGCTCGTCGCGCGTCGGCCGGCCCCAGGTGTTGACCGTGTGCGCGATCGAATACTCGCGCAGCGTATCCATGTCCTCCTCGGGCACGCCGAGGAAGTGCAGCGCCACGGTCGAGGGAATCTCCCAGAGCATCTCGTCGACGAGGTCGGCCTCGCCCCGGTCGATGAAGCGATCCACATACTGGCGGGTGAGGCGCCGGACCATCGGCTCGTGGTGGGCAAGTTCCTCGGGAACGAACGACTGCATGAGCGCGCGCCGCCGCTCCATGTGCGCCGGCTCGTCCTCGTTCACGAGGGTGCGGTCCATGCCGTAGTTGTAACGAGCGAAGATGGCCTCCGCCTCCGGCGAGCTCGGCGTCATCTTCTCAAGCGCGATCGATGGCGAGAAGGTCACGTTGTCGCGGAACACCGCTTTGACGTGCTCGTAGCGGCTCACGACCCAATACCCGAGCTTCGGGCTATAGAAGACCGGCTCCTGTGCCCGGAACCAGCGCATGGCCTCGGCCGGATCGACCTGGTACGGACCCTCGAAGGCATCGAAGCCCGCTGCCTCGGCGGAAACGGGGCAGCCGGCGGGGGCCATGCGCGCCCCGGCGTTTCGGTCCAACTCCGGACCAGGGAAGGGAGCAGCCATTCCTTGCAGAAATCGGTCTTTTGTGACGGTTCACTCATGGCGTTCCTCTTCTGGATCGGAGCAATCCGGGAACTCTAAACCTCCTCGCTCCTTGACCGGCCATCGATTACGGAAAGCGTAATCAGATTCCCTGTATCGTAAATTAAGCGGATGTGCAACCGTAATCGTTCATAGGTTCCCGAACTGGCACCGGCGCGGCAGCCCATGGCATCAGTTGGCTCGCGCGGCCCAGGGAGTGAGATAGTCGTGACGGATGGCATGCACCGGCCGGAGGAAGACGAGCAGACGTCGTTCGCAGGTATTCAGTCGATAGAGACGGGGCTACGGCTGCTCGTCGCCCTGGCCCGGCCTGGCGCTCCACATATGTTGAAGACGATTGCCGCCGGCGCCGGTATGCCGGCAAGCAAAGCTCACAGATACATCGTCAGTTTCGGGCGGATGGGGTTCGTGGAGCAGGATCCCAGCAGCGGTCGTTACCGGCTTGGGCCGGCTGCCTTGCACATCGGTCTGGCGGCATTGAGTGGGCTCGACGTCGTCCGGCTCGGCTCGGCAGCCGTGACAAGCTTGCGGGAGGAAATCGATGAAACTGTTGCTCTCGCAATTTGGACCACCAACGGCCCGACCTTTGTGCGGCTGGAGGAGGCGAGCCGGCCTATCACGGTCAACGTGAAGGCTCGGTTCGATTATGCCGCTTCTTCGATCGGCGACCGGCCGTGCTTTCGCGGCCCACCTTCCGCGCGCCGTTGTCACACCGATGATCGAACGCGAAATGCAGGCCGAAAAGCACGTGTTACGCCCCGACAAGGTCCGATCAAAAGCGGCTGTAGAAGAAATCCTAAAAGCGACCCGGTCCTCTGGATTGGGTCGCGTAACGGGCGAGATGCTCCCAGGCGTACATGCCTTGAGCGCCCCCGTGTTCGACCATCAGGGAGCCGTAGTCGCGTGCCTTACGTCGCTCGGTTCGGCCGGCGCATTCGATTCGAATCTCGGAGGGCGAGTGGCGCATGCGCTGAAAGCCTCAGCACGGATCATGTCCACTCAGTTGGGGCATGGCGGATCCGTCGCAGCCAAACCGGTGACGTCGGGTCAGCGGACCGGTTCGAAACTGAGGCTGAGCTGAGCCGCTGCGGTGCCGGGCGACGATGCGTGGCCCGGTTCGCGGACTGATGCCGTGGCGCCGGCCATCTCGGTGCCGGTTTTGCGGCCTGTGATAACTCGTTTCGGCGATCCTCTATCTGCGCGGGGTCTCGGCCGGCGACTTCCAGGAGGCGCTCGCGGCCCTGCTCGGCAAAGACGCGCTGAACCTGTCCGCTTCGGTGATCGCGCGGCTGAAGGCCCGAATGGGAAGCCGAGTATGTCCGCTGGCAACGACGGGAGCTGTCGGCGCGCCGCTACGTCTCCATCTGGGTCGATGGCGTCTATCTGCAAGCGCGCATGGAGCCGCAGGCCGAGTGTTGGGGTGGACGGCCCCCGTACGGCATCTGTGTGCCAGAATGAGGTCGTGCAAGATCTCAAGAGAAGGAGACCGTCCGTGGAACAAATTATTCGAATAGGCCTGGATACGTCAAAACATGTGTTTCAGCTGCATGGTGTGAATGCCGCCGAGGAGCTAATCCTTCGCAAGAAGCTCCGCCGCAAGGAGATGGTCGAGTTCTTCGAGACGTTGCCGCCGACAGTTATCGCAATCGAAGCATGCGGCGGGTCACATCACTTGGCCAGATTACTGGGAACATTTGGGCATGAGGTGAAGCTTATTCCGCCGCAATACGTCAAGCCCTACGTAAAGCGCGGGAAGAACGATGCTGCTGATGCCGAGGCGCTGTGCGAGGCGATGAGCCGGCCGACAATGCGCTTTGTGCCGGTCAAGAGCGCCGAGCAGCAGGCGGCCCTCATGCTCGTCGGCATGCGGGACCGGTTGATCCGCAATCGGACGCAGCTCGCCAACGGGATCCGTGGCTATGCGGCCGAGTTCGGGCTGGTTGCCGCAAAGGGCATGTGTAGGATTGAGCCTCTGCTCGAGCGCATCGCAACGGATGAGCGGCTGCCCGCTCTGGCACGCGAGCTGTTCGGAATTCAGGCAAATGAATTTGCACAACTCCAGATCGAGCCGGAGGACATTGAGGCCAAGCTGATGGCCTGGCATTGCGCCGATGAATGCAGTCGGCGCCTGGCCCGGATCCCAGCCGTGGGGCCGATCGGCGCCTCGCTGCTGATGATGAAGACGCCGGCGCCCCACCTATTCCGATCCGGGCGTCACTTTGCCGCCTGGCTTGGCCTGACGCCCAAGGACCATTCTACGGCAGGAAAGGTCAGGCTCGGCGTCATCACGCGGGCCGGCGACGAGGCGTTGCGAAGCACGCTGATAGTGGGTGCGACCGCTCTCCTTCGACGTGTCCGGGAGGGGAGCACTAAGAATTCGTCGCAGTGGCTTCTCGATCTGCTCAAGCGCAAACCGCCGAAGCTCGTTGCCGTGGCGCTGGCCAAGATAGCCCGCGTAGCCTGGAAGCTCATGGTAAGCGGCGAATCCTACCGAACAAACGCCGCATCGCCCGCTCGGGCCCATGCAGTGTGAGAGATCAGCCTGACACGGTGAGCAGATAATCAAAGCTACCGTGCTGAGCTGATGCCGGACCTTGCAAGCAAATGAGCAGATGATGATCGGTCGATCCGAAACGCGAGAAACGCCGTAGCATGCTTTGGCCTTTTGTAGGTCGACCGAGTGTTTGGAACTCGCGTTGCGGAAACCATCTTGGCCCGCGGTCATGTGTGACCGCACAGATTGAGGCCGGACATATGATCGCAAGCCAAACCGTCCTCCGACCGCAATCGAAACTTCGATAGCCACTGGGACGCGCAGACAATGGCCATTGGGCGTAGCTGACGTTTCAGCCCGCAGCCGGCCTTGTGGGACCGGAATAGATCAGCCCGCCAAGCACCGCCGCGACCAGCAGCAACGCCGGTACGTCGCCGAGCATATGCCCCGCATGCGCACCGGGGCCGTAGGATTGGACCGCCATGATTAGCGCGTGCACAACACTCGACCAGATCGTGAAGTCGATCAGCGACCGATGTGCTGCGGGGTCGCGCGACGCACGGATCAGGAATATCCCGAGCGTTGCGTAGATGCCCACGATCATCAAAAAATAGTGCGAGGCGGCAGGCGGGCCGTCATGCCAAGCCCAGCCCGACGGCCAGACGATCGCAAGCGGGTAGACTAGGCAGAACACGACACCGAATGCAAACAGCGCGGTCTGCAACAGTTTCAGGCGGGACATGGACGTTCCTTCCTTCGGTGAGCGAACGCGCCCTGTCGTTGTGAGGGTACGTAAGTCCAGCCTACTATGTAACGTATCGTGCTCCGATCGCCGCTTCGGTGTATATGCTTCCCAGAACCGGACAGTCTGAAATCGGCCAAGACCGGACCTCGGACCCACAGCACCGTAGGTCTGATAAGAACCGGCAAAAGATGCGCCAGCACGCCAGCGGCGACGCGATAGGGCATAAAGGCGGAAAGATGCGCTCGCAGCTGGTCCAGCTCCGGTGTCGACCGACAATGCGAGGGCCAGCTGACACCCTTCTCGGTGCGGCCACAGCCAGTGCAGCGAAATCGCGGCAGCCGCACGGTCACCCCGCCGAACAGCGTCGCGATCTGATGCAGCCGCCAATCCTTGACCTGGCATCTCCCGCCGCAGCACGAGCAATCCGGCCGTAGAACCGCATGCTGGTGGGCTTGCGCCGCGACCACCGCTTGCTGAACACGCGCCAGAAGCTGCTTTGCCCCGGACAACGTCAGCCCCAAATTCGCGATATCGCTAAGTTCGTTGGGTTGGCTGATCTCCAGCAAATCGACGCTCCGTGCCCGGCTGTCGGTCCCCGTCTCGACCGCCAGCAACATCCACCCCAAGCCCGATCCCCCAGCCGGCGACGACCCGGCCGGTCATATGGCTTCCGTCCTAATCCCCCCCACTCTCTGGACGCTCCCAACCCTATAAAAAATCTTCCTGTAGCTGGTCGCCTAGGTGTTCAGTCCCGGCATTTGATGGAGCGGATTGAGGTGAATCGTTCTGGCTGCGAGGTCCAGGCCTTACAGACGAATTCGTATGGCGTGAGACCTTTGAGGGTCTTGAGGCGCCGGCCGAAGTTGTAGGCCTTGACGAAGTCGTCGAGATGCTGGGCGAGCTGCTGATGGCTGTCATAATGAAAGCGCTGGACGGTCGCTTCTTTGATGGTCCCGGGCGGGATCGAGCTTCGGGTTCACCTCGTCCCAGGCGAGCGGCGTGGCCACCATTGCGCCGGTACGGGCGCGCGGGCAGAACGAGCCGATCGCCTTGTTGCCGATCGCGTTGCGCAGCCAGTCGATGAGGATGCGGCCGTGCCGGTCGGCGATCTTCACATGCGCGACGTAGCGCTCCGGCGCCTCGGCAACCAGCAGCTCGGCGAATGCGCGGCAGAAATTCTTCACCCGTTCCCAGTCCCAGTCCGGCGACGGCGTGAGCGGCACCACGACATGCAGCCCCTTGCCGCCCGTGGTCCGACAGAAAGATGTGAGCCCGAGCTGGCCGAGCCGGTCGCGCACCGCGTGCGCGCTCCGCACCACCTCGGCCCAATCGACGCCCTCGCCGGGATCGAGGTCGAACACCACCCAGTCGGGATGCAGCGGATCGGCTTCGCGGGCGCCCCAGGCGTGCAACTCGATCGCCGACATCTGCGCCATGGCGATCAGCCCATCCGTATCGTCGAGCGCCACGTAGGGCGAGCCCGCGGCCGAGCCGTCGCGCACAGACGGCGGGAACAGGCCATCGGTGCGCTTTTGGAAGAAGCGTTCGCGGCCGATCCCCTCCGGGCAGCGCACGATGCCGAGCGGTCGGTGCGCGAGGCCGGGCAGCGCCGCCGCCGCCACGGATTGCCAGTATTCGGCGAGCTCCAGCTTGGTGATGCCGGGCCAGAGCTGCCGGTCGGCGTGGCTCAGCGTCACACCGCCGAGCGTCTTGACGCCGCGCTTCGGCGCCCGCGCCACCACGATGCCGCTACGGGCAGGCGCTGAATCACTCGGGAGCACGGAGGACGGCGGCGGCGGAACGCCTTTCCGGCGCGGCGCCTTGCTGACCGCGGTCTGGACGGCGCGCCCCGGCCGAAGTGCGGTGCGTTTGGCTTCCGGGTCCGGGATATCCCGCACCACCTCTGCCGCGGGCTTGTCCTCACGCAGGCCGAGATACACCGGATGCCGCAGCCGGCCCCTCGCCGGACCAGGTGCCGTATTGCACCTCGGCGATCGGTTGTGAATAAAGAATGGCTTCCCCCCATGAGGTAGCGCCTAATAGAACCATCATCGACTGAGGGTCTTCCCAGGGCGTCGATGACTGAGAGGTGCGTGCACTCCCGCCTGTAAAAAAGCGGAGGGCACGCGTGACGCATTACCGCATTTACCTTCTCGACGAGGCCGACCACTTCCTGGCTGCCGAGAATGTCGTCTACGAAACCGATCAAGAGGCATTTGTATGCGCCGCCGGTCTGATCGGTAATCATTCAGGCGCAGAGATTTGGGATTATATTCGGCTCGTTGGTAGGCTTACGCCGCCGCCGAAAGTGCACGCGAACTGAAGCGACTTCGTGCCGAGAACGAGCACGTGCGCCGCGTCGCAACGTCCACAAGCTTTTGGATAACCGAATTGACCCGTTCCCCGGCAGAGGATGCGGCCCACCTCCTTTCCATTCAGAAGTTGTGGAAGCGGCGGACCTGACGCAGCAGCAGTCCGAGCCCAAGAAGCCTTCTTCGACGGTGCCGTAGCGGAAGTGGTGGAAATAGGGGTGCGTAATCTCCGAGTAGGTCAACGACTCGCAACCGACGTTGGCGCGCGGGCGGAGATCACGCCAAACGACCGACGCGGCGCCGCTACCCGGCACCGAACCGCGGCAACCCAACGCAGGCCCGAGCGGTGACATCATTGGGATGCCGGGAGGACCAAGAAGTGCAGTGCGAATAGTTACAAATGATCAGCGCCCAGACGACAAAGCCGGCCCCCAAAGGCAGTTTGCTAACATCGGCTACTTGGCCCGGCAGCAACCGACAAGTAGCCGTTAATCTTCCAGATCTCCGGTCCAGAGGGTCACGGGTCCTCCGATGCTATCGGACCGTGCGTGGTACTTGGCGAGAGCGATCCGCTCGATGCGTAGCCGGACTTTGCTGAAGCAGGCCAACAATTCCAGCGGCTTCCCATATCTACGATCGCTTGCATCCTGGAGCGCCTCGCGGGATATGGCGCATTCCACGCGCTCGCCGTCCTCGGTCTCAATCTCGAACAGCACCCGATTGCGATCCCAGCGCGGCGACTTCGCAGGGGGAACGGCGTCGTCAGAGATTCTCATTGCGTCCCGTTCAGCTCATCGACGGAGATGGCGGTTAGGCCGGTTGAGTCGCCCGGTGTCGACCTGATCTTCGCCCACGCAAGCTGCTCAATGCGCGGCCGCACCCGCTCGAACGCCTCCAGCAGCTGCCATGGCCTTGCAGTATAGCCGTTTCCCAGGCTCTCCAGTGCTTCGCGTGAGATCGAGCAAGGGAGGCGACGCTCGCCGTCGTCCACCTCGAACAGGACGCGGTCGGCATCCCAGCGAGGGGCAACCTGCGGTAATTGCACAGGAGTAGCTTGCATGGAAAGTCGCTCCTTCTCAAATCTGCCGCTTACTTGCAGGAACGCGCGAAAGCGATGCGATTTTCAAATTGGGCTATGGACCGGCATGTGCAAGTATTCAGATATATTTTTGATTACGCAACGCACGCCGTTCCGGCTCAAGGACCATTTCCTCTTGCAGGCAAACAATGGGGCTGGGCGTAACGGCAGGTCCCTCACCGTCGTCTCCGCGCCGGCCCGCCTCGGCGAGGACCGATGGACCGAAGCCGGCGCCTGGCGAGCTTGCCTAAAGTAGCTGCGATCGCCGATCTCGCCGGACGATTGTAGACATGCCGAGCAACTGGTGGCCTCTGTCGGAGATCGAAGTGATTGCCGCGCGTCTGACAAGGATGTTTGCCGGACGGCGCGCATGGCAAGGCGGCGTTGCCGGGACCAAAGCTGGACCGATCGGTGATAGCGCTGATCCTGCTCGCGGCGGGTGTCGCGCTTGCCTTCAATATACCTCGTCGAAAGCTTCGTTCACCCAACCAGTACAGCCGATACGGCTCCGATGGCCACTCTCTCGTTATCTCGGCCCGAAGCTCCTGAATCCTGCGAGCGCGCTAACAAGTCTAGGGCAGGGGTCCTTCTCTGATTTTGCAGGCTGCTTTCGTCCCTGCCATTGGCCGTCGTCAACGTGCTTCTCTTGGCCGTTTGTCGGGCTTGACGGAGTATGGTCTGCCAAACCGCAGGCGCCGACACGAACCGACACGGTGCCGGCGGGGCAGATACCTGGGCCCGCACCACTTTGACCCGGCATCAGCGCCGGGACGTGTCGGTGGCGTTGAGCTGCAGTCGCCAGTTCCGCACCTCCGCTGGAGCCATCCTGCCTGCGCGGCTACCACCGGCGCGAACAGTAGGACGGCAATCCCGAAACGCGTGACTGATGAATTGCTGAAATCAACACTGCTCGTGTCGTGTGCTTGTAAATCAGCCCGTCACGCCGATCTAATAGGGACGGACGATGTCTCCAGAACAATGAATATAACATTGAGACGTCACCGCCCAAAGTGCGCGCCTGGCGGGAGAGGCATCTCGCTGAGAATACGGCAGGGTTGGCACTTACGGGTCACACCTGGTGAGCCCACAGGCATCATCTGAGCTTGAGCGGCGCGCGGGCGTAGCGCGCGCCGCCTTTTACTCCGGAACCTGCGCGCGGAGCGCCTGAACGGAAGCTCCGGGACCGGCCCATTCGGGCGGACGGCCCCAATCATCGACCTTGCTTTCGCAGGAGGTTTGTCATGACGAGTTTGGACTTTGCCCCTTTGTTCCGTACCGCCATCGGCTTCGACCGCCTGGCCGGCCAGATGGATACGGCCGCGTTAACCGTCGAGGCGGCGGCCTATCCGCCGTACAACATCGAGAAGACCAGTGAGCACTCTTACCGCCTGACCATGGCGGTGGCCGGCTTCAGCCGCGATGACCTGACGCTGACGGTTCAGGACGCCACGCTGATCGTCGCCGGCCGGGTCAGCGGCCACGCCCCGAAGCCGGAGTTTCTCTACCACGGTATCGCCGGACGGGCTTTCGAACGCCGCTTCGTGCTGGCTGACCACATCGAGGTCGAGGGCGCCGGCCTACAGAACGGCCTTCTGCACGTTGGCCTGAACCGGGTGATGCCGGAGGCGCTGAAGCTGCGCAACATTGCCATCACCGCGGCCGTGTCCGCGCCCGAGGCGACTGCGAACGACGCCGGGGCGACCGCGCAGGTCGCCTAATGTCGAGCCGTTGCAGGAGTTTGACCGTTGATCAGGATCATGGACGAGCAGGAAAGCTATCTGCTGGTGACCGATGGCGCGGATTTCACCGTGGTCGAGCGCCGCGCGGGGAAGTGCTACGGACTGCGCCATCGCGCTTGCCACGGAGTGGCGATCGACGGCGCAGGAATGGCGGAACTCATTCATGAAAGCCGTTCGCATAGCGAGCGCGAGGCGCGTGACCTGCTTGCCGCGATGGCGACGCAATGGCGGGATCTGTTGGAACACGTTAGGTGAGGCGCAGCGGTCAGCGCCAACTTGGGCAGGCCCGGCTTGGCCGGGGCGGAAAGTCAGGCGGGGATGATAGCGGCCGGCTCCGCGAGGGCGTTCGATGAGGGCCACGTCCCGTTCGCCTGCGACGGTCGGCCCTGTGCAGCAGCAATCTCCAATCCGCCACAGGAAACAGAGAGACCCCACACTCTGATAAGGAACTCCTCGATGGATAAAGCCGCTTGCGATCCGAATGCAGATAGTGGAGGCGACATCGGCCGCGCGGCCACTCGGTTCCAGCAGCGACTGCAGCGGGATGTGCAATCCTGGTTGGCGAATGGGAGCGGGTCATCAGAACGCCGAAGGGATGCCGCGCTCGACCTCGGGATCCAGCCGACGAAGGCAGCAATCGGCGTAGCGAAAAAGCTCGGCAAGCCGACGCCGCCGCCGGCTCCCACCAAGCTGATCGAAGGGAAGCGGCATCCGTTCTCGATGTCCTATGATGGCCTCACTACTGCCCGACCCAAAGCATTCCCAGGCTGACACTGATTACGCGAGCCCGGATGAAGTCACCCGCAAACGCCGCGGTAGTCGGCGGCAGCGAGTGTCCGCGTTTATCTGTCGAGAGGCCAGGGCGCTGCCGAGTGATCATGTGCTGCGAAAACAGGAGCTCATAATGAAACCGTTTGCATGGCTAGGGCTGGCTATCGTAAGTGGTGGAACGGTCCTGATGTATTTTTCGGAGCGGGTTGCCGTTTTCTCGATGGATCGAATGGCCGGCGTGCAGCCCGGCTGGTTTGGCCATGTGCACTGGTCTCTACTCGTCGGGATGCTGCTAGCTCTCGTTGGCGGCCTCGTCGCCCAGTTTGCGCAAACCAAATTCCGCCACGCCTGACGATCGCCAAAAGTTCCGGACAGACCGAGTTCCAGCCGCGACTCGATATGCGTATAACCTGCCAACTGTGCGGGCGAGTAATGGTAGGGCCCTTCGCCGATACGAAATTGGCGGATGACAATCAAGGTGTCGAATACGCAAGCCGTTTTGGTGCCTCTATCACGGAGCCCTGCGGTCATAGCTTCCAAAAGGAGGCGAACTGCTGGACCACTCCGCCTCGCCCGGCGAAAGCGGGAACCGCGCCGAGCTGATCTGGTCATTCTCGTCCCGCCGCTGCTTGAACTTGGTCAGGATGTTTGCTCCCCGACCCAATCGTGCATCTTATCATGCGTAGGACCTCGTTCCCGTCATCTTGTCTCGGCCATCCTCGCGAGCGAAGACAAGGCGGTGGTGTCTCGGATCGCGTCCGTGGGGAACAGACCGCCAGACGGTCCCGTTTCACGCCGAGCGCTGCGATTATTTCTGGATCAATGGCCGCGGACCCCTAGGAGAGAGCACCGAGCAGCCGCGAAGAGCAATCATCGCTCAATACGGAAATCATGGGAAGACGATGCTGGCCATGACGGGAGTTGCGGCGTGAGCCCCGCGATGGGACGTATCGCAGCTGCGAGTTTCGTGGGCGCGCTGCTGGAGTGGTACGACTTCTACGTCTTCGCAACCGCCTCCGCGCTGGTGTTCGGTCCTTTGTTCTTCCCCAGCGGCGATCCGTTGCTCAGCACCATGGCGTCGTTCGGCGCCTTCGCGTCCGGCTTCCTGGCCCGCCCGATCGGCGGGCTGATCTTCGGCGACATCGGCGATCGGATCGGCCGCAGGGCGAGCCTCATCGCCACCCTCGTGATCATCGGGACTGGCACATTCCTGATCGGCCTGCTGCCGAGCTTCGCGCAGGCAGGGGTCTGGGCGCCGATCCTGCTGATCACCCTGCGGGTGGCGCAGGGGATCGGGTTGGGCGGTGAATACGCCGGGGCCAGCCTGATCACGATTGAGCACGCCCCCTCCGGGCGACGTGGCTTCTGGGGCAGCCTGCCCCAGGCGGCCTCCCCGGGCGGGTTGCTGCTCTCGTCCCTGGTGTTCGGGCTGATCGCCCTACTGCCACCCCGGGCGTTCATCGCCTGGGGGTGGCGGGTGCCATTTCTGCTCAGCGTCATCATGCTCGGAATCGGGCTCTATGTGCGGCTGCATATCGCCGAGACCCCGGAATTCGAGGCGATCCGGGGCGTGCGCACCGAGCTGCCCATCGTCGACTTGCTGCGCACGCACGGCAGGGCCGCCCTGCTCGCCACCGGCGCGCGATTAGCGGAGACCGTGTCGGGCAACATGATCAAATCCTTCGGCCTGACCTACGTGACGGTCCAACTCGGCCTGCCGCGCGGCGAGGCGCTGGGCGCGTTGCTCGTCACCTCCGGCGTGGGGCTGATTGTCACGCCGCTGTATGGTGTGCTGGGCGACCGCTTCGGACCCCGCGCGGTGTACATGGCCGGGGCCGGCTTCGCGGCGCTGCTGGCATTCCCGTTCTTCTGGGTGCTGGAGGGCCGGACGATCGCGGCCGTGTGGCTCGCTTTCGTGACGGCTTACAATCTGGGGCCGACGCTGATGCTGAGCGTGCAGGCCACCTTCTTCACCACGCTGTTCGAGGCCCGGGTGCGCTACACCGGACTTTCCGTGGCGTACCAGGTCTCGGCGATCGTCGGCGGGTTCACGCCGCTGATCTCGCTGACGTTCCTGCAGCAGACCGATGGAGCTCCCTGGGGCGTGGCGGCGTTCCTGGCCGCAGTGGCGTTGCTGTCGTTCAGCTGCGCAGCAAGGGTAAGGAGTGCGCGCCCGTGAGCGGATGCGCCGGCACGGTTGCGGCACGGCCCCGGATCCCGGCCCAAGGAGCCGTTTCCTTTGACTGATGTGATTCGCCCCGGCAATCTCCGCTTGTTTTTTGGGCGGGCTTTGCCGGGTACCGTGATCATTCAGGCTGCCTTAGACGCCATCCTCAGGCGATTTATCACTCGCGGTCGGTTAAGGGTTCGCTGGCCCGACGGACGCTTCACTTCCTACGCCGGCCCGCCTGACTCTGGCCCTGCCGCGGGGCTCGCCTTCAATGATCGCCGCACCGTCAGGCGGTTGATCCTGAACCCGGAGATGGCGCTCGGTGAGGCCTATATGGATGGCGGGCTGATACCCGTCGACTGCGGCATCCACGACGTGCTGAGCCTCATCCTGGCCAATTTCGCCGTCAACGACGGCCGTCATCCAGTCCCGCTGCTCCGCCGTGTCGTGGCTGTAGCGCGGCGCCTCGACCAACTCAACAGCTACGGCCGCGCGCGACGCAACGTGGCGCACCATTATGACCTGAATGGGAGGCTATACAGTCTATTCCTGGATCGGGACCGGCAGGTACTCGTGCGCTTACTTCCGGCATGGCGACGAGTCGCTGGAAGAGGCGCAGATCGCGAAGAAGCGGCACATTGCGGCCAAGCTCTGTCTCGACCGTCCCGATCTCGCGGTGCTGGACATCGGCTGCGGCTGGGGCGGGCTTGCGTTGACGCTCGCGCGCGACTACGGCGCGCGCGTGACCGGCATCACGTTGTCCGCCGAGCAGCTGCAAGAAGCCCGGGCACGGGCCGCCGCCGAAGGTCTTGAGGACCGGGCCTCCTTCGAGCTGCTCGACTACCGCGCCTTGCATCGTCCGTTTGACCGGATCGTTTCGGTCGGTATGTTCGAGCATGTCGGTGTCGGTTACTATCCCGCCTTCTTTGAAACCGTCGCGCGCTGCCTGAAGCCGGACGGCATCGCCTTGCTGCACACGATCGGGCAGTGGCAGGGGCCCGCGAGGACCAATCCTTGGATTGGCAAGTACATCTTCCCGGGCGGCTATTGCCCGGCACTGAGCGAGATCATGCCCAGGATCGAGCAATCGGGGCTGCTGATCACCGACCTGGAGGTGCTACGTCTGCATTACGCGAAGACGCTGCGACACTGGAGGCGGCGATTTGCCGCCAATCGCGACGCCCTCGCCGCCCTGCACGACGAGCGCTTCTGCCGCATGTGGGAATTTTACCTGTCGAGCTGCGAACTCGCCTTTCGGACCGGCATGTTCAACAATTTCCAGATCCAGCTCGCTCATCAGCAGAGCGCCGTGCCGCTCACCCGCGACTACATCACGCAAGCGGATGAACAGTTTAGCGCAGGGCACCGAGGCCCGAATTGGCCAACCTGGGCGCAGGACCGGCCGAGTGGTGCGCCCAGGGCTCGGCCCAGCCGGAAATGAAAGGCACCGGGCACGCGGCCCTGCTCCGCCCATTTGGTCAGCGGTATGGCCTGGGTCAATTGCGCGATGACCGCGTCGCCATTGCACGGGTACACGATGGTGTCGCGGTCGCCATGGAAAACGATTGCCGGAACAACGCGGCGGGCTTTTCTCCCTCGGAGTCCCGGTCAGAATTTCCGCCCCGCAGGCGAGGCCCGAGTGCACGCCGATCGCCGCATACAGATCGGGATAGGCTCTTCCCATGATTGCCGCAGCCGCGGCTCCGGCGGATAATCCGGCCACATAGACGCGCTCTGGGTTGACCGAATAGTCGTGCATCACCTTTGCGCGTGATGCCGGCGATCAGCGCGGGTTTGCGGGAGCATCAAGAGCGGCAGCGGCAAGACGACCGTAACCACCAACCTTGCCTGCTTGTTCCACTCTCGGCCGCGTCGCTCTTGTGGATGCTGGAGATGATCGTCGAGCCTGGCATCGGCCCAACTTGTTGAACTCGGTCAGCGAGGCGCGGGTGAAATTGCGGTTCTTATTGCTGACCACCTTGATCCGCGCACCATCGACCGCCCGACTGTCTTGTTGTGTATACTGTCTTGCCGTGTATATAGCCTCGGCTTGCAGTCCAGCCGTTTTTTCGAGCGAAGGCGAATGAAGTCGGTGTTAGCGTCGTGTACTATGGTGAGGTTCGGCAATCAGCTCCCCGCCGTCCTCGCCGCTGATTCAGCCCCGCTGGAAGCCAGAGCGAGCTTGCCAATGCGTCTCTCCTACTCCGTCAAGACGAACCTCTTGGTCGCCGCGGCGCTCGCCGGTCTCGGGCTGCTGAGCGCGGCCGCGCGCCACCCCTCGCGCCAGCCCTCGCGGCATCCATCACAGCCGCTCCGCCGCCATCCGGCCACGGCCAGTGGCAGTCTGGCCTCGCTGCAGGACGAGCTGCGCAGCGTCGCGCCGCGCCCGAGCGCACCCGTTTCGGGCGGCGCCGCCCGCGGGCGCGAGGCCGACACGCCGAGCGAGATCCCGGCCCGCGGCTGGTGGGACATCGCCAAGCGGACGGCGAGCCAGACCTCCGAGCACCGGCTGATGACGGAGGGGGCGGGGATCACCTTCTACGCCATCCTGGCGATCTTCCCGGCACTCGCCGCCCTCGTCTCGGTCTATGGTCTGGTCGCCGACCCCGCCACCGTCTCCGGGCAGCTCAACGCGCTCTCGGGCATCGTGCCGGGCGGCGGGATGGACATCCTCGGCGACGAGCTCAAGCAACTCGTCTCGGCCGGCGGGGCAAGCTCGGGCTCGGTGCGATCATTGGCATTCTCGTCGCGTTGTGGAGTGCCAACGGCGGCACCAAAGCGATGTTCGACTCGCTCAACGTCGTCTATGATGAGCATGAGAAGCGGGGGTATATCCGGCGTCGTACAAACCAACCTGCGGGCCGCGCAGGAGCTGTTCCGCCTCGCTAATCCCAGCGCCTTGGTCGAGCTGCAGCAGCGGTTCGCGGGCGAGTACCTGGACACACTCATGCAAGGCAGCGCCACCTTCATTCGCGCCGTCCGCCGTACCGCCGACCAGACACTCGGCCCGATCGAGGAGCAGATCGAGCACGTCAGCAGGCTGGTCGGGGCGATCAGCACCGGGGAGGTGAGCAGTACCAGAACGCGGCGGAGTAGCCCGTCTCCAGGATTGAAAAAACGAGTTCCGGACTGGAATGGCCGCTGGCGCCCACAGGCCCATCGGCCGTTTCCATGCTCGCCGGCATAATGCTGCCTGCCTCAGTCGCCGCAGCCGACAAGCGGATTGCGCGGCTGATCGCCAAGCCCTGCTCGGGCCGCGATAGGCGCGCATCGGCGGGCGCCGCGTCGTCCGGAAACACCAGGGGCGGAACCGGTTCTCCAGCCGGCGAGGCCGAGACGGGATCCGCCGCCCGGGAACGGAACGCGACCAGCATTCGCCGTGTATGCGGAGGTCGGCGTCGGCGTTGCCGAGAAGTCATCCACGGAGAAAAGCGCTAAATCCCCGTCGTTTTGTCCTGCATGTATTCAATTCGTCGGAGCCGGGGTAAAGCTCTTCCCCGTTGCAGCATTCAGCCAACCAGCTGACCGCCGATCAGCCGGCGCGACCTGCTTGCAGCAGCAACTCCTCCATCCGCTTTGGCAGCACTTCCTTCTCGCATTCGATGGCTCGGCGTTCGGTGACATCCTCAAACCCCAATAAAAGGGTTCGATGGCCGTTTCCTTCATAGAAAACCTTGCGCGCATTTAAAATCAACGTGCGCTGCCCGAGGCCGGAAAACATCACCTCGACTTCAAATCCTTCCATGACTGCGTGATCGGGAACTACTTGCCCCAAAAGATTTCAAGCCAGGAATGTTAAGCTGACCATCAAGGATGATCGTAAATCCATCGTCAGAGGACATCCTCAGAACTGACACGAAACCTAAGGAAAAATAATCGGCTGGCATGCGACGCAGAAGTTCTCGTCATAGTACCAGAAGCGGCTTGCGGACAGTGTCAAGGATCGCTTGCGCCAACATCGATGCAGAATTCAACGCGCTTGAGCGGGTCGCTCACGAATTGCGTCATCCATCCACCTCAAGGCCTCGCACGAGGCACTATCCTAGCTAGCACAGCGCGTAAATGGCCCCTCCTCTTGCATTGTGGATGGTCCCATGACGGCGCGCTGGGCGCCCGCCCGTGCCTGCACAACAACCAGGCGCCGCGTAGACCATATCGGTGTCCACCAAAACGGGGGAAGGTCATCTTCGGCCTGTTCACCCTCCTTGGATTCCGCTCCGGGCCTGCGCGATCTCAAGGACCGCAGACTCTATGTGTTGCCCGGGCAGGAAGTGCCCGCGGTCCTGCAAACACTCGTCGACGGCGACCACGGCGAGCGCCGTTCAAAGGCTTGTGCAGCGGCGGATGAGTGCGAAGCGGCAGATGCGCTGGTTATCACGGGGCGCGCACCTGATGCTCACGGTCAGAACGCGACGTTCGAGCGCGATCACGTCGCGGCCGAACGGTCGACCAACCGTCCCTACCGCCGCGTCTGCGTGACCACCCTCAGGTTCGAGACGGTCTCGTCGTCTCTGGCCTAAAGCTGCCCGCGCCAGCACATCCGCCGCTTCGGGGAATACGTTCCCGATATAAACGCTCTCAACTCGTGCGGTATGCAGGTGCTCTTGCCATACCACCTCGAGGAACATTCGCCATGACCGTCATCGTTTCCGTAAAGATCAATGATGGGATTGTCATGGCGGCCGATAGTGCCGGGTCCATGAGCAGCGGGCAGGTCTACGCGCACGCGAATAAGATCGCGAACCTGTGTCGCGGACTGCCTATAGGGGCGATGTCCACCGGCTCTGGCGGCATCGGCAACGAGTCCGTCGAGACCCTTCTCAAGGATCTGCGGCGGCGCTTCACCGAACTCGAACCGGCGCATGCCGACTGGCATCTCGATCCGGCGAACTACACGGTGGTTCAGGTTGCCGAGCGGCTGCGGTCTTTCCTGTTCGATGAGAAGGCTACGGCCTGCCCGGACCCGACCAATCTCCAGGTGCGCCTATGCGGCTACTCCGCCGGTCGCCCGTTAGCCGAGGTGTGGGAGGTCAACATGGCGGCACACACCTGCCCGCCGCCGCGCCAGATCATGGATGAGAGCAGCTTTGGAGTGCTGTGGGACGGGCAGTACGAGGCCCTGAACCGCCTGATCCTGGGCCTCGGCTACAATATCAGCGAAGCCCTGGTGCGGCATGGGATTGCGCCGCAGAGCGCCGGGGAACTGCAGGCGAACCTGACAAAGGACCTGTACGCGACACTTGCCGTTCCTGCCATGCCAATTCAGGACGCGATCGATCTGGCGCGCTTTCTGGTTGAGACCACGATTGGTTTCGTGCGCTTCGCCGTGTTTCTGCCCAAGTCCGTCGGCGGCGCAATAGAGATTGCCGCCGTCACCAAACACGAAGGTTTCCGCTGGGTACAGAGGAAGGACGTTTATCCCCGCATCTCGATTAGCTAGGTCGTCTTCTCCGTCCAATTTCCTGCAGGAGCTTCGACTTAGGCTGCTGGGCGGGGAACTCGGCCAGGTTTTAGCATCGGGTATCCGCGCCGCGGTGCTCACCTCCCCAGCCAGACCGCCGTCGCAACCGTGCCCCATAGCGCCATAGCCCCCACCGCAAAGAGACCAAGGGCAATCGCCAGGGCGAGCGCGAGCAGTATGCCATCCTCTTCTAGGTAGGCGAAGGCCAGGAGGACAATTGTCAGGCTGACCGGGAGGTTGCTGAGCGGGAGGGGAGCAAGGAGGCAGCCGCCGAGCAGGAGCACGAAGCCGCCGATCACGCGTTTGGTTATCTCGAAGGGTGTGGGCCAGCGGGGGCGGATCAAACGTTCCAGATAACGGAGCGCCGGGATAATCCGCTTGAGCATATTAGCAAGTTTGTCAGTCGCGACGGCTCGTTCCGCGACGCGCCGGGGGAAGACGGGCGCGGGATGCGCGCGGATCATCTGGAAGGCTGGGATGGCAAGCATCAATCCGGCGACCGGCGACACCACCGGGAGCAGGCCGCAAACGCCGAGTAAGAGCAGGATGATGCCGAACGAGCGTGTGCGGAGATGGCCAATCAGCCAAGCCAGCGTCACATGATCGGCCGGCGCATCGCGGATCAGGCATTCCAGGACAACGGAGGTCGGAAGACGCGGCGCGGTTCCTTGCGGAGGAACAGTTCCAGCCGTCGGCGATTCATCCATCGCCGTGAACCTGGACTCGATACCGCTCAGCAAGGGGTCGTCCACCGTAATCCAATGCCCCGTTCAAGCCTCTCGATCTTCGAGCGACGTATCGGCCATGATCCCCGTACATAGCCGCGCATCGAGGAATGTGATCAGCGTCTGCGAGGAACATTTGGTATCCCGCTGCTCTGGCCGGACGCAGAGGATGCAGCAGGATGCCACCGGGTGAATTACACGCCGGAATATGGGACTCGGAACGTTTGCGCGTGGCGACCGACGCGGCCGGAATAGCCCTGTGGTCCTGGAACGTCGACACGGACGAAATCGCCCTGGACGAACGTGCGCACGGCCTCTGGGGAGTTCCACAAAATAGCCCTGTGACCTTTGAGGACCTATCGGCGCGCATTCATCCCGCCGATCTCGAGAGGGTGAGAACCGCCTTCACCGCGACCCGGGCAACCGTGGGTCTTTACGAGATCGACTTCCGCGTATTGCACGGCGATGAGGTTCGGTGGATTTCCGCTCGAGGGCAGGGCGCCGACGACGGCACATCGGCCGCGTCGTGTTCGGGGTCTTCCTCGACGTCACTCCCCGCAAACAGGCCGAGGAAACGCGCGAGATGCTCGCGGCAGAGATGAAGTCATCGGGTCAAGAACCTGTTCGCCATCGCCGCCGCCCTCACCGCAATCGCGGCGCGCTCGGCGGCGACGACGACAGAGATGGCGCGCGATCTGACGCAGCGGCTGACGGCTCTGGGGCGTGCTCACGACCTCGTCCGTCCCATCCCCGGCCAGGAAGAACGCAGGGCGGCTCCCCTGCGTGACCTGCTCGCTGCCTTGCTCGCGCCCTACGACGACAGGGGCGCGGTTGGCGACCGCATCCACGTCTCCGTGCCAGAGATGCGTGTCGGCGAAACCTCGGCGACAACGCTCGCGCTGGTGGTCCACGAGCTGGCGACCAACTCGATCAAGTATGGCGCGCTTTCGGTCGCGGGCGGCGCGCTCTACCTGTCGTGCATCGACCACAACGATCATCTGGTAATTGTCTGGACTGAGCGGGGCGGACCGCCCGTTGCTGCGCCCCCCGGGCCGGCAGGCTTGCGGAGCAGGCTGGTGTTCCAGAGTCTGGCCGGCCAGCTTGGCGGCTCCATCGCATACGACTGGCCGATAGCGGGCGTGGTGATAACGCTACGAATGAGCAAGGCTCGCCTGACGACGTGAGTGACGTGACCATGCACGTCTCCGTGCGCCGTAATCCCGTAATCCCGTGATAAGCTACTTAACGCCTTTGGGCCAAGCGCCTCACGGTCTCCACGATCTCTTGAGGACTGTAGGGCTTGTTGATGAAGACGGCGGGCGGCTTCAACACATTAAGGCGGCTCATCACGCGTTTTGCGTCAACGCCGGAGACGACCAACACCGGCATCGCGGGGTTCCGGTTCCGGGCGTATACGGCAACATCGATACCGTCGAGCTTCCCAGGCATTTGAAGATCGGTAAACAACACGTCGAAGCTATCGACCTGATCGAGCAGGCTGATAACCTCGTCGCCGTTCTCTGCCTGGACCACGTCGAAGCCCTCATCCCGGAGAGTTTCCGCGATCATTAGCCGAATGAGGCCCTCGTCTTCGACGAGCAGCACTCGCCTCGCTGCCACTTGATCCTTCCAAGGACGGCCTCTTGGGCCGTCCGACAGGCACCATGGTCAAGTGCAGGGACGGAGCCCGCGTTGCATGTCATTGCACCCGAGCGTCCAACAACCAGACACAATCTGCGATATGCCGATCGTGCCATCGTCACCTTTGAGTGTTTGAGCCTTCGATCGGGTTCGCCACAACTGATGAGGCAATCACTCCCCGTGACCACTCCAGTTCATGACAGGCCCGTTCGCAATATTCGTGCGCCCGGTCTCTTGCCGACCAATCCGCCTGCCCCTGCTGCGGCAGCGGAAGCTGGCCAGCGCTCCCCTGAGATGAGGGAGCGCTGGTACGCGTTATCTGCGAGCGTCGGCGGTCTTTTTTGTGACGGGCACGCTCTCTACTTCGACCTTGTCCCGACGCACCGTGTCGCGGACGGTCTCGACGTGCTGTTCCACAGCTTTGTGAATGACCACCTCCTCGGCAATCCGTGCGGTCTTCGCAACGACTGCCTCTTCGTTCATCTCGGTCACCTCTACTGTCTTCTCAGTAAAGGCGTCCCCGTTCACCTCAGAGGCGCCGGTCACAGGCCGGTGTTCGATGGAAACGGATTCACGGCGCAACGAGACCTGCTCTTCAACGGGCGATTCCACCGTGTAGCGGCGGACGCGCGTGGTCTCCCCCGCGACGGCTCTCTTGCCGACCTGAAGCGTCTCTTCGGCGAGAGCGACCACTTCAGCCTCATCGTCGCCGCCGTTACGCTCTTCGAGATCGATCGGGTGATGCACCTCAAGGACGGCGAGCACGCTCTCGGAGTCCTTGACAGGAACGCGCGCGGTGACGACGGCACCTCCGCTTGCGAGCGTGCGGTCATAGACCCTTGCGTCTCGTTCCTCCGTTTCAATTCCCAGCAGATCGGTCCAGAGGGCGCCCAGCGACTCTGATCTGTTTGAGGCGGACGCTGCTCCCTTCACGTGACGACCGATTCCATCGGCGGCAACGCCGGCTTTCTTGAGGTCGCGGACAACCGCATCCGCTGCCTGTACCGTCTCGTAAGCGGCAATGATCGTTTCGTATTCCATTCTACTCTGCCCTTGATTATGATCCATTGAGCTCTCCTTGGTAAAAATTAAGCGTCTTGTGACTGTGAGGGTGCTTCGGACGATGGGGCTTCCTGATCATTTGCCCCGACGCGGGTGATGACGGCTGCCTGCTCGCGGAGCGTGACCAACTCTTGGAACGGCTCGGAGCGGCGCGCGCGTCGAAGGTGGACTTCTTCCTTCAGAAAGAGCTTCTTCTCGACGACGATGACTTCCTCGACGACAGGAACAATGATGGTCTGCTCCTCCTCACGAATCTCGGGCATCGTGTCCACGTAACGCCCGATTTGAACTGTCTCCACCGCGACCGTTCCGTGGGTCACGGTCTCGTTGATGAGATGCTCCCGTTCACGCGTGACCGTCCTGACCCGTACGGTGTCTCCGGCAACGGAGCGACGCGCCACAGTCGCGTCTTCGGCGTAAAGAGGTACGACCACGTCTTCGGCAAGCGTTTCAGAGGTTTTGTCCATGATCTCTTCCATGTCGGATTGATCCCCGGCGGCCGGTGACTCACCCGCGCCCTTGCAGCGGTTGCACGGCGCGTTGTGCTCCCTGCGCAGCGCTTTGCAGCACGGTCCGGGTCGCCTCGATCGTCGTCGTGACCGCGTTGCGATAAAGATCCCGTTGCACTTCGGCGACGTCCATCGAGCGCCGGAGCACGTCAAAGTAGGATTGCTGCATCTGTAGGAAGCCGCGCCCGATCTGCGTATAGTATCCGACGAGCGGCAGCACGTTGGTGTCTACCACGCGGCGGCCTTGGGCGTAACTCGCATTCGCGAGAGGCCGGGCTCCAGCGAACGTCCGCAGACCCTCTTCACCCTGATTGGCCGCGTGCCGCGTCACATCGGCCAGCGTATTTGCAGTTTGCGTTACTGCGTCAGCGCCCTTCTCCATCATTTCATGCGCGGCCTGCACGGGCTGATCCGCCGCGTCGCGGATCCTGCGGATCCCGCGCGTGTCGCTATCGCGCGGCTGTGGCCTTTCTTGAGTTTCAGAAGCGTTGCCCATTTTTGATCTCCAAATGTGGTTCGAGAGAAACTTCCTGGCCAATGGGCTTTCGGCGCGGATCCACGTGGCCGTGTCACCGGTTTGCCGCGCACCCCATCGCGCCCGACATCCCCGGGCTACTTAGCATCCATTATCCCTTTGAGTGTCAGCGCGGGGCCGGCGAGGCGAGCGTGCGCCCCGGTATCACAGGACGGTCGCTCGACCGCCCTCGATAACGAGCATCATAGTGACCCAGATGTTCGGGGAATTCGGTACAGCCAATCAGGTTCAATTGGATTTCAGCATACTACTCCCAAGTCACTGTGCTGTCGCATCACAGTCTCGGGGGCGGCATCTATCCAGCCGCTGCATCGCAGACGAGCGGCGATTCATCGTACCGGGCCAGCAGATCGGCCGGGTCCTTGTAGATTGCGATGCAGCCGGCCTTCCGCAGGCTCTCCTCAGAGAAGCCGCCGCACAACATGCCGATCGTGCGCATACCCGCCTTGCCGGCCGCTTCCGCGTCGTAGGGCGTGTCTCCGACCACCAGGATTTCTTCCGCGGACACGTTGCTCAAACGCTTCATGGCCGCCCGGAAAATGTCGGGATGCGGCTTGCTCTTTTCGGCGTCGTCCGAGGAAGTCTCTGTATGGATGAGATCCTCGATCTGCGCCAGTTGCTTGTACTTCGCGAGCTCGCCCTTCTTGGCCGAAGAGGCGAGGGCGATCTGCTTGCCATCGGATTGGAGGCGCTTGAATAACGCACGCACATCCGGGAAGGCCGTGACCTGGTGCAGGTACCGCGCACGCAGGATCTCACCGCGATGCTTTTCGAGCGCCTCTCCCTGCGCTTCCAGCTCGCCCGGATCCAGGAACACGGGCATCAGCTGATCGCCGCCCTTGCCGATCTGGCTACGAATATCCTCGAACTCGAGGTCGTGCCCATAGTCGTGCAAGGCGTCCTGCCAGGCTCGGGCATGCAGATCGACGGAATCGACCAGCGTGCCGTCCACGTCGAAGATCACCGCTTTGGCCATAACCCGTCTCCCAGAAGGCTGAAGGTAAACAGGAGGCGCCGCAATCATTCGGCGCTCCCTCTCGATCCCCGCTGAGCTTTTCGAGTTGCTGCGTCAGTTCTGCTCCGGCTGGGGCCTTGCTTGCCCCCGGGGCATGATGCGCCCTCGCCCGTGCACGACCTGCGCATGCGCCGCCTTGGGACGCTGTTCTGCTGGGGAAGGGCAAATGCGCGCGGGCACGTCAGCGAGAGGTCAGAGACTCTCAACCAGACTGCCGGGCTACATCGTCGCTCGCTTCGAATGCATCCGGATGCTGCATGGGCGGATACACCATCAGCCCGGACGACCTCGCAGGCGTCTCGCGCCAGACGCGCAATGCCGCGCGCATGTCCTGCTCGCCGATGTGCCAGCGTCGCTTCAAGATGGCGCCAGAAAAGTCATAGCTTTTCATGGCGATCTCATCCGAGGTCCCGCGGTATTCCAGCCAGTGGACGGAAGCCGGGTGACCCGGCCGGCGCAGCCGCCAAATCTCCTGCTGATCCCGCAAGCTTCGGCGGGTTTGATTAGCGAACATCAAATCACTCTGCCGCTGCGCCGCTTGCAGGAGGTGTGCCGGCGGCAATGCGTGGGTGGGGAACAGGTCGAGAGCAAAGCAGGTAAGGGGCAGGTCCGGAGGCTCGGACAACACGACATCGACCGGAACGTTGTCCGCTAGTCCGCCATCCACCAGCACCCGCCCGTTGATCGTTACCGGCTGGAAGTCCGGGATCAGCGCCGCGCTGGCCAGTAGATGCTCGACGCCGATCCGTTCGTTCCGCGTGTCGAATACCACTTCCTCGCCCGTCTCCACGTCGACCGCAACCACCGCAGACGCGGGTCGGGCCATCATTGAGCCGATCGAAGTCGACCATCTCGATCAACGTGTTGCGGAACGGGGTCACGTCGTAGAGCCCCGGTTGGTCTTTCGCCCAGGAAGATTCGAGCAAACGCGGATGAAACAACGCGGGCCGACCAAACAGCCGGGCTTGCAACGCGCTCGCCACTTGCAGCGGTTGCCGCCATTCCTTGGGCACCCAGGACGCCTCGCCCGATGTTGAGGCGGCTCGATGCCAGAATTCCTGGAGCGTCGCCACGCGCCGTTCCGGTGCACTCCCGGCGATCAGCGCCGCGGTGATAGCGCCGATGGAGGAGCCGACAATCCAGTCGACCCGCACATCCTCTGCCGCGATCGCGGTGAATGCGCCCCCGTGGTAGGCGCCGAGCGCGTTACCGCCGCCCAGTACCAGCGCGACTGTGCCGAGGCTCTCCAACTTAGCGGCACCCCGCCGCGCTCAGTTGCGCCTGGTTCATCGCCTCGCGAACATCAAAAAAGCCCTCAACCGGGGCTCGCAGAAGGCTTTGTGTCATGGCCTGCTCTTCGTGTGGTTCCCCGGTCAACGCCACCAAGCACGATTAAGTTCGTGCCGGGGAATGCATTGCTCATCTCAGGACAAGGCGAACCCATCACGACCCGCGGTAGCCAGGCGACAATGCTGCGGGCATTTGGACAGTTAACGGACTTACGAACACATTGGGGCGTCTCATCGGCTGTGGGCTATCCGGCGCACGAAGGCACGCACGTCTCCTGCCGCCAGACCCGAAACGGCTCCGCACCCGCGCCCCGGTAGCCGACCGCGGTTTGAAGATCACGCCGTGGCCGGAAGTGTCCGTAGATAATGTCCGTAGATAATACTGTGGGCGGAGAGGCTGCTGCGCCTGCTGGGGCGACTTTGAAAGCGCTGCACCTGCCGCTCCGGTGTCGGACGCCCGGCAGAACGGCACGCTGCTCCGGGATAGAAGATCCCGTGTGGGCGGAAGTTGAAGAGATAGCCGCGGCGCACTGCTCGAGACTCATCCGCATGCACGTGGCGACCGGTTGCTTCCCGGAACACGCCCGCGACCGTTTCGCCGTGCGGCGTGGTGCACCTCCAGGTTCCGACGATCTCACCGGACATCCCGAACAACCGAGCCAAGGCTACAACGTTCGCCTCCCCCGGAGGCTCATGAGTCAGACTGCGAAGTCCGACAGGTTCACCGTCGAGCGGACCCCGATGGAAGCGAGGTTCGCTGCCAGCCACTGGTCGGCAGCGGCGTGGCCAAGCTCCCGCATCTCTTGCAGGAAGGCCGTGGTGGGATCCTGGTGGCTGCCGCCCTTCAGTGCCCGGAATGCCTCCTCGGCCCCGAGCATGTGCAGGCGGGCTTCGCGCAGCCGGGCCAGGACGCCAGGCGCCGCTTGGGGCCGGTCGGCCAACAAGCGCTGGGCAAAGGCAAGCGACTCCAGCTCGTGGCGAAGAGCGGCGCCGAAGGCCAGCTCGTTGGTCCGCTCGAGAAGCCCGGCCGCGCTGGTGGGCAGGTCGAGCCGCTCCACCGGCATGGTGCGCACGACCAGGAGGTCGGCCGGTGCCCCGGCCTCGATCAGCGCCCGCAGCGGCGGATTGCTAGCGTAGCCGCCGTCCCAGTACCGGCTCGCCGTCGATCTCGACGGCCGGAAATAGCTGGGGCAGGCAGGCCGAGGCGAGCAGCACCCCTGCCGTAACCTCGGCACCGCGGAAGAGGCGCGCCTCGCCGGTGCGGACGCGCGTCGTCGCGATGACGAGCAAAGGCGCACCCTCGTTCCCGAACGCCGACGGGTCGAGCAAGTCGTCCAGCACTTCCCGCAGCGGGTTCAGGCCAAGAGGATTGAGCTGGTCCTGAGACAGCCCTCTGGCGCTATGCCGCATCGCCTCGACCACCGGGGCCATGATGATGCCCAATGGAACAAGCAACTGGGCGGCTGCCGTGTCGGGGCACCCGGGGGTGATGGCGACGCGGCACCAGAAGGTCTCGAGCAGTCGCTTGGCTTCACTGGGACCTCCCGTCGCCAGTCCTTGAGCGAGCATGGCCGCATTCATAGCCCCGGCGCTGGCGCCGCTGATCGCCTCGATCCTCAGCTCAGGCCGATCGAGAAGGCGGTCCAGCACGCCCCAGGTGAACGCTCCGAGGGAGCCTCCGCCCTGGAGAGCGAGTGTGACAGGAATGGGATCTGAAGCGGGCACTAGGAATCCGGTCTGATGCGATTTTCGGCCGATGCAGACGACCATACCAGGGTTTTGGGGAGCGGGTTATCGGATCGCCCCGGCGAGCGCCTGAGCCGCTGGCGAAAGCCATCAGCGAGCTTGGTTGACCCAGTCTGCTCAGGATATGGCCCGGCCCCATCAGTCCCATCTCGAAAAACTGCGCCGGTTGCCGCTTCGGCCGTCGCTTCGCTTTCGCTGCGGCCTGCGCGTCCGATCCTCGTCCCGCTTCTTTGCGCTTGCCACGCCTGTCGGTCAGGGCGTCACCGCCGCGGTCGCGGCCGAACGTCTGGCCGGGTTTTTGCGCCCTATAAAAGTGGCCCCTCACAGGGTGGCCATCGCCCTCTCGGGACGGCCCACCCTGACGCGATGGCGAACGCGCGCCAGGCCGTCCGTCCGGTCATCTCCCGCAGCACGCCGGCCGCGACCAGTCTTGCGGCGAGGTCGAGCCCGGTGCGGGCGGAGACACCGAGCCGGCGGGGCGAGCAGGCGACTGGTGATCAGCGGCTCCCGAAGCGCGACGGCGCCGGCCGCTGCAGCCGGGAACGGGCGCTTCCCGGAAGCGCGGCGATCCGGCGGGCCGCCGCCTGCAGCCGATCGAGTTCGCGGCCGCCGCGCCGTGCTGCCTCGGCGACGCAGCCGAGATAGAAGCGCTCGAAATCCCCTCCCCCTTGCCGCGAGCGCGTTGATCCGCGACCCCACCTCCTTGTTCCACACCTATCCACAGGCGAGCAGGCTCCCCGCTCGGGTGATCCGGGTCCATAAAGGACTGGGCCGCCTAATGACGGGCGGCCCAGTATAAGGACAATGCCATGCATACAGATGGCTGCTGTCCGTCTTCCTGCGCTTGCCCGGCCTGACCCTGAAAATCCGGGCGGAGCGTCGGTAGGACTTGGACGGTGCCGGGGCGAGCGATCGTCCCGGCGCTTCCACGCGAGATTATCTGCCAGCCTGGCCGGTTTGGCCATCCCGCTCGCGACACTCCTTTTCGTCACGCTGATACTGGCCCGGCCCGGAATCGTGAGCCGCCGAATCCTATTTACGGAAAGGGGATGCCCTTCGGGGGTTGAAAGCACTCACACCCCGACACAAAGGCAAGCCATGACCGCAGATTTCGAGGCAGAGCGCCGCGTCACCATCACCCTATCCAAATCGGAGGCTGACCGGATCGACGCGTGGCGGGGCAGAATGAACGCAGGCGATCGCGAAGAGGCGATTCACGCATTGCTGGATTTGGGCTTGGAGGCCGACCGGTCGATTCGTTCCGGGACCTTGTGATAGGGCCGGCTGCGGGTCGCAGAATCCGCCCTTAGGAAACGCCCCCGGCGCCGGCGGGCGCGCGCTACCCCGAATTGGCAGGATGCGAATCAGTCATTTGGCCGAGGCCGGAGTTCTGCTTCCCCTCAGCAGGATTGCTAGCTGCTCCGCCACGGTGCGAACCGGCCGGCAAGCGCGCCATCCTCTGCGAACATTCTTCAGAATGATGAGATTTCCTCCCGGTTGCGGCGAATGGCGTCGTAGTACCGGAACTCGTCCAGGGCCGAGCGGTACTGGCGCAGGAAAAAGAAGGCGACGAATTCGATGAAGAACAGGATGCCGAAACCGGGCAAGAGCACGAGCGCGCGCTCAACGTAATCAGGTGCCGTGGGCATATCCCGGCTTCTGATGTAGAAAAAAAAGCCAGTCAGGATGGTAGCGACTAGCTTTCCCGCTACCGCGATTACGGCCTTCGACGAGAGGGTTGCTGTCATGCTGTCACGCAGAGGTTTCGACGCCCTCGCAATCGGTGCTGCCTTGGGGTTGGCTGCTGGCGACACCGCCGCCCAGCCCGTCGGCCCGCAGGTCGCCATGGTTCGCCCGCGCACCGAAACCCTGGAGATCGCCTGCGAGGCACTGGGTCCGGAAGGTGGACCCGCGGTGATCCTGCTTCACGGCTTCCCCGACGACCCGCGCGCCTGGGACGGCGTCGCGCCGCCGCTCGCTGAGGCCGGCTGCCGGGTTTACGTGCCGTTCCTGCGCGGCTACGGCCCGACGCGCTTCCTAGCCACCGAGACGCCGCGCTCGGGCGAGCAGGCGGCGCTTGGTCACGACCTGCTCGCGCTAATGGATGCGCTGCGCCTCCCGCGCGCGGTACTCGTCGGCTACGACTGGGGCGGCCGGGCCGCCTGCGTCGTCGCCGCGCTGTGGCCCGAGCGCGTGCTCGGCCTCGTCACCGGCGCCGGTTACACCATCCAGGACATCGCCGCCTCCGGCCGGCCCGCTCCGCCGGCGCAGGAGGTGCGCTACTGGTACCAATGGTACTTCCAGACCGAGCGCGGCCGCGCCGGCCTCGCCCAGAACCGCCGGCCCCTCTGCCGCCTGCTGTGGGAGCAGTGGTCGCCGACCTGGCGCTTCGACGACGCGACCTTCGAGCGCACCGCGGCGAGCTTCGACAATCCCGATTTCGTCGATGTCGTCATCCATTCCTACCGTCACCGTTACGGCGCCGCACCCGGCGACCCGGCGGTGGCGGAAATCGAGGCACGTCTCGCACGGCGCCCAACCATCGCCGTGCCGACCATCACGCTGCAGGGCGCGGTAGACGGCGTGAACCCGGTCGAGGGCAGCGCCGGTCACGCCCGGTACTTCACCGGTCCCTACGAGCGCCGAGTCCTGCCCAATGTCGGGCACTTCCTGCCGCATGAGGCGCCGGAGGCGCATGTGCGCGCGGTACGGGAGCTGCTGGGGCGGTAGCCCGGAGACGCCTCAGGGGCGGGGAATGGGCGGTGTTGTGCGCCGTCGGAGGGCGACACGGCGAAGGGTCAGATGCTCTCCTTCCTGTATAAGCCATTGATGCAGCTGGAGCCGCAAGCGCCAAGACGGAAGCAAAACCGCCCTTTCCTTCCGCATCTCCGGCAATTCCGGCCGTAACTTGCGTTAAGGGCGCTTAACGGAATTTGAATCGCCCGTGGCGTGCTTTGCGGCCGGGAAATGCGCGCTGAACCGTATGTATCACGTGAGACACTCGGTGCCTTTGTCGTGCCCCGGCTGCTCGACCTCCTGTGCGAGTCGGCCATCACGGCCGAAAATCCAGCCCCGCCCGGGATCGCAAGCCGGAAAATTGCACGAGGCGAGATAACCGCACTGATCGCGCTTAGACCGGCACCGCGACGCCACGGGTTCGCGTTCTGTCGCACGCGCAATCAGCCAATCGCCAATTTCGGCGGCTGGGGGGCCGGAGAGCCGCCTAGCTTACGCGTCCGCTGCGGGCCGGTGACCCGTCAGGCGCCCCTCGCCGCCTACAATCCCGTCCGCGACGCTACTGAAGCGGCAAGGGACCAACTGAAACCGCAAAGGAAATTCGACAGCCCGCCAGTCGCTCTCGCCCGCGACCCGCCGGGCCCATGCCAGCCATCTACGCGCCTGGGAGGCGTGGTGCCAAGGCCGCGGCGTCCTCCCCTGCCCCGCCGCGTCCCTGGTCGCCAACCACCTGGCCGAGCTCGCCGGTCAACGCGCCCACGCCACCCTGACCGGCCGGCTCGCCGCCATCGTCCAGGCACACGCCCTGCTGCGCCTGTTGGACCGGCCCCCTCCCTCCCCGCTCTGTGTCTTGCGCTGCCGCTCGCGGCGGCCTGACCCTGCCGGCCTCCCTTTGACGGAAACGCTGCGAATGCCCCGCAAGCCTCGCGTGCCATCGATCCCGGACAAGCCGTCGATCCCAAGCACGACGGAGCGAACGCGCGCCGGCCCGCAGGCGGTTGGCGAACCGGTGATGGGCACGGCGCAGTTCGACCTGTGGCAAGCGTTCGCAGAAAGCTGGCAAGCCGCCGAGGGTGATGCAGCACCAGCCCTGCCCAGAAAATCCGCCGCCGCCGGAGCTGAACGAGGTCTTGGCGCTTTGCCCCGCGCGCCAGATCGCGCCCGCGCGAACCGGACCTGCCCAGAGCAATGCTTGCCGGGCAGTCGTCCCTGACCGGCATTGCTCGCCCCGCATCCATCCCCGATGAGCGCGCGTTAGCCCCGGACCATGGCACGCAGACCTCCTGAACCACCCACGCGAGAGACCAGCGCCGGCGCGAGCCCGCGGCGCCGCGGCCGACCCCCCAAGACCGGGACAGCCGGCGCAAGCACGGCTGCAAGACGGGGTCGGCCGGGCAAGAAATCAGCCGCGGATATCCCGCCTGCCCGCACCAAAGCGGCTGCGAAAGCGCCCAGAAGCGCGCGCCCGGGCGGCCCAAGGCGAGCCCGGCTCCCGCTCCACGCGGCACCAGTGGCCGGGGTCGCAAAGCCGGCGCGGCGGAGCTTACCGGTCAAATCCAGCAGATCCTCGACCAGCTGAGCGGGCTGCGCGGGATCCAGACCGCGATGCAGGCGCTTGACGCCAAACTCGACGCCGTCTTGCGCCAAGTAGAGGCTCGGGGCGGGCGCGATCCGGGCGACGCCGTGCCGCCCGGGGTGGCCGTGCAGTCCCCGGCACCGCTGAGCACCGAGGATCAAGCGGTGCTGGACAAGCTTGAAAACGAGCGGCCGCCGCGTTCCTGATCTTGTGCAAGCGGACTCGCTCCGAGGCGGCCCTTACTGGTCCGTGCCTCGCTTTCACATCTGCTCAAGCGGGCGGGCCCGTAAGGCCGGGTTCGTAATGCAACCACGTCTCTATCGGGAGCTGGATTTCTGCAGAGCTACCGACTTTCGATTAAACGAAAACCCTGAACTGTCGTCTTCGGAACGGCTGGTTTCGAAGGTCTCAGGAGGAGGCCGTGTGTGGTCACGCCCACATTAGCGTGCGGATAGGCCACGAGCACGTCCGGGATCACCTCTCGGATACGTTGCGCCAGAGTGAATGTGGTTCGTTCACTGCTGCCAATTTGGCCCTGTATTGCGCTCCACCGGAGGTGCAGATCGCGGTCGAGGCGCGGCAGACGATACGCCAGTAATGCATAGAGATCCAAGCCCAGGGAATTACCTGCAAGATGCGCGATACCCCGCTTGTCCAATGGGACCGCATGTTCGCGCAGATGATCGTGGAATCTTTCAGATAATTCCACGGTCTCGCACCAGCCTTCCTTTTCTGATCGCCACAATTCCAAACGGTCGACGATGCGGCTATCTGCAATGATCGTTCGCTCCCCACCCTGCCCGTCTGCGCCCGTCCATTGCATGGTGAAATTACAGCGCGCAATGCGAAGCGCCTGCTCGCGCACGGCGCCAATCGTGCCTCGCTTACCGCCTGTCACAGCAAGACCAAGCGACCGCATAAACGCGGACAGAGATGCGCCTAAATTTACAGTGCGGGATCTGATTCCTTCGGTCTGCAAATGGATTAGGATCAACCGGGCTTTGCTTCCGTATGGGACGCCAACGTATTCGACGCCTCGGGCCGTATCCATCAGTCCTGGCTGGACAATCAACGAAAAGCGCCCAGAGCGCCAACTCCAGGCGATGTGGTTCTCGGCGGGCCGACTATGCGGAAGGCTGGTCTGGCATAAGCCGGAGTGAAGGAACGATAGATCCTCCAGTGTCGGCAGCTCGGACAAGAGTTCGTGGGTCAACTCAACTCGCCGCACCTGGCGCGATCGAGTTCGAGGCGAGGTAGCTTCCCGATCTACCTTTCGGAGAGTTTCCTCAAAACCCAGCATCTCAAGCTGCTCAGCGACCGTCCTCATAGCTTTCCTGTTCTTCGCTTTTCCACTCATAGCTGGGCAGCAGTGAGGTGCGGCGCAGAATTGGCTAGGTGGCAGCCCTATAGGAGGGAAATTCTAGGACTCTATAGGAGTCAATAGCCGATTCTGCGTGGACGACTCGCTCCTCGATAGCTGATTTTGCGAAAGGCTCGGTTCTCGGCATAGGCGACTCTGCGCAAGAGCCACGCAGAACAGCGTGGATAACTCTTGGCCGAATAGCCGAGTTTGCGTGGAAAAGGAGAATCCGCCCCATAGCTGATTCTGCGTAACTGGCCGGGGCCAAAAGTTCGCAGACCGCACCTAGCCGATTCGGCGTCTACAGGGCGTGGCGGGCCGCTCCACGTGGGAGTGGCTGAGTGTTCGATGGGCTTCAGCTACGTGCGCTAGCAAGGCTGAAATTGGCGACCCACCCGTCTCGACCCAAACCTCTGCTGCGGCAACATCAGGTTGCGTCAGAGGGTGCCCAGGTAGCTATCAGGGCTAGACCCCTATGGACGAAGGTGACTGTAGCTCCCTAGCCACACTACGGGCATAACTGGGGATAGTCCCACTTAGCCGCTTTGTGGTTAGCCCGCTATTCGGCCTAATGCCCCTAGCGCGTAAAGGGGAGTAGGGGCTTATGGGAACTATCCTAACGATCGCCCAGTCGAAGGGCGGCGCGGGCAAGACAACCCTGGCCGCATGCTTGGCGCCAAATATGGCGGCGGCCGGCTACCGTGTCGCCGTGGTGGATTCCGACCGGAACCAGAGCTTCGCGTCCTGGCGGGAAAACGCCTATGAGGGGCTGCCTTTTACCTGCGTATCGGAGATCGACCACATCAAGGTCGTCGATCTCGCCGGCATGCAGGCCGAGGTGCACGACATCGTTCTGGTAGATACTGCGGGGTTCGAGAATCTCACTGCCGCCTCGGCTATCGGCATGGCTGATTTTGTACTGATCCCTTGCATGCCGGATCGCGGTTCCGTCAGAGAGGCAATGCGGACCGTTCAGCAGGTCGTTAGTCTAGCTAGGGCGGCTAGGCGCCCTATCCCCCATAGCGTCATATTAACCCGTTGGAAGGCGAGGGGCCTCTCCGAACGCGCGGCGCTCGAGAGCCTGCGGGCGGAGAAGCTACCAATCCTCGAACACTCGCTCTCCGACCTCTCTGATTATACCAAGTTGTCGTTCAGCGGCGCGGTGCCGACTAATGGCAAGGTCGGCGGGCAAGCGGCTATGCTCATAGAGGAGCTAGCGGGTAAGGGGGCTATCCCCGATAAGGCGGGTACTTCCATTCCCCCCAAAGAGGGGGTCGCGGCATGAACTCCTTCAAGGCGAAGCGTGTCTCGGGCGCGGAACTGTCTCAACAAATTGCAGGGGTGACCGCCCGGCTACCACCCGCCGAGCCGAAGCTGGCCAATGTCGTCGCCGATCCGCCGATACGGTCGAGGGCGCCGCGGAAGGTACAAATCAACTTCCAAGCTTCAGAGGAATTCGCCGAGTTGGTGGCGTGTGAGGCGGAGAAGGAAGGATCCACACGTCGCTTTTTCGCGCGACTGATGCGCAAAGCCGGCTACGACGTTCCGGAAGCAGATGCGAATCCGCCGGACACGCGGCGGAGAAGGGGAGGGTAGCCGCTGATCTCGTGAATGGAACTGGTCCCCGAGGGCCCGTCGGCATTGGAACTTGCTGGCAGGCGGCCGTTTGAAAACTCGTCCAGGGTGAGGGGAGGGGAGGGGCCCAGAAAGCCCTCCAGTGCGGACCGCTTGAGGCGGGCGTGCCGTAACGGACCCCAAGCCCCTGCGTGCCGGTCAGCTGGCTGAAAGCGCCGTTAACGCAAGTTAGGGCCGGAATTGCCGGAGATGCGGAAGGAAATGGCGGTTTTGCTTCCGTCTTGGCGGTTGCGGCGCCGCTGCATCAAGGGCTTAGGATCGAGAAGAAGAAAGGCGCGTCTGCGACTGGGGTCCCGACATGCACGCGGACGACGATGGCTTCCGGCCTCCCTGGGAGGACGAGGAGAAGGTGCCCCCAGGTCGCGCCGGCCCGCACGGTGACAGCGCGTCCTGCGCCCGCTGGGGCGGGCGCAGGACGCGGTGGCCCGGCTCGAAGCCTCGATCGTCGCCGCGCCGGACGACCTCGCCGCCGGATTGCGCGCCCGGCTGGCGGGAGTGTCCAAAAACTGGGGGATCAGGCCGCCTTTGCCAGTTGTGGGCTTGGGCTCGAGACCGGCTCAAACAGCTGGCCGAGCCCCGAACCGAGCACGCCGTTGTAGACGGCACAACGAACCTGGAGCAGAAGATCGGCGCCTCGTCGCGACCATCGCATCTGCTGCGATTTGTTCATTCGGCGATTGACAAGGAAGTTCGCAGTCCCTTCGGTCACCGAAGTTCCGACACGCAAGCCGGCGCGATATCGCTTGGCGTAGTTCACGAGCCAGTTGCTCTGGCTGTTGAGATAGCGGTCGACTTCGTGCAACGCCGCCCACAGCTTGCGTGACGGCACGCCTGTCGTGCGATGGCCGCGCTCGCCCTTGAAGAGATGCATGACCTTCCGGATCCGGTCGATGCTGCGCCGGGCATTCTTGGCCTTGCCGTTCCAGATGCGCCAGCGCAGCCGCTCGACCTCCGCGACGATCACGGTCTTCGCCTGCATCCGGCCCGGCTGGTCGGTCGACAATCCGATTGCCGCTTGCTTCGCGTGCTGGAGCCGCATGGCGATATGAAACCAGTCGGCGATTGGTGGATTCGTGACCCCGGCATCGGCCAGAATCGATCGCAGACCGGGGCAGCCGTCGGTGAACGCGGTCAGCTCCGTGTCGTCGGTTCGGCCCACCGTCTCCAGGTTTCGGCGGATCAGCACCGCGAGGTCGGTATCGGTCCTCGCGACAGCGCCGAATACTTGCCGGGCTCCGCCGGGTGTCTCGACGTTGCCGACGCGAACCTCCAGATGCCGTTCGCCATCGCGGCAGCTACGGATGAAGGTCGAGTCCACGGTGACCGTGACTGTCGACGCCGCGGCCGCCGGCTTGGCCGCGGCATCGCGAAGTTGCTCCCCGGCCTTGAGCGTATGGCCGCGCAAAGTCTCGGGGCTCTTTCCAGCCTCGACCGGCAGAAGATGCTGCAGCACGCCAGCCGCGACGCGATACGGCATCAGGGCGGAAAGATGCGCTCGCAGCTGGTCCAGCTCCGGTGTCGACCGACAATGCGATGGCCAGCTGACACCCGGCTCGGTGCGGCCACAGTCAGTGCAGCGAAACCGCGGCAGCCGCACGGTCACCCCGCCGAACAGCGTCGCGACTTGACGAAGCCGCCAGTCCTTGACGTGGCATCCACCGCCGCAGGCCGAGCAATCCGGTCGCAGAACCGCATGATCGCGGGCTTGCGCGGCAACGACCGCTTGCTGAACCCGTGCCAGAAGCTGCTTCGCCTCCGGTAGCGTCAGCCCCAGATTTGCGATATCGCCAAGGTCGTTGGGCCGGCTGATCTCCAGTACCTGAACACTCCGTGCCCGGCTGTCGGTCCCCGTTTCGACCAACTGCAGAACCCACCTCATCCACGATCCCCCAGCCGGCAACGACCCGACTGGTCATATCGCTTCCGTCCCTATCCCCCCAGGTTTTGGACACTCCCTACCAGTCCGTTCCGCGAAGATGACGGTTCCATTCTCTTGTTCGATCGATGGGCCATTCTCTTGTCCCGACCGGGTCATGGCGATGCGTCGCGCACAGGCGCGGTCCGTGATGCCGCGCAGCGGCACCGGCCGAGCCGGCGCGCAGCGTCATGGACGGCGGCGAGCACGTCGCAATGCTGACCGGAGTCGGCGACGGCCGGCGAGCGGTTGTGGCCTGCAAGTCGTCGGGGGTTCAGGCGCGCTTAAGCGTCTCTTCGAGATCGCGCAGCGATAGCTTCGCCCCTTGATGTTGATCACGTGAGAGCGATGCAACAATCGGTCGAGGATGGCGGTGGAAGGACCTCATCGCCGGCCAGCGTTCCGGTAGGAGCACGACAAAAGGCTTTACCATGAGCGTAGGAGGCCAGTTCTCACCGGCTCGCTTCCGGAGAAGACTTTTCTTATTGCCGTAATGATTAGTAAAGTAGAGAATGACGATAGCGATTTGAAGGAAGTGCAAAAAATGACCAAGAAAACCAAAAACGTATACCTTCACCACCATGGTAGGCAGGGCGCTATTGGCACCTTTCCGGGGGCGATCCGACGCCGGCCAAGTTGTCGGGTTTTATGATGATAGCCAATTCAGAGCGCACGCCTTTCTCGAAGACAAAGGCGCGGTCACCACTATCGACCCGAAGGGCGCCACTTATGCCGTCGCGCTACAGATCAACAATGGCGGTCAGGTTATCGGGTATATCGCGACAGCAACAACGTAACCCACGGATTCCTCGACCGTAAAGGCGTGATCACCACCATCGATCCGCAAGGTTCGACTTCCACCCAGCCGCTACAGATCAACAACGCTGGCCAGATTATCGGGAACTATAGCGACAGCAACGGCGTAAGCCACGAATTCCTCGACGACAAAGGCACGATTACCACCATCGATGCCCCCGGTTCGACTTCTACCTTTTTGGACCAGATCAACGCATCTGGCGAAATTATTGGCGGCTACAATGACAGCAGCGGCGTAAGCCACGGCTTTCTTGATGACAACGGTACGATCACCACCATCGATCCGCCCGGCGCGGTTAATGGCGTCTCCCTCGATGACATCAACGACGCCGGTGGATCCTAGGGGAGCTATGAGGACAGCAACTTCAACGAACACGGTTTCCTCTACGACAAAGGCAAGATCGCCACCATCGATCCACCGGGATCATCTGCCTCTGAACTCGTTATCCCGGATGGTCTGAACAGCGCCGGCCAAGTAACGGGACCTGCTACGATAGCAACTTCAATCAACGCGGCTTCCTCTACGACAAGGGCAATATCACTAGCATCGACGCGCCGGGTTCGACTTCCACCCACCCGCTACAGATCGACAACGCTGGCCAGATTATCGGGAACTATAATGACAGCAGTGGGGTCTCTCATGGCTTTGTAGAGGACAAGGGCACGTTCATACCATTGATCCGCCGGGTGCCGCCTTCACCGTCTTGCAAGGAATGAATAACTCTGGCGACATTATCGGGTAGTATCGGGGTCCAAGCCAACGGCCGCTTTATAAACCATGGCTTCCTGGCCACAGACCCTCCGGGCGATAGCCAGCCCTCTTTTCTCGGTGCTGCTAGCGCCGAGAGCGCACCCTGGAGGCTGACAGCGCTCAGCGATGGCGAGGGCCTCGGATTGGACGCACTCGTCGGCCCTGACTGGGCGGCTGACTTCCTGTCCGTCTTAGGGATGATGGCCCCTCCACTCGCTCAACCCTTGGGTGGAGCTGCGCTGCTAAAGCCGTGGTCGAACATGGCGTTGGGCGCACTGCCTTATTCCGAGACGAGCGGCGGCTGGATGCCCGGATTGCACCCGGTCTGACCCCCAGGGCTGTTCAACGCTTGTATGAGGGCCGATGATGTCAAGCAGGAAATGCATTTTGCGCGGGCGGCTTGGTTCCGCCTTCGGTCAGTTAGCCGTGCAACGATTCATGATCATGGTATCATCGTTGCAACATTTGTAGGCCCTTAATGGCAGCAGCATGGCTGCGAGTTCTCCTGTCCTGGTTACTTGCTTTTAGTCTAGCAGATTATGGCGCTGAACGGAGAACAGCGCCCTGGGTACATCGCCAGTCGTGATAAATCGCCAAAGAGCGATGAGCAGCTTGCGAGCCAATGCCACGACCATGGTGGTCGGCTTCTTACCGCCATCGACGCGGGCGAGTACTCCTGCGCTAGGCCGCTGTCCTTTTGGTGTATCAGAAATCGCCAACCCAACTGGATCATCCCGCGACGCACCCGCGCGTTGCCCGCCTTGGCGAGACCCTTTTCCCGGCGGCGCCTACCGCTCTCGTCCGGCGAGCCGGTGAGCCCCGCGTATCGGGCGACTGCCCGCTGATGGCGGAAATCACGCGAAAACACTTCATGCACGAGCATGTCCGCTGTCTCAACACCCACACCCCGGATGCGTTCCAGTTGCAAGACCTTGGCGTTTGAACCTTCCTGCGGCGCCTGTTCGAGTTGTTCCTGCCGTGCCGCTTCAATCTGCTTGATCTGCCCGTTAACGAAACGGAGAAGCGCCATTTCGCGCTGTAGCTCGGCCAGTGTATTGGGCGGGATGGCGTTACCTTCCGGCGTGCGCAGGGTCGCAAGACCGGGATGAGCGAAGTCCACCTGTTTCACGACCCCGACGCGCGGCCTGCGGAGTGGCGGGCAGAGGAGATCGACAGCGACGGCGATGGCGGCTGCGACCCCGGTCATCTTCAGCGGCCCGGACGCCGAGCGGCGGGCCAAGCAGTTTGCCGAGGAGCTTCGTAGCCAGAGCCGGCCCAACTGATTAGTCGCCTAACCCCGCGCACGCCTGAGCGCCGAAGATCGGCTAGTAGACTCCCCGCCACCCCTGGCCTCCAACCGAACCTCGGCGAGCGGGCTGCACTGTGGGAGTGTGCCGGGTTCCCCCAATGGGCACGGCACGCGATCCGACAACTGCGGCCGGGCTCCGGTGACGGAACCGGCCGCCTTTCCGACTGGGCACGCCGAGGTGGAGTTCAGTGAATGCGCCAGCAACACCCCGTGCCGCGACCGGATCCAAGCCCCTCGCCGCCGCCTATTGAACCGCGACCCCGTCCAGACCCTATGCCGGGGCGCCCCACGCCCACGCCGATCTGACCGCGCCGATTTCTGGGCGAGCCGAGAGACCCTCGGGCTGGTGAAGGAAGCGCACAGTCCCAAAGAGACACAGAAATCTGTGTTTGTGGTTCCCGTAAAATCGGCCGGCCCGGTGCGAGTTACGCCACATAACGCCCGGGGTGTCATCGTAGCGATCCCTCCAGATTTCGCTGTCCTCGGCGGCTCCGCTAAACCCGGGGCCGCTCTTTTGGTTGGTCTGGACGCAAATCGACGGCGCGTGCTCAATTCGCGGCCCATGCCAATTCGCCCCGAGCTGCGCCCGCTATATCCCCAGAACTGGCCCGAGCTGAGCCGTCGCGTGCGGTTCGAGCGCGCGGGAGGCGAGTGCGAACGCTGCCGACGCCCGCATGGGATGGAGCTGCGGTGCCTGCCAGACGGGCGCTGGTTCGACCCGCGGGAGGCAACCTGGCGCGACCGGCGGGGCAGGGTGGCTAGGTGGCCCGATCTGGAGGGAATCTGACCCGCCAGCGCACGAGTCGGATCGTTCTCGCCGCGGCGCACGTGAACCATGACCCGACCCGAAGCGGGCAGCGGAACCTGCGCAGCCTTTGCCAGCGATGCCATCTGGCACACGACCGGGCGTGGCACTTGTTGCAACGCTGGATCAGCTACCGGCTGCGCTAGCCCGCGGCGACCTGTTCTTAGGACCTTACCAGCACGGTCCATCAGCAGCCGCCGTTCTCGCCGAAATTTTCGAGCGGATCGCGGCCCGGCTATCCCAGCACCGCGAGACGGAACCGCGGCATGCGACGAGGCCGGGCGTCGTGGGGCAGGACCTGCTGCCGGTGTGATGCCGGGCAGAAGGGGAGGGGCCGCGAAGCTCACGAACGCGGTCTGTCCCTTCGATCCCTCGATGGTGCCTAGTAGCCCATCCCTGTCCTGCTCGGTCCCGTCCGCCCTGGTGATCCCGAGGAACTCTGCCGAGAGGATTCCGTCCGCCTGCTCGCGCGAGGCCCCGTTCTCGGCCTCGATGAGCCGGCCGACCAACGAGGCGAGTTGCGCTTGGATGTCCATTTCGACTCCTCCGGCCTGGAGTTGACCGGGTGGTTAGATCGTTTCGCGGATGCCGTGCACCAGGTCGAGCGCTCGAGCCGGGCCGGGGAGACCGGGACGGAGCGGAACACACCGCGGGCCGTTTCTTCAGCGTCTGGAACACCAGCACGCCGGCGGCGAGGTCGATGCGATCGGCGGTGAGTGCCAAAGCCTCAGAGAGGCGGCAGCCGGCATAGGCCAAGGTCATGCAAAGCGTGCGCGCCAGCCGATCGGCGCGCTCCGCTTCGCGGAGGAAAGAATCGCGCTCGCCGGCGGTGACGTATTTGCGCGCGCCGTCGGCGTCATAGAGCCGCAGGCCCGGGGAGGGGAGGGGCGCCTTGTTGATGCCGGGTCCAGGGCCGGCGCGGCCTGGCGGGAGCGCGAGGGCAGCGCCCTCGCTCTTGCCTTGATGGAGACGCGTTTGGGCCTGCGGGAAGGGACGGGCTTGGCCGGGGCAACAAGAGCAAGGCGCGGCCCCTGATGCAACGGTCTCGGTGCAAATAACACTTACCACCGGATGGTTACTGGCATCCAGTTTGCCGCCCGGCGCGACAATCTGGTTTCGCGCGTCTCGCCCTCAAAGTTGTGCAGCACGGGAACCGATGTGAAGCTTTCGCGGCCGCTTAAACAGTTCACATTAACGACCGCGCGCACTCCAGCTGACATCTCTGCGACTGCTGCGATGAAAACTCCACAACGTCGGCAAATCAGAAAATCGCAAGTCTTGGTGCCAAAACGATAGTTCTCTACCAGTGACCAGTCATCTGCCCAAACCTCAAAGTGTCCCCCGAGGTCGGCGAGCATGCGCGGCGAATGACTACGGCAGAATGAGCAAGTGCATGCACGGAGCGCGCTGTCTTCCGGTCGCTTCGAAAGACGAAGACGAACATGTATGTTGCCGCAGTGACACCCGCCCGAGTGATCCATGCTCCTGAATATCAGTAGTCGCGGATATGGTGTCAACGCTCAGCCTTGTCCGGCTCATCTATTCTTTATTTCTGCTGCTGCGGGCGAGGCAGCCGAGGATCGCTCGCGCGAACTCGGCCTGCCGCTCTACAAGCTCGAGCGCTGGCGTCAGAAGGCGGAAGCGGCGCTGGATTGCGCGTTGAAGGAGCGCGAGACGGATGCAGTGATCGGTAAGCTTGCCACGGCCATGCAACGGATCGGCGAACTGAGCATGGAAGGCTCTGCGTCCGGACCGTGGTTTGCAGGTCCGCATTCTCCTTGGTCCGACCCTTCGCTCCACTGGCTCCTCGGCGGCTCTCGCCACCTCGTTCACCAGCTTCGTTGCGTTATGGGTCGGTCCAACTTCTTCGCTCGTGGGCGGGGAGCATGGCGCGCCGAAAGCACTCCATCGCCGCATGACCGCGGCAATGGCCTAACTCGCGATCATCGCTTCGACCTCAGCAGCCGGTTTGCCAGGGCACGACGCGTTCCGCTGCCAGTTCTGGCGACTGGACCCCCTTTGGGCGGGCGCTCGCGACCATATGCGGCAGCGATGGCCGGTGCTCAGCATTGCCGCGCGGCCGTCACTACGAACTCCAGCACAGCGGGGGCCAAGGGCGAGCGCCAAACTAGCTGCATGGCTTCGGGCCACAGGCGCCCGGAGCGCATCTGGGCCGCGTCCGCGACCGCTGGAGCGATGTCCTGATCGCTCCTGTCGCAAGCGAGTTTACAACTCGGGACGCGGGCAGGACTGCATCGGCTTAACCGCAAGTCATCCGTCGCTCCAGCCACTTCGGGCAGGCTATACTCTGCGCGAGGGATCGGCCTTGAAAAGACGACGCGGCCGAAAATCCCACGATCCCGGCTGTCAATAACACTCCGGCTCAAACGCGCTCACCCACGCTCGCGCCTGATCCTTCCCTCGCTCCCAGCGAATACAGCCTGGGCCACAGAGCCGAGAGGACTAAGTCATGGATGCCGAGACCATCGAAAGGCGCGCACGCAAGGCACCGCCTCCGCCGCGCAACGGCGTGGACACGCTCAAGCTGTTTGCCACGATCAACGTCGTCGCTAGCCAGCCAGAGCTCGCGAGTTTCCAGTTTCGTGCACAGAGCCGCTGGATCAAAGGAACGCATAGTCAAAGCACCATGACGGGCTTTTACGGTGCCGGCGCCGAGCTGAATCACGTCAACACCTTCAAGGCAGATGCCGACCATCCGGGGGTGCTCTGCGGCGAAGACAACGCACCTACCCCGATCGAATATGTGCTGCATGCCCTAGCATCCTGCCTGACCGCGGGTATCGCGAACATCGCCGCTGCGCGTGGCGTCTCGCTCTACTCGGTCACCTCGACGGTCGAAGGCAACATGGACATGCAGGGAATCCTCGGCATTTCGGACAAGGTCCGCAACGGCTTCAACTCCGTCCGGATCAGCTTCCAGCTCGAGGGTGACGCGCCAGAAGCAAAGCTGCGCGAGATCGTCGCGCAGTCTCAAGCCCGTTCCGCCGTGTTCGACATCCTCACTAACGGCGTCCCGGTCGACATCACCGTCAACGCCTAATCCCGCAGAAATCTATCGGCAACTCTCGCTCGCATGCTCCGCGGGAGCCGGGGTAAGTCGCCGACGGACGCGGCCGAGGAGGCTACAATGAGGCGCGTTCAGGCAATTGTAATCGGCGCGGGGCAGGCCGGACTGGCGATGAGCCACTGCCTTGGCCGACTTGGCATTGACCATGTCGTGCTGGAGCGGGGCCGCGTTGCAGAGCGCTGGCGCAGCGAGCGCTGGGACTCCCTCCGCCTGTTGACGCCCAATTGGATGAGCAGACTGCCTGACTGGTCTTATCAAGGCCCCGACGCCGATGGCTACATGGCGATGCCGGAGCTCATCCGCTATCTCGAAGACTATGCCCGGTTTTCCGGCGCGCCGATCGAAACGGGCGTTGCGGTGCGATCCGTGCTTCGCATCGCTAACCGCTATCAGGTCGATACCAGTCGCGGGAGATGGGAAGCACGCGCCGTGGTCATCGCGACCGGCCATTGCGACCGGCCGCTTATTCCTGGCATGGCGCGGGCTCTTGCGCCGGACATTCATCAGCTCACGCCCTCGGACTACCGCAACCCCGCATTGATCTCCGATTGCGGCGTGCTTGTCGTCGGCGCATCCGCTTCCGGCGTGCAATTGGCGGAGGAGCTGCGCCGGGCCGGACATGCGGTGACCATTTCGGTCGGACGCCACACGCGACTGCCCCGCCTCTACCGGGGCAAAGACATCATGTGGTGGATGGACCGGATCGGCCTCCTCGATCAGGAAGCCGCTCGGGTGCGGGATCTGCAAAGCGCGCGCGGTCAGCCCTCTCTTCAGCTCGTCGGTCATCCCGAGCGGCGCAGCATCGACCTCGGCGTGCTGCGGGATGGAGGCGTGCGGGTCGTGGGCCGCACGGTCGGCATCGAACGGAACGTTGTGCATCTTCAGGACGATCTCGCCACCTCGACCACGGCGTCTCAGAACACGCTCGAGCGCCTGCTGAAGCTAATCGATGCGCATCCCACAGCGACCGGCCTGCCCCCGGAGCAGGAGCCCCTTCGTGCGATCCAACTTCCGCCTTCGCCCGCGTCGCTAGATCTCAAGGCCGAGAACATCCGCACGGTGCTGTGGGCAACCGGTTTTAGGCGGAACTACTCATGGCTGACGGTTCCTGTTCTCGATGCGGCGGGCGAAATTATCCATCGCGGCGGCATCACGCCGGCGCCGGGCCTCTACGTCCTCGGCCTGCGCTTCATGCGGCGACGCAAATCCAGCTTCATCGATGGCGTGGGTGGCGATGCGGAAGCTTTGGCCGAGCGCATTGCCGATCAACTGAGCGGATCCACCCGCCAAGCAGCTTAGCAGGGAGAAGAAGAGATGCACCGGCAGGAAAAAGTCGATGTGCTGGTCGTGGGCGCCCGTTGCGCCGGCGCCGCTGTGGCGATGCTCACTGCGCGCCGCGGTTTGAAGGTACTGGCCATCGATCGCGGTAGCTACGGTTCCGACATGCTTTCCACCCATGCGCTGATGCGCGGTGCAGTGATGCAGCTCACCCGTTGGGGTGTGCTGTCTCGCATCGTGGAGCTGGGCACCCCCGCGGTGCGTGCGACCTCCTTTTATTATGGAGAGGAGGCGGTCGAGGTGGGCGTTCAGCCGAGCCTTGGCGTCGACGCGCTTTATGCCCCACGCCGGACGGTTCTGGACAGCACACTGGTCGACGCCGCCCAGGAAGCAGGGGCCGACATCCGGCACGGCCACACGCTCACCGAACTCGTCCGCGGTTCAGACGGCCGCGTTTCCGGGGCCGTTATCTGCAACTCGGAGGGTGGGCGTCTCGAGATCGAGGCTGGCCTCGTGATCGGCGCCGATGGCGTCGCCTCCGCGGTTGCCCGGCTGGTTGAAGCGCCGTTCTCGCGAGCTGCGCAGCACGCGAGCGCCGTGATTTACGGGCATTGGTCCGGGCTCTGCGCCTCCGGCTACCATTGGTACCTACCGGCCCGGTGCAAGCGCGGGCGTGATTCCAACCAATGCCGGGATGCATTGTGTATTTGTGGCTGTGCCTCCCGCCCGCTACCGGGACGAGATTCGGCACGACCTCACTGCTGGCTACCGCCGGGTTCTCGCGGAGGTTTCGCCGGATCTTGCGGCTGCCATCGGGGATTCGCAGCTCGAAAGCCGGCTCTGGGTATTCGCCGGTCGCAAGGGCTTCTTGCGCCAGCCGGTCGGGCCTGGCTGGGCGCTCGTGGGCGACGCGGGGTACTTCAAGGACCCGCTCACCGCGCATGGCATCACTGACGCGATGCGCGATGCGGAGCTCGTCGCCAACGCCGCCATAGATGGGTCTGAAGCTGCGTTCGCGGACTACGCGGCGGTGCGTGACGATCTATCCCTACCGCTGTTCGAAGCGACCGAGGCCATCGCGTCCTTCGCGTGGGACCTCGACGACATCAAAGTTCTGCACCGGCGACTGAATAAGGCGATGAAGCGTGAAGTGGAGCATCTCGCCGGGCTGGATGCGGCATCCGGGGCGGATGCTCGGTTGTCGCAACACGGATGCTTGTCGGACGCAATCCCCGCTCGCGCCATTGCGCCCGCCTTGGCCGGATAAGCCTGTCAACACGCCAGCAACGGAGAAGCAAGTCATAACTCAGCTAACGAGCCACGCGAATATATGGGAGAAGACCATTAAGGGCAAACCCGTGGCGGGGCGCTCCGTCGAACGCCGGCGGCGGACGAACATGGGCGATGTAGAGATGTTTTCGCGGATGACGGGTGACATGAACCCGCTGCACTACGACGAGGAACTCGCCGCGCGGTCGCCCTTCAAGGGCCTGATCGTGCAAGGGGGCGTTACCTCCGGCCTGTTGAACGCCATTGTTGCCGAAGATCTCCCGGGGCCAGGCACAGTGTTCCTGAGCGTGGAATGGCGCTTCCTGAAGGCCGTTGCGGTCGGCGAAGAAATCATCGGTCGCGTCGAGATAACCACCGTCCGGGACGATAAGCCCATTTGCACGATGAACACGACGGTCCGTAATGCACAAGGCGATGTGTGCTTGTCCGGCACGGCGGTGACCTACACCGTGCCTCTGAAGTAGCAGCCGCAGCATATGTGGCGGAGTTTTCCACCTTCGCGCACACGCCGGCTCACATGCCGCTGAACCATGGTCACGGTGATGCCCCCGCCCCGTAAGGAGAAAACGCATGCACCGCATTCCGCAATCAAGGGCTAGCCCGTGCCGCTCCATCGGGGCCGGTCGCAGCATCTGGCTGCTGTTTGGCTGTCAGGCGTTGCTGAATGCTGTTTCCATCGGCCAGGTCGCCATGGCTGTGCTGATCGGCCATTCCCTCGCGACCGACAAGACATGGGCAACGCTACCGACCGCGATTCAGATGGCCGCGACCATGATGGCCTCCGTGCCCGCTTGCCTGATCTTCGCGCGATTCGGCCGGAGCGCAGGATTTCTGCTCGGCGCGGCCGGATCACTGGCGGGCTGCTTGCTGTTTGCTGCAGGCGTTTGGCGAGCAGATTTCGCGCTCTACTGTCTCGGCGCGGTGCCGACGGGACTCGGCTTCGGCATCGCGCAGCACCTCCGTTTTGCCGCTGCCGAAGCCGCCCATCCCTCGCAGCGCGCTCGCGCCGTTGCGCTGGTCATGGCCGGCGGCGTCCTGGCCGCGATCATGGGGCCCGAGATCGTCAAGCATACCCAGCACCTGTTCGGGCCGGCGCTGTTCCTAGGCTCTTATCTGGGCTTGGCCATGTTGCCGATCATCGCCGCTGCGCTGCTGCTCTTCGCCGACCTGCCGCCCGACTCGCAGCGAACCGCCGCACGCACACCGATGCGCGCGATCGTAACGCGCCCGGACTTCATCATCGCCGCTGCGACGGGCGTGGCCGCGTATGGCAGCATGAACCTCGTCATGACCAGCACGTCCGTGCAGATGATGCTGTGCGGCTTCGGTACGGGCGACAGCACCGATGTGATCCGGGCGCATGCGATCGCTATGTATGCGCCGAGCTTCCTCACCGGCCGGCTGATCGGCCGCTACGGCCCGCACCGTGTCGTCTATGCCGGCGGATCGCTGAACCTCGTTTGCGCAGCGGTTTCCCTCAGCGGCAGCACCTTGTTCTCCTTCACGGCAGGCCTTGTGTTGCTCGGTCTCGGTTGGAACCTGATGTTTACCGGCGCCACCGCGCTGCTCGCGCGCGCCCACAACCCAGACGAGCGTCTGCAGACGCAGGCAGCCAACGATCTGCTCGTGTTTGGGTCGGCTGCGTGCGCAGCGCTGGGCTCCGGGGCCTTGCACAGTGCTGCGGGATGGGTCGCCCTCAACCTCGCAATCGTGCCATTGGTGCTGCTTGGGATCGGGCCGGTGTTGTGGCAGCGCGCCGGCCGTGCCCAGGTGGCGGTGGCTTGAGCAAATGACGTTATGTTGTCCGGATGGTGCGATCGGCGGCCCACGGCGCAGCACCTTCCAGCGCGAGAAGGCGTCGCGCGTCGGCGAGATCGGCGGTGGCTTGTCCCTCCGTAAATCTGGCGTACAGCACAGACAACTTGCGCCGGTCCGATCCCGCCGCACGCCCGTCCAGCGGCAGCAGTCGCGCGAGGCTTGTTGAAGCGCGCAGTTTCGGTAATCGCGCACCTTGCTCGTGAGCAGCCGTGATCGCCTCGCGCAGCAATCTTTCTGCCATCCCAGGATCGTTCGAGGGTTCGCGCAAAAGCAGCTCGGCTTTCAAGCGAAGCAGTTCGGAGATTCGGAATCGTGCGCCATTGCCAGCGGCGATCTCAAGCGCCCGATCCAGCTCGGCCAGCCCGCCCGCGAGGTCGCCAGCCGCGGCGAGCGCTTCACCGAGCAGTGCGATGAAATATGGCAAGCCCATCTCTGCGCCCGTGGCGCTGGTGGATGCGAGGCCCTCGCGCATCTTGGCGATGCCCGGGCCGAAACGCCCTTGCGCCGCCATCGCCCAGCCGAGCTGGAAGGCGCCTTGCGACAGCACCAAGGGCAACCCGTAGCGCTCACACACGGCGATTTCCCGCTCCGCCCAGATCTGTGCCTGCTCGGGCTCGCGCCTGAACAGGTGAACGTAGCTCATTCCCCATTGCGCCACCGCGAGAGTCAGCGGGTGCCCCAATTCTTCGGCCAACAGCAGCGCCGAACGACAACGCTGCAGCGCTTGGTCGGCGAGGCCACGCTGCCAGAGGACCAGCCCTGAGAAGCAGCGGCAACACACGCCAGGATCGTGACCCGAGTAAAGATAGGTCAGTCCGTGATGGCAGTGCTGGTCGTAAAGCGTGATACCCCGGTCGGAATGGTGCTCAGCGTTCGCGTAGTCACCCATGAAGAAGCTGTTGCTCCAGAACAGGTGATGCGTTTCGATCTCGAAGCCCGCATCGCCGCTCCTTCCCGCGATTGCCGTGCAGCGCCCTCCGATCTCGCGCGCGGTGCGCAGCTCGCCGCGGATCATGTGAAACTGGCCCTGGCCGCGCAAAACCGTGAACAGCTCACGCTCGTCGCCAAGACGTTCGCAGAGCACAAGAGCGCGCGCATAGGCCTGAGCGACTTCGGGCGCCGCCCAGCCCTTGGCTGCCATCATCGCTATGCCGATTGCCTTTTGGCATGCGAGCTCCAGCCGTAGCTTGTGCTCCGACTCTGGCAACCGGGCGACAGCCTCAAGACCGCGGCGCAAGAATTCGGCTGCCTGCAGATGCGCCGAGCGTCGGATCGCCTTGTCGGCCGCGCGCAACAGGAATTGTGCGGCCCGTTCCCATACGCCGCCCGCCAACGCGTGATGCGCCAAGCGCTCCACTTGTTCGTCTAGCCGGTCGCGATACAGCGTCTCGATCGCATCGACGAGCTCCATGTGCAACGCCCGGCGCCGCTCATGGAGGACGCCGCTGTAGGCGACCTCGTGGGTCAACGCGTGCTTGAACGTGAATTCCTGCTCAGGTGGCAGGCGCGTCTCGAACAAGAACTCCGCTGATTGCAGCTGGGCCAGGGTGTCGTTCAGCGCATCCTCTGCAAAAGGCGCGATGTGCCGGAGCAACAGCAGGGGAACGTCCCGGCCAACAACGGCACCAATCTGCAGCAGGGTCTTGGCAAGCAGCGGCAGGCGGTCGATGCGGGCGGCGATGACCGCCTGAACCGTCGAAGGCAGCGTTGCTAGCCCGGCAGGCCGTGCCAGCCGGTACGTCCCCGGCTGGCCCACAAGCGCCCCGTTGTCGACGAGCGCCCGGACCACCTCCTCAAGAAATAGCGGTGTCCCTTCGGCGCGGTCCGCAAGCGTGCGACGGATCTCTCTCACCCCCGGGTCGTCGCCGAGCAGCGAGCGTAGGAACTCTTCCGCTGTTTCCGTCGGGAGCGGATCGAGCCGGACCGGCGAGAAAAAGCTCTTCCGCGCCCAGTCGGGGCGATGGTGTCCCGGACGGTGAGTCACAAGCAGCAGCACAGGGGCCGCGCCGATCCCCTCGATCAGCGCATCGAGCATTGCGAGGCTTTGTTCATCGGCCCAATGCAGATCTTCGAACAACACGGCCAAGGGCTGGCGCCGACTTTCGCGCAGCAACGCGGCGCGGACTGCCTCGATCATCTGCCGCCGTCGGCCCCCCGGACCCGTAGCGCGCCAGCCTTCATCCTCGACCGGCAGGTCGAGCAGAGAAAACAGCACCGGTCGATGATCGCGCAGCTCCGGATATTGGTGCTCTAGTTTCAGCCGGGCTTTTCGCTCGATGTCCGGCGGCGCGTCGCGCTCCCCCACGTCAAGCCAAGCGCGCAGCAAGGTGCTGATCGGCAAATAAGGGGCGCCGCTGTCATGCGCGCCAGCGCCTGTCTCCAGCACCGTCCAGTTAGCCGGCAGTTCGGCCCGGAGGAACTCGTGCGCCAGCCTTGATTTGCCCATGCCCGGCTCGCCGACGATGGTCACGACCTCTCCGCGGCCCGTCGTTGCGCGTCTAAGGGCGCGACGAAGCTGCTCGATCTCGGCATCTCGTCCGATCAGCGGCGTGAGGTGCCGCGCGGCCCTCGCCTCCCAGCGCGAGCGCGGTCCCGCCCGGCCGTGAAGCGGCAGAAGCTCGATCGCCTCGCGGCCCGCGAGCCGTGCGGTACGCGGCATGCCTACTTCGATAAATCCCTCCGCCCGCCGCGCAGTCTCGGCCGAGAGGAGGATTTCGCCGGCCCCGGCTTCGGTCGCAATACAAATCGTGGCCAATACAACCGGACCGACCGCCTCGACCCCGGCCTGGGCTGGCCGGACCAAAACCTCGCCCGAGTGCAGCCCAACCCCGAGGTCGACTTCGCCACTGGACAGGGCGCGGACCTGCTCGCGCATGCCGAGGGCGGCGTAGCAGGCGCGGACGGCATCGTCCTCATGCGCGACGGGAACTCCGAACACCGCTGTCACGCCTTCCGGCCCCACGCCGGTCACGCTGCCCTCAAAGCGCGCGCCTGCCTGCCGCATGGCCTGCAGCAGCGGGTCAAGGCGTCGCATCATCAGCTCCGGGTCGGCGGTCTCGTCCGTCTGTCCCAACTCCGAAAAGGCAGCCACGAGCACGGTGACCTGCTTCCGCTCCTCGGCAGCAATCGGCACTGGCCGTGCCTCAGGGAGGCCTGCCTCCACGGACGCGTCCTCCGCGTCCGGCTGCGGCGGCACGCGGGCGACGCGCGGGGGATGGAGTTCGCGCCAAGTCCGGCGCAGCTCCGGCGCCGGCAGACCCGCCTCCTCGAGGAGCTGCAGCCCGGACCGGTATTGCGTCTCGGCCTCCTCGCGCCGCGCTGACGCTGTCAGTAGGCGAAGCAGCGCCGCTCGCGGCGGCTCGGCGAGCGGGTCAAGCGCTACGAGAGCGCGGGCGTGCGGGAGCACCTCGGTCGGGGCTACCCTACCAGCGAGGCGCTGAACGAGCGCGGCGAGCACCGCCCCGTGCGCGGCACGTGCTTCCTCCCGCTCGGCCGCGCACCAAGCCCAGAATTCAGGTTGGTTCGAAAGGTCGAAGCCGTCCAGGAAATCCCCGCGACCTGCTGTTGCGGCGGCATCCAATAGGCGCTCAGTGGAGACGACATCGAGAGGCTGCGCGGTCAACTCGCGAAGTTCCAGGAGGTCCACCGCCGTGCCTTGGCGCGAAAACGCCACGCTCTCGCGTTCGGCGACGATGCGGTTGCACCCGGGCTCATCCACCAGGGCGCGCAGCTTGCTCAGCGACCAGCGCAGAGCGCCCCGCGGGTCGTCGGGAACCTCCCACAGCAGCTCGCAAAGCCGCTCCCGCCGGTGCGATCGTCCGCTCGCCACAAGATAGGCAAGCAGCGCGCGCGTCTTTTTTGACGGCGGCAGCTCTAGACGCGTGCCGTCGCGCAGCACTTCCAAGTCGCCAAGCAGCCGGATTGTCAACATCTGGACTTTTCTCCGCGCCACCCCGGCAACGGAAGCCGAACAGGTCGCGCTCGAAGCGTCCCCCCAGTAACCGTGCCGGCTTCCGACGATCCTGTAGCGTACGATTATCGTTTGGAACGGGGAGGGGTGCCAGCAATTCCACCTGAGCAGGGCTTGCGCGGGCAACGGCCAGCTCTACGCCGCGGCGCACTCACGACGT
>CAWEHU010000022.1:0-63970 GCA_963808965.1 uncultured Alphaproteobacteria bacterium
TGCTTACGACCTGGGGCACCGTCATCGTTGGCCTGGTTGCGGCGTGAGTCGGCAGCGACAGCCGCGCGATGCAGAGTGACCTGCTCCCCGACCTCATTCAGCAGTTCCTTTTCGGATTCGGGACGCTGTTCGCGATTATCAATCCCTATGGACTATCGTTCATTTTCCTCGACCGGACGCTCGCCCTCTCGGATGCTGAGCGGAAGATCATGGCTAAGCGTGTGGCGGTGGCCGCTTTCTGCGTGCTCGCCGTATCGCTGCTTGCGGGACAGCCATCCTCCGCCTTTTCGGCATCTCGCTTCCGGCGCTCCGGATCGGTGGCGGGCTGGTGGTGGCCGTTTCCGGGTGGATGATGCTGCACGCACCCGCGCGGCAGGAGGACCAAGCGGCGCGCTCCAGCCAAGCGCTCGACACTTTGAAGAGCATGACGCTGTTTCCGCTCACGATACCGCTGACCACCGGGCCGGGGAGCATCGCCACCGCGATCGCGCTCGCCGCCAATCGGCCGCCCGAGATGCGCGGCTTCGTCCGGTCCACGATCGTTTCGCTGATCGTAACGTTAGCAGTGTCACTGACAATTCTGCACGCCTATCGCAACGCCGGGAGCATGGCGCGCCTGTTCGGGCAGGAGGGCACGCAAGCCGTGACCCGGCTCTCAGCCTTCCTCCTGCTCTGCGTCGGCGTGCAAATCATGCTGACTGGTGCACTGGACGGCATCCGGCCGCTGCTGGGGGCGACGTGACGCGGAGACTGATGGCCCCGTGGCTGATCCCGATGAGGTATATGGCGGCGACCCTCATCGCCGGCTACGTCTTGCCGCGGCTCGAGCAGGCTTTCCTGCCACGATGGGGGCACGGAATGTCGGTCGCCTCCGCACTGGCGTTCTTCTCCGCCGTTAGCTCGGGGATGTTGGGGCTCATCGGGATCGTGTTCGCGATCTCCTTCGTGGTGGTGCAGTTCGGGGCTCTTGCCTACTCGCCACGGTTCGTGGCGGCGCTTGCGGGCGGACGGCTTCAATATCATTCCCTGGGCATTTTCTTCGCGACGTTCACATACGCCCTCGCCGCCTTGATCTGGACGGACCGCTACGGTTCCGGGACCGTCCCGATGGTCTCCACGTATATGGTGGAGATCTTGTTAGTCGCCAGCATGATGGCCTTCGCCCGGCTGATCCAAAGCCTGGAAGGCCTGCGGATCCACAACGTGCTACGACGGATTGGCGGCAAGGGCCGGGAGACGATCCGCGCCATGTTCCCCTTGATCGGCGATACAGGGCCGGAGGCGGACGACACCGTTGCGACGCTAGATCTTGGCCGTCCGGGGCAGACGCTGGTCTACACCGGCGAGCCGAAGGTTATTACCAAATTCGACACAGCGGCGCTGGTGCGCCTCGCACAGGAGGGGGATGCGATCATCGCGCTCGAGTGTGGGGTGGGGGAAACGCTCGTGGACGAGACCATGCTGATGCGGGTCTACGGGGCGGGGCGCCCCTTGCCGAAGCGTCCGATGCTGCGAGCAGTCGGCCTTGCGGCCACGCGCACCTTCGAGCAGGACCCAAAATACGCAATCCGGCTGCTCGTCGATATCGCCATCCGGGCGCTGTCCCCCGCGATCAATGATCCGACGACGGCCGTACAGGCGCTGGACCAGATCGAGGACCTGCTGCGCCGGCTCGGTCGCAGGCAGCTCGAAGCCGGCTATGTCCGCGATGGCACCGGCGCCGTCCGGGTGGTCGTGCCAGTGCCGCAGTGGCAGGACTACCTAGGACTGGCATTCGACGAGATTTGCCAGTTCGGCGCCACCTCGGTCCAGATCCAGCGACGCTTGCGGGCGGTGCTGATCGGTCTGGCCGAAGACGATATGCCTCCCGCTCGGCGCGAGGCCGCACTGCGCTACCTTGAGCACGTTGACCAGGGCATCGGACGCTCGGCCTTCGACGATCTTGACCAGTTGGCGGCGCGGCAGGAGGACCGGCAAGGTCTCGGACTCTCCCGCAAGCCGCGCCCCGTGGTAGCCGCACCTCTGACGAACTGATCCCCGCGACTGCCGTGGTCAGGCCGCAGAGGGGGATCAGCGCCGCTCCTCTGTGGTCGCTCAACTGTCCTTCCGTGATGCAGTGGATGGCCCCCCGGACGGCATCGCAATGTGCAGGGTTGAGGCCGTGCAGAGCTCAACCAAAGGAGGACCATCCGTGGGCGAGGTTACGACGATCGGACTGGATCTGGCTAAGCGTGTCTTTCAGGCGCACGGAGTTGATGCCGCGGGTACGGTGGTTTTGGAACGGCAGATGCGCCGCGCGGAGCTGCTGCGATTCTTCGGCAAGCTGCCGCGATGCCTAATTGGCTTGGAGGCCTGCGCCACGGCCCATTACTGGGGGCGGGAGCTGGCGGCTATCGGCCATGAGGTGCGAGTGATTCCGCCGCATTACGTAAAGCCCTATGTTCGGCGGAACAAGTCGGATCGGGCAGATGCGGCGGCCATTTGCGAGGCGGTCGGTCGGCCGTCGATGCGGTTCGTGCCGGTCAAGAACGCCACGCAGCAGGCAGGTTTGGTGGTGCATCGGGTGCGCGATGTGCTGATACGCCAGCAGACGATGCTGACGAACGCGTTGCGTGCGCATTTGGCGGAATTCGGGATCATCGAGCCGTGCGGACGTGATGGGCTCGGCAGGCTGATCGAGGCTGTCCAGGCAGGAGCAGGGCTGCCGGAGGTGGCGGGAGAGGCGCTGTTGTCGCTGGTGCGGCAGATTGCCTCACTCGCCGAGGAGATCAACACGCTTGATCGGCAGTTGCGGATGGCGGCGCGGGAGGAACGAAGTAGCGCGGCGGCTGCAGACGATTTCGGGGGTCGGGCCGGTCATTGCGAGCGCGTTGACAGCAACAGTGATCGATGCGCGCCTGTTTCGCAATGGCCGCGAGCTCGCTGCCTGGAGCGGCTTGACGCCCCGACAGCATTCAACTGGCGGCCGGCTCCGCCTTGGCGGGATCAGCAAACGGGGCGACCGGTATCTGAAGTTGACCCGCCTTGGTGGAGCCCTTCAGGCTTTCGGAGGAGGAGCACTCCATGCCCAAGACACGCCCGCCTTACTCGCCGGAATTCCGGCGGCAAATGGTTGATCTGGTCCACGCCGGGCGAGATCCGACCGAGCTCTCTCGTGAGTTCGAGCCTTCCGCCCAGGCGATCCGCAACTGGGTCGCCCAGGCCAACCGACAGGAGGGCCGCCGGGAGGAGAACAGTGAGGTTGTGACGTCGGCCGACCGCGAGGAGCTCGTTCGGCTGCGCCGCGAGAACAAGCAACTGCGCCTGGAGCGCGACATCCTCTCTCGAGCGGCCGCCTGGTTTGCTCGCGAGACCGGCGCGGTGCCGGCCGGGTCTTCGAGTTCATGAGCGCGAACCAGGCCGTCTTTCCGATTGCGACCATGGCGCGCGTGCTCGGCGTGTCGGAGGCCGGCTACCATGCGTGGCGACATCGTCCGCCGTCCGCCCATGCGATCGCCGACGCGCAGTTGCTGAAGCGGGTTCGGACCGTGCATGCGAGTTCGCGCGAGACTTATGGGGCGCCGCGCGTACATGCGCAGCTTCGGGCAGCAGGAGAGAGGCATGGACGCAAACGCGTAGCGCGACTGATGCGCACGTCCGGGCTCATGGGTGCCAGCCGCCGCCGCGCGGGGGTGACGACCACGCGGCCCGACAAGGATGCGCGGCCGGCGCCGGATTTGGTGGATCGGAACTTCATTGCGACGCGGCCGAACCGGCTCTGGGTCGCCGACATCACCTTCGTGCCGACGGCAAGCGGCTTTCTCTACCTCGCCGTGATCCTTGACGCCTGGAGCCGCAAGATCGTCGGCTGGTCCATGGCAAACCACCTGCGCACCGAGCTGGTGCTGGACGCGTTGGAGATGGCGATCGGTCAGCGCCGCCCTGGCGACGTCATCCACCATAGCGATCAGGGGAGCCAGTACACGTCGCTCGCGTTCGGAAAGCGCTGCCGGGAGGCGAGGGTGCGGCCTTCCATGGGCTCGGTGGGTGACGCCTACGACAACGCGATGTGTGAGAGCTTCTTCGCCACGCTTGAATGCGAGTTGCTGGATCGCCGCCGCTTCGTGTCCCTGGCTGAGGCAAAGACGGCCTGCTTCAGCTTCATCGAGGGCTGGTACAACCCCGTCCGGCTGCATTCGGCATTGGGTTATCGGTCACCCATGGCCTTCGAAACCGCCAAGGAGCTCATCACCACGGAACCGTAATCACCCAAGCCCGCCGACACTCCACCAAGGCGGGTCAACTTCAGTGCAGCGGCTTGGCGTGCGCCTCCATGTGCCGCCGCAACTCGTCGTAGCTGCGCGGCTTCATGCGGGCCTGCTGGTGTCGCAGGTAGGCGCTCGCCAGTTCCTGGACCTTGATGGATTCCCGCGCCCGCTTGCGCGCCTCGGCCGGGTCGCCGCCGAGTTTGGGCTGCGCGAGCAGTTCCTGCGCCCGGCTGCGCGCCTTCGCGAACGGCACGGTCGCCGCATCGCCGAGCGTGTGGCGCTGGGTCTCGCCCGACTTCACCCGGAGTTGGACCAACCAGGTCCGCCCGCCACCAGACCGGACGCGCAGTCCGAAGCCGGGGAGATCGCTCGCCCAGAACGTCATTTCGCTCACGCCGGTCGGTCACGCGAGGCCGGCGCGGTTCGCCCGTTCAGTTCCACAGTCGGCATGAATTGTTTGACCGATTTCTTGAATTTGCACAGTCGTTTCGTAGGCGTGGCGCTGGGTAGCACATGGGTAGCAGCGGGATAGCGGCCGCACACGGCTGCATAATGCCCGCAGCGGCTGCTAGACTGGGGGTCTAGAGCGGGATGAGATCACCCTGAATTGGCTTTTTTAGGATTCCGCGACGCGGGCGCGATCTGATTCAAGATGCTGGCTGGGCGGGAGGCCAGCATTGATGGCCCGAGCTTACTCGAATGACCTGCGCGAACGTGTGGTGGCGGCGGTAGAACTGGATGGGATGTCCTGTCGCGAGGCGGCAGCTCAGTTCAGCGTTGGCGTGAGCACCGCGATCCGGTGGTTGGCCCGATATCGCGGGAGTGGCAGCGTGGCTCCGGCCCAGATCGGCGGCTATAGGCCGAAATCGATCGCAGGCGCGCATCGAGACTGGTTGATTGAACACTGCCGGGCCAGCACTTTCACGCTGCGCGGGTTGGTGGCGGAATTGGCAGAGCGCGGGCTCAAGGTCGACTACCGCACAATGTGGAGCTTCGTGCACGCCGAGCGACTCAGCTTCAAAAAAAACCGTGCTGGCTGCCGAACAGGATCGCCCCGACGTCGCGCGCCGTCGGGCGCAGTGGCGAGCGTATCAGCCGCGGATTGACCCCGACCGCCTGGTCTTTATCGACGAGACCTGGACCAAGACCAACATGGCGCCGCTGCGCGGCTGGGGGCCACGCGGGGCACGGCTGCGCAGCAAGGTTCCATACGGACACTGGAACACCATGACCTTCGTCGCGGCGCTGCGCCGTGACCGCATCGAGGCGCCGTGGCTGCTGGATCGGCCAATGAACGCTGACAGCTTCCGCATCTATGTCGAGCAGGTGCTCGCGCCGACCTTGCGGCCCGGCGACTTGGTCATTGCCGATAACCTTGCCAGCCACAGACGACCCGATATCCGCGCCGCCATCCGCCGCGCCGGTGCGAAGCTGTTCCTTCTGCCGAAATACTCTCCCGACCTGAACCCGATCGAACAGGTGTTTGCCAAGCTCAAGCACCTGCTGCGGAACACCGCGGCTCGGACCAAAACCGCCATGACAGAAGCCATCGGCAAACTCCTGGAAACCTTCACTTCGGACGAATGTAACAACTACTTCAAAGCCGCCGGATACGCTTCAACCTAAACCCATCCCGCTCTAGCGCACTAAGTCGTGGGTTCAAATCCCGCCGCTCCGACCATTATGGCCGCTGGCCCGCGATCAGGCTTTCCAACCGGTCCAATCGGGTATCGAGATATGCGCGCTGCTGGTCGAGCCGCGTGTCCACGTACGCCTCGAAATTGCCGATGCGGTCGACAATGATGCGTAAAACCTCACTGAGCAGATCGCGCGTAACCATCGCGCCAGCGAGTTGTCCCAGTTCCTTGCGGATCAGTTCGTTCTCCATACGCAAGGTGCGCTGCTCCGCCTGAATTGCGCGCAGTGTTGCGCCGATCCATTCCAGGCTGATTGTCTCGCTCATCGACCGTGTCCTTCCTCCCAGAGGTACGGGTAATCGATCCTCGGGTGCGGCTCCATTCGCCGATCTCCTGCAAACCTAATTGACTTCATCCACTTTTTTGCCTTCATCCCGCAAGCTATTGACCTGGGGTTCGAACTCAAATCCCGCCGCTCCGACCAATCCGCCCGCGGCGCGTGATAGACACCTCGCCGATGCGCGCCCTTAGCACTTCCAGGTCGGGCGACCAGGCGACCTCCGCATCCGGCAAAGCGAGATGGTGCGCGGCGAGCGCCGGGGCGAGACGGGCCGCCGGGATCGCGCTCGCCATCCCGATCGCGCCTGCCCGGTCCGCGATCCCCCACTCCACGACGTTGCGCACCGCTCGGTCCAGGGTCAGTGCCGATCCCGCGAGCCTCGCCGTGCCGGGCAGGCGCACTACCCCCTCCGTCGTGTGCTCGATCCACATGCCCGCGAAACGGTAGGTTCCGGGCGGGGCGGCGGCAGCCGCCGTGGCGTCGGTGACGAGCAGGCTGCGCTCCAGCCCCTTGGCGCGGATCAGCACCTTGAGGGCGTGAGGCGGAATATGCACGCCGTCGGCGATGAAACCGGCGCTCAGCCGATCCTCGGCGAGCTGCGCGATCAGCGGGTTGTCGAATTTCGGCAGGTTCGGGGCGAGCGCGTTCCCGAGATGGGTGCAAAGCGTGGCGCCGGCGTCGGCAGCCCGCCCGATATCCGCGAACCGGGCCGCCGTGTGGCCGAGCGCCACGAGACGGCCGGAGCTGCGAGCCCAGCGGATCAGCGCCTCCGCGCCGTCCAGTTCGGGGGCGAGCGTCAGGAGCAGGATCGGCCGGGCGAGGGAAGCCACGATCCGCTGGACCAGCGCGCATTCCGGCGTGGTCATGTCCTGGGCCGGATGGCAGCCGGCGTATCCCGCGCCGGGGTTCAGGAATGGGCCCTCAAGATGATAGCCCGGCACCATCAGCGGCCCGAGCCGGCTGCGCGAGACGGCCCGGTCCAGCGCCGCGAACCTATCCGCGAGCGCATCAGAGGAGGCGGTGATCACGGTCGGCAGGCAGGCCGTGACACCCGTCTCCAGCATGGCATGCAGCGCATGATCGAGCGCGTCCAGGGTGATCGCAGGGTCGTTGAAATCGACCCCGGCGAAGCCGTTCACCTGTAAATCGAGCAGCCCCCCGCTTCTCACCATGCAAGCCGGGATTTTTGATCTCCGCGCCGCCTCAGGGTCGGACGGTGCGAGACCCCTCCGCCGCGTGTCAAGCTGCGCAAAGGAAATCTGACGCACGCGTGAAGAATGGAGTTTTGCTTCTCCACAATCTGCGGTATGTGCACGCTCGCGTATAGCGTGTTGGGGACCTTGGCGTATGTCGGTATTTTTCGATCTGACTCAGCAATCGGCGTTCACCTTGCTGCCGGCCGCGGTCGTCGTCACGCCCGACGGCCTGACCGTCACGGATGGAACAGTCGCCGGGACCAGCGTGATAAAGCCGAACGCGGCGGCCGACCAGTTCTATGCGCGGGACGAAATGGCGTCGCTCGGCAACTCAGCCCTGTTCGTCGCGGGCTCGGATCCGACAACCGATGTAACCTTCGGCACCCAACTCTGGCAGACCGACGGCACGGCAGGCGGCACGAGCGTTGTCCTCACTCTGCCCAATAACGCGACGTATTCGGCGGATACCGGCTGGAGTGGCGATGCGGGCATATTCGACTTGACCAGCGTCGGGTCCCGCGCCGTTTTCATCTATTCCGACGGCTCCTCGTTCGATCCCGGCAGCTACGAACTGTGGAGCAGCGACGGTACGGCGGCGGGTAACTTTCCGTTTGCCGGTGGATGCGAGCTACATCGACGGCGCTGCGACGGTGGGCGGCCAGACGCTCCTGGCAACCTCGCAAGGCCTCGTCAGCACGGACGGGACCGTGGCTGGCACGAGCGTGCTCAAGACACTCGTTCCCAACGGCTACCAAATCATCGATCTGGTGCAGGTCGCCGGTGGCGCTGCCTTCGTGGCCTCGCAGGTCGAAGGCGGCCAATTCGATCAGCAACTCTGGTGGACGGATGGGACCGGCGCCGGGACGCATCTGGTCCGCGACTTCCCCGATCCGTCAACCGATATCGCGGACCTGACCCCGTTCGGCGACAAGCTGCTCTTCACCGTCGGTCTTTCCACCGGTGAGGGAACCGTCTGGTCGACGGACGGGACACCGGCCGGCACCGCGGCGCTGCCCAGCCTCCGGTACCCTTCGGACACCACCTCTCCGGTCGTAGCGGGCGGCCACGTCTACACCTATTCGAGTTCCGGGCTGAGCGTCTCGGACGGAACGGAAGCGGGCACGACTTCTCTCGCCCCCGGGGAACAGGGTGTTTTGCCGACGCCCTTCATGGCCCCGCTCGGGGACAAGCTCTGTTCACGGCGCAGGAACCGACCGGGCTGTTCTATGACGGCGGCGGCGAGAAACTGATCCCGCAGCTATATCTCACGGACGGGACGTCTAGAACGGCCTTCCTGGCCTCGCAGGTCGAAGGCGGCCAATTCGATCAGCGACTCTGGTGGACGGATGGGAACAGCGCCGGGACGCGTGTGGTCGCGATCTCCCCGATCCGTGGACCGATATCGCGGAACTGACCCCGTTCGGCGACGAGCTGCTCTTCACGGTCGGTCTTTCCACCGGTGAGGGAACCGTCTGGTCGACGGACGGGACACCGGCCGGCACCACGGCGCTGCCCAGCCTCCAGTACCCTTCGGACACCACCTCTCCGGTCGTAGCGGGCGGCCACGTCTACACCTATTCGAGTTCCGGGCTGAGCGTCTCGGACGGAACGGAAGCGGGCACGACTTCTCTCGCCTCCGGGGAACAGGGTGTTTTGCCGACGCCCTTCATGGCCCCCCTCGGCGACAAGCTCCTGTTCACGGCGCAGGAACCGACCGGGCTGTTCTATGACGGCGGCGGCGAGAAACTGATCCCGCAGCTATATCTCACGGACGGGACGCCTGGGGGGACCACTCTTGTCACGGCGTTGCCGGACAACACGCCGCAATCCGCCTCCAGCGAGCAGGCGGGCGTCTCGCAAATCACCAGTCTCGGCAATCGGGTGCTCTTCGATTACAACGATGGGACCGGGACGGTCTCCACCTGGGTCACGGATGGCACCTCGGCGGGAACCTACCAACTTCTCTCGGCCGACCCGGCGGCGCTCGGGAAGGGCGATTTCGCCATCCTGGGAGACCTGGCCTGCTTCGCCGCGGGCACCCGTCTGGCGACGGAGCGAGGCGAGGTTGCGGTCGAGAACCTACGCGCCGGCGATTCCGTGCTCTCCGCGCGAGGCGTGCTCGTCCCCGTAATATGGGCCGGCCATCGCGAAGTGGATTGCCGGCGGCATCCGGAGCCGGAAAAAATCATGCCCGTCCGTGTCGCGGCGCACGCCTTCGGCGCGGGGCAACCCGCGCGCGATCTGTGGCTCTCTCCCGACCACGCCGTGTTCGTCGAGAATGTGCTGATCCCGATCCGGCATCTCGTCAACGGCGTGACGGTGCAGCAGGTCGAGGTCGATGCGATCACTTATTACCACATCGAGACGGAGCGGCACGAGCTCGTGTTGGCCGAAGGACTGGCGACGGAGACGTATCTCGAGACCGGAAATCGGGCGGCTTTCGCGAATGGCGACCGTGTCGCGCAGATCCATCCCGATTTCGGCCGGCGCTCGGACCACCACTATCTGATGTGGGAGACCTTCGGCTGCGCGCCGCTGCGCGTGGCAGGAGAGGAGGTGGAGCGGGCGCGCCTTACCCTCTCGCGTCAGGCCGAGACGCTCCGCCGCGACAGCGCGGATGTAGCGGACGCGGCGGACGGGACGCGCCGGGCCGCGTGATCGCGTGATCGACGACGTCGAGATCGTCCGCGGGTCGGGCCTGTTCGACACGCAGTATTACCTTTTCAACGGACTCGACGTGCTGGCGGCCAGCGTCGACCCGGTGGGCCATTTCTGCCGATACGGCTGGCGCGAGCACCGCCGGCCCAACCCGTATTTCGATCCGGGCTGGTATGTCGAACACCATCCGCAAGCGGTCGAGCTAGGACCCCTCGCTCACTATGTCGCCGAGGGGGAGGCGGGTGGTCTTCGGCCCAGTCTGGCCTTCGATCCCGCATGGTACCGGGAGCGATACGAGATTCCGGCGGGAGGCTCGCCCTTGCGGCATTACCTGGAGAACCGTCAAAGCCAGGCACTGAGCCCGCTGCCGCTGTTCGATGTCGATTTCTATGTCCGACGATACGGGCGGGAAATACCGGCCGAACGCGACCCCTTCGCGCACTACCTCATCAGCGGTGCAGCGCGGGACTTCGATCCTTCGCCGTGGTTCAATTCGGCCGCATACCGCCGCAGCCACATGTCGCAGGCCGAGGCCTCGCCGGAGCTGCGGAATCCGCTGCTGCACTTCCTGGCGACGTTCGCGCTCGGGGAACGCCGCCCGACCAGAAGGGAAATCAGCTTCCCTCGTCCCGTGGAGAGGTGCGCAGCGCCACCAGCACCGCCTCCTGCACGTCGCGCGGTTGGGCGCCGACGGCGCGGATCACGCCCTTGAGGGTGCAACGCAGCTCGTAGACCTGATCCAATAGGGACAGGACGAGCGGCACGGCTTCCTCGGTCACGTCCAGATCCCGCCGCAGGTCATGGATCAGCCGTACACGGGCGACGTCGATTTCGCGGAATACCCAGTCGCCTTGGCTCCCTGGGTCGGGCTGCACCCATCCGCGCTCGACCCATTCGGTCAGCTCGGAGATCTGCACGTCCGAGAACAGGGCGAGCACCGCGTCGATCTGCATCACGCTTCCTCCAAGCCGGCGCGCGGGTCGAAATCGTGCGCGGGTCGCCAGGTTCTGAGGAACTCGGCGAGAGCGGGCTCCTCCCCGGGCGGCAGCACGACCTCAAGCTCGACGTATTGATGCCCGCCTGCGATACCCCGGCCCCGCAGCCGAAGCCGGGTGCCGGTTCCGGAGTTCGGCGGCACGCTCACCCGGACGTGCCCCTTGATCGTCGGCACCTCCAGACTGGCGCCCAGCACGGCTTCCCGGATGCTGACCGGCAGCTTCACCACGATGTCGTTGCCCTCGCGCCGGAATCGCGGGTGTGGCGCCACCGTGACCTCCACCAAGGCGTCGCCTGGCGGTCCCTCGCCAATTCCGGGCGCGCCTTGGCCCTTCAAGCGGAGAATGTGCCCGTCGCGGAGACCGGGCGGGATCGTCACGTCCAGCGTGCGGCCGTCCGGGAGCGTGATCCGCCGCGTGGTGCCGTTCACTGCATCGAGAAAGCTGACCGTCAGAGCGTAGTGCGCGTCGCTGCCGCGGACGTTGAAGCCGCGCCGGAACCGATCCCCGAACGCCTCCCCGAAGATGCTCTCGAGGTCGTCGGGACCGAGCCCGGTCTCGGAACGGTATTTCTCCCGGCCGGCGCTTTCGCCGAAATCGCGATAAGTATAGCGCGGCTGCGGCCGTTCCTGGCCGCTCGCGTCGATCTCGCCGCGGTCGAAGCGGGCGCGCTTTTCCTTATCCGAGAGCAGGTCGTAGGCGGCCGCAATCGACTTGAATCGCTCGGCGGCCTCGGGCTTCCCGGGGTTCACATCCGGATGGTAGCGCTTCGCGAGCTTTCGGTAGGCGGCGCGGATCGCCGCCTCGGTCGCGTCGCGCTTAACGCCGAGAATTTCGTACGGGTCTTCCATGCGACAATGCTAACCCAGCCGAAGCGGCGTGTCCGCCTCCCGTTGCTCCCCGCCCTTGCCGTCCAGGTCTGTGATGGGACGATCGGCCCGGGTCACTTTCCGGTCCAGACCGGGGCTCGCTTGGCGAGGAATGCGTCGATCCCAACCTCCGCGTCGCGGGCCAGCATGTTGTCGGTCATTACGCGCGAGGCGTAGCTGTAAGCGTCGTCCAGCGGCATCTCGGCCTGCCGGTAAAATGCCTCCTTGCCGACGGCGAGCGTGAGCGGGCTTTTGCCGGCGATCTGCGTCGCGAGCGCCGTTACCGCGTCGTCGAGTTCGGGTTCCGGGACGACCCGATTGATGAGCCCGAGCTCGCGCGCCCGGTCGGCGCCGATGAGATCGCCGGTGAGCAGCATCTCCATCGCCGCCTTGCGTCCCACCGCGCGCGCGAGAGCGACCATCGGCGTCGAGCAGAAGAGGCCGATATTCACGCCCGGCGTTGCGAAACGGGCGCTCGCGGCCGCAATGGCGAGATCGCAGCTCGCGACCAGCTGGCAGCCGGCGGCGGTCGCCACACCGTGGACCCGTGCGATGACCGGCTTCGGCAAACGGACGATCTTGGTCATGAGACGGGAGCATTGCTCGAACAGCGCCTGGTAATTCTCCCGCCCTGGATTGGCACGGATCTCTCGCAGGTCATGCCCCGCGCAGAACGCCGGTCCGGCTCCGGCTATCACCACGACGCGGACCGCCGCATCCGCGCCGACTCCGTCCAGCGCCCGCTCCAAAGCCGTCATGAGACCGACCGAAAGGGCGTTGCGGGCGCTCGGTCGATTGAGGGTGAGCCACGCCACATGGTCCTGGTCCCGCCGCAGCAGAACGGCGTCGGTCGTCGGCAGCGTGTCTGGCATGGCAGCGCCCTCCGTCAGAAACACGCGAGATGGTGGGGCTTTGGAGCGCGTTGGCCAAGGAGTATGAAAAATCAGCATTCAGGGAGTTTCGCCCATGTCCGACACGCCTCAGGCCGCTCCGCAGGGCGAGCTTGCCTATCGGACGCTGGCCATGCCGGCCGACACCAATCCTTCCGGCGACATATTCGGCGGCTGGATCATGGGGTTGATGGACGTAGCGGGCGGGATCTCGGCGAAGGCGCGCTCGAAGGGACGGGTCGTCACGGCGTCGGTCTCCAATCTCAGCTTTCTCCAGCCGGTGAAGGTCGGCGACGTGGTCTGCTGCTATACGGACGTGATTCGGACAGGCCGCACCTCGATCGCGATGACGATCGAGGCCTGGGTCTTGCGGCAGGGCCGGGACGAGCGGGTCAAGGTCACCGCAGCGGAGTTCATTTACGTCGCGGTCGATGAGGCGGGCCGCCCGAGGCCGCTGCCGCGAGAGGAGGACCGAGCGAAATGACCGGGTCCGTCATCATCGCGGACGACGATCCCAATATCGTTCGCTCGCTGGAATTCCTGATGAAGCGCGCGGGCTATGACGTGCGGGTGGCGCGGGACGGAGAAGCCGTGCTGGAAGCTATCGAGCAGCGCCCGCCGGATGTGCTGCTGCTCGACCTCATGATGCCGAAGCGCAACGGCTACGAAGTCTGCGACGCGGTCCGCGCCAACCCGGCCTTCGCGAAAATCCACATCTTGATGCTGACGGCGAAGGGGCAGGAAGTAGAGCGTGCCAAGGGGCTCGCGCTCGGGGCGGACGACTACATCACCAAGCCTTTCTCCACCAGGGAGGTTGTGGAACGGGTGCGGCAGGTCATGGCGGGATCCGGGGCCGCCTGATGGCCAAGGGCGCCGCGCCGCGCTCCGCCGCGAAATCCGTCCGTCGCGTGTTCGTGGCCCTTGGCGTGGTGACGCTGGTCGCATGCGCCGCCCTCGCCCTGGCACAGCCCGCCGCCCGCTCCGTGTTCTGGGCCGTGGCGTTCGTGCTACTGACGGGGGTAGGGGCGACCGGCTGGTTGCTGGAGCGCCGCTTGGCTCGCCCGCTGGACAGGCTCGGACGCGACCTCGCCGTTATCGCGCGCGACAATCCGCACCAGAGCGTCACGGATTTTCCTCACGCTTGGCTCGGACGTTTGCCGGAATCCGCGGCGGCGGTGCAAGCGCGTCTGGCGGCGGACGAGACGAGACTGACTGAGCAACTCGAAGCCGCGACGGCGCGGATCGACGAGCAGAAGGGGCGGCTCGAAGCGATCCTGCTCGATCTTTCCGAGGGCGTGATCGTTTGCGGTCTCGACCATCAGGTGCTGCTGTACAACCAAGCAGCGGTGGATCTGCTCGATCAGCCGCACGTGCTTGGGCTCGGCCGTTCGGTGCTGACCGTGCTTTCGCGCGAGCCGATCGTTCATCACTTGGATCGCCTGCTGCATCGAGCCGAGGGAGCCAAGGCGGCAAGGGCGGAACGGTTCGTTTGCGCCGCCGTGACCGGTGGGCGCCTTTTGCGTTCGCGCCTCGGATTGATGCGCGACGGCGCCGGGGCGCCGAATGGCTATGTCCTGACGCTCGCTGACGTCAGCGCGGAATTGGGCGAAGGGGGCGAACGGGAGCGTCTGTTGCGCACCGCGCTCGAACGTCAGCGCGGAATGCTGGCGAGCTTGCGGGCCGCGGCCGAGACGCTGGCCGGCGTGCCTGATCTCGCGCCCGAGGATCGGGCAACCTTTGAACAGGTCGTGCTCGAGGAGACGGGCAGGCTTTGCGAGCAGAATGCGAACCTCAACCGGCAGCTTGCCGAGATGAGGAAGGCAAGCTGGGTGATGTCGGAGATCCATACCGGGGACCTGATCGCAGCACTCGGCCGGCGGCTCGGGTCCCAGACCCAAATTGAGATTGTCCCGGCGGGAATGCCGGACTGGCTGTTCGCGGACAGCTTGTCGCTGCTCGACCTGACCGAGCATCTGGCGCGGATGCTGGCGCGCGACCGAGGCGTGCGGAGCTTGACTGTCGCAGTCTCGCGCCGGGACCGCTGGGTCGATCTCGACCTGATCTGGCGCGGCGAACCCGTCCCGGCGACGACGCTCGAGGCGTGGCTCGACGCGCCCTTTGAAGGCGGCCACGGCGTGCTCGACGGCCGTGGCGTGCTGGAGCGGCACGGTACGGATTGCTGGAGCAAGGCGGAACAGGGCGAGGGCCTGATCCGTATCCCGCTGCCGCCCGCCGACGCGCCTGGCCCGATCGAGCAACGGAGGCGCCCGCCACGGCCGGAGTTCTATGATTTCGAGCTGGCGGCGCAAACGCCGGCCCGGGACGCGCTGCGCGAGCGCCCCTTGCGTGCCCTGAGCTACGTGGTGTTCGACGTGGAGACGACCGGCCTGAAGCTTTCAGAGGGTGATGTGCCGGTCTCGATCGGCGCGGTGCGTGTGGTCAATGGGCGTGTGCTGCCACTTGAGACGTTCGAGCGGCTCATCAATCCTGGCCGGGTAATTCCCGCCGAATCGGTGCGCTTCCACGGGATCACGGATGCGATGGTGAAGGACAAGCCGCCGTTGTCGCTGGTGCTGCCGCAGTTCAAGCGCTTCGCGGCCGATTCCGTGCTGGTCGCCCACAACGCCGCGTTCGACATGCTGGCGTTGCAGCGCGCAAGCGCGATCTGCGGCGTGGTTTTCGACAACCCGGTCCTCGACACTTTGCTGATCTCGGCATGGCTCGATCAGGACGAGACCGAGCATTCCTTGGACGCGATCGCGCGCCGCCTCGGTCTTGCGGTGTCGGGTCGCCATGATGCGATGAGCGACGCGATGCTGACTGCTGGGATTCTGGTGCGCCAGATCGAACGGCTCGAGGCGGCCGGAATTATGCGGTTCGGTCAGCTCTTCGCGGCCACCGATATGGCCGCGCGGCTCCGCGCCAATCAGATGCAGTTCTGAGGCGCACCGATGCCGCTTCCCCGGGAAGACGTGCGCACGAGACTTGTCGGGCTTTTTCTGCTCGGTCTTGTGTTGTTCGTGCCGCCGATCCTGACGCTGCCTGCCGGCCATGTGCTCGGCATTCCTGCGCTCTATCTGTACCTGTTCGGCGCATGGTCGCTGCTCGTTGGCGCCCTTGTCTGGGTGATCGAGTGGCGGGGCAGGCGCCCTCCGCGCCACGAAGGCTGATGCAGGCAACCGCTATCCTCCTGATCGCAGTAGGCTACGTTGGCCTGCTGTTCGCGATTGCCTATCGCTACGACCGGGAAGGCGCCTGGCCCGCAGGCCGTCCGGTTGCGGGTGCCGCGATTTATGCCATGTCCATCGGTGTCTACTGCACATCCTGGACCTTTTACGGCTCGGTCGGCCGCGCGTCGGCAAGCGGGGTCGATTTCCTCCCCGTCTATCTCGGCCCGACGCTCACCTTCTGCCTCGGTTGGCCGCTGCTCGCAAAGATGCTGCGCGTGAGCAAGACGTACCGCATCACCTCGATCGCCGACTTCATCGCCTCGCGTTACGGGAAGTCGGGAGCGCTCGCGGGTCTGGTGACGGTGATCGCCGTGATCGGCTCGATCCCCTATATCGCGTTGCAGCTCAAGGCGCTGGACGAGAGCTTCGTGATGCTGGCGAATCCGGTCGACCCGGACGCGATGGCGAAGATAACCGCCGTCGTCGCCGCGTCGCTGCTGGCCGCGTTTGCGATCCTGTTCGGCACGCGGCACATCGACGCCAGCGAACACCATCAAGGGCTTGTGACCGCCATCGCCTTCGAGTCCGTCGTCAAGCTGCTCTGCTTCGTCGCGATCGGGCTCTTCGTCGGCCTCGCACTGTTTCCGGGCTACGCCGCACTATTCGCCGATGCCGAAGCGCGGCCGGAACTCGCGCATCTCTTCCGGTTCGAGACGAGCGGCGTGGACTGGACGGCGCTGATGCTCGTATCCATGGCCGCCGCCTTTTGCCTGCCGCGGCAGTTTCAGATGATCGTCGTCGAGAACCGTGATGAGCGCCATCTCGCAAGCGCCGTCTGGTCGTTTCCGCTCTACCTTCTGCTCATCAACCTTTTCGTGTTGCCGGTCGCGCTTGCCGGCTTGCTGGTGCTGCCTTCCGGGAGCAGCCCCGACCTGTTCGTGCTGAACCTGCCGCTGCACGCGGGCGCGCGCTGGCTCGCCGTGATCGCCTTCATCGGCGGTCTCTCCGCTGCCACCAGCATGGTCGTCGTCGAAAGCATCGCACTTAGCACGATGATTTGCAACGATCTTGTCATGCCGGTGCTGCTCCGCCTGGCACCGGAGAGGGCCGGTCTTGCGCGCGACTTGTCGCCGATGCTGCTCGGGATCAGGCGAGTCGGTATCGTCTTCGTATTGCTGCTCGGCTTTCTGTATTTCTGGTTCGTCGGCCCGACCTACGCCCTCGTTTCGATCGGCCTCGTTTCCTTCGCCGCCGTCGCGCAGTTCGCGCCAGCAATCGTGCTTGGGCTGTTCTGGCGCGGTGCCGGACTCGCGGGTGCGGCGGCGGGGATCATCGGCGGTTTTCTGGTCTGGATTTACACGCTCTTCCTTCCGTCGCTCGCGCACTCGGGGTTGTTGACAGATTCGTTCGTGAATGACGGCGTGTTCGGCCTCGCGTGGACCCGGCCGTACGCGCTGTTCGGGCTCGCGGGTCTCGATCCGATCACGCACAGCCTGTTCTGGTCGATGCTGGTCAATCTCGGTCTGCTGATCGGCTGCTCGATTCTTATCCCGCAATCGCCGCTCGTTCGCGCGCAAGCCGTGGCGTTCGTCGAGGCGCTCGGCACACACGAGCGGGGGGACCCGATCACATGGCGCGGCTCCGCGCCGCTCGGCGAGCTCCGGGCGCTGGTCGGCCGCTTTTTCGGACCTGAGCGAGCCACCCTGGAGTTCACAAGGCTCGCGCGAAGGCGGGGCATCGACCCGGCCGCACTGATCGCCGACCCGGAGACGGTTGACTTTGCCGAGCGGCTGCTCGCGGGCGTGATCGGCGGCGCGTCGGCGCGCGTGCTCGTGGCCTCCACGGTGAAAGAGGAACCGCTTGGACTCGACGATGTGATGCGTATCCTCGAAGAATCGTCGCAGCTGATCCAGTACCAGCCGCCGCCTCAAGGAGAAGTCGCGCCAGCTCGAGGAGACGACGCGCGAGTTGCAGCGTGCGAACGAAAGCCTGAAGCAGCTCGACAGAATGAAGGACGACCTTGTCTCCACGGCCAGCCACGAATTGCGCACCCCGCTCACCTCGATCCGTTCCTTCGCCGAAATTCTGCACGACAACCCTGATCTCGAAACGGCCGAGCGCCAGGAGTTCCTGCAAATCATCATCAGCGAGAGCGAGCGGCTGACGCGCCTCATCAACGACATGCTCGACCTCGCGAAGATCGAGGCGGGGCAGATGACGTGGCACATGGGGCCGACGGACCTCACTTCGGTCGTTCACGCCGCCGTCGCCGCCACCCGCCAGCTGTTCCGCGACAAGGGTGTCGCGCTTTCGCTCACGCTCGAGGAGGGGCTGAGGCCGGTGAACGGCGACGCCGACCGGCTCAAGCAGGTGGTCATCAATCTCCTCTCGAATGCCGTGAAATTCGCGCCTGCCGGGACCGGGCGGGTTCGCGTGACGCTCGGGCAAGAGGGCGGGCGGCAGATCGTGCGCGTCGCCGATAACGGCCCGGGAATTGCGCGCGAGGATCGGGCCACGATCTTCGAGCCGTTTCGCCAGGGTGGCGACGGGTTGACGGTCACGTCGGAGGGGACGGGTCTCGGCCTGCCGATCTGCTGCCAGATCGTCGCCCATCATGGCGGCGAGATCGAGGTGGAGAGCGAACCGGGGCAAGGCGCCACGTTCATCGTGGCCCTCCCGGTGGAGGGCGAGGACGCCGTGCCGAAAGCCGCGAGCCCTGAGGCGACTCTTTAGCGGTTCAGCTAACACACAGGCGCCCGATGGCTTGGTTCCCGCCTGCTTCGGGAGCGAGACGCGGCGGCATGAGCAGATTTCCGCAGGCTGCCGGGCGCGGTTCCGTTAAGCTGCCGCGCATTGGTCCCGCCGCGCTGCCGGGACGCGCGGGAGAGATTCGCGATGCGCCCCCTTCGGCTCTTGCTCGGCATTCTGCTGATCGTCTCGGCTGCCTGTGCCGCGCGCGCGGAGAGCTTCTCGCTCCCCGGCCTACAGGCGGACAGCGACGCCTACGCCAACGGCCTGACCGCGCGAAACCCGGCCGGCGGCACGCCGCAGGCACGGATGCGGGCCGAACAGCAAGCCGCCGAGGCCACCCGCAAGCGGGATTGGGCGGCGGCGGCCGCGGCGTGGGAAAGCCGGATCGCGCTCGGTGACGCTTCGCCCGCCCAATGGTTGGCCCTCGCGGAGGCGCAAATGCGGCGCACCCCGCCCAATGCCGCTCGGGCGCTGCAAGCCGCATGGCAGAACTTCTCCGCCGTCGACACCGGACCCGCGCAAATCCCGTCGCTCGCGTTGATGGCGGATGCGCTCGGCGTGCTGGGCCGGCCCGCGCAGATGATCGGCGCTCTAGAGGCGGCGCTCGAGCGGGCGCCGGATGACCCGGGGCTGCGTCAGAAGCTCGCGGATGCGCGGCACGCGGCGGGGCTGCTCGTGCGCCGCGTGCGCACCGAGCCGGACGCGGAGCCGCCGCGCGCCTGCATCGATTTCTCGGTCGCGCCCGTCCGCCGCGACGACTTTCACCCGCAGGACTGGGTCCGGCTCGATCCGCCTATCTCCGGCGCGGCGGTCACGCGCGAGGGCGATCAGCTCTGCGTGTCCGGGCTTCCGTCCGGCAGCACGACCCGCGTGATCCTCCGGGCCGGAATGCCGGGGGAGGACGGGCTCAGCCTGCAGAAAGAGACCATCCTTACCGTCGCGATGGGCGACCGGCGGCCGCGCGTCGTGTTCGACACGCGCCTGTTCCTGCTGCCGCGCGGGCAGGCGCCCACGCTGACGCTGACGACGGTAAATCTGTCTTCCGTGAAGCTCACGCTGGCGCGGCTCTCCGAACGGAACGTGCTGCCGTTCGTGCGCAACAACCGTTTGGGCGAGCCAGTCGAGTCCTACAGCGCCGACGAGATCGCCGAACGCAGCGGGCGGGTCGTGTGGGAAGGGAAGGCGGACATCCCGCGCTTTCAGGCGAACCGCTCCGTGCGCACCGCCCTGCCGCTGCCGGAGACGCTGCTCACCAGCGGGCCCGGCCTTTATGCGCTGACCGCGACCGCGGGCGACGGCACGCCGGACGCGCCCTCGGCGGTGCAGATGATTTTGCGTACCGATCTAGCGCCGACGGTCTGGCGCGGCGCGGACGGGTTGACGGTGCAGGTGCGCGGCTTCTCCGACGTGAAGCCCCGGCCCGGCGTGCGGATCGACCTGCTCGCCGAGAACAACGACATACTCGGTCAGGCGACCACGGACGCGGACGGCGTCGCGCGTTTCCCCGCGCCGCTGCTGCACGGCACCGGCCCGGTCGCGCCGCGCTCGATCCACGTCTTCGGACCCGAGGACGATTTCACCGCGCTCGATCTCACGAGCGCCGCCTTCGACCTCTCGGACCGGGGCGTGTCAGGCCAGCCGCATCCCGGTCCGCTCGATGCGTTCGTCTGGCTGGATCGCGGCATCTACCGGCCGGGCGAGACGGTGCAGGTGATGGCGCTGCTGCGCGATGAAGCGGGCCAGCCGGCCGACATCCCGGCGCGGGTGCGCGTGAAACGGCCGAACGGGCAGGTGTTCCTGGAGACCGTGCCACCGCGGATCGCCGACGCCTCGCTCCACCTCCCGGTCACGCTGTCGCCCGGCGCGGCCGCGGGCACCTGGGTCGTGGAGGTGCGGGCCGATCCGGACGCGCCGCCGATCGGGCGGGCCGAGTTCCGTGTGGACGCCTTCGTGCCGGACCGCATGGCCGTGGATCTCGGACCCATCCCCGGCCCGATCGTGTCAGGGCAGCCATACGAGCTGCCGGTGGCGGCGCGCTTTCTCTACGGCGCGCCGGCGGCGGGCCTCTCCGGCAAGGGAACGCTGCTGCTCGCGATCGACCCGGCCCCGTTCCCCGCGCTGACCGGCTACCGGATCGGGCTTGAGGGCGAGCCGTATGCACCGGACAGCAAGGAGATCGACCTCCCGGACACCGACGCCCAGGGACGCGCCACGCTGCCGATCCTCCTGCCGCACGCACCCGACAGTACCCACGCGCTCAAGGCGGAGATCGAGGTCTCGGTGGACGATCCCTCGGGCCACGCCGCCCGCGCCCGGACCGAGATCCCGGTGCGTCCCGCGCGGCAACCTCATCGGGATCAAGCCCCGGTTCGCGGATGGCGCCGTGGACGCGGGCACGGAAGCTGCGTTCGAGATCGCGGCGGTGTCGCCGGACGGTGCCCGAATTGGGCTGCCCGCGCGGCTGCGATTGTTGCGCGAGCGGCCGGACTGGCGGTTGGTCATGCACGGCAGCCTGGCCCGGTATGAGACGGTCTGGCGCGACGAGCCGCTGGAGACGCAACAGATCGCGATCCCGGCCGGCGAGCCCCTGCGTTACGCGAAGCGTCTCGATTTCGGCCGCTACCGGCTCGAGATCACCGAAGCGAACGGGCTCGCCGCCACCTCCATCCGCTTCCGCGCGGGGTGGGTCGCTTCGGAGAATCCGGACGTGCCGGATCAGGTGGACGTTTCCGCCGACCGCGCGGTCCACGCGCCCGGCGAGACTGCGCGCATCCACATCGCCCCGCCCTTCGGCGGCGAGGCGACCCTCCTCGTGCTCACCGACCGGGTGCACCTGTTGCGCACGCTTTCCGTCCCCGAGGGCGGGACGGATGTGGAGGTGCCGGTCGGCGCGGATTGGGGGCCGGGGGCCTATGTCGCGGTCCACATCTACCGCGCCGCTGCCGATCCGAAATCCAGCCGGCCCAGCCGGGCGGTCGGACTCACCTGGGTCGGCATCGATCCCGCCAGCCGCAAGCTCGAGGTGGCGATCGAGGCGCAGGAGAAATATCCGCCACGCGCGCAAGCCGTTGTTCCCGTGCGCGCCGCGCCTGGCGCCTGGATCAGCCTTGCGGCGGTGGATGAGGGCATCCTTCGGCTGACCAGCTTCGCCTCGCCCGACCCGGTATCGCATTTCCTCGGCCGGCGAACGCTCGGCCTCGACATCCGCGACGACTGGGGACGGCTGATCGCACCCGCCCAAGGCGAGGCGACCTTGCTGCGGCAGGGCGGCGACGAGGGCAGCTTCGCGCTGCCCGACATTCCGCAGCGGACCGTCACCCTGTTCACGCCGCCGGTGCAGGCCGGAGCCGATGGGGTAGCGAGGATCCCGCTCGATCTGCCGGATTTCGCCGGACAGGTGCGCCTGATGGCGGTCGCCTGGAGCGGCGCGCGGATCGGCGCGGCGCAAGCGGACATCCTGGTGCGCGACCCTTTGGTAGCCGAACCGCTGTTGCCGCGATTTTTGGCTCCCGGCGACGAGGCCCGCCTGGCGGTGCTCATGCACAATCTCGATCTGCCGGCGGGTGAGGCAGCGGCCGATATCTCGGTCGATGGCCCCCTCGCGCTGGGCGGCCCGGCGCACCTCGCGGCCGCTCTCGGATCGGGCGCGCAGGCGGTGCCTGCGACCGTGCTGAAGGCCACCGGAGCTGGGCGCGGCCTCATCCGCCTCGATGTCACCGGCCCGTCCGGTTTCCACGTCCACCGGGAGACCGCGATCACGGTGCGCCCCGCCCGCGGTCCACTCACGCTGGTTGCCGGCACGGAGCTTGCGCCGGGAGCGGAGGCGAAGCTCGCGCCCGGCGCGGACCGCTTCCTCGTGGGAACCTGGCGCGCGACCGCCAGCTTCGGGGGTGCGGTCCGGTATGACGTAACGGGGCTGGTGCGGGCGCTTGAGGGTTATCCGCTGAACTGTCTCGAGCAGGCCGTGAGCCGCGGGTTCCCGCTCGCGGTGTTGCCCGATGGTCCGGTCGCCGGTGAGCAGAGGGCGGCGCGCCTCCAAGCGGCGGTTGCCTCGGCGCTCGACCGCCAGCGCTACGATGGCGGGTTCGGTCTCTGGTCGGCTTCCGGCGAGGCCGAACCGTGGTTGTCCGCTTATGCGACCGAGTTCCTGCTGCGCGCCAAGGGCTCCGGAGCCCCGGTGCCCGAGCAAGCCCTCAAGGACGCCCTCAAGTTTCTCGGAGAAGCTGCTGATTCAACGCCCGACAGGCCGGCGGAATACGCGGCACAAGCGTACCGCCTATACGTGCTGGGCTTGGCCGGTCAGGGCCGCCCCGGTGCGGCCCGGGTCCTGGCGGAGCAATTGGACAAGCTGCCGACCCCGCTCGCCCGCGCCCAACTCGGCGCGGCGCTCGCCATCGCGCACGAGAAGCAGCGGGCCGAGGCCGCGTTCACGGCGGCCCTCGCCGCCCCGAACCGCAAGCCCTGGGGCGACGATTACGGCACCGCGTTGCGCGACGAGTTGGCGATTGCTCTCCTGCTGAAGGAAAGCGGGCTGCTGACGGACCGGCTTCGCGGCATGCTGGCGAGCCTTCCGGGCGCCGACCTCCAGCCGGCAAGCCTTTCGACCCAGGAGCAAGCCTGGGCGGCGGCGGCCGGCGCAGTGCTGGGTCGAGACGGCCGGCCGGCACGGATCGCGCTGGATGGCGTCCCGCTTGCGCCCGCTCCTGTCGTCGCCATTCCGCTCACTTCGGCGGCGGCCGTGCGCAATCTCGACGAGAAACCAGTGTGGCAGACCGTTTCGGCCACCGGCGTCCCAGTAACGGCGCTTCCGGCCGCCCGCAGCCAGATGCGGGTAAGCCGCCGCTTCTTTACGCTCGATGGCCAGCCGCTCGACCTCGATCACCTGCGCCAGAACACGGTCTTCGTGCTTTTGCTCGAAGGCCGCGCGGAGGACGGGCAGGACCATCGCGCCATGTTGCTGCACGGGCTGCCGGCGGGATGGGAAGTCGCCGGGCGGCTGAACGCGGGCGACGTGCCGGGGCTGCCCTGGCTCGGCAAGCTGAGCGAGACCGAAGCGCAGCCCGCGGCCGATGACCGCTACGCGGCGGTCGTGGACCTCACCGGAGACAAGCCGGATTTCCGGCTGGCGGTGCGGCTCCGGGCGGTGACGCCGGGCAGCTACGAGCTTCCGGGCGCGGAGGTCGCCGACATGTATCGCCCCGGGGTCTTCGCGCGCCAGAACGCCGGGCGCATTACGGTGCTCCCGATCGAATGAAGCAGAGCCTCGGCGCGCTCGTCGCCGCGCTGATCCTCTTGGCGGGGATCGGGTGTGTATTGGACCGGCTTTTCCCGCCCGATCTGTCGCGGCTCGCCGTGGTCGGGACCGAAGTGGAGGACCGGAGCGGGAAGCCGCTCGCGTTCCTTCCGGCGGCCGGCGGCGTCTGGCGGTTTCGCGCCGGGCCGCAGGATGTCGCCCCGGTTCTGACCGACCTTCTGGTCGCGGTCGAGGATCGTCGCTTTTGGGAGCATCCGGGGGTCGATCCGCTGGCGCTGGCGCGGGCAGCGGTGCAGTGGGCGCGAGCCGGCCGGGTCGTGTCCGGCGGCTCCACGCTCGCGATGCAGGCCGCGCGCCTGCTCGAGCCGCGGCCGCGCACCCTCGGCTCGAAGCTCATCGAGATGGCGCGAGCGGTGCAGCTCGAAGCGCGGTACGGCAGGAGCGGCGTGCTCGGCATCTGGCTCACGCTTGCTCCGTTGGGCGGCAATCTCGAGGGGGTGCGTGCGGGCGCGCTCGCCTGGTTCGGCAAACCCGCCGAAGCCCTGGAGCCGGCGGAGGCCGCGCTGCTGGTCGCCATCCCGCGCCGTCCGGAGGCCCTGCGCCCCGACCGCCACCCGCAGGCCGCGGAAGCCGTGCGGAGGCGGGTTTTGGCCCTCGGCACGCGCGCTTCCGTGTTTCCCGCCGGTCCCGTCGCACCCGTCCCGATCACGCGCCTCGCCCTGCCGCGCCATGCGCCCCAACTCCTCGCCGCGCTGCCCCGCGTGCCGCGCATCGCCACCACGCTCGACGGGCCTTTGCAGCAAGCTTTGGAACGTCTCGCCGGGGAGCGGCTCCAAACGCTCCCGCCGCAGGTCTCGCTCGCCATGCTGGTCGCCGATGCCCAAACCCGCGAGCTGCGCGCCGCCTACGCGGGTGCTTGGGGCGATCAGGGCCGGGCCGGTGCGCTTGATCTGACCCAAGCGGTGCGCTCGCCGGGCTCGGCCTTGAAGCCGTTCATCTACGCGCTGGCTTCCAGGACGGGATCGTCGCGCCGGAAACCGTCCTCGCCGACCTGCCCCGGCGGTATGGGGCCTATGCGCCCGAAAATTTCGACCGCGGGTTCGCCGGCAGAGTGACGGCGGCGGACGCGCTGCGCCGTTCACTGAACCTGCCCGCGGTGGCGTTGCTGGACCGCGTCGGCCCGCTGCGCTTCGCGGCTGCGTTGCGGGCGGCGGGGGCGCCCGTGAGCCTGCCCGAGGGCGCCGATCCCTCGCTTCCGCTCGCTCTAGGCGGTGCCGGGCTCACGCTTCGCCGCGCGGCGAGCCTGTATGCCGCGCTGGCGACGGATGGAAGCGTCGCTCCGCTGCATCTCCTGCCGGGTGAGGCCGTGCCCGCGCTGCCGTTTCTCTCCTCCGATGCCGCACGTTCGGCCGCCTCGGTGCTGACGCGCGATTTCCCGGCGGGTGGGCCGAAAGGCGTGGCCTGGAAGACCGGCACGAGCTGGGGCGGACGCGATGCGTGGGCGTTCGGCTTCGATGCGCGGCACGTCGCGGCGGTCTGGGTTGGCCGGCCCGATGGCACGCCCATGCCTGGCGCAACCGGTGCGTCGCTCGCGCTCCCTCTTCTCGCGCGGGTATTCGACCTGCTACCGCCTGCACCGCGCCAGCCCGCGCCGCTTCCCGCCGATCCCGGACCCAAGCCGGCGGCGGTCGGGATGGATGCGCTGCGGCTTCTGTTTCCGCCTTCCGGGGCGGTGCTTTCGGAGAACGGCTCAGTGACGATCCGCGCGATGGGCGGCCGCCGCCCGCTGACATTCCTGGTGGACGGGGCTCCGATCGCCGCCGAGCCAGCCCGGCGGGAAGCCGCCTGGCAGCCGCCCGGGCCGGGCTACTACCGGCTGACGGTGCTCGATGCCGAGGGCGCCGCTGCACGCGCCGCGGTCGAGGTGCGCTGAAGGATGGGATTTGTCCGAATTCTCTCGATGCTCGCGCTCCTGGCTCTCTCGTCCTGCGCCGGGTTCGGCGGCTGCACGGTCGAGAAGTGGGCGGAGCTACCCGTTCGCCTCTATCAGAACATTCCGCTGGTGCAGGTCAGCATCAACGGAAGGGCGGTCGTGCTCGTGCTCGACACGGGCGCTCAGCGCACGCTCGTCACCTCCGGAGCCGCGCTGCGTCTCGGGCTCATCCAGGGCCAGCAACGGGGGATGGTGATGCGCGGCATCGGCGGCTCCATGGTGAACTGGGAGGCGAAACCGGAGAGTTTCACCTTCGCCGATATCGGCGTACGCCCGATGACCGTCATGGTCGCGCCGATCACGCTGCCCGTGGTGGGCGGGATCCAGCCGGATGGTCTTTTGGGCGCCGACGTGCTTTCGGCGCTCGATGTCGACCTCGACTTGCCGCACGGGAAAGTGGCGTTCTACCGCGCCCGGACCTGTCCCGCCGGTCCGCCCTGGAGCGAGCCGTACGCGACCATCGCCGTGCACCGGTCGCCGCGCAACGCGCTGCTTCTGCCGGTATCGCTGAACGGCGCCCCGCTCCAGGCGGAGCTGGACAGCGGAACGTCGGTGTCCACGGTCACGCCGACCGCGGCGTTCAAGGCGGGTGTGCCCCCGGAGGCGATGGCGAACGATCCAGTGATCGCGGTGCGGGGGGCGAACCCGGGCCTAAGCAGCCAGCGCGTGCATCGCTTCACGGAAGTCGGCATCGGCCAGGATCGCTTTCCGGGTCCGATGTTCCTCGTCGGCGGACTGCAATCGGGCGAGTGGGACATGCTGCTCGGCGCCGACTATTTGCGCCGGAAACGAGTTCTGGCTCTCTTACGCCACCGGACGGATCTTCATCGCTCCTCCGTCCGGTGTGATTGTGACCGCCTCGCCGTGACCCGCCGCCCGGCGAGGGAATCTTGTCATCCGCTTCAGTCCGCAGTCATGTCGTATCGACTTGGCTTGCGCTTCGGCGTAATTTCGTTCGCTGATGGAAGTGAGCTGAGAGATGACAAGATTGCTCGATCAGGCGCTTGAGGCAGCTCGCAACCTGCTCTTGTGCCGCAGCTCAGGATGACAATCGCAGAGAGATCGGAGACTTTGTTGCTCATCCTAACGAGGAACAAAGGAACTTGCCGCGCACAGCGGGTGACATACGCAATGTCATTTGCTCAAATTCCTCGGCTTGGGTCATCCGATCGACCTGGGAAATTCCACCGCTATTTCTAGATTTCTTAAAGGCGCAGCTGCCACGCTATAACGGCGTAGATCGCACTAGGTCTTGACAGAGTTAAGCTCAAGGTGCTGTCTGGGCTGAAAACCTTATTTCTGCGGAATTCGGACGGGATTTACATGCTAAAACTGCCCCAGAGACCCGAGTATCATAGTTTAGTAAATACTCTCTGCTCCTTTGTTACGGTCAAGCCAGCATTCACGGATACGAGACTTTTCACCGATTTCGCAGCAGCGTTAAAGAGCAACGGGCTGCTGAAAAAGGAGGAGGAAAAGGATTTTTCTAAACTAAAGCCTCGTTCTCGAAGGAGCCCCAAAATCCATTGCCCATGTCCAGAGTCCAAGGCGCGCTGGCGAGGGACGAAAGTTGTTTGTTGGCGCTACATCGAAGGCGTCGGCTCCCTGGCAACGCATTCTTTCCAAGCGGTATATTTCTCCATGTAAATCTATTCGACACCGACCGTGACGGCGGGACGTATCTTGATCCGCGGTTGGCTGCCGAAGATAGCCCATGGAACTTTGATCTGGAACTGACGCCCAATCTAACGCTTGACCGAATACGCTAATAGCCTGGTTCAGAGCATGCAGCGCGCGAATTGTGCTTGTGCTCCAGAAAAATCGCTTCTGGGACGACGCCCGCCTGACGCGCCGAAAGCCCCGCGTAAAGCCTGAACCAAGCTTCAACCAAGCCACAACGCTACTCGCCCGACAGCTCCCGCCGCCGCCGGTCCAGTTCGTCGCTGTAGCGGCGTAGCGCGTATTGCTCGGTCAGCAGCCCGATGACGCGCTTGCTCTCCGCGCCGTCCACGACGGCGAGCGCATCGCTCTCGGCATTCTCGAACATCGCCACCGCCTCCTTAATCGTCATCTGCGGGAGCAGTGCCGCATCCTTGTAGTGGACGATATCGGCGATGCGGGACGCTTCCCCGGTATCGGCATGCGCCTCCGCGAGCACCACAATTCCGGCATAGCGATCGTTCTCGTCCACCGCCACGACACGTTGCGTCGCGCCGAGCGGGAAGTCGCGGCGGAAAGCGGTGAGCGGCGTGTCGGCGCGGGCCGTGCGTACCTCGCGCCGCATCATGCGCCCGACCGTCAGATTGCGCATCCAGCCGATATCGACCGCACTCCGGATGCTCTCGCCGCGCAGATGGAATCGCCAGGTCGCGAAGGAGTAGCCGAACGTCCGCCGCACCGTGAGCGCCGAAATGACGCAGGCTGCCAGCACCGCGATCGTCATGGGCAGGCTGCCGGTTTCCTCTAGCGCGAGGAACCCCATCGTGAGCGGGCCGCCGACGATCGCGACCGCCATGCCGCTCATGCCCACGATGGCGCAGACGACGGGAGGAATGGCGTGCGTCGTCGTGACCATCGCGAGCAATCCCGCGAATAGCTTCCCGACCATCGCCCCCAGGAACAGCGAGGCGAAGAACAGGCCGCCACGAAACCCCGAGCCGATCGATACTGCCGATGCGACCGACTTCAGCGCGATCAGCGTCGCCACCCAGGTGAGCGTGTAGGGTAAGTCGATCCCGACCGCCAGGGCCGCGTGCCCGGACGACATCACCGAGGGCGTGACCAGCGCCATTGTTCCGATGACGAGGCCGCCGATCGCGGGGCGCAGCCAGACCGGAACGCGGCTGCGCCGGAACAGATCCTCGGTCCTCGTCACCCCCCACATGATGGCGATGCCGACGAGCGCGCAGACGACGCCGAGCGCCATGATCGCGATGTAGTCCACGCCCTCGATGCTGCTCGGGACCTGCAAGGCGAGCCCGCCGGGCGCCCCGTGCAGCGCGTTCGTCACCGATACGGCAACGAGCGCGGAAACCACGACGGGCGCGAGCGTTCCGAGTGTGTAGGTCCCGATCACCAATTCATAGGCGTAGAAGGAGCCGGTCAGCGGGGCCTGGAACGCGGCGGCGATCGCGCCGGCCGCACCGCAGCCGACCAGCAGCCTGAGATCGTTGCGCCGCACGCGAAAGCCGCGCCCGAGGCGGGAGCCGCAGGCCGAGCCGATCTGCGTGTAGCCGGCTTCCAGCCCGACCGAGGCGCCGACGCCATTCGAGATCATCGTTTGAAGCACGACGATGAGGCTGTCATTGAGCGACATCTGGCCGCCGTAGAGCGCGTTCGCCTCGATCGGGTCCACCGCGCGGCGTGGCCACCAGCGCGCGATCCCGATCCCGAGCAATCCGAGCAGGAGCCCGCCCAAGCTGGGCACCAGCACCACACGCACCGGGTCGAGTTCGGTTTTCACGAGACCGGACAGGCGTTGGCCGGGCTTGAGGGCGAACAGCAGTTCATGGATGTGCTGCGTGCTGATGGTCATCCCGGCGACCAGCAAGCCGGCCGCGCAGCCTACGATCGCGGCGAGGCCCACAAGCCAGATTTCGTCGGTGCGAACCAGCGCGCGGAGGGTTTGCGGCGCGTGCAGCACGGCCGCGCCCAGAGCGCGTCGATGCCGGCCCGAGGTCGCGCGGGGCATCGGTCGGGGCGCCGAAGCAGCGCCCGCCAGAGTCGAATCGCCGGAAGAACTCAACATGCGCGACGTCCAGACCGAAGCAGCGGCGTCAGAAGGATGGACCCGGATTGTCCGCCGCCGAGTCCTTCGGGCTCCCGCCGCGATTCATGGAACTTGCGGACGGTTGGATCAACCGCCCACAGCGCGCGATCGTCTAAAATCGCGGTAAAGGAATGGTTTATCGGCGCGTCGCGACAGCGTCGCGGGTTCCCGGCGCGGGTGAGCTCGCCCGGGGGTCCCGGGCGAGCTGCCGCTGGCCGGCAAGTCTAGGCAGCGTATGTGACCCAATTCACGTCGAGGTTGTAGCCGTAGGAGTTGACGCGCATCTTAGCATAGCGGCCGTCTCCTGTCCGCACGGCGATGACAGCGCCGGGCGTAAGCTGGTTCGCCCCGTTGTTGCTGCCGTTGATTGGGGACGAACTGAAGGCTGCCGCGTGAAGAGTCTCGCGGGAGACAGCATCGAAGTCTGGGTGCCCCAAATGGCAGAGCGACGCCCCGCCGCGAGGCACGAGGAATCGGGTTGTGCCGTCCACCTGCTCCCACCAGATATCGTCTCCTGTCGGCGGGCCCTGTACGCCGTTGTCGAGGTCGAAGGTCCAGGTTCCCTTCAGTACCCGTCTCGCCTTCCGTCCGCACCGCCACCTCGTTCCAGCCGAGATGGCCTCGGGTATAGTCGCACACTGCCTGGGTATTGTGGCTCATGAGGCACGGCACGAAGTGAGCGGCGCAGCTCTCGCAGTTGCCGTTCGGAATCTGATAGCGGCCGAACAGCGAGGTGCAGGTGCAATTCGCTGACGAATACTCATCGGGACAGCCGAAGATGTGGCCCGTTTCGTGCGCCACGACGATGTGGAAGTTGTCGATCCCCCAGCCGTCCACCCCGAAATCCATGACGACGTGATTGCCCCAGGTATAGGCGAACCAAGTCTTCGGGTACTTCGTGATGAACACCGCGTAAGCCCACGCGGCGTTGTTCCGGCCCTTGATATCGTTGATGTAGCTGTTGAGCCCGTTGAGGTCGCCCGAGTAGCCCATCGCGCTCAGAGCGGCATTGCGCCAGAGATCCTCCCAGCTATTCTGGTTCTGAGCGGTGAATGAGCTTGATGGGAGCGAGATCTTCGGCCGCTTGAAGTCGTAGAACCACTGCACGCCGGCAGACGGCTCAAGCCCGCCAAGCCAGTTGAGACCGGTCGTGGTCTCGTTCAGGGTTTTGCTCTTCTCCTGGTCGGTGATGATGAAGTCGTTCACCGTGCTGTCCACCCAGACGACGCCAACCGCGATCCGGCCGGACAGGACCGGGATGCCGTAATTCGGAGCGCCTTCCACGGCCGGGCTCTGCTGCAAGCCCTGAATGCGCCGGAACTCCTGCTCCTGTTCGCGGAAGAGCTTCTGGATGTGGGGTGGGTTCGGCGGCTGGTGTCCCGGCTCGTCCCACGGTTTGCCGCGATGCGGGTCGGCCAGCTGGCGAACGCGTCGCTGCGGATCGATGTGATTGTTCCAGGCAGCTCCGGCGAGCGCCAAGTCGTGGTCGGCCCCGGTAAGGTCGATGCGGCCGGTATGCACGCTACGGATCGGCCCGCCTGATTTGAGTCGTGCGAGCGCGGCTTGGGGCAGCATGACAACCAGGAACTTCGGCGGGAAAGCGTGTAATAGCCGTCCCCCCAGCGCTTGAACAATTTTGGTAGCCTGGTCGAGGTCGGCCGGCTTACCCCCGAGCCGGATGAAAATTTCCTGCTCGCCGCCGACTTGCTGGCTTCCGCTCCCGGGATCGGCTCCGCTTGATGTGGACGAATGTCCCGACATGAGTCTTCCTTTCTGAGTCACAACGGCCTTTCCGTCGCGCGGCGACCCTAGTCGGGGAAGAGCCGGCTGCCTGTAATTCAGGCCACAGCCGGTCGCAAAGGAACAACCGGAACGACACTATGCTGCCCGAGCCGGCCGTCGCCGGAATTTATGTCGCTCCAGCTCTCATGCAGAGAGAATGCAGCCCAGCTAAGCGCTCAGTCTGCGCTCGGCGCGCGTCGCCTCCAGATCGTCTTCCACGAAGGCGCGGATCACGTCGACGAGCGGCTCATGCGCCGCAAACCCGAGCGTGCGCGCATGGACCGGCTGAAACGCGGCGGGCCAGCCGCTGACGATTTCGTAGATCGCCTGGTCCTCCACGCGCTGGACCAGCGAAGAAGCGCCGGGTTTCACCTCATCGAGCGCTTGCAGCATGTGGGCAACGGTGACGCTCATCCCCGGCGGATTGACGCTGCGGTCGAGACCCATGGGCCGGGTGTTCATGGTAGCCGCGTGCAACAGCCAGTCCACGGCGCGCCGCGGGCTGCACACCCAGACCGCGAAATCGTCCGGAACCGGCAGTTCGGCGGGAAGGCCGAGCAGCGGCTCGCGGACGATGGCGGAGACGAAGCTGCTGGCGGCCTTGTTCGGCCGCCCCGGCCGCACGATCACGGTCGGAAGCCGGATCGAGACCACGTCGAGGAAGTGCCGGCGGCTGGCATCGGCGAGGATCAGCTCGGCGGCCGCTTTCTGCGCGCCGTAGGTGTTGGCCGGAATTTGCCGCGCGTCATCCCCCAGCACCGCCTTCTGGCCGCCGCTGAAGCTCGCGACGCTGCTGGTAAAAACCACACGCGGCGGGCGCGCGAGCTTGCGGCAGGCGTCGATCACCGCGTCGGTCCCGCGCAGGTTGACCCGGCGTCCCAGCTCGTAATCCAACTCGGCCTGCGCGCTGACCACGGCCGCCAGATGGAAGACGATCTCCGTATCGGGCGGGATCGCCTCGGGAGGCAGGTCCGCGAGATCCCCGGCTACCGCCGTGACCGGGAAGGAGGCGTGCGGGCGCGGCGGCTCGGCCATGTCGAACAGGACGAGTCCGGTCACTTCCTTGCCGGCGAGCGCACCATCGCGCGCAAGCCGCGCCGCGATTTTCCGCCCGATGAAGCCACCGCCGCCGAGGATGGAGATCTTCATGGCCGTGCTCCCGAATGTGCCGGCGAGGCGTTTGCCGGTGAGCAAGGAGGTAGACCCGGCCGAACCCCGGCGCAACGCGGTCCGGCGATCTACCCGGCTGCGGGGGGCTCGGATTTGGGACCCGGCATTGTCATCGGAGGCGTCGAGTCCCGCTCGGTCATTTTCAGCAGGATCTCGCCAACCTCGAGCGCGGTCGGCTCCCGCCCATGCTCGCGCCGGAACCAGTCCGACACGGCGTCCCGCGAGATCGGGTATCCGGGAACAGGTAGCTTCATGGGGCGTCTCCTTCCGTCGCGGTTGTCTATCCAGCGCCAGCGTTGCACAGCGCGAGGACCGGGGACATGCTCGCCGTGCGTCTGTGAAAAGGGAGGGCGATCTGCCGAGGCGCATTCTCGCATTGGGGCTGCTGTGCGGCTGTGCCGGCTGCGTCGCGCCCGCAGAGCTGACGTATGAACAACGACCGCAGGCCGCCGTCGTGCCGCTTCCCGAGATCGCCCAGGTGGTGGTGATCGACGCCCGCGACGTACCCGACCGCTATGTGGGCGCGGTCATGGGGATGAACGGCAAGCCGCTGAAGACGCTGCGCTCGCCCATGCCGGTAGCGGAAGCCGTCGCCGCGGCGTTCCGGCGGGCGCTCGCGGCGCGCGGCGAGATGGCGCCCTCCGCCCGCCGGCCGGTACGATCTCGATGTGATGCTCCTGCAACTCAACGCCGAGCAGGACGCGGAACGGCAGGGCGAAGCGGATATGGTGGTCCGGCTGGTCGATCGCGCGACCGGGCGCGAGGTCTACAGCACGCGCACTTACGCCGAAAGCCGCGGCGACAACTACCTTGCCGTGGACAACGATGTTTTCGGCTCGCCCGCCGCCCTGACGCGGGTAGCGAACGCCGTCCTGGACAGGGCGATCACGGAGACGGTGGACAAGCCGGGGTTCCGGACGGCCCTTCGCTAGCGCGTACGGCCGTGAACTGGATACCGTGTCGCCGGACGGTGCGAACCGTCACCCTCCCATCCGGCCGAGGAACTCGAGTTGCCAGCGCATCTCCGCGGGTGCCAAGGGAAAATTGCCGCCCGGCCCCGCGGCCAACGCCGCGCTCGGCGGAATGCGGGCGAGTAGCGCCTGGAGCGGACCGGCCACTCGCATGCTGAATCCGGCCTTCCAGCACAGGCTGATAAGCCCCTTCGCGCTGCGGAGCGCGGCGGCGCGCTCCACAACCGCAAGCGGCATCCCCGAGGCCGTCGCGAGCAGGGCGGAGGCGAGCCTCGCCTCGCCGCGCTGGGCCGCTTTCAGCAGGGCGTCCTCGGTCAGCCGCCCATCCGCCGCGAGCGCCTGGGCCTCGGCGATCGCTCGCTCGGTCGTCAGCTTCGGCTGGGCGCCCGCCTGCCCCTGCTCGCGCGACAGCCGCTCGGTCAGCTTCCGCCGCAGCTCCTCGATCAGCGCCGGATCGAGGTCGCCGCGCCGGGCGAGGACGTCCAGAAGCTGTGTCGCCACGATCTCGGACAAGGCGCGCGCGGCGTGAGCAGGTAGCGCCGGCCGGCGCACGAGCGGTTCGTGCCAATCGGCGTGCTGCGCCGACTGAACGATCAGGGAATCAAGCGTTGCTTCGCGAATCGCGGCCGAGCCGTTGGCGAGCAAGGAGCGAATGGCCGCGGTATCGGCGGTCGCGACCACGGCGTCCGACACGGCCTCGGTCAGATGCGGCCGGCGCGCGATGGCCGTGACGGTCTCGGGCGCGGGAGGGGAAGACAGCAGCGTGAGCAGGTCTTCCGGCGTCAGCAGCGGCGAAAGCCGGATCACCGGCTCGCTGACCGTGACCGCCGCATCGCGGGCGAGCCGCAGTATCAGCGGCTTCGGTGCTTCGGGCATTTCCTTCACGACATCGGCGATGGCGGCGCGCACGCGGATCGCCTCGTCCTCGACCAGGCCGGCCAGGAGCCGGATGGCCTGCTCCCGCAGCCGAACCTGCTCCGCTTCGCCGAGAGCGGGAACGAAGGATGCCAGCTTGCGGGCGAGCAGCATGCGCACCCGCTCGTCGCCATCCTGCGCCAGAACCTCGTCGGCATGCACCGGACAGGCGGCGTTCATCGCCACCGCGGCCCGTACGGTCACGGACGGATCTTCGGCGAGAACGCAGAGCGCGTCCGGGGCTGTGCGGCTGCTCGCGGCCAACTTCACGCGCGTGGCCTCGTCCAGTCTGCGGTCGGTGACGCCGATACTCATTCGCCGCTCTCGTGGGAGACCCGCCAGTGGCCGCGTCCGTTGCGCTTCACTTCGTACATCGCCTGGTCGGCGCGGCGGATCAGCGAATCGATGTCCTCTCCGCGGCCGGCCGTGCGCGTCGCGATGCCGATGGACATGCCGAGGGCGGGGCCTTGCCCGCCGGTGACCTTGTCGAGCGTGCGCGGGGTCTGCACCCGCAGCATCTCCGCGCGCTCGGCCGTGGTCAGGTGATCCGCGCCGTTCAGCCATACCGCGAACTCGTCGCCGCCGAGCCGGGCCACGAGGTCGGTCGGGCGGACGGTCTCGCGGAGAAGCTTCGCGACTTGCCGCAGCGCCTCGTCGCCCGCGTCGTGGCCGAGGCGATCGTTCAGCGGCTTGAAGTTATCGAGGTCGGCGAACATGAGCGTGCCGGGCAGTCCCTCGCGCTCGAGCCGGTCGATGTGGCGGGCCATCTCCTCGAGGAAGGCGCGCCGGTTCAGGAGACCGGTGAGCGGGTCGGTCCGGGCCTGCTTCGCCATCTCCCGCTGGATCGCCTCGTGCTCCAGCACCATGCGTACGATGGTGGCGGCCGAGGCCGCCAGAATCTGGTCGTCGGTATCCCACGCACGCGAGCCGGGGGTCCGCCATATTCCGAGCCCGATATGCTCGCCGAAGCGCGTTTGACAGGGGCAGACCAGCACCGGCCGGCCATTGGCGGCGTTCTCCTGCGCCGGGGTCTCGGCGTTGGCCTGCAACAGCGAGAGCGCGGTCCCGAGCACGGCGGAGGCGCCGCCGCCGCCCTGGTGCAAAAGCTTCGGGCCCGAGCCAGCCCCGAGCACGTCGATCACGGCCGCGCCCTCGGCGCCCAGCGCATTCAGCAGAGCATCCAGCACGGCTGCCATCATCTTGGGCGCCATCACCTCCTGGCGCATGCGCCAGAGGATGTGCTCGATCACCTCGCCGCGCCTCAGCGCCGCGGAAACCTGCGCCTCCCGCCGGTCCTGTTCGGTCACGTCCATCGCCGCGCCGCGGGCGCCCACGACGCGGCCTTGTGCGTCCAGCAACGGCGCCGCCGCGAAAGCGAGGCAGGAAACCGCTCCGTCCGGCCGCTTGAGCCAGGCGCGCCGGCGCTGGATCGGCGCGACGGGGCGGAACGGATTGTATCCGTTGGCGGGATCGGCGAGCAGCAGCTCGGCCGGCTGGCCGAGCAGGGTGGAAGCGGACCAGCCGAGCACGGCGTCCGGCGCCAGAAAAGAGAACCGGCCCCAGGCGTCGGTCTCGAAGGCGAGGTCGGCGGCCATCGTCACGAGGTCGCGCCAGCGTTGCCGGCTCTCGATCAGCGCGCCACGCAGGGGATCGGCGGCGGGTTGGGAAGCGCGCAGCGCGCGCAGGGGAGGGAGGGCGTCGATCTCGGGCATGGCTGGGCCGTTCCTTTGGCTGACGCCATATCAAGGCGAGTCGCGTAAACGCCCGGTTACTCCGGGTGCGATCCGGCTTTCATCCGGCCGGTTTGCCTGCCGTGCACCCTTCTGGCATACGACGCGCCACTCGCTGGCACGCGGTCTCCCCGGTATGCGCCCACTCCGTCGCGCGTCCGCATTGACGCGGGCCTCCTTATGGCTGCGATGAGGGAAATTTCCGGATGAGCTTGGCTTATATTCTGGTCATCGCCTGCGGCTTGCTGGCGTTGGTCTACGGTTTCATTACCAGCAGGCAGGTCATGGCCGCCGACGCCGGGACCGTGCGAATGCAGGAGATCTCGGGCGCGGTCCAGGAAGGCGCACGGGCCTATCTCAACCGGCAATACACGACGATCGGTCTGGTCGGGATCGTCATCCTGATCCTGCTCGGCCTCACCCTCGGCGTCCGGGTGGCCGTCGGCTTTCTGATCGGGGCCGTACTGTCCGCGGCGGCGGGCTATGTCGGAATGAACGTTTCCGTGCGCGCCAATGTTCGAACGGCGCAGGCATCCCGGAATGGCCTCGCCGAGGGCCTGGACATCGCTTTCAAATCGGGCGCGATCACCGGGCTGCTGGTGGTCGGGCTCGGATTGCTGGGTGTCTCCGTGTACTATTTCATACTTCGCGCCACGATGACCGGCGACGAGCTTCGCCCGGTCATGGAAGCGATGGTGGCGTTGAGTTTCGGCGCTTCGCTGATCTCGATCTTCGCGCGCCTCGGCGGCGGCATCTTCACCAAAGGCGCCGACGTGGGCGCCGATCTGGTCGGCAAGGTGGAGGCCGGCATTCCCGAGGACGACCCCCGCAACCCGGCCGTGATCGCCGACAACGTGGGCGACAACGTCGGCGACTGCGCCGGGATGGCGGCCGATTTGTTCGAGACCTACGCCGTCACCATCGTCGCGACCATGCTGCTGGCCGCCATCTTCTTCGCCCCGCCCGCGCGCGACTGGGTGATGATGCTGCCGCTCGGCATCGGCGCGATCTGCATCGCGACCTCGGTGGCCGGCACCTACTTCGTCCGGCTCGGCCCCGACAACGGGATCATGAAAGCGCTCTACAAGGGCCTGATCGTCACGGGCGCGCTGTCCGTCGTCGGCATCGCCATCATCATCGGTCTGTTCGTCGGCTTCGCCACGCCCATCCCGCTGGTGGCCGGCTCGGCGCTCGTCTCGGTGAACGGGTTCGACCTGTTCCTGTGCGCGATCGTGGGGCTCCTGGTGACGGGCTTCATCGTCTACATCACCGAATACTACACTTCGACCGAGTATCGCCCGGTGCGCAGCATCGCGCAGAGCTCGACGACGGGCCACGGCACCAACGTGATCCAGGGCCTCGCCGTGTCGATGGAGGCGACGGCGCTGCCGGTCGTGGTGATCTGCGTCGGCATCATCGTCTCCTACCTGATCGCGGGGCTGTTCGGCATCGCGGTGGCGGCGACGACGATGCTGGCGCTGGCCGGAATGATCGTGGCGCTGGATGCGTACGGCCCCGTCACGGACAACGCCGGCGGCATCGCCGAGATGGCCGACCTGCCGCGCGAGGTGCGCACGACGACGGACGCGCTCGATGCAGTCGGCAATACCACGAAGGCGGTGACGAAAGGGTATGCGATCGGCTCGGCCGGCCTCGCCGCGCTGGTGCTGTTCGCCGCCTACACGCAGGATCTCGGGCACTACTTTCCGGGTCTGACCGTGCGGTTCGAGTTGCAGAACCCCTTCGTGGTGATCGGCCTCTTCATCGGCGGCCTCCTCCCATATCTCTTCGGTGCGCTCGGCATGACCGCCGTGGGCCGGGCCGCGGGTGCGGTCGTCGTGGAGGTGCGTCGGCAGTTCCGGGAAATACCAGGGATCATGGAGGGCACCGCCAAACCGGAATACGGCCGGGCCGTCGACATGCTGACCCGGGCGGCGATCCGCGAGATGATCGCGCCCTCGCTCTTGCCGGTGCTGGCGCCAATCGTGCTGTGGATCGTGATCGACATCATCGCGGGGCGCGAGGCGGCGTTCGCGGCGCTCGGCGCGATGCTGCTCGGCACGATCGTCACCGGCCTGTTCGTCGCGATCTCGATGACCTCGGGCGGCGGCGCGTGGGACAACGCCAAGAAGTACATCGAGGAGGGCCATCACGGCGGCAAGGGTTCCGAGGCCCACAAGGCGGCCGTGACCGGCGATACCGTGGGCGACCCGTACAAGGACACCGCCGGCCCGGCGGTGAACCCGATGATCAAGATCACCAACATCGTCGCGCTGCTCATGCTCGCGATCCTCGCCGGCTGGCTGCGCTGAGGGCCTGACCGGGCGGACCGAAGCGGCTCCGGGCGTCCTCCCCGCCCGGGGCCGTTTTCTTTCACGCGGGATTTCCGGCAACTTCGCACGGCCCAGGGAGGACGCAGCATGGATGTCTCGAAGATCTCGACCGGCAAGGCGCCGCCGCTCGACATCAACGTCGTGGTCGAGATCCCGCAGGGCTCATCGGTCAAATACGAGGTCGACAAGACCTCCGGCGCGGTGTTCGTGGACCGCTTCCTGTTCACGCCGACGGCCTATCCGGCCGCCTACGGATTCATCCCAGGCACGCTCGCGGCGGATGGGGACCCGGCGGATGCGCTGGTGCTGACCCCCGCCCAGGTCGTGCCCGGCGCGGTGATCCGCGCCCGCCCGATCGGCATGTTGATGATGGAGGACGAGGCGGGGCACGACGAGAAGATCATCTGCGTGCCGCACGACAAGGTGCATCCGCAGTTCAGCACCATTCACACGATCGGCGATCTGCCTGAGATCACCCGCGACGCGATCGGGCACTTCTTCGAGCGGTACAAGGATCTCGAAAAGGACAAATGGGTGAAGGTGACGGGCTGGGCCGACCGGGACGCCGCCGCCGAAGAGATCCGCAAATGCATGGCGGCGGCGAAGTAGCCGTTATCAACTCACCCACTTGCTACATTTGAAGGTCCGCGGCTGCGAGTGCGGGAGCGATATCCGTCATTCTCGCTTCAAATCCACCCGGCGAATTGAAAGATATAAAACCTGAGGAAACCGATCCTTGATTCTCAAAGGTGTGAGGCGTTCCTCCTGGAATTACCACGTAAGTTCCCCTCGTCACGTGCGACCAGTCATCGTTGACGCGCAGGCTCAAGGTTCCAGCAATGACGTAGAACACGTGGTCCTCGGGGTGCGCATGCACCTCCGGTCCCCGAGTGCGAGGCTCAAGCCACCATTCCGATATCGAGTAGCGACCAGCCGTTTCGTCGCGGTCAGCCTTGAAGATCGCACGCATCCGGCCCATCGCGTAGACGCGACCCTGCTCGGGCCGGACGACTATCGGCTTACGGACCGCTCCAGCTTCCGCCATAGGTATGCTCCTTGGTCTAAGGTCTTGATTCTTCTTCTCGGGGTGTCCGCAATGGGTCGACGGGACCCTCTCAGTAGCGGGGCCGGCATCATTGGTCGGGGACCATCCAGGCCAGATTTGACACTAGCCCGTCTCGGGGTGACTTGAAACGCGCACGCCAATTCCATTCATCCTCGCGAAAGCGAGGATCCAGTCGCGCACAAGGCTGGCGTTGCTCTGCAAGACTGGGTTCCCGCTTGCGCGGGAACGAACGGAGCGGTCACAGGGCCGCCTACAGTCAGCCCAAAGCGCGGGCAGCGCGCGCAATCGGGGTAAGTCCTAATCTGCAGGCTCTGATCGGCTGACCTCCGGCGCAGGACGCGGGCGTGGCCTTTCCCTCCCTTTCGACGCGTCGGATGCGACCGGCATTCGCGCGCCCGGTTCCTGCTGGCTCCGAGGCACCGGCACGGGCACCCAGGGCCGGGCGCCCCGTTCCATCCTGTCCGAGAGAATTACCACGCCGTCCGGGTCGAGCCAGATGGCCTGTGACCCTTGCCGCCACACGGTGAAGCGGTCGACGAGCCGGGGCCAAGGGCGCGGGCAAAGCCCTCGGGCCGGCTCCGTCGCGAGAATGACCGCCGCCTCCCGGCACCACGGCAGAGGCTCCACGCGCCGGACCAGCAGCGCGGCTTCCGCGTCGGCACGCGGCCGTAACAAACACGCGATGTCCGTGCATTTGACGGCGTCGCCGGCCGCCTCCAGCGGAGCCGGTTTGCCGACGGCCCAGTATTGCTCCCAGGATTCGAGCGTGAACTTGTCGGCCCCCTGGAGCTGCTGCACGAACATCCCCTCGGCCGTCCGCAACCCGATCAGCCGCGCATCGGCCGAGACCAGAATGTCCGGCGGCCGGATCATCAGCGGGGAAACTAGTCCGACCGCGAGCAGCGGCAACCCGGCGAGCCGAAGCGGGGTGCGCCAGATCCCGAGCCAAGCGATGCCGATACTCGTCAGAGCGAGGCCCCAGGCCGGCATGTGCGGCACGTCGAGCGTGGCCGCCGGCAAGGCCGAGGTCGCCCGCGCGATCCAGAGGATCGCTTCGACGCCCCACCCCATCGGCGTGAGCGTCAATTGCTCGAGCCCGAGCGGCATCAGCGGCAGCGAGAGGAGACCGAGCGGCATGACCCAGATCGCCGTCAGGGGCACGGCCGCCATGTTGGCGAGGATGAAATAGAGCTGGATGTGGCCGAAATGATAAGCCCCGAACGGGGCGGACGCGGTGCCCGCCAGCAGGCTGGTCAATGCGAGCGTGGTCAGGTGGTGCAGGAAGCGCCGATGCCACTGACCGTGGCCGTGGATGGCGCGGAGATGCGGGCGCAACACCTCGTATCCCGCGATGAGCGCCAGCACGGCGGAGAAGCTCATCTGGAAGCTGACGCCGACCACCTCTTGCGGCTCGGCCAGCATCAGCACGACGGCGGCGAGCGCGAGTCCGCGGAGCGAGATGCCGCGGCGGCCCGCGAGCACGCCGAGCGTGAACAGGGAGGCCATCGCAAAGCTGCGGATGATCGGCACGTGCATCCCGGTCAGCACCATGTAGGCCGCGCCCGCCGCCAGCGCCGTCAGCGCCGCGATCTGCTTGGTCGGCCAATGGAGCGAGGCGTATTCGGAGAAGGCCAGCACCCGGCGCGTCCCGCCCATGATGAAGCCCATGACGATACCGATATGCAGCCCGGCGACCGCGAGCAGATGGGCGAGACCGGAATCGCGGAACGCCGCGCGGTCTACCTGGGGGATGCCGGCGGTCAGCCCCGTCATCAAGGTCGCCGACACGGCCCCGGCGGGTCCCGGCAAGGCGGCCGAGATGCGCGCGTCGATCGCGCCCCGGAGCCACTGGACCCAGGCGCCGAACCGGCCCGGCGGCATTTGCTCCAGCCGCTCGATTCGGCCGAGTGCGAAACCCGATCCGCCGAGGCCGGAAAAGAAGGCATCCCGTTGCAGATCCCAGGCACCCGGATAGGCAGGCGGCGAGGGCGCCCGGATCAGTGCCCGCACGCGGACCCTATCGCCCGTTTCGACCAGCGCCGGGTCCTCGTTGCGGAGCCGCACCCGCACCCAGCGGGCGAGCGGAGCCCCGGCCTCGTCGAGCCGCACGCCCTCGATCGAGATGCGCCGCCCGACTGGCAGCAGTTCCACGCCCCGGACCGTGCCGCTCAGAACCACGGCGGTTTTCGGCAGCATCTCCAGAGCCGGAGCCCTGGCCGTCGCGAACTGGGCCGAGGCAAAGCCGGCGGCGGCGGCCAGGAAGGGAAGAGAAGCCGCGCGCAGCATCGGCCAAGGCTTTGCAAGGAGCGCGCATGGGAGGCAAGCCGCCGTGGCTGCCCCGCCCAGCCACCACCAGGGCTCGCTTCGGAGCGCGAAATACGTGATGACGCCCACGCCCATGAACACCGGCAGCCAGAGCGGGAGCCGGGTGCGTTCGAGGAGCAGCAGATCGGCCCACCAGGGCCGTTCAGCCGTCCATACCTCTCCTGATGCGGCAATGGCCTGGCTCATTGTGCAACCCCCGGTAGCACAATAACGCAAGCACGGCTCTACACGCCAGAGGGGTCGTGCTAGAGCGCGCCGATGACCGTTCGCACCCGTTTCGCTCCCAGCCCTACCGGGCTCCTGCACATCGGCGGCGCGCGCACCGCCCTGTTCAACTTCCTGTTCAGCCGACACCACGGGGGGGAGTACCTGCTGCGTATCGAGGACACCGACCGCGAGCGCAGCACCGCCGAGAACACAGCGATCATCCTGGATGCCTTGGAGTGGCTCGGCCTATCGCCCGATCGTCCGCCGGTGTTCCAGTCCGCCCGCGCCGGCAGGCACGCCGAGGTGGCGCAAGCGATGCTCGCGAGCGGGCACGCCTATCGCGCCTACGACACCCCGGAAGAACTGGCCGCCATGCGTGAGCAGGCGCGGATGGAGGGGAAGCCGCCGCGCTACGACGGGCGCTGGCGCGACCGCGACCCCGCCGAGGCGCCGCCCGGGGTGAAGCCCGCGATCCGGCTGCGTGCGCCGCGCGAGGGCGAGACCGTGGTCGAGGATCTGGTCCAGGGCACGGTTCGCGTGGCGAACAGCGAGCTGGATGACATGATCATCCTGCGCAGCGACGGGACGCCGACTTATCTGCACGCGGTCGTGGTGGACGACCACGACATGGGCATCACCCATGTCATTCGCGGCGACGATCACCTCACCAACACCTTCCGCCAGGTGCAAATCTATCGCGCGATGGGCTGGGAGCCGCCCGCTTTCGCGCATGTCCCGCTGATCCATGGCGCCGATGGGGCGAAGCTGTCGAAGCGGCACGGCGCGGTGAGCGCGCTCGAATTCCGCGAACAGGGATTCCTGCCCGAGGCGCTATGCAACTACCTGCTTCGTCTCGGCTGGGGCCACGGCGATGTCGAGGTGATCGATCGCGACGAGGCGATCCGGCTGTTCGACATCCGCGATGTCGGCCGCGCGCCGAGCCGGATGGACTATGCGAAGCTCACGCACCTCAACGGTATCTATCTGCGCCAGGCGGATGACGAGCGGCTGACCCGCGAAGTGGTGGAACGGCTGCGCGGGCGGGCAGATCTGTCGGTGAGTGATGTGGTGGTGGCGCGCATCCGGACGTTGATGCCGGGCCTCAAGGATCGCGCGAAGACGCTGGTGGAGCTCGCGGACAGTTCGGCGTTCCTCGCTCGTACTGTGCCGTTTGCTTTCGAGCCGAAAGCGGCGGCGCTGCTGACGGAAGAAAACCGGCGGATGTTGCACGAACTCGCGGCGGCGCTGGCGGAAACAGATTTTTCCGCACCGTCCTTGGACGCGGCGTTACGCGCCTATGCCGAACGCACCGGCCGCAAACTGGGCCAAGTCGCGCAACCGCTCCGCGCCGCGCTGACCGGGAGTACGGTAAGTCCGGGCATCGACGCGACGCTCGCCGCGCTCGGGCGGGAGGAGGTGCTGGCGCGGATCAACGCGGCGGCGGGATACGCGATGGTGGCGCCATCTGAGCAGGCGCGCTAAGGTTTCGGCATGAACGTAACTCTCCCCATCCCTGATGAGCTGGCACGCCGCCTCGGCTCCGGTGAAGTGCTCGCACGCCGGGCGCTCGAAGCCTTCGCGGCCGAAGAGTACCGAGCTGGCCGGCTGAACATTCCTGAACTACGGGACCTGCTCGGGTTCGCCACGGGTGCCGAGCTCCAAACCTTTCTCAGCGCGCGCGGTATGTCTCTGAGGAGCACAGACCAGCATCAGCAGCAGTCCGCTCCCCCCATTGTCGCACGCATGCGCGCGTTCCGGGCAGGCAAGGAGCTGAACGGTCTCGACCCTGCGGCGCTAATCCGGGACGGCCGCCGGTGATGCGAGTGTGAGTGCCTGCGTTCTCGATGCCTCGTTTGTGTTCCCCTGGCTGTTCGCTGACTGGTACCTCGAGATCGCGAACGGCCTGCTCATCTACGGGATGCCGCGGCTTCCACCGGTGTCGTCCTGCTCGGGCACAAGACTTGACGAGCTTCACCCCAAGCTGGCGAGCTGAATCGAACTCGGAGGAGCAACCATGAGCTGGCTGCCAGATGCCGATCCGGAGTGCCCCGCGGCGCCCAGTGGCGTCGAGCTCGTGATCGTGCCGCGCGCGCACGACGTGGGCGGCCTTGAGGTCCGCCGTGCCCTGCCTGCGAAAGAACGTCAAATGGTCGGCCCTTTCATCTTCTTCGACCAGATGGGGCCGGGCGAGTTCCTGGCGGGCAAGGGTCTGGATGTTCGTCCCCATCCGCATATCGGCTTGGCAACCGTCACGTATCTATTCGACGGCTCGATCCTGCATCGGGATAGTCTGGGCTCCGAACAGCCCATTGTTCCAGGCGACGTGAACTGGATGACAGCCGGGCGCGGCATCGCGCATTCGGAACGTACCGACCCCGGCGTTGCGTACGCACAGCAACCGCCTGTTCGGCATTCAGTCCTGGGTCGCGCTCCCCAAAGCGATGGAGGAGACCGCGGCGGATTTCGTGCACCACCCGGGCACGAGCTTGCCCGTCATCGAGGATGCGGGAACACGGCTGCGCTTGATCGCTGGAGAAGGTTGGGGTGTTCGCTCACCGGTCTCCACGCATTGGCCGCTGTTCTACGCGGATGCCGCTCTGGCCCCGGGCGCGGCACTCCCGCTGCCGGAGCAGCATGAGGAACGCGGGGTCTATGTCGTGCAGGGATCGGTCGCAGTTGGTGGCGTCCACTTTGAAGCCGGGAATATGCTGCTATTTCGGGCCGGCGACCGTCTGAGTGTGCATGCGGGGCCGAACGGCGCGCGCCTCTTGTTGCTGGGTGGCGCGGTGATGGATGGACCGCGCTTCATATTCTGGAACTTCGTGTCCTCCTCTCGTGACAGAATCGAGCAAGCGAAAGCCGATTGGAAGGCTGGACGCTTCGCGAAGGTGGCCGCGCGACGAGCACGAGTTCATTCCGCTGCCCGAGGTGCGGCTGCCATCCGACCCGCAGGTGAGCAAGGGTTCACCCACAAGCTAGCGAGGAGGAACGCCTAGTCAGCTTGTCGCCAACGCCGCACGATCCCGGCGTCGATGTCGAAGAGGTCGAGCAAACGGCCGACCGTTTGGTCGATGATGTCGCTGACAGAGGATGGGCGCGCATAGAAAGCAGGGACTGGCGGTGCGATAATCGCGCCCATTTCCGAAAGCTGCGTCATGGTCCGCAGATGGCCCGTGTGCAGCGGCGTCTCCCGCACCATGAGCACCAACCGGCGACGCTCTTTCAACACGACATCGGCCGCTCTCGTCAACAGGGTCGAGGTCACGCCGGTCGAGATCTCCGCCATGCTGCGCATCGAGCAGGGGGCGACGATCATGCCGCGCGTCTTGAACGAGCCGGACGAGATGGCTGCCGCGACATCATGCTGCGCGTACGTTCGACTGGCCAGCTCCCTCACCGCCGCAAGCTTCAGATCGGTTTCATGCGCAATCGTGATCTCGGCCGAGCGGGAGATCACCAGATGCGTTTCGATGGATAGCTCGCGCAACACGCTCAGCAAACGGATGCCGTAGATGACACCCGACGCGCCGGAGATGCCGACGACCAGGGGATTACCGGCGGTCAAGCAGGAAGTGTCCTCCGATCCAGGGTCGAACGGTTAAATCCGTCATCCGGACGTCTCCTCGATTTGTGCGTCTTCCCTGGACGGAGGCGATTCACTTATGGCTCTCTTCTACGGCAACCCGGTCGCGGCGTCGATTAATCTTGGGTGATCCGATCAATCACGCCCAGTGATGAGCGTCTGTAGAAGTCGCGACGTTTCGGCGAGTTCCTCGGCGATCACGTCCAGCAGCCGGGTCGCGGCTGCACTCATGGGTTGGCGCGGGAGATGGATCGCAACAAGCTGCCGCGTGATACGCGGCGTCACGATGCGATAGGCCTTGAGCGAGCCGTCCTGCAAACGACGGCTGACCGCGAGACTCGGAAGCACCGTGAACCAGTCGCTCCGAGCCACGAAATCCGCGAGACCCGGCGGGGAGTCCAGTTCCAGCTTGGGCGCAAGCGCGAGCCCCTCGGCCTCCAGGTGTCGGTCGAGCTCGATGCGAAGTCCGTGTCGCTTGGAGGGGAGCACGAGCTTGAGGCGCAGAAGGTCCTGCATGGCTACAGGTATCGGGACGGGTAGACTCGTCTCGCGTCCGCCCACGACCACCATCTCCTCGTCCATCAGGTGGTGCGTCAGGAGGCCGAGCTTGCGCGTTGGCTTGTTGATGATCGCGAGGTCGAGCTTGCCGCCGTTAACCCAGTCGATGAAGGTAGCGCTGTAGCCATCCGCCATCGAAACCTCGACCTCGGGATAGGCCGTCGTGAAGCGGGCGAGCACGTTGGGGATCACGCTGCTCGCGAGGGAAGAAAGGATCCCCATCCTCACACGCCCGGATACAGTGCTGGACAGCCGGGCCATCTGCTCCCGTGCCTGCGCCAGGTCGCGCAGGATCGGCTGCACCAGCCGGTAGAGCGTGCGTGCAGCCGCGGTGGGTTCCATGGCCTTCGGAGTCCGCTCGAACAGTTTTTGGTCGAGCTCCCGTTCGAGCTTGGCGATTTGCATGCTCAGTGCCGGTTGCACCACATGCACGCGCTGCGCCGCCCGGGTTACGCTCCCTTCCTCGAACAAGGCTACGAAATAAGACATCTGCCGGAGGTCCATACTGCTTCAGACCCGATGATGCCGAACATCAGCAATCATTATTTTGCGCGAGCGCCTGGACCGCCTAGAGACTCAACTGAAATATCCAAGAGAGGCGGGGAGGGAGCTCATGGGCCAGAATGTTGTTGAAGCCGCATCGTCGAGGAGTTCGGGAGCGGTTCTGACCTTGCGGGATTGGCTTGATCGGCTCGCGCAGACAGACCGCCTGGCCATTGCGCGGCCACAGCTCGGGTTGCTGCACGAGCTTGCGGCGGTTGCGAACCGGCTCGACGGCAGGAAGGCGAGCTTCTTTCCGCATCCCGACGGCCACTCAGGCTCGGTCGTGTCCGGCCTCGTCTCCAGCCGGGCCTGGATGGCCGAGGCGCTCGGCGTTCCGCAAAGCGGACTCGTGCGGCACTTCCAGGAAGCGGCGGCAAACCCGCTGCCGTGGCGAGAGGTGGCCGAGGGTCCGGCGCAAGAGGTCGTTCACCGGACCGATATCGATCTGCTGCGATTGCTGCCCATCCCGACGCATAACGAGCATGACAGCGGGCCGTACATCACCGCCGGGCTGACGATCGCGCGCGATCCGGAGACCGGCGCGCAGAATGTCTCGATCCATCGCTGTCAGATCAGCGGCCCCGACCGGATCGGCATTCTCCTGCTGCCGCGTCACACGGATCATTTCTATCGAAAGGCGGAAGCGGCCGGCCAGGGGCTTGGAGTGGCGCTCGTCATCGGCGTCGATCCCGCGACCCTGCTCGCGTCGCAGGCCATTGTTCCGGTCGGTCATGACGAGCTGGAGATCGCCGGCGCGCTGCGCGGAACGCCGCTCGATGTCGTGCGCTGCAAGACGAACGAGGTCCGCGTTCCGGCCGAAGCCGAGATCGTGATCGAAGGCCGGCTGCTGCCGCAAACCCGTGAGCCGGAAGGCCCGTTCGGCGAGTTTCCCCAATATTACGGCGAACGAGCCGACCGGCACGTCCTGCACGTGGACGCGGTGACGCACCGGATCAGGCCAATCTTTCACACCATCGTTGGCGGGGGTCTCGAGCATCTTCTGCTCGGCGCCATCCCGCGGGAGGCGACGATCCTTGCAACGCTCCAGCGGAGTTTTCCGGGCGTGCAGGACGTCCATCTCTCCTTGGGCGGCGTCGGGCGCTACCATCTCTACGTGAAGCTCAAGAAAACCCAAAGCGGCGAGGGCAAGAACGTCCTGCTCGGCGCGTTCGCGGCCCATTACGACATCAAACACGCCGTCGTGGTTGATACCGATGTCGACATTCACGATCCGGCAGAGGTGGAATGGGCCATCTCCACCCGGTTCCAGGCGGATCGCGACCTTGTCATCGTCTCGCACAGCCAGGGATCGAAGCTCGACCCTTCGACCGATCGCGGCGTGGGCGCGAAAATGGGCCTAGACGCGACCATTCCCGTGGATGCGCCGCCGATGAAGTTCAAGCGGATCCGCGTTCCCGGCGAGGATGAGGTCGATCTGGACAAGGTCGTCACACGCGGAACGGACTGGCGGGAAGCGCTCGGCTAAACTCGTTTCAGGCTGGCTGGAACACGTGAAACGCAAATTCCTCGTTCATCCCCGCGAAGGCGGGGATCCAGGTCTCCCAGAACGAAGACCGTCATCGTTCGCGGGACTGGGTTCCAGCTTTCGCGGGAACGAACGGAGGGGTAGAGTTGCTCACAGTGAGCCGAAAACGAGTCTAGATGATCCGCACTCTGCTGTTCGCCTGCCTGCTCCTCCTTCGGGTCGCGCCCGCCATGTCCTTCCAAATCGTCGACCCTTGGCCAGATCCCGAAACGGTGCGCGGCGTGCGGCAAGAGCGGGTGACGTTCCAGAGCAGTGACCCGTTCGTGCCCGCCGATATCGGCCGCGCCCCGGCCCGAACCGTGAGCGGGCTGCTGTTTCTCCCCGTCGGTGCGGCGCCCAGCCACCCAAGCCCGGCCGTCGTCATGCTGCACGGTTCGGCTGGAATCGTTTATGATCGGGCGAAATACGGGCCGCAGCTCGCTTCCATGGGCATCGCGGTGTTGCTGGTCGAGACCTACGATAGCCGCCGCGACGTTGCGACGAGCTTCATCGAGCGCGTGCTGAACATCACCGAGACGATGTTCGTCGCCGACGCCTATGCGGCGCTCCGTTATCTGGCGACGCGGCCGGAGATCGACGCGCGCCGCGTGGCGCTGGCCGGATTCAGTTACGGCGGGATGGCGGCGGAGTACGCGCTCTACGCGCAGCTCGCCGACCCTTTGTCCCCGGACGGCTTGCATTTCGCCGGCCATGTCGCGTTTTACGCGCCGTGCATCGCACGCTTCGCCGACAGCCGCACCACCGGTGCGCCGCTCCTCATGCTTTACGGCGCCGAGGATCAGCTCATCCGACCGGATCGCTGCGCGCAAATCGCCGATGATTTGCGCGCGGGCGGCAGCGAGGTGGAGATCATCTCCTATCCGGGTGCCGTGCACCAATGGGATGGCGGGATGCCGCGCGGGCTGATTGGCCGACAGCTGGCCGATTGCCGCTTCCGCGTCGAGCGCGACGGCACGGTCCGCGACGAGAACACGTATCTGCCGATGTCCGGCCCATTCCTGCGCAAGCTCATTCTCGGGCTCTGCACCCGCGATCAGCCGTATCCGATCGGCCGCGATGCCGCGGTGCGCGCCAAATCAAATCATGATTTCGGCGCGTTTCTGGCGCGAGTTTTCCAACAAGCAAACCGCTAGCGAGAACTGGATCTCCGCCTTCGCGGGGATGAGCGGAATTTTGCGTTCACGTGTTTCCAGCTGGCCCTAAACAAGTTCTAGCAACAGTCAGCCTATTGCGCTCCGAGCAGCCCGGCGCTGATCTTCTCCGCGATCATGATCGTCGGAATGTTCGTGTTCGCTGTCGGCAGGCGCGGCATGACGGACGCATCCGCGACCCAGATATTCTCGCTGCCGATGAGCTTGCCTGCCGGATCGACCACCGCGTCCGGATCGGACCGCAGACCCATGCGGCAAGTGCCGCTCGGATGCCAGACTCCGAACACATTGCGGCGGACGAATGCCTCCAGCCGCCGGTCATCCGCCAGCACGTCGCTGAGGCTCGTCCCGCCCAGCATGAACCTGCGCAGAATGATTCGCCGGAGTGGCGCGGGCACGTCCAGCGCGCGGCCGAGTAATGACGTGATGCGGCGATTGGTCTCCGACACCAGGCTGAGCCGCTTGATTGCCGGCGAGAAGGAAGCGGGAAAGAAATCGTCCGGGTTCTTGTTCAGCGCGTCGCAAATCGTGAGGCGGGCCAGGTAGCGGACGCCGGCGGCAAGACGGCGGAGGTCGCGCTCGTCGGAGAGCAGGTTGAAATCCACCTCCGGATAGCTGTCCGGATCAGGCGAAACCAGCTTCAGCGCTCCGGCCGAGTAAGGCCGGTTAGCACCAGAGAAAATACAGCGCGAGCCGAGAGCCGAGAGCGTGCCAGCCTGCCCGGGCCGAGGCGGTGATATACATGTCGGACGCGCTGCCGCCCGACATTCCGGACGAATATCGGAGCGCGAGGAAGCTCGCTCGCCGGGTTTGTTCAGGAAGCCGCAGCGCGGGCGGAAGATATTGGCAGAAGGTGAGCGTCGGGTGATCGCGCAGGTTCTGGCCGACGCCCCGGCGGTCGATCGCGACCGGGATGCCATGATCGCGAAGATGCGCGCCGGGTCCGATTCCCGCCCGCATCAGAATCGCTGGGGTTTGCAATGCGCCCGCCGTGAGGACGATCCGCCTCGCACGGGCGGTAGTCTCCGTCCCGTCCCGCCGCCGCATCACGATGCCGTCGGCGCGCGGTCCGGAGACGAGCAGCCTCATTACCTGCGTTTCCGGCCAAATCGCCAGATTTGTGCGGCGACGAACCTCCTCGGTCAGATAGCATGTTGCCGTGGATGCACGCTGGCCGCCGAGATTCGAGAAAGCCGGCGGAAACAGCCCATCCTCGAACTCACCGTTCTGATCGAGACGAAACGGGAGATTGCTGGTGGCAAAGGCCGTGGCTACCGCGTGCGCGAATGGCGGCCAGGCGTTACGCGTGGTGCGACGGATCGGAAGGGGACCAGCTTTTCCATGTAGCGGGCCGTTGCAGTCGAGATCGTTCTCCAGCTTGATGAAGTAGGGAAGCACATCGTTCCACGCCCAGCCGGTGGCGCCGAGTTCCGCCCATTCGTCATAGTCGCGGGGCAAGCCGCGGTTAGCCGATTGCACGTTGATGCTGGAGCCGCCTCCCATGACGCGACCCTGCTCGTAGGAGCGGACATTCGGGCGACCTTCCGCGTCGCGATTCGCCGTAACCCGAAGCCCGGGCCAGATGTAGCGATCGCCAAAAAAGAGCGCCATCGGATAGGCGTCACGGATCTCCGCAGGGACCGAGCCGGGCGGCGTGTCAACCCCGGCCTCGACCAGCAGCACGCGGTTTTGCGCCACGGCGGAGAGGCGGCTCGCCAGCACGCAACCCGCGGAACCTCCGCCGACGATCACGTAATCGAAGAGGCCGTCGTACTCACGAGCTTCAGGGTCGGGCATGCTCTCTACTCCAGCGCCAGCGCGAGGCCATGCCGGCCAGGCTGGCGCTGCTCGATGGCACCGGAGGCGGTTGTCGCGTAACCTGCGGGATGGAAATTCAACGCGGAGGAGTTCCGATGCCGATCGTTCGCATCATTCATGTGACGTTCCCGCCGGATCAGGCCGATAAGGCGGAGAGGAACTGGAAGGAGAGTTGCGCGCCGATCATGATCCGTCAGCCCGGCTGCCGGTCGGAAGAGCTGCTGCGATGCCGGGAAAATCCGGGCGAGTACATCTCCTATTCGGAATGGGAGGACGACGAGAGCATCCAACGATACTTGAAGAGCGAGGACCACCAGGAGATCAAGCGGCACAATCGCAACATCGAAGGGGCGAAAGTGGAAGTGAGGCATTACGAGTTCGTCCGGTAGTCATCGGGCAGGGATGCGAACGCGGCCAGCAGGGCTGCGACGGCGTCCTCCGGCAGCGTGCATCCTATCACGGCGGCATAGGCGGCCAGATTGGCTCGCGCAGCCTCGTCGCGGGGTAGCCTTGTTTCCGGCGACACGATCGGCGCATGCCGTGACAGGGTCTCCTGCTCCTGCCGCTCAGCTTCCAGCTCGGCGGATTTGATCGCCTCCCGGAGCTTGGCGGCTTCCTCGAACGGCTCGCTCACAGTCTTGAGATAGCGCCGGACGGAACGGAGCGGCTGCACGACCTGTTCGCGCCAGTCCCGGACCACCGCGTCAATGGATTCAATCTCCGCCGGCGCGACGCGGATTCCCGAGCGCGCTTCCCAGAGCAGATACAGCATCAGATTGACGTCGGCGCCCGCCTCGTCCTGGCATCGAAGGCAAGCGGGAGCCACGCCCGGCAGAGCATAGAAGTGAAGCGAGAACGTCCACAGCGTTACAGGCATCGGCCGCGCCCGGTCGCCCTTTCAGATCCCACGGGCGAGATTGCCCTTCGTCTCCGGGATGATGAATGCGCCGATGACGAAGATGACCGAGAACACGGCGGTGAACACGGCGAGAGTCACTGGCAGGCCCTGCGCGCCGGCGGTGAACAGCGACACGAGCGTCGGCATCATGCCGCCAATCGCGAATCCCACGTTCCACGAGAGTCCGGTGCCGGTGGCGCGTAGCACCGTTGGGAAGCGTTCGTTGAGGAAGATCAGCACCGGGCCGTAGCTGCCATTGGCGATGAACGAGAGGGCCAGCACGCAAAGCGTGAGCGTGGTCAGGCTGCCAGCGCTCGCCATGGTGAGGAACAGGAACGGGAAGGCGACGATACGGAGCAGGCCGGTGCCGATAAACACTTTCTTGCGGCCGATGTGCTGGCTGAGTTCGCCGAAACCCATGGCTCCCACCGCCGCGGTCAAGTTCGCCCCAATCAGTATTATCGAAGAGACGTGGTTCGGCGTGTGGTTAACCAGATTGAGGAAACTCGGCAGATAGCCCGAGGTGAGATAATAGCCCGCGCCTGCGCCCACGGTGATGAGCACGTTGATGAGGAACACGGGCAGGTATTGCCGCGAGAACAAGGTGCGGACCGGGGATCGCTCGGCCGGCGCGTCAGCATGCCGTTGCGCGGCCTTTACCTCCTGCGCCTTGAAGAAAGGGGACTCTTCGAGGTTGCGAAACAGCAGAAGGCCGACAATCGAGGTGAGAAGGCCCGAGAAGAACATCACGCGCCAACCCCAGGCGGCGAACTGGTCTCCGTTGGCGACGAGCGTGACCACGTAGAAAACGAGCGACGCGAGCAAGCCGCCGACCGCCGACCCGCCGCCGCCGACCGCGCCCGACATCAGCCCGCGCCAGCGCTCCGGCACCGACTCCGTGCCGATCGTGTGCGAGGACGCGACGACGCCACCGACAAAGACTCCTTGGACGAGCCGGAACACCAGAAACAGGCCCGTGGCGGTCCAGCCGATCTGCGCGACTGACGGGAGCAGGCCGAAAACGGCGGTGGAGAGGCCGACGCCGGTGACCGCAACCATCATGGCCTTGCGTCGCCCTTTGCGGTCCGCATAGGAGCCGAAGATCGCCGACCCGAGCGGCCGCACAAGCAGCGTCACCGCGAAGGACGCATACGCTCCCGCCAGCGAAAGCATCGGCGCCTCGGCCGGAAAGAACAGCTTGCCGACGACCGGGGCGACATAGAGCAGAATGAAAAGATCGAATAGATCGAGGCCCCACCCGAAGAGCGAAGCCATCGCGGCGATCAGGATCTGCCGCCCGCTTGGCGTGACAACGCGGCCGCCCGTGGTTTCGGCTATCTCGGACATCCAATCTTCCCTCAGTACAGGGCCTGGCCCGCCGTTCACCTTCGCCGCCAACCGCCGGCGGGGCGCGACGAGCCGATTGCCGATGCGCATAGATCGAAAGACCGGGTGCGGGCAAATAGTTAGACTTTATCCCGCGTATCAGCCCGCCTGATGCGCCCGGCCGATAGCCACCTTGCACAACGAGCGGTTCTCCGTGGCGATTCGCCGCCAGTTCTACGTGCCCCGGAAACTCGGTTTGCGCTTCTCATGGAAGGCTTCGACTCCCTCCCGAAAGTCCTCGGACTGACGTAGCCGACTGTAGCAATGGCCCTCCAGCTCGATGGCGATCGAAAGCGTCGAGTCCTCGGTGTCGTTGAGCAGCTTCTTGGCCGTGCGCTGCGCGATCGGGGAAAAGCTGCGCAGCTCTTCGACCAAAGCATCCACGGTCGCCTCGAGCCGGTCATCGGGAACGCATTCGGTTGCAATGCCCCATTCCAGCGCCTGCCGTCCGGGGATGCGCTTCGAGCGCATCACGATGTCCTTCGTGCGCGTGATGCCGACGATCTTTTGCAACCGCGCCGAACCGCCCGACCCTGGGATTTGGCCGAGCTTCTGCTCGGGGAGCGCATAACGGCAGGTTTCCGACACGATGCGGAAGTCGCAGGCGAGCGAGATTTCAAAGCCGACGCCGAAGCAATAGCCGCGATTGGCGGCGATCACGGGCTTCGAGCAGCGCGCGGGGGCAGCGATGTTCCAGGCAAGCTTCGAGACATGCTCGGGCGAGGCCTCGAGAAAGCCCCGGATGTAGCCGCCCGAGGAAAAATGCTCGCCCTCGGCCCGCAGCACGATGACGCGCACCCGCGAATCCTCGTCGAGCGCCTCGAACACGCGACGGATCTCGTCTCGCTGGCTCATGGCGATCGTGTTCATCGGCGGCCGGGCGAGAATGATGTCGGCGCGCTCGCCGCCGGCGTCGATCTCGACCCGGAACCCGTCGAGATTCCGTAGCCTCGGATCGGTCGTGTCATCATGCGCACTCATGGGGTGCCCTTTTCTGATGGGATCAGGAATCGGCGGCGGTCTCGTCCGCCACGTACTCGCCCTCGCTCAGCTTGCGCCGCAGCAGCTTGCCCACAGGGGATTTCGGAATGTCCTCGACGAACACGTAGCGGCGCGGCCGCTTGAAGTTCGCGAGCCCCAACTCGCGGCAATGCGCGTCAAGCTCCTCGGGGCCGACCATTGCCCGGCGCTTGACGAAGGCGGCCACGATCTTGCCCCAGCGCTCATCAGGCAGGCCGGCGATCGCCACTTCCGCTACCGCCGGATGCAGCGAGAGGCAGCTTTCGATTTCAACGGGAGACACGTTCTCGCCCCCGGTGATGATCATGTCATCGACCCGGCCGGTGACGTAGATATCGCCGTCTTCGTCCGCGTAGCCGGTGTCCCCGGTAAAATACCACCCATCGCGCAGCGCCTTCGCGGTCGCCTCCGGACGATTCCAATAGCCCTCGAACGCCTCATCGCCGCTCGCGATCGCAGCGATCTCACCTTCCTCGCCCGGCGAGGCTATGTCGTTGGCATTCTTGGCGCCGAGCCGCACCACCCGGATCATCTGATTGATGCCGGCGCGTCCGGCGGAGCCGGGCTTGTCCGCCGCGTGCTGGTTGATCGTGCAGGTATAGACTTCCGACGAGCCGTAATGATTGACGAACAACTCCGGATTGAACGCCTCGCTCAGTTTGGCGAGCAGCGCATCCGTCATCGGCGCACCGGCGAAGCCGAGCTTGCGAACCGAGGAGACATCGGCGCGCGCGAAGTCGGGATGATGCACCACGTCGTGATAGAGCGTCGGCACGAGATAAAGATTGGTCACGCGCTCGGCCTCGATCAGTTGCAGAGCACGCGCGCAGTCGAAGCGCGGCAGGCACACGAACGCGCCGCCGATGAGCGACATGGCCAGGAGCGAGCGAACGCCCATCGTGTGATAGAGCGGCATTACGCCGAGCGTGCGCTCGCCTTGCCGGTACAAATTCTGCGCGACATGCGCGATGGCGGCGGCGCGCTCGGCCCGGTGCCGCCGAGGCACGCCCTTGGGCTTCGCCGTCGTTCCGGACGTGTAGAGCATGAGCGACCACGCCTCCGCGTCGGCGCGCGGCGAGGCCAGCGGGGCGTCGCGCCCGGCCAAGGTGGCGAAGGCGATCGCGCCGGGCTGCGCCGCCTCGCCGACGGCGATACGCGGCACGCTCTGCGCGGCGGGACTTGCCGCGACAGCGGCGGCCGAGGCTTCCTCGAACACGACCGCCTTTGCCCCGGCATTCTCGACGGCATAGTCGACTTCTTCGCTGGTTGCCCGCCAGTTGATCGGGGTCATGATGATGCCCGCGAACTGGCAGGCCCAGTGGAGGGTCGCCGCCTCCCAGCGGTTCTGCAACAAGGTGAGGAGGTGATCGCCCGGGCGCAGGCCCAGTTCGTCGAGACTCGAAACCACGGCCGAGATTCGCGGGTACCACGCTTCATAAGTCAGCCGCACATCGTCATCGACAATGGCGAGCGCCTTCGGGTCGCGGGAGACGCTGGCGACGAAACTGGTGCCGAGATCAAGCATGGGCGGACTCCTTCCGCAGCGTGGCGGCGGCCTCCAGAGCGGCGGCGATGATCGGCGCATAACCGGTGCAGCGGCATAGATGGCCACCGACCACCTCGCGCAACTCCTCTTCCGAGGGATCGGGCCGCTGGGCGAGATAAGCGTCGAGCGACATCAGGATTCCGGCGGTGCAGAAGCCGCATTGCAGAGCGTGGTGACGCCGGAACGCCGCTTGCAGCGCCGATAGCCGCTCCGGCGACGGCGCGAGACCCTCGACGGTGCGGATTTCGCATCCTTCCGCTTGCACCGCGAGCGTCAGACAGGCCCGCGCCGCCATTCCGTCGATCACGATCGTACATGCGCCGCAGACGCCATGCTCGCAGCCGACATGCGTGCCGGTCGCGCCGATCAAATGCCGCAGCGCGTCCGTGAGCAGCATCCGCGGCTCCACCTCGAAGGAGGCGGGACGGCCATTCAGGGTGAAGCGCACCAGATGGCGGGCTTGGGCGTTCAACTGCGGCACGCGGCGGCCTCCTCCAGAACCTTGCGGCCGAGCTTGCGCACAAGGTCGCGCCGGTACCGTGCGGTCGCGTGTACATCGTCCCCCGCGCCGAGCGACCAGGCAAAGTCATTCAATGCGTCATCCAGCGCCGCGCCATCGAGCGCCGGGAAATCGCGCGCGGTCGGGCGGTCAGCCACGCCCGCGACGGCGAGGCGCATGCGTTGTGCGTCCACGACCGCCGCGCAGGCGACGATCGCGAAATCGCCATGCCGCCGGCCGATTTCGGCGAAAGCGTAGCCCGCGCCGGGGCGGCGCTTCGGAAACACCACCAATTCGATGAACTCCTCGTCGCCCTTGTCCGTCGCCATCATGCCGGTGAAGAACGCATCGGCGGTAACGCCGCGGGACTTGCGTTTCGAGCGGAGGCGAATCTCGCCGCCGAGCGCCACGAGACAGAGCGGGATTTCGGCGCTCGGGTCCGCGTGCGCGACCGAGCCGCAGATCGTGCCGCGCGCCCGCGTCTGGAAGTGGCCGACCCACGGCAGCGCCGCCGCAAGCAGCGGTACCTCGTCGCGAAGCGCGGAACGAGCGAGGGTTGCTTGTTGCCGGACTCCGGCCGGAATCACGATCGCCTCTTTCTCCGCCGCGATGGTGCTGAGGCTCGGGACCCGCATGATATCGATCAGAATCGCGGGTTTTGCGAGCCGCATGCTGAGCATCGGCACGAGCGTCTGGCCGCCCGCGAGGATGCGGGCCTCTGCGCCGCGCTCATGCAGGACCGAGGCGGCCTCCTCCACCGTTTCCGCGCGGACATAGTCGAACGGCGCAGGTTTCATCGGCGTAATCCGAGCCAGGCGAGCAGACGCGCGAGCAGTCCGGGCCGCTCGCGCTCGCCCCCGGCCTTGCGGGCCAGCGCCGCGAAGAACTGGCCGATGATGACCCGCGCCGCCCCGTCGAGCAGGCGGCCGCCGACCGAGGCCACCTTGCCGCCAACCGAGGCTTCGTACGTGTAGGCCACCACCGTTCCGCCCTGGCCGTCCGGCTTCAGCGTGATCCGGCCGCTGCCGCCGCCGCTGCCGAGCCCACCCGTCACCGAGCCCGACAGCGTCGCCGCCCGCGGCGCATCGAGATCGGATAGCTGCACGTCGGCTTTGTAGCGGCCCTTCACCGGCCCAACTCCGAGCGTCACGTCGGCGCGGAAATGGGTGGGCGAAAGCTTTTGTACGCCATGCGCGCCGGGAATGACGGAGGCGAGGACGTCCGCGTCGAGCAGCATCGCCCACACCGTTTCCGGGGCGGCGCGAACTTGCGCCTCGCCCTGGCCGGTCATGGTGCGGTCGCCGGGGCGCGCCGCGGCCTTTACCGGCACCGCTCCGCCCGCGGGCGGCGGCGGTTCTTCGCCAGCCACGAGCGCGGCCAGTTTCGCCGGAGTCAACGGCAGGTCGATGGCCTCCACGCCGAGCGCATCGGCGACGGCGTTGGCGATGCAGACCGGCGTCGACATGCAATTCCCTTCTCCGACGCCCTTGGCTCCGAGCGGGGTGAAGGGGGAGGGGCTCTCGATGTGCAGCATCCGGATATCCGGCACCTCGGTCGCGGTCGGCAGCAGATAATCGGCGAAGGTTCCGGCGAGGAATGCGCCGTCATCCCCGTACGCCGAGTTCCTCGTACAGCGCCGCGCCGAGCGCCTGCGCGAAGCCGCCGCGGATCTGACCTTCGACCATGCCGGGATGCAGTACGCGGCCGCAATCGTGCATCGTCACGTAACGGTCGATATGAACCTTGCCGGTGACGCGATCCACTTCGACGCCGCAGAAATCGAAGATGAAGCCGTGGCAGAGCGAGGAGTTGATTTCATCCGCCTCGGTCGGCGCGGTCAGTTCCGGTGCGGTCCAGAACACGGTTTCCCGGATCGCCTGTCCCACATCGTCCGGCACGACTCCGGGGGACCAATGGCTGGTCGCGGCGACGCGCGAGAAGGAAAGCGACGCGTCCGGGTTGGTGCGGGACGCGACGCGGCCGCCCTCGAAGCGCAGATCGTCAGGGCGCACATTGAGCTGCGCGGCGGCGATCCGGGCGAGCCTGTCGCGCAGCTTGGTCGCGGCGAGGTGCGCCGCGCCCGCGACAGCCGGGGCGAAGCGGCTCGAGTAATTGCCGGACGCGATCGACCACGGATCCTTGCTGGTATCGAGATCGGTAAGAACGCGGACATCGTCCTTCGAGATACCCGAACACGTCGGCGACGACCTGCGCCAGAACGGTGCGATGCCCCTGTCCCTGCGGGGCCGAGGCGACCTGCACGCTGACCGATCCGACCGGATCGAGTGTGATGGTCGCGGTCGCCTGCGCCCCGTTCTTCGGCCCCGCGCGGCGTCGCTCCTCCGCCGTCAGCACGGTGGTGATGTACCCCATGTTGGAGACGCTGGGCTCCACCGCCGCGGTGTAGCCGATACCGTAGAGCCGACCCGCCGCGCGCGCCTCCTCGCGGCGGCGTTTGAGTTCATCGAGACCGCCATCCCGTTCGGCGACGTCGAGTGCGCGGGCGAAATCGCCGGAGTTGTACAGCGCGCCGGATACGGTGCGATAAGGGAATGCGTCGGCCTGGATCAGGTTGCGGCGGATCACCGCGAGCGGATCGAGCCCGAGCTCGATCGCGATCCGCTGCATCAGCCGCTCCAGCGGGTAATAGACCTGCGGACCACCGAAGCCGCGCACGAGGCCGGTCGGCGTCTTGTTGGTGACGACGACACGGTTGCGGATGCGCAGATGCCGGATGTCGTACGCCCCCGTCATGTTGCCGTGCATTCGGTAGAGCGTCGCGGGTTCCGGCGCGCGCAGATAGGCGCCGCAATCTTCGATCTGGTCCCAATCGAGCGCGAGCACCCGCCCATCGGGCTCGACCGCGGCCGTGAGGGTGGTGACGCGATTGGTGGCGGAAACCGAGGCCGCCAGGTGTTCGAGCCGGTCCTCGATCCACTTCACCGGACGTCCCACGAGCCGCGCGGCCGCGGCGATCAGGATGATGTAAGGCGCGACTCCCTGCTTCACGCCGAAGCTGCCGCCGGAATCGGGCGGAAGCCGCAGGCGCAGGCGGTTTCCCGGCACTTTGAGCGCGCGCGCGATCACCGCATGGATGCTGAACGGTCCCTGGAAATTCGCGAGAACGTCGTAGGCGTCCGCGTGCGGGTCGTATTCCGCGACGACCCCATACGTCTCCATCGGCGATCCGCTGTTGCGCGGATAGCGGCAAGCGACGGAGATCCGATGCGGTGCCGAGGCGAAGGCCTGGCCGGGATCGCCGTAGGTGAAAAGGCGTTCGCTCAGCAGATTGCTGCCGACCTTCTCGTGCAGCACCGGCGCTCCGGCTTCGAGTGCCGCGACCGGATCGACCACGGCGGGCAGCGGGCGATAGGACACGTCGATGAGGTCGACCGCGTCCTCGGCGACATAGCGGTCCGATGCCAGCACGACCGCGACCGGCTCGCCGACATAGCGGACCCGGCTTGATGCGATGGGCCTCGCATCGACCGCGGCCCGCACGCTCGCGACCAGCCCGGAGGTGATGTCGGCGAGATCGGCTGCGGTGATGACGCGGGCGACGCCGGGTAGCGCGGTGGCGGCGTTCACGTCGATCGAGACGATCTCGGCATGGCCGTGCGGGGAGCGCAGGATCGCGGCATGCAGCGTGCCGGGCCTGGTGCCGAGGTCGTCGATGTAGCGGCCGTGCCCCGTGAGCAGCGCCGCGTCCTCGACGCGCTCCACAGATTGTCCGACCCACCTCGGGGGGCTCATTTGCCTGCTTCTCCCGTCGGCCTATCGGGCCATCGGAGGTTCCGGAAACGCCCCCGTCAAGTCATGGCCGGCTCACAGATCCGAGACGCGGGAAGGGGGCGTGATCGGGGCCAACCCGACAATCGGGGATAGCGAGGAGTGAGATAAGTCACAGCTTCGGCCCCAAACTGCCTCCATACAAATGCGGGATGATGATTCGTATCGGCGCTAAGATGGAATGGTTTCAGAGGCGAGGTTCTACCGTGCTCGCTCGAATGGCCGTGCTTATTCTCGCACTGAGTCTCGCCATGCCGGCAGACGCGCAGCAGACCGGCGGGGACCAGAGCCCGGCGATCTCGGCCGGCGGCAATGTGAGCGTCAGTTACCTTGGGCTGAACCCGGAGCAGGTCCGCGATCTCACGCGTATCGCTGTGTCCGGGGCAACCGGGCCAATGGCAGCCCAGATCGGCGATCTCGCCCAGAAGCTCGGCGCGACGCGGGGCGCTGCGGAGGCGGTCTTGCGAGCGGTTGGTCAGCAAAACGTCCCGCTCGAGCTGCTGCCGCAGAAGCTGGCCGAGGCGGCTGCCGAGTTCCAGAAGCTCAGGACCCAGGCGGCAGCGCTCAATCCGCGCAACCCGGTCGCGCGTGATCTGGTGGATCGCGCGCAGGCCGCGATCAAGGCGGGCCAGTTTGCCGAGGCGCACCAGTTCCTCCAGCAGGCCCGGCAAACTCAGGTCGCCGCGGCCCAGCAGGCGCGGGATCTCGCGGAGCAGGCCCGTGAGGCTGCGGATCAGGAGCTGCTGTAAGCGGCAGTGCAAGCGGCACGGAAGGCAAGCTCTCCCATGGCCGAGCTGCGCTACCTTGATGCCGCAACCCACTTTCAGGAAGCGGCCGAGTTGGTGCCGCCTGGCCATTCTGATGACAAGGGACGTTTCCTGCTCGCAGAAGCAGGTGCCCTCGAACAGCAGGGCGATGAACGCGGCGACAATGCCGCGCTTGCAAGGGCGATTTCCGTCTATCGGCTGACGGTTACCGAATACAGCAGGGAACGAGTGCCGCTCCGCTGGGCCAGCATCCAAAACAACCTGGGAACCGCTCTCAGGATTCTCGGCGAGCGGGAGAGCGGCACGGCAGGGCTGGAGCAGGCCCTTGCCACGTACGAGCTCGCCCTGCGCGAAAGAACCCGCGAGCGGGTGCCGCTCCAATGGGCCATGACCCAGAATGACCTGGGTGTCGCGCTTTTCAGGCTAGGCGAGCGGGAGAGCGCCACCACGCGGCTGGAGCAGGCCGTCGCCGCCTCCAGCTCGCGCTCCAGGAACGGACCCGCGAGCGGGTGCCGCTCGACTGGGCGATGAGCCAAAATGATCTGGGTAATGCGCTCGGAGCCTCGGCGAGCGGGAGAGCGGCACGGCACGGCTGGCGCAGGCGGTCGCGGCCTACCAGCTCGCGCTGGTAGTGTCCTCGGAGGTGGTGGAAATTCGGAACCCATGAGGGTGTAGGTAGAGGTGGCCATCGGATCGGCTGGCTAAGGTGGAGTTGCGAGACTTCAACCTGCTGCCGAGAGGACCCGATGACCGACGAGACCTTACCGTTGGCCGAGCTGCTGGCCAAAGCCGGAGATGGTGACTTCCTGCGCAGCGTGGCTGAAGCCGTGGTGCAGCTGCTGATGGAGACCGACGTAGACGGGCTGATCGGTGCCGGACGTCACGAGCGATCAGGCGACCGCACAACTTACCGAAATGGCTACCGGGATCGCACGCTCGACACGCGTCTTGGCAGCTTGCAGCTCCGGATCCCGAAGCTGAGACAGGGCAGCTACTTTCCTCCCTTTCTCGAGCCCAGAAAGACGTCGGAGAAGGCGCTGGTGGCCGTGATCCAGGAGGCCTGGGTGAGCGGCGTGTCGACCCGGCGCGTGGACGAGTTGGTGCAGGCCATGGGGCTGTCGGGGATCAGCAAGAGCACGGTCAGCAAGTTGTGCAAGGACATTGACGAGCGCGTCGGCGCTTTCCTCGATCGCCCGCTGGTCGGTGAATGGCCGTATCTCTGGCTGGACGCCACCTACCTGAAGCAGCGCGAGGGCGGCCGCATCGTGTCCGTCGCGGCGATAATCGCCGTGGCGGTGAGCACCGAGGGCAAGCGAGAGATCGTCGGCCTGCACATCGGTCCGAGCGAAGCTGAAACCTTCTGGTCGACGTTGCCGCCATGTTGATGGACCCGGATCGAGGAGGCGTCGATCATCTGCAGGTCGCCGTCATAGGCCTTCGATACCGCCTCGAAGATACGGTCCCAGACCCCGATCTTTGCCCAGCGCCGAAACCGGTTGGCGCAAGTGGTGGGCGGTCCGTAGCGCTCCGGAATGTCGGCCCAGGGCGAGCCGGTGCGCAGGCGCCAATAAATCCCATTCAGGACCTTCCGGTCGTCCGCGCGCGGGACACCGCGCGGCTTGTCCCGGCAGCAATGGCTGTATGATCGACCACTCGAAGTCGCTCAACTCGTAGCGGCGAGGGTTCATCGCGGCACCTCCAGGCACCTTAAATCACCTCACGCCGCGTCGCGCGAAGACATTTATGAGTTGGCGACCTAGCTTGTTCAGTCCCGGCATTTGATGGAGCGGATTGAGGGTGAATCGTTCTGGCTGCGAGGTCCAGGCCTTACAGACGAATTCGTATGGCGTGAGACCTTTGAGGGTCTTCAGGCGTCGGCCGAAGTTGTAGGCGTTGACGAAGTCGTCGAGATGCTGGGCGAGCTGCTGATGGCTGTCATAATGAAAGCGCTGGACGGTCGCTTCTTTGATGGTCCGGTTCATCCTCTCGACCTGCCCATTGGTCCAGGGATGGCTGATCTTGGTGAACCGATGCTCGATGTCGTTCTCGCGACAGCGCATCTCGAACATGTGGGTGGCGAATCTGGCGGTTGGTCCGTCGGCGTAGCGGGGCGGCAGGCGGAACTGGATGCCGTTGTCGGTCAGGACGATGTGGATCTTGTAGGGAACCGCCGCAACGAGTGCCGTGAGGAACGCCGAAGCGGTCACCCGGTTGGCCTTCTCGACTAGCTGGACGAAGGCGAACTTGCTGGTCCGATCGATGGCGACGAACAGGTAGAGCTTGCCTTCCGCAGTCTGAATCTCGGCGATATCGATATGGAAGAAGCCGATCGGATAGGCTTTGAAGGCCTTCTTCGCGGGCTTGGCGCCCTCGAGGGTGGGCAGGCGGCCGATGCCGTGGCGTTGCAGGCAGCGGTGCAGCGACGAGCGGGTCAAGTGCGGGATCGTCGCCTGCAAGGCGTAGAGGCAGTCATCCAAGGGCAGCAGGGTGTGCTTGCGAAACGCGACGATGACCCCCTCGTCCTCGACTGACAGTCCAGGTCGATCGCGGCTCTTTCGGCCCGGTGGGCGGGTCAGCGGCCGAGGAACGCTTCTTCCA
>CAWEHU010000023.1:0-26238 GCA_963808965.1 uncultured Alphaproteobacteria bacterium
AGCGGGCGATGATTGCAGCAAAGCTGGCAACGCGGCCTGCGCACCGGCTCGGAAAGCAAGCAAATTTGCTTACTTCCGGGATGACGATCAAGGAGGCAGCTGACCTCGCCGATGTGAGCGAGCGATCTCTTTATCCGCCCGGTCGCTCTTGGGCACAGCCGATGCTGAGGCTATCGCTGCGGTCGAGCGCGGCGAGCTGGCTTTTCCAAGGCGCTGCGGCTAGTCCGTCGCGGCGCTCCTGTTGCTGCTCGCGGGATGCGGCAGGAAGGGGCCTTCGCCTGGTCCCGGCAACGAGATCACTTACCCCCGGACGTATCCGATGCGATAGAGGATGGACCGGCTGGCCGCGTTGAAGCGGCGGATCTAGGAGCGTCGTTGGTCGCGCACAGGCCTGATCCGTATTCCGGGAACATGTTTCTCCCGATTTGAAGACTACTCCCAAACAACGCGAGATTGCGGCAGGGTAGACCCGGATAATGCCGAGAAACACCATGCCGCATTTCGAGCCCCTCGCTCCCCTCTTCGCCGCCCGCGTTTTGGGCGTGGATATCTCACGCGACGTGACCGAGACGGATTTCCAGCAAATCCGTGACGCATTCGAGCGCTACCCGGTCCTGGTCTTTCCCGACCAGGTCGTCGACGACGCGGCGCAGATCGCGTTCAGCGAGCGCTTCGGGCCGCTCGAGACCACGCGCGCAGGTACAAAGGGCGCCGGCAGCAAGGTCATCGTGTTGACCAATCTCGACGAGGAAGGTCGCATCGTGCCGCCCACCGACAAGCAGGTGCTGAACAATCGGGCAATCAGTTATGGCACCACGACAGCTCCTTCAAGCCTGTGCCGGCGCGTGCCTCCATGCTGTCCGCCCGCAGATCCCGGGCGAAGGGGGCGACACAGAGTTCGCCAGTATGCGCGCGGCCTATGCGGAGCTGCCCGACGACCTGAAGGCGGCGGTGCGAGGCAGTCGCAATTCACGATTTCGGGTGGTCACGGTCCCGCGTCGATCCGAATCTCGTAAGCGACGCCGAGAGAGCGGATTGGCCCCCTGTGCGTCAGCCGACGGTCCTGGAGGGACCGCACGGCCCCTCGCTCTACCTCGGTGCCCACGCCGCCCAAATCGAGGGGATGGGGGAATCGGAGGGACGGACGCTCATCGATCGCCTGATGGCGTTCGCGACACAGCCGCGTTTCGTCTACACCCATCGATGGGCACCGCATGACTTGGTCGTGTGGGATAATCAGGCCGTTCTCCACCGCGCCACGCCGTTCGAGAACACCGACAAGCGGCGGCACATGGTCCGGACGACCATCGCCGGCGAGGCAGCTCTGGCGGCCGCGGCGGAATGACGCTGACGTCCTGCCAAGGACGTACAAGTACATCATCGTCGGCGCCGGTTCGGCGGGCTGCGTGCTCGCCAATCGGCTTACCGCGGAATCCGCGATCTCCGTTCTGCTGCTCGAGGCGGGCGGCTCCGACGCTCACCCGTACATTCGCGCGCCGGCCGGTTTCCTCAAGACGTTTCAAAATCCTCGGTTCAACTGGTGCTACACGACGGAGCCCGGGCCTGGCGTTGACGGAAGGTCGATATTCTTTCCGCGCGGCAAGGTCCTCGGCGGATCGAGCTCGATCAACGGCCATCTCTACGTGCGGGGACAGGCGCGGATACGACACCTGGGCGCAGCTCGGCAATCGCGGCTGGTCGTATGACGAGGTCTTGCCCTATTTCCGTCGCTCCGAGGACCGCTCGGCCGGGGCGGACGCCTATCACGGCGCAGGCGGTCCGTTGCACGTCTCGGATATCCACGAGCGGCACCCGATCTGCGAGGCATTCATCGCCGGTGCCGAGAGCATCGGAATTCGGCGCAATCCCGACTACAACGGCGCATCGCAGGAAGGCGTCTCCTACTACCAGCGCACCATCCGCAAGGGCCACCGCCACAGCGCGGCCGCCGCCTTCCTCCGTCCAGTCATGCGGAGGCCCAACCTTCACCTCGAGACCCGCGCGCATGGGGACCGCAACTGGACTGCAAGGGGAGACGGGTAAGCGGGGTTACGTGGCGGCAGGGCGACAAAGTGCGGGAGGCGCGTGCCGGAGCGGAGGTGCTGCTCGGCGGCCGGCGCGGTAAACTCGCCGCATCTGCTGCAGGTGTCGGGTATCGGCCCGGCCGCGCATCTCCGCTCGATTGGGGTCGAGGTCTTGCACGATCTTCCCGGCGTCGGCGAGGGTTTGCAGGATCACGACGCGACGCGCGTCGTGAACCGGGTGACGCGGCCCGTGACGCTGAACGAGCGAGCGCGGCCTTCGCGGCTGTGGTGGGAGATCGCCCACTGGCTCGTGCGCGGGCGTGGCCTACTGGCTTTCAGCCCCGCGCATGTCGGCGTGTTCCTGCGTTCGCGGCCGGGGCTCGACGAGCCGGACCGGCAATTCGTGTTCACACCGGCGAGCTACGACGACGGGAACGTGACCGGCGGGCTGGAGCCACTCCCCGGCCTGACTTGCGGGGCGTGGCAGATGCGGCCGGAGAGCCGCGGCTATGTGCGCGCCCGCGGCTTCCGGACCCGGACGACTCCCCCGCGATCCAGCCGAACTATCTTGCGGCGGAGGAAGATCGCCGCACGGCGATCGCCGGCCTGCGCTGGGCGCGCCGGTTGCTCGCGACGGACGCGCTCGCCCCGTATCGCGGCGGAGAAACTGTGCCCGGCGGGGATTGCCGCGATGACGAGGCGTTGCTGGCGTATGCGCGAGCGCGCGGCTCGACCGTGTATCACGCAGTGGGCAGCTGCCGCATGGGCCCTGATCCGCTCGCCGTGGTCGGTCCTGATCTGGTGCTGCGTGGGATGACGGGTCTGCGGATCGTTGATGCATCGGTGATGCTGACGATGGTTTCGGCGAACACGAACGCGGCCACCATGATGATCGCGGAGAAGGCCTCCGATTTCATTCTTGCGGATCATCGCTCGGCGCGGACCGAGAGCACACGATCCCCTGCACCCGCCTTGGCGCAGGGCTGATCGCGGTTAAAGACGGCCGTGACTTAGGCCCTAATACCAGCGGCCCTATTCAATGACCGCCTTGGCCCAGGAGCGTTTTGTGATGGAAGCGAGCCGGTCTGGCATGTTCATCAGGTTGTTCCAAGCATCGCAGCATGCATCCACGATCGCGTCGTAGCTCTCCCAAACGCGGTGGCTAAGAAGATTGCCACGCAGAAACTCCCAGACATTCTCCACCGGATTGAGCTCTGGGCTATAGGGCGGCAATGGCAGCAGGCTGATGTTCTCCGGGACCCGCAGCTTGAAGTGTGCCAGCCCGCGCCGTCGAGCAAGAGGACGGCATGAGCGCCGGTTGCGACACGACGACCGATCTCAGCCAAGTGTTCGCTCATCGCCTGGATGTCACTTCCGGCATCACCACGGCGGCGCCGGTAGCACGGTCGGGACAGACTACACCGAACAAGTATGCCCAGTCGTAACGGCGATCGCGCGGCGCTCGCGGGCGGAACCTCGTTTCGCCCAGATCCGCGTCAGCGTGCCCTGCTGGCCGACGCGGGCTTCATCGGTGAACCAGATCTCAAGCGGCTTGTTTTGCGCCGCGAGACGGCCGCTTGCACGTGCTCGGCGAACTCTTTTTAAAAAGCTCCTGCGCCTCCGATCGCTCTGCGGGTGCTGCGGACGCACGGAAATGCGCGAGAAATGCAGCGCGGAAAGCAGCTTGCCGACCGTGCGCTCGTGCAAGGTAACGGCGAACTCCCGCTCGATCCGAGCCCGCAAATCAACACGCCGCCAGCGCACGACGCCATCCTCCGCCAGGTCCGGACCGGCCTCGACCCAGCGGGCCACCGCGGCCTTCTGGGCATCGGAGAGGCGAGGTTTCGGGCCGTTGCGACTTCCCGGTTCGAGAGGCCCTTCACCCCGCTCGCATTGTAGCTGTGGACCCAATCGCGCAAGGTCTGCCGGTCCATGCCGCAACTCCGCGCCGCATCGCCACGCCTGTGGCCCTCCACGAGCAGCGCGATTGCCAACAATCGCAAGAGCCGCCTTCATGCGGACGAGAGCAACCTCTACCCGGCGGTGGGCGAGGAGTTCGCCAAGCACGAGACCGTCAAGCACTCAGCCAAGGAATACGTTCGTGACGACGTGCATACAAACTCGGCCGATGATTTCTTCGGCATCTTCAAGCGCGGCATGACGGGCGTGTATCATCACTTCGGCGAGCAGCACTCCACCGGTATCTGGACGAGTTCGCGTTCCGCTACAGCAAGCGGATGAAGCTGGGCGTGGACGACCGGCTCCGGGCCGAGTTGCGGTAAAGGGCATCGAAGGCAAGCGTCTGACCTACCGGGGAACTCGCGCGAGCCAAGACGCTTAGGCAGAAGGCTAGGGCTTTTCTGCGCTGGAGAGCTTCGCTGAAACGGTGAGTTGCGCGGTCTCCGACTTTCTGCGATGAAGCCGCCGCCTGAAAACGGAAAAGCCGGGGTGGCGACCCCGGCTTCCGTAGTCATCCGCCCGATTGTGGAACCTGGGGGCGGACGCGATGTCGTGCGGCCCCTGATTAGGGGAAGGTAGCCTCGTGGGTCAAGCGGTTCCTTCTTAAGTAGGAGACACCGCTCTTGATCGAAGCAACGGCTCTGTCAGGGACACTTGGCGCGCTGAAGTCGGCTACTGACCTCCTGAAGACGTTCGTAAACCTGCGCGACACTACAATGGTGCAGGCTAAGGTCGTTGAATTGCAGGCTCAAATCCTCTCCGCCCAGGCTGGCGCATTTGAGGCCCAGTCCGACCAGTTTGCGCTGCTGGAGCGCATACGTGAGCTGAAAAAGAAGTGACTGACCTGAAAACATGGGACACTGAGAAGCAAAAATATAAACTTGCGGAGATAGCCCCTGGAGTTGTGGCTTACGCTTTGAAAGAAGAGGCAGAGGCTACCGGTAGTTCGCATTATCTGTGCGCAAATTGTTATGCTGACGGGCATAAGTCATTCCTCCAGCAGGAGATTCTGGTATCCTGGCCTAACGGAGGTCCGGGTCTGCCACAAATGCGGAGCCGAGCTTTATATTCACGGAGCCAGAACGTCCGAGTTCAGACCGGCATCTCGTCCTACTTACGGCCGACGCTGAGGCGAGAGTTGGCTTTTTGACCGGGACCAGGCTTTGCCGTCATCCTCTTAGACGGCCGTGGCTCCGGCGGTGTGTTCAGCGCTCGCCGCAGCGCCTCGTCACGGCGGCGTACTACCTCATCCGGGTCATCGTCCCCAGAACAGGATTGATTGGTTGTCGTTTTCCTCATTAAGGAAGCTCCTCAAGTCCAAGCTCACGCCAGAAGACTTGGGTGCTGCGTTTACTGTATCCAGTGGCGGGGAGTTCTATCGATCACGCCATGGCCATCGTAACCGGGTCTCTTATCGAGACCTGCTTAATGCTTGCTTTAGCGTCCCGGCTCGACACGGCTGCTACACATGATCTCAGTGAGCGCCTCTTTGAGAGGCGAGGCCCTTTGTCTACGTTCGAATACAAGATTTTGATTGCGCGATCATTGAATATTATCGGTCCAGTCTTCCACAGAGACTTGGATACGATTAGGCACATTCGGAATGGCTTTGCACACACGTTGAAAAACGTGTCTTTCACTACGGTCCAGATTTCGCTATCTTTGCTATCAGTTGCAGACCGCGATCGGAACCAAGGTCCACATCCCGGCTAATTCAGTGGTTGAGGCTAAGTCGATCTTTGTTGTGAGAACCACGAGCATGAAGGCCGCGCTAGTCACGTATACCTTGGAGGCAGTCCTTTTCACGGACGGTAAGGCCGAGCGCTTGCCAGAATCATTGCCTTGAAAATCGAGGCGACGGCATCTTCCGCTGTCTCGTACTCCAGCTCCTGGCCTGAAGGAACTCTTTGACACCCGCCTCCACCATCTCCTCCGTCATCTCGATATCATCCTCGCCCGGCCTGTCACGCGGTTTGGTCTTAGGACTAAAGCCCTGCATTCGGAGACAGTACCCGGGACCCTGGTGGCCTTCATAGCCGGGATACCCGGGTATCGAACCGGCACCGCGCGCGCCGAGCAAAGGGGTATTGCGTCGAATCCACGCTCGCGCTAGTTGCGGGCCGTCGTCTAAGAGCCCAAGCGGCAAGCACCCAGCGGCAAATCCCAGCGCCCGAGCGGCCACAGAGGAAGAGCCCAGCGGTCAGAGACCCAGGAGGCCACCGGTCTTGGCACCGGTCCCCGCGACGTGAAGCGGTACGGTTCCTCCGTATCGCTTCGTCAATCCTTGACCTGTGGAGTCCGATGTGAAGCAGCATCCGCTGTCGGCCACGTTTCCGCCGACGACTGAAATTGGCCAGACGGGGCTCACCGCTCTGGCGCTCAAAGACATCGTCCTTGAAGCGGATTTGCAGCCGCGCAGCTACATCGATCCCAGTGTGGTTAATGAATACGCTGAACGGCTCGCCGATGGCGTGGTGCTCCCGCCGGTCGTGGTGTTTTTCGACGGCGTGATCTATCGGCTTGCGGACGGGTTTCACCGCTGGCACGCCCACCAAGAGCTTAAACGCGAAGAGATTGCCGCCGACGTGCGGGAAGGCGGCGAGCGCGAGGCGGTGCTGCACTCGCTCAGTGCTAATACGAAACACGGGCGACCGCGCGATTTCGCAGATCACCGCCGAGCCTACCAAATCGCGGTTCGTCGCGGCCTGTGTGAAGCATCGGACGCGAAAGCTGTGGAACAGGTGATTGGCTGTACAAGGCGATGGGCGCTCGAGCTCACGAAGCCGGCACGCGATCAGCTCGAGCGGGAGCAGACCGCCGCAATGCAAGCAGGCAAGGAGGCCGGCAAGAGCACGCGGGAAATTGCGCGCGAGGTCGGGGTCAGCCATTCGACCGTGGTCAGGCGACTTGCTGGTGCAGAAGAGCAGTCTTCCGTTTTGCACCAGCCCGATGCGCCGACCCAGCCCGACCCAGCATCACAGCCAGAGCCCGGCGCGTCCGACGGCCCGAAGAACTGGTGGCCCCACGTGTACCGCGTATTGGGTGACGTCCTTCAGCTGCCTGGCGACGATGCGATCCTCGCGCACGATTACCGAGGCACTCACCTGGCTATTGGATTAGAGCTGGACCGCGCGGCGGAGCGGCTTAAGCGTCTCGCGCAACGCTTCAGTGAGAGGGAGCGTGAAGATCAAACGGCCCGCAACCAGGCGAGCGGGTCGCCGCGAACCATCCATTGAGGGGCGGCGGCAATGGCTGGTGTCGGTCGGCTATTGAATTCTGGGCACACGATTGGATGGCCTGCTGGGACGCACTCAGAATCGGAGCTGAATTCGCTATCGCTCGGAGAACTCAGTCACGTGGCGTGTTGAGGGCCAGTCCCTGTTCGCTCCAGGCCACTGGGAACGGCTTCATCAGCCGCGGCAGTCCCAGTTCGGGCGGCTGTCGCCCGTCCAGGATCGCCTCGACGATGTCGGGTGCGAGCAACGTGAGCTGCAGGATGCGGCCGAGATAGCCGCGGTCGATCTTCTCCGCCTTTGCCAGCTCGCTGATGGATGCATACGTCCCGTTCTCGAGCAGCCGCTTCCAGCGATGCGCGCGCGCCAGCGCCTTCACCAAGGTGGAGTCCACGCGCGCGCGGGGCGGCGTCGAGGCGCGAACCGCCTCGCCTTCGGGCGTCACCACGACCTTGCGCCCACCCCGGCGCCGGATGGCCAGCGGGACCCGAACCGTCGAGGCTCTGCGAGGCTGCGGTCACGCCGCCGCCCTCTGCGCTTCGTTCTCCGAACCACGCAGCTCCCGCATGAGACTGGTCAGCCCGGCGACCCGGAGGCGGATGTCGGCGCCGTCCGGACCGACCTCCACCCGCTCGACCAGGAGCCGGACGATGCGCGCCTGTTCGGCCGGGAACAGCTCCTCCCACAGCGGATCGAGCTGCGCGAGCGCTTCGCGCACCTCGGCCTCGGTCAGGTCGGGCGCCTCTTCCCGCGCCGCGCGCCAGGTGCCGACGATGATTTCCGGCTGGCGCAGCAGCGCCCGGAGCTGGTCGATGACGGCGCGCTCGATCTCGCCGGCGGACACCCGGCGCACGATCGCCGGATCCTCCTCTCGTGCTTTGAGCACGCTTTGGCTTACGTAATAGCGGTAGAGCCGGCCGCGCCGCCGCGTGTGGGTGGGCGACATCGCCCGGCCGTCGGTGCCGAAGATCAGGCCGCGCAGCAAGGCCGGACTCTGGCTCCGGTTGCGACTGGCCCGGGCATCGCGGGCTCTCCTGCAAGATGGCGTGCACCCGGTCCCAGAGCGCGGCGGAGATGATCGCTTCATGCTCGCCGGGGTAGGCACGGCCCTTGTGCACGGCCTCGCCGCGGTAGGTGCGGTTGTTGAGCAGCTTATAGAGGTCGCCTTTCTCAAGCAGGCGGCCGGTCTTGCCGGTAATGCCCTCGGCTCGAAGCCGGCGCACCGTCTCGGCGCCGGAATCCGTTTCGGCGAACAGCGCGAACACACGTCGCACCCGCGTCGCTTCTGCCTCATTGATCACGAGCTTCCGATCGCGAACACGAATAGCCGAGCGGCACTTTTCCGCCCATCCACATTCCGCGCGCCCGGCTTGCGGAGAATTTGTCGCGAATCCGTTCGCCGATCACCTCGCGCTCGAATTGAGCGAAGCTGAGCAAAATGTTCAGCGTCAGCCGGCCCATGCTGGTCGTGGTGTTGAAGATTTGCGTGATGCTGACGAAGGTGACATCGTGCTGGTCGAAGAGCTCGATCAGCTTTACGAAGTCCGTCAATGAGCGCGAGAGTCGATCCAGCTTGTAGGTTACGATGATGTCGACGCGACCCGCCTCGACATCGGCCAGCAGTCGGCGTAATGCCGGCCGGTCGAGAGTGGCGCCGGAGAAGCCACCATCGTCGTAACGATCGGGCGTCAGAATCCAGCCCTCGGCGCGCTGGCTCGCAATGAAGGCTGCACAGCCATCCCATTGAGCCTGCAACGTATTGTATTCCTTCTCGAGTCCCTCTTCGTGTCGACTTCCTCGTATAAATCGCGCAACGGCACTTCCGGACCGCGGCCGGCATTGCGCCTGAGGGTTTTCGCCGTCCGCTCACGCGCCGCTCCGCTGGTTCTTCAGCCCGAAGAATGTCCAGCCGTTCCACCTCGTGCCGGTGATGGCGCGGGCGATGGCGGAGAGGGAGCGGTAGGGGCGGCCCTCCCATTCGAAGCCATCCGCGAGCACGGTAACGACGTGCTCGATGCCCTGATATTCGCGGACCAGCCGCGTGCCGGCGACCGGCCGATCATCCTGGCGAAGGCAGCGGATCTGCGGCTTGCCGCCATCGAGTTGCTCGCCGAGCGCCTCCAGCCGGGCGACAGTCGCGGGCTTCAGCCCCCCGAAGGCCAGTTCCTGGATGCTGAACGCCAGCCGACTCTCCAAGTAGGGCCGGCTAAAAGGCGGGGCTTCGCGGCCGTAAAGCTCGCGCCACCGCCGCTTCAAGTCGGCAGTCGGCGCCGTCTTGAGTGCGGCGATTTGGGAGAGCACCGAGTTGGTATTTGGGCCTGTACTGCCCTGAGTGGGGCTTTGTTCTGTGGCGGTCATGCGGTTCTCTTGTGAGACGGGTTCGCATGACCGCTCTGGTCGGCGATGAAGTCGAGCCGACTTTCTCCGCCGTCACCGCATAGTTCGCTTGACTTCGGGCGGTGGGCCCGGAGGCGGATCAGGCCGCGCGCCAGGATGCCGCAGACCTCCTCGAGGTCCGGCGGGAGAGACGGGAACGGGGCTGTGGGAACTCGAGGGCGGCGGAGCATCGGTTCGCAAAATCCGAGTGCCTGGCCAAAAAAGATAGCGAAATCAGCTCGGTAACGCAGCGTTGCGAAAACAAAGGAACTCGGTCGAACGCCCGGAGGCTCCGATCGCCTGAGTTCGGGTTACACCGGCGCTGGGCGACTCGCTCGAGCGCGCCCTTGGGGCGACACGGGCCTTCGAATCAGGGGCAATCGCCAACTGGTTGCACCGATGCTTCCTTAGGTTGCACGAATTGCCTTCGCTGTGGCGCGTATCCCCGCTTCGGAGTTCGCTTTCGATGCTGGTCCAGTTCAGCGCGAAAGCGGAGAACAGCCAGACGGAAGCGATCATGTTGTTTTTGGAGGACGCCCTCGATCAGCCGACCAGCTCGTTTTGGAGCGACCGGAGAATCCGCGGAATGGTCGAGGACCTGCTCAGGATGCGGCGCGAGGCTGAGGCCGGCAAACCGCCAAGCTTGCACGACGCCTATCGCGCCGCCTCGCATTGCGCCCGGCTCCTGGAAGCGCTCCTGAGCTGGGCTGCGACCAAGCTCGGATTACGACTTTCCCCCGAGGAATGGCGCCGCTTGCCGAATGCGGAAAAGCGCGCGCTCCTTGCCCGCACCCTGATGCTCGGCCTGCCGATCTTGCAGCCGAAAGCGTGCCACGAGCTCCCGTTGGCACTGGAGGCGACGAACGCTGGTGCTAGCCCACCGCTGCTTCAGCGGAAGGTGGGCCGGAGGCGGCGTGCTCCGGAGCTCGCCGCGTACGCGGAATTAGAACTGCTGAGATGGATCCGCTGGCAACACGGCCTTGGTCGTAAGGTCGCCGATGCTGAGGATGAGGTCGCGCGGGAATGCCGTCTGACGCGCGAGGCTGTCCAGAGGTGGCGTTCTGAGTTGCCAAAGGTCTATGGCGAGCACCGGGTGCGGCGCGCCCTCCAGCTCGCGGAGCGTGTCGGACGATACGAACGAACCGGCCGCACGTGGACCGAGATCAACCGTCGTGAGTTCGATGACAACGAGATGCTTTGTCAGGCGGCATCCGGGCTCGAGCGCGACCTCGACACGCTTATATGGATGCGCGGGGTAGCGATCGCGAAGCGTAGGCTAGGGTAGCTAAATCGGCAGATAGGTAGGCGAGCTATCTCGCCCGATAACTCAATATCTTCCGCCGAAAAAATGGGAGAAGTGGTGCGTCCTCCGACGAACATCGAAGAGGACGCGGATGAAACAAACGAAACGGGATCTCGGGCGCTCGACTGAAGAACGCCCGGCGCCAGTCCAGCATCTCAACCAAATTGCGCTCGCCCGTCGCTGGGGCATGAGCCAGCGCACGCTGGAGCGTTGGCGCTGGTTGAAGCAGGGACCGCGCTACATCAAACTTGGCGGCCACGTCGCGTATCGCCTTGAGGATATCGAGGCGTACGAGTTGACACAAGCGCGGGGGTGATAGAGATGCACCCCTTTTCGTTTTGCCTGGTATCCGGCGGTGCAAGGCCCAGCCTGACACGGCACCTGCCGCTCGAGTTACCCTGCGCTGTCCGCGATGTGCATCTCTGTTCTGAGCAATGCCGGGACGCGGAGCCTGCAGCATGACGCACATGGCCCCGCCTTCCGAAAACGAGCCGTTCGAGCAGCTGCCGGTGTCCTTCCTGGCGAATACACCACTCGAGCGGCTGGTGGCGCTCGGCAAGGGCGCGATCGAGCGGGCCGCCAGCTTCGAGGCTTTGCGCGAGCTCCGCAACAAGGCCGAGGCGCTGCGCATGTATCAGCGCGCGCAAGGGGCTTCGGCGCTGGCGGTCAGCGCTGCGACCCAGCTTCGTCTACGCGCCGATCGCCGGATGGGCGAGGCGCTGGCGAAGATGGAAAAGGCGACGGCCGGCCGCCCTCCGGAAATCGGTAACGCCGTGTTACCGATTTCCGACGCCCCCACCTATGCCGAGCTCGGCATAGGCAAGATGCAAGCCTCGCGCTGGCAACGCCTGGCGGCCATCCCAGAGGACATGTTTGCCGCGATCCTCGAAAGACATGAGTGTTTTGGCGTGCCCGTCACCACGGCAAGCGTGGTGCGCACGGCGGAGCGCGCCAACGAGGAGGGGCACGGTGCCGATGACATACGTTCCGCTCCTTCGCCTTCGGCCGCCGACCGCGAGCGGGCGCAAAAACGATGGTGGGCGGAATTCGACGGTGTCGGTGACCGAGAAATACGACGAGCCCTATCGGGAAAATCAGCCGAACGGATCATCCATGCGGATGGCCGCGTGCCGGATGCGAGCGACTGCCGCATCCTGCATTGCAGCCTGACCGAACTCTTCACCGAGGCTCCGGAGTCGGTGGACGCGATCGTTACCGACCCGCCATACCCGGAGGAATTCCTCCCGCTCTACGGCGATCTCGGTCGCGTCGCAATGCACCTACTCAAGCCGGGCGGCGTGCTGCTCTGTATGACCGGCCAGACATGGTTCGGCGCGGTGTTCCAGCAGCTGCACGGCGCCGGGCTCGAGTACCAGTGGCAGATCGCGTATCTCACGCCTGGCGGTCAGGCCGTCCAGATTTTCCCACGCAAGGTCAACTCGTTCTGGAAACCGGTGCTCGTCTTCTCGAAGGGCGGCCGCAGCGGCGGCTGGTTCGGCGACGTCGCGCGCAGCAATCCGAACGACAACGACAAGACGCACCACCACTGGGGCCAGTCTGAAAGCGGTATGCACGATCTCATGCGCCGCTTCGTGCTGCCTGGGCAGGTGGTGTGCGATCCGTTCCTTGGCGGTGGCACGACCGCGCTCGTTGCTCTCGCGCTCGGTGCGTCGTTTCTCGGCTGCGACGTGGACAGATCCGCGATCCAGGCAGCCAAGGCAAGACTGGCGAGTGCAGACCTCACAGCGTGAGCCGGGTGCACGATGGATCCTGCCGCTGCAGCCGCGATGTCCGATCCGGATCGCAACAAATGGTTTCGCCGGCGATGGAGCGAGCCGCCGGACGTCGCCGCGTGCCGCCAGCCGCGAACGCCTAAGCCAAGCCAGGATGTGGAACAAATCGGCGCCGCACTCCGGGAGCAGTGGCGCGGTGAGCGGAAAGCCCTCCGAAGGGGGTCTCGCTGATGCCGTCGCACGCGACTGGCGACGGCATGAGCTCGTCCATTATCGAGATCACCCGTCTCGCCAAAGCCGGCGGCCCGCTGACCAAGCGCATTTCTCTTGGCCCGGATGGGAGGCTGATCTCTGACGGCAGTGCCTGCGTCATGTCGCGTGGGACCGCCTGTCGGGTGGTGCTGGGCGATCTCGAGCAATTCGCCGCTCTGATCGACAGCCTGGGTTCGCACGAGGCGATCGCGCTCGGGAGCCTTCGAGCGGACTTGCCGGATCGCGTTCAGCTGACCACGGCGACGGGGCTGGCCAGTCTCAATGGCCAGGCTGCACCGGACCTGATCGCGCGCACGACCCAGTTCATCGCCTACCGCGCCGGTCAGCCAGCACTTGCACTGCTGGATTTCGACCGAAAGGGAATCCCGCCAGAGATGGCAAACCGCATACGGGATCGCGGCGGGTTTAGGTCCGTGCTGCATTCGATCCTGCCAGAGCTGGCCAACGCCGGCGGCGTCATCCGCGCGTCGACCAGCGCCGGCATCCGTGACGGCACGACCGGCGAGCGGTTCGAGGGCGCCGGTGGCCTGCACCTGTTCCTGCTCGTGGCAGACGGGCAGGATATCGGGCGGTTTCTTCGCGCCCTGCATCGCCGCTGCTGGCTCGCCGGTTTCGGCTGGTTGATGGTCGGTGCCGGGGGTCAGCTGCTCGAACGCTCGATCGTCGACCGCATGGTGGGCAGCCCGGAGCGGCTGGTCTTTGAGGGAGCCCCGGGTACTCGAGGCACCACTTACGCAGGACCGGGTTTATCGGCAGCCCCGAGTAATCCAGGGCGGAGCCATCGATACCCGCCGCGCCTGCCCGGATCTCGAATCCGGCCGAGGAGGCGCGATACCGCGAGCTGCGGGCCGCCGCGGCGCATGCTCTGGCCTCGGAGGCCGCGCATGCCCGCCGGCACTTCATCGAGCGACACGCAGCCAGGATTGCGGCCAGGTTCAGCCTGTCGCCTCGCGCCGCGCAGCGGATTGTCGAGCGTCAGACGGAGGGCGTGCTGCTGCCCAACATCGAGCTCGTCTTCGACGACCCCGACCTGCGCGGGAGCACGGTGGCCGACGTGCTTGCGGATCCGGACAGATTCATCGGTGCGACGCTCGCCGATCCCCTGGAAGGCCCTGACTACGGCGCCTGCAAAGCGAAGCTCATGCGCCGCAGTGACGGGACCCTGTGGATCCACAGCTTCGCCCATGGCCGGACCGTCTACGAGCTGCGTCACGACGCAGCCTCGGTCGAAGCGGCCTTGCAGCAGACCGATCGGGGCGACGTGTCGGAGGCGTTCGCGCGACTGCTGCTCGCAGCCGAACTGACGCGCAGAAGAAACCGAGCGTCTCCGGGATCTCGCCAGCGACCGATCGGGTCTCGGCAAGCGCGCCATCGACGCGACAGTCGAAGCGGCGCGCGCGCGGCAGACCGAACAACGCGCCCGGGAGGAGGAGCAACGCCGCGCCGCTGAGCGTCAGCGACCAGCGCCTCCGGATGCCGGCTCCGCGGCCCGACGCCGAACGGCTGCCCGTGGTGCGCGCCCTCGATCATGTGCTCCGAGAAGCCCAGGACGACGAGCCACCGATGCGGGATCTGGATGGCAGGCCGGTCGAGGTTCGCACGCGCCAACCGCTCCTGTTGCACGAGCTGACCGGCGCGGGCGCCAACGCGACGGAGACGGCGCAGGCCCGGTTGCCCGCGCCCGAGCTGCCGCTGCTCACCGCGCACGACAAGGTCAGTCTGGCCCATCTGATCGAGCGTTACGTCGCGTATGTGGAGAAGTCGGCGCGCGGGCGTGAGCGCTTGGTTGCGCTCGCACCGGTGTTCGTCGAGCACTACATGGGCTATCGCGATTCGCTGCTGCCGCGCGTCGGCGCCGTCGTCACCATGCCGCTGGTGCTCCCGGACGGAACCCTACTCGCCCCGCGCGGGCTGGACCGGGCCCGCAAGCTGGTGTTCCGGATCGAGCCCGATCTGCTCGAACACCTGCCGCGAGCCGAGACGTGCACCGAGAGCGCCGTCAAGGAGGCGATGCGGTTTCTGCTCGAGGAATGGCTGGTCGATGTGGCGGCCGACTTCACCGGCAAGTGCGTGCTGGTCGCCGCGGCGCTCACGATCCTCGAGCGGGCGCTGTTGCCGGAGCGACCCGCCTTCTTCATCACCGCCGGGCATCGCGGCGGCGGCAAGACCACCACCACGATGATGCTGGTCCTCGCCACGACCGGCCGCAAGCCGCCCGCCGCGGCGTGGTCGCCCAACGAGGAGGAGAGACGCAAGGCGCTGTTCGCCTATCTGGCCGAAGGCCTGCCGGTCCTGTGCTGGGACAATATCCCGCGCGGCGCGGCGATATCCTGCCCGTCGATCGAGAAGGCGCTCACGAGTGAGAGCTATTGCGATCGGGTGCTCGGCCACTCGGTCACCCAGACGGTGCCGGCGACCACGGTGATGTTCTTCACCGGCAACAACATCGAGCCGCGCGGCGATTTGGCCTCGCGATCGCTGTCGGTTCGCCTCAGCGTCGATCGGCCGGATCCGGAGAACCGGCCGTTTCAGCACGCGGATCCGATCCATTGGACGATGCTCAACCGGAACCGGATCCTGCGCGCGCTCTACACCCTGTTGCTCGGCAATCCGCAACTGCGCCCAGGGCAGTTCCGCGAGCCGGAGACCCGGTTCAAGACCTGGTGGAGTCTGGTCGGGTCGGCGGTCGAGCACGCGGCCGGGCTTCTCGCGCGGGAAGGCGAGGCCGAGTCCGGCCGGATCGATCGCAGCGACGAGACACGGCCAGTCGCCATCCGGTTCCGTGACCTGTTCAACAACTTCGAGGCCGAGGAGGAACAGACCAGCGCGCTTGCCGGCATTCTCGAAATGCTGCGCGAGCATTGGCCGTATCGCTTCCGCGCCGCGGATATCGCCAGGTTCATCGAGGAGAAGGCGGCCGGCCTCGAGCTGAAGTCGCTGATCGAACAGGCGACCAGCCGGGCCATGACTCCGGCCTCGGCGCCGGCGATAACCTGGCGCCTGAAGGCGCTGGCCGACGCTCCCGTGCGATGCGGCGACCACGTTCTGACCTTGCGCCGCCTGCCCGATCGTGAGGGCTGCTGGTTCGAGGTCGCCGCCACTCTGCCGGCTTGACGTCGGAAACTCCGGAAACTCCGGAAACCTTTTGGCCGCTGCCGGCCGGGAAACCGAGTTTTTTGCCGGCCCTCGAAAATCACCTTTCTCGCGCGTGACACGACCCAAAAGTTTCCGGAGTTTCCGGAGTTTCCGACAACGGGCCCCGGATGCCGCTTCAGACCGCGCCATATGAGGATCCCAAGAGCAATTGCGCGCACTGCGATCCAGTGCTCACACCGTGATCGAGCGCCGTGATCCTCCCTGGGCGGCTGTCCGGTTCTGGCTGCCGCGCGCGCTGCCGCCTGGGTGCAAGTCCGGAGATTGTCCGGCACGCGCAGGGCGGCGCAGCAGGCCGAAGCGCACCCGCTGTGCCGAACTGGCATGCTCGGCTGAGGGTGCGCTGACGAGGACTGTCAGGATGGATGATACACGGGGCGCAGCTCGGTGCAGCCTGCGGCGGAGCACTTGGGAGTGAAATGAGCGACAACGTATCGTTGCGAAGCAACTCTTTGCTTGCAGAGACGCTTGACTCCGCAGGCTATCACACGGGTAGTGCTCACGCAAATGGTTCACGTGAAACCACAGCACGGCGCCTCTCTCGCGGAATGGCGCCGGTTTTGTTTGCTCGATCACCAGAGCTGTCGCAGCTAGCTTCGGTTCTCGTTCTCGCCCGCGCGAAGGGCGCGCGACAAGCTGACCGGTAGGGGGGCTCAGAACATTCTGCGCACGCGACATAGACCGCGCCCCCGTAAACATTCTGTACCCGCGAATAGAATATAGGGGGTGGTCGATGCAGGAATGGCCGGCCGACAAGGTGGAACGCTGGCCTGTCGAACGGCTGGTGCCCTACGCACGGAACGCGCGCACGCACTCCGACGCGCAAATTGCGCAGATCGCGGGCAGCATCCGCGAATGGGGCTGGACGGTGCCGGTGCTGGTCGACGAGAGCGGCACGCTGATCGCCGGCCATGGCCGGGTGCTGGCGGCGCGTCAGCTGGGCCTGACTGAGATTCCGGTGATGGTCGCGCGCGGCTGGAGCGAGGCGCAGAAGCGCGCCTATGTCATCGCCGACAACAAGCTCGCGCTGAACGCCGGCTGGGATGTGGAACTGCTGAAGGTCGAACTGACCGACCTCAAGGCGATGGGCGCCGATCTCGGGCTGGTCGGCTTCGAGGATGAGGAGCTCGCCGAATTGTTCGCCGACCGGAGCGCCGGCCTCACCGATCCGGACGACATCCCGGAGCCGCTGCCCGAGCCGGTGATCCGTCTTCGGCGATGTGTGGCTGCTTGGGCAGCACCGGCTGGTCTGCGGCGACAGCACCGATCCTGAGCGCGGTTGCGACAAGCGCTGAACGGTGCGAAGCCGCAGCCTGATGGTGACCGATCCGCCCTATGGCGTGCGCTATGATCCGAAGTGGCGCGCCAAGGCCGGCGTCAACAAGAACCGCATGAAGCTGGGCGCGGTATCGAACGACGATCGGGCCGATTGGCGCGCGGCCTGGGCGCTTTTCCCGGGCAGCGTCGCCTATGTCTGGTGCGCCTCGACCCACAATGATGCGGTGATCGCCTCGCTCGAATCCTGCGGCTTTGAGCGGCGCTCGCAGATCATCTGGTGCAAGGACCGCTTTGCGCTCGGACGCGGCCACTATCATTGGCAACACGAACCCTGCTGGTACGCGCGTGCGCGGGGACGCGCATTGGCGCGGTGATCGCTCGCAATCCACGGTCTGGCATATCAGGGCCCGCGAGGATCGCGGCAGCGGCCACGGCACGCAGAAGCCGGTGGAATGCATGCGGCGCCCGATTGGAGAACAACAGCAGTCCCGGCCAGGCCGTCTACGAGCCGTTCGCCGGCTCCGGCACCACCCTGATCGCCGCCGAGATGACCGGCCGCGTCTGCCACGCGATCGAGCTCAATCCGGTCTATGTCGACGTGGCGGTCCGCCGCTGGCAGGCGTTCACCGGCAAGGCCGCTGTCCTGGAGGCGAACGGGTGCAGCTTCGCCGAGATCGCGGAGCAGCGCGGCGTTGTCTGCGAGACGGAGCAGCATGGCGCAGCGCGGCCGCAAGCCTAAGCCGGTCGCGGCGAAGATCGCGGCGGGCAATCCGGGCAAGAGAGCGCTGACCACCCTGGTGCCGGCGCCGGCAGCGGGCGACATGCTCTGCCCGCAAGCGGTGCAGCGCAACGCGCGCGCGTTCGCGTACTGGCAAATGTATCTGGCCAACGCGGCGCCGAACCATCTGTCGCCGATCGACAGCCCATTGCTCGCGCGCCTCTGTGTCGCACTCGCCTACGCCGATGAAGCGCAACGACAAAATCGAGGAGCTGGGCTTGCTGGTGAAGGCGCCGAACACCGGCCTGCCGATCCAGTCTCCATATCTTCCCGTGCTGAACCGGCAGACCGAGCTCGCCCGCAAGCTCGCCGCCGAATTGGCGTTGCCGCCCGCTCAGCGCAATCGCGTCGGCCCCTATGGGCCCGAACATGACGGCCCGTCGCCCTGGGATGCGTTGGAGGGCTGAGATGACCGACGCGCAGCAGACCTATCCCGATGGCGTGGCCAGCGCCGTCACCTATTGCCGCGACGTGCTCTCGGGCGCGATCGCCGCCTGCCGCCTCGTGCAGCTCACCTGCGCGCGGTTTCTGCGTGACCTCGAGGCGGCAGAATCCGGAAACGGACCCTGGGCATTCCGTGCGGATTTGGCCGAGCGCGCAATGATCTTCGCCGGGCTGATGCCGAACATCAAAGGTCCCGAAGCCGGACGCCCGTTGCGACTCATGCCGTGGCAGCGGCTCGTGTTCGCCAATCTGTTCGGCTTCGTCGAGCGCGAGACGAGCGCGCGCCGGTTCCGCCAGGCGGTGATCTACGTCCCGCGCGGCAACGGCAAGACCTCGTATCGCAGCGCCGCTCGCGCTCTATCTCTCGCTTTCTCGATGGCGAGGGCGGCGCCGAGGGCTACGCCGCCGCGGTGACGCGGGACCAGGCCCGCATCCTGTTCGACACCGCCCGCGAGATGGTGCGGCGCTCGCCGGAGATCCGCCGCCGCTACGGCGTCGAGGCGTTGGCGAATGCGATCTGGCAGGAGCGGACGAGCTCGCAGTTCCGGCCGATCAGCTCCGACGCCAAGGCGCTGGACGGGCTCAACGTGCAGATCGCGGTTTGCGACGAGATTGCGTCCCATAAGACCAGTGAGGTCTACGACGTGCTGCTGACCGCGATGGGCAAGCGGCGCAACCCGCTGCTGCTCGCGATCTCGACCGCGACCGGCAATAACGCCGGCATCGGCAAGCAGCTCTGGGATTACGCGGTCCGGGTGCTCGAGGGCGCGCAGGCCGACGAGCGGCTGTTCGCCCTGATCTACACGATCGACCCGGAGGACGATCCCTGGGAGGAGGCGTCCTGGATCAAAGCCAATCCGTCCTGGGGCCAGGCGGTGCAGCCGGAGGCGATCCGCGCCATCATGCGCCAGGCCAGGAACAACCCGGCGCAGGAGGCCGCGGCGAAAAGCCGGCATCTGAATGTCTGGGTCAGCGCCGACGAGGCGCTGTTCTCGCTGCGGTCCTGGCGCGAATGCGCAAACTCCATCGCTCTGCCTCGACGACTTCGAGGGCAAAGAGTGTCATCTGGCGCTGGATCTCGCCAGCCGCACCGATCTCGCGGCGCTGGCGATCGTGTTCCCGAAGCAGGATCCCGAGACGGGCAAGACGCTCTACACCGCGTTCGCGCGCTGCTACGTCAACGACGCCGCGGTGATGGAGGCGCGCAACCCGTCCTATCCGGGTTGGGCCGCGGAAGGCTATCTCGTGATCACGCCCGGCAACGAGACCGATTTCGGCACGATCGAGGACGACATTCTCGACCTCTGCAGGCGCTTCAAGGTGCTCAGCGTCGCCTACGACCCGTGGGCGGCGACGCAGCTCGCGCAGCGGCTCAGCGCCGAGCGCGTGCCGGTGATCGAGTTCCGCGCCAACACGCAAAACTTCTCGCGAGCCGACCAAGGAGCTGGACGCGGCGATGCGCGCGGACCGCATCGCGCATGACGGCAACCCGGTGCTCGAATGGTGCATCGGCAACGTGGTCGGCCGCTACGATGCGCGGGCCAATGTCTATCCGCGCAAGGCCCGGCCGGAGCAGAAGATCGACGCGGCAGTCGCGCTCATCATGGCGATCGCCCGCTGCATGGCCGCCAAGCCGGCGCGCTCGGTCTACGAAACCCGCGGCATCCAGTTTGTCGGATGACGTGGGTCGCGCCGCTTCGGCCGCGTATCGCCGAGTTTCAGCCAACTCTCATTACAGCGACTCACCGTATCAGAACGTCTTCGGCTGCGCCTGGAACCGGAACGTGGATCGGATCGTAGGGCGCAAGCGCCATATCCGGTGTCTGACCGATCGCGAGTTGCGCCAGCAGCCGGCCGGCGTACGGCCCGATGGTCAGGCCGGAAGGCCCAAGCGCATTGCCCACGATCAGCCGTCCTTCGAAGCCTTCAACTGCGCCGAGCATCGGCCTGATCCCAGGGCCTACGGGACGGAAGCCGATCCGGGTCTCAATCAGAGTGGCAGAGGCGAGCCCGGGGGCGATCTTCAGAGCCTCGTTGCAGTACCTCGGCCTGGCCCGCGGCGGTGACGCGATAATCAAAGCCGGCTGCACTCTCGCGGGTCGCGCCTACCACGATTCGTGAATTGTCAAACGGCACCAAGTAGTGGCTGCCCAGTGGCAGCACTACGGGCCACTCGCCTGTCTGCACGCCGTCCAGTCGCAAGTGACTGATCTGACCGCGCTGCGGCGTCACTGCGAGATCGATCCCGAGCGGGGCCAGAAGCGGGGGCGCCCAAGCACCGGCGGCGACCACAACCCTGTCGGCCTCGACCGCCCGGTCGCCCACTTCTATTCCCACGAGGCGGCCCGCGCGCGTCAGCAGTCCGGCCGGACTTTCCAGCACCGTGGCCCCGCGGCTGCGCGCCGCGTTGGATAGGGCGGCGGTAAGCAGTCTGCCGTCAACCCGCGCTCCGCCCGCAATGTGGACGGCGCCAAGATCGGGATGCAGCGGAGGGAATAACCGGCGCGCCTCCAAGGGCGATAGACGGTGGATGGCGCCCACTTCGGGTGCCGCGTCTTGGCGCATGCGCAGCTGGCGCTCGAGTCGATCAAGTTCCGCGGCATGATCAGCCACTTGCAGTGCGCCCGAGACGCGGTAGCTGATGTCTTCCTCCCCCGCCTCGGCCAGCAACGCAACCAGCTTCGGATAATACCGGGCACCTGCTACGGCGATGCGATACCAGTCGGCATCGAACCTTTCTGATGCCCAGGGGCAGATGATGCCCGCGCCCGCTGCCGTGGCACGACCTAGATGCGCCTGATCCACCAGGACGACTTCGGCGCCGGCCCAAGTCAGATGGAAGGCGGCGCTGGCGCCTAGTACACCCGCGCCAATGACCGCGATTCGCATCATCCGTTCACTCGTTTTGCAGAGGGCAGCAAGCTAGCCCAGTTGGTCAGGTGGCCTGTATTTGGCCATTGGGCTGTTTGTGAAGAAGACACCTCGAGCTCAGAATGGAGGTTTGACCACGCCTGGATCAAGTTCGGCCAGAGGAGGGTTTTATGCACGTTCTGATCATCGGTGCTGCCGGGATGCTTGGCCGGAAGCTCACGGAACGACTTGCCAAGGAGGGCCGCCTTGGGGAGCATCCGATCGCCCGTATGACGTTGCACGACGTTATCGAGCCGGCATCGCCCAAAGCGGCTTCATTTGCGGTCGAGACACTCGCCTCCGACTTCTCCGCCCCGGGCGAAACGGAGAAACTCCTGACCGAGCGGCCGGACGTCATTTTTCATTTGGCTGCCATCGTGTCGGCCGAGGCGGAGACCGATTTCGACAAGGGATATCGCATCAACCTCGACGGCACGCGCCGGCTGTTCGAGGCCGTGCGTCAGGTCGGCGAAGGCTATGCGCCCCGGCTGGTTTTTACCTCGTCCATCGCCGTGTTCGGCGCACCGTTCCCGGACGCGATCGGAGACGAGTTCTTGACAGCACCACTCACGAGCTATGGCGCGCAGAAGGCCATCGGTGAATTGCTGTTATCCGACTATAGCCGGCGTGGGTTTTTCGACGGCGTCGGCATCCGACTGCCAACGATCTGCGTCCGGCCTGGCACGCCCAACAAGGCGGCTTCAGGCTTCTTCTCCAACATCATCCGCGAGCCGCTTAAGGGTGAGGAAGCTGTGCTGCCGGTTTCGGATGACGTGATGCACTGGCACGCCTCGCCCCGCTCGGCGGTTGGGTTTCTGATTCACGCGGGTGCAATGGACACCGCCCGGCTCGGACCCAGGCGCGTTCTCAACATGCCAGGTGTCGCCGCAACCGTGGCCGAGCAGATCGAAGCCCTACACAAGGTGGCGGGCGACAATGTTGTGCGTCGTATCCGACGCGAGCCCGATCCGATGATCGCACGCATCGTGGCCGACTGGCCGCGCCGCTTCGACGCGCGTCGTGCCCGCGAGTTGGGCTTTACGGCAGAGGACTCGTTCGAGGACATTATCCGCATACATATCGAGGATGAATTGGGCGGCCAGTTTGTGGGGTGAGCGCAGCCGCATGTGCATCGGCAACGTTGCCGGCTGCGACCCGCGGGCCAATGTCTACAGCGCAAAGCCCGGCCGGAGCAGAAGATCGACGCCGCGGTCGCGCTGATCATGGCCTCGGGCGGTGCAGGCCGACAAGCCGACGCGCTCGGTCTACGAAGCCGCGGCATCCAGTTTGTTAGATGACGCAGTCGCCCTTCAATAATCCGCCAGTAAGCCGTAAGTCGGCCGGCTTCTGCCGGCTGAGGAACCGGCTCGCGCGCTTCCGTGAGATGAGGCGGATCGCCGGCGCGTCCATCCGCCCAGTTCCGGTCGCCCACTTCGCCCTTGGCATCGCGCCTGCGGAGACGATTACATGCCGCCGGAGACCACCAGGGTTTCGCCGGTCATCTAGCGTGCGTCGTCCGAGGCAAGAAACACCGCGACGGGCGCGATGTCGCTCGGCTGTCCTATGCGAGCAAGCGGTGTCTGCTGCACCATCTGCGCTTCGAAGTCGCTGCCGATGATCCCCGGCATGGGTGCCTTCCGTCTCGATCCTGCCCGGATTGATGGCGCTGACGCGGATCTTGCGGCTGCCGAGTTCCTTGGCGAGCACCCGGGTGATCGCATCCACCGCTGCCTTCGTGGCGGCATAGATAGAATGCAGCCGGCGGAGTCAGGCGGCTGACGACCGAGCTGATGTTGATCACGCTGCCGCCGTCTGGCCCGAACTGGGCAGCGGGCGCCTTGGTCGCGAGCAGGAGGCCGAGCACGTTCGTGCCGAACTGCCGGTGAAATTCGTCCTCAGTGACCTCCTCGATCGTGTTGAACCGGTAAACTCCCGCGTTGTTCACAAGGATGTGGACGATTCCGAAGTCGCTCTTCGCCTTGGCGAAGATCCGGTTCACATCCGCGGCCGTGGCCACGTTTCCCTGGACCGCTACTGCCTTGCCGCCCGCGCCCACGATGTCGGCGACCACCTTGTCGGCACCTTCGCGGCTGCTCGCGTAATTCAGCGCGACAGCTGCGCCTTCGGCCGCCAGCCGTGTGGCGATCTCCGCGCCTATTCCCTTCGAGGCCCCGTGACGACGGCCACCTTGCCCGTCAGCTTGCTCATCGTTCCGCTCCGACCCGCGCCAAGTTAGATAGGCCAACTAAATGTTCTGGGTCGGGAGGATGTCAAAGCCGGAGGTCGCAAGGCCCAACCGGATCATCGTGTTTCAGCCGGCGCGTCGCCGTATGGAGGCAGCGCCTCGCGTCCGCTTCGACACCCGCGCGGATAAATTAGTTACGGCATATCCCGGATGGAAGGTCGGGGATAAACCGGCCCTAGGTGAACCGGCCGTCTCGAGAGGCTTGGGCTATGTGACCCATGGTGTATCGAGGTAGCTGGGGCGGCAACTCAGCGCCGAGGGCGTGCGACTTTAGAACGACAAGTATTTCCGATCAGGTCGTCGGTCGATGACCGAGGCCTCAGGGCTGGGTGACCCAGGCGCCGCTGAAAATGCTTCCATTGTTTGCCTGGGCTGTATCGATCGCTACGTCGGCGGGGTCCGTGTTCAAAAGGAATTCCGCCACCAAACCATCCTGAGGGACAACGTCTGCCACATAGAGCCGTGAAATCTCCGTCGCGTTCAGCCTGCGCTTGTGGGCCGCATCAGCCCTCTGCCCGGCGTTGTGGCCGTGAAAAGCCCGGTCCCCGGACCGCGCAATCGGTTGCTGCGCATCTAGCGGAGCTGGGCAGCGCGTGCCGGAGGGCTTCTCCGTTGGTTACAGCGTGGACCTGAACGCGGTCGAGAAGCTGTTGGCTGGTAGCGATGCTGGGTATAGCGTCATGGCCGCCCTTTTTTCCCAGGTGGGCGTGGAAATCCTCCGAGCGACCCAGAGCAAAATCCAGCTCGTCCCAAGGGAGGGAGACTCCACCATGAGCGCAGCGAAAATGCCCGTAGGAAGCAGACCCATCGCGGTCGCCCTGGGCGGCATGCTGGCGCTCGCCTCAGCGCTCGGCATTGGCCGGTTCGTGTACACGCCCATCCTGCCTGCCATGGTCGAGGGTCTGGGCCTGTCGAAGGCACAGGCGGGCCTGATCGCATCGGCTAACTTCGTCGGCTACCTGGTCGGCGCGCTGCTGGCCGCGGCACCGCGCCTGCCGGGATCTCGGCGGGCGTGGCTGCTCGGTGCGCTTGTTGTGGGCGCGGCGACAACCGGCGCCATGGGCGTCTTCTCCTCGGTGCCCGCCTTTCTTGTCCTGCGCGGCCTCGGCGGCGCCGCCAGTGCATTCGTGCTCGTATTCGCCTCCGCGGTCGTGCTGGACCGGCTAACCGCGTCGGGACGAGCTGGATTATCCGCACTGCACTTCGGCGGCGTAGGCGTCGGCATCGCCCTCTCGGCCGTGCTCGTTTCGGCGCTGCGGGCCGGCGGCGCCGACTGGCGCACGCTTTGGTTCGCCTCCGGCGCTGCCTCGCTTGCCGCCGCGGCGGCCGTGGCGTGGTTGGCGCCCGACAGCGAGACGCCACGGGCCCCCGGCGCGCCCGCGCCGAGCGCTCGGGAGCCGGTCTCTGCTCCACAGATAAATCGATGGGCGGTTGCTTACGGACTGTTCGGGTTCGGCTACGTCGTTACGGCGACGTTCCTGGTCGCTATCGTGCGCGCAGAGCCCGGGATTCGCTCCGTTGAGCCGTTTGTTGGTTGGTCGTGGGCCTCACGGGGGCGCCTACAGTCGCGGCCTGGGACTGGCTCGGAACCAGATGGGGCATCGAGCGCGCTTTCGCCGTAGCCTGCTTGCTGGAAGCCGCGGGCGTGGCGGCGAGCGTGCTATGGCCCACGCCGACGGGCGAACTGCTGGCCTCGGCGCTCCTAGGCGGGACTTTCATGGGCATCACCGCTTTGGGCCTCACCGGCGGGCGCCGGCTCGCCGGAGGCGACCCGCGCCGCGCATTCGCCATGCTGACAGCGGCATTCGGAGTTGGGCAGATTGTTGGGCCGACGCTCGCGGGCTTGCTGCACGATTGGACGGGCGCTTTCGTTCTGCCCTCGCTCCTCGCCGCGGGCGCGCTCGTTGCAGCTGCCGCCCTGGCAATCGGGGTGCGTCTCCCGGCGCCAGTTACGGAACGCGTGCGGGCGTGATTGCGCGGAAGCGAGTCGGGTAGCTCGTCGAGATCTTTTGCAGAAGTCTGCAGACCGAGTGAAACTGATTTGGAACGGATTCCGGCGCGGCGCGATCAAGACCAGAGCCGACGCGAAGACCAGGGCCGAGCCCCGTTTTGGGCTCCAGCGTAGCGGATCGGTTCAGGCGGCCGTCCGGTTGGTTGATTGACCCGTTAGATTTCCAGCAATCTCGGTCTGCGCCATGACGCCACGAAGCCGTCCTGTTCGCGCATGTTGACGGGCGCAACGGAGATTTGCGAGCAAAGTGGTCGCCGAAGCCAATGACGCCGACATGCTTCGTTTCCGTTCGTTCAAAGCATGCCAGACTTGGTTCCGAAGGATGCCGAGGTGAGCGCGCCGTCGGGGCAGGGCCTCTACCGCGCAATGCCCGGCCGGAGCAGAAGATCGATGCTGCTGTGGCGCTCATCATGGCGATCGCGCGCTGCATGGCCGCTAAGCAGCCGGTCTCGATATACGGAACTCGGGGGCAGCCGCCGCAGCAATGGTAGGCAGCTCGAATTCTTGATGGTCAGAAC
>CAWEHU010000024.1:0-69649 GCA_963808965.1 uncultured Alphaproteobacteria bacterium
GGGATCAGAGAAGCACTATCCGGAAGAGGCCCCCGTTCATGCGGTGGGGGTTAGTCCCTTCTGGATTGATTCCGCCCCGGTTACGAACCGTCAGTTCCGCGATTTCGTCAAGGCGACAGGCTACTTGACCGTCGCGGAGGTTGCGCCAGATCCGAAGGATTATCCGAACGCACTGCCTCACATGCTGAAGCCGGGTTCCCTTGTATTTTCGCCGCCGCCGTACCCGGTGGATTTGCGCGACTGGTCGCAGTGGTGGGAGTACAGGTTCAGCGCGAACTGGCGCAGGCCGTACGGGCCCGGCCAAATCGATCTCGAATTTCGGCGATCATCCGGTGGTGCATGTCGCCTACAAGGACGCGGAAGCCTACGCCGCCTGGGCCGGCAAGGAGCTGCCAACCGAGGCCGAATGGGAATACGCGGCACGCGGCGGCCTGGACGGGACTGAGTTTGCTTGGGGCGACGAGTTCGCTCCTGGCGGCCGTCACATGGCGAACACCTGGCAGGGTTCCTTCCCGCACGAAAACCTTATGGAAGACGGCTACGCGCGCACCTCTCCCGTAGGGGGATTTCCGCCCAACGGCTACGGTTTGTTTGACATGATCGGCAATGTTTGGAAGTGGACCACCGACTGGTATCGGCGCGCTACGCGGCCCAAAAGCTGGGCGGCTGCTGTGTCCCCCACAACCCGCGCGGGCCGGAATCCGACACACACGAGGACTGCCCTGCGCCGGCCGTAATTCCGCGCAAGGTCGTCAAGGGCGGCTCCCACCTGTGCGCGCCGAACTACTGCCGACGATATCGGCCGGCAGCCCGCCATCCCCAGCCTATCGACTCGGGGATGAGCCACATCGGCTTTCGTTGCGTGATCAGGCAATGACCGAACCAGGCCGCTTCGAGGTCAGGGTCACGGCCGATAGCCATATGGCTTGGTTGCGGACCCGCCTGAGCATCGAACGCACGATGATGGCTGGCTTCGCACGGCCGTTTCGCTGATCGGCTTCGGCTTCGCGATCGTGCAGTTCTTTGAGCGACTTCAACAGACGCCTGCCACCAACCCTGCCCTGCTGCCCTCCTCGCCGAAATACCTGGGGCTGTTTTTGATGCGTGCGGGTCGTGTCGCTTCTCGTCTCGATAGGGCAGGACGGTGGACCGTTCACTATCTGTGGGGTCCGACGTTCGCCCCGATCGCCGGCATGACCCGTGACGGGCTGCATTCACCGATCCTGGCTGTCGCCGTGTTACTTGTGCTCATCGGTCTTTTCGCTTTCACGGCGGTGCTGCTTCGTCTGGTCTAAAGCTACTCACTGATAAAATTGGAGGGTTCGACATGGCCAAAGCGGGCAAGCCCAACATCCTGATCCTTTGGGGCGACGATATTGGCTGGTGGAATATCAGCTACAACAACCGAGGCCAATGGGATACCGCACGCCGAACATCGACCGGATCGGCCACGAAGGTGCGACATTCACCGATTATTATGGCCAACAGAGCTGCACGGCTGGCCGCGCGGCGTTCATCACCGGCCAGAACCCGATCCGCACTGGCCTCACCAAAGTGGGGATGCCTGGCGCCGATGTCGGCCTCCGCGCGGAAGACCCCACGATCGCGGAACTGCTGAAGCCGCTCGGTTACGCGACCGGCCAGTTCGGCAAAAATCATCTGGGCGACAAGGACGCGTGCCTGCCTACGATGCACGGCTTCGACGAGTTCTTCGGCAACCTATATCACTTGAACGCCGAGGAAGAGCCGGAAGACCCCGACTACCCGAAAGACCCCGCATTCAGGAAGCACTTCGGGCCGCGCGGCGTTCTGCATTCCTGGGCGGACGGCGAGGGCGGTCAGCACATCGAGGATACAGGCCCTCTGACGAAAAAGCGTATGAAAACGATCGACGAGGAAGTGACCGACCAGGCGCTGAGCTTCATCGATAAGGTTCACAAAGAGGGCAAACCCTTTTTCGTTTGGTACAACACGACGGCGATGCACTTCAGGACACATTGCGCCGAGAAGCACTCCGGCAAGAGTGGGCAAGGCGACTACAATGATGTAATGGTCGCCCATGACGAGAACATTGGACGATGCTGGCCAAGCTCGACGAGCTTGGCATCGCGGACGACACGATCGTGATGTATTCGACTGATAACGGCCCGCATTACAACAGCTGGCCGGATGCCGGTATCACCCCGTTCCGCAGCGAGAAGAACACCAATTGGGAGGGTGGCTGGCGCGTGCCAATCTCCGTGCGCTGGCCTGGCAGGATTAACCCAGGGACCGTGCTGAACGATATTGCCTCCCATCAGGACTGGCTCCCGACGCTGCTAGCGGCCGCCGGCGAGCAAGATATCGCAGCGAAGCTGTGGATGGACATGAGGCAGGCGAGAAGACCTTCAAGGTGCACATTGATGGCTACAATCTGCTGCCCTATCTGACCGGGGAGGCGCAGGCGAGCCCCCGCAGGTTCTTCTTCTACATCAGCGACGACGCCGACATTCTCGCCATTCGCATGGGGGACTGGAAGGTCGTGTCATGGAACAGAGGGCCAAGCAGTTGATGTGCTGGTTTGAGCCGTTCGTTAGGTTGCGCGCCCCCAAAATATTCAACTTGCGACGCGACCCGTTCGAGCGAGCGGATGAGAACTCGAACACGTACTGGGATTGGTTGATCTCTCACGCATACATCGTCTACGAGATGCAGGCCCTCGTGGCACAGCAGATCGATGCCTTTGTGAAATTCCCGCCGCGGCAGAAGCCGGCCGCTTTCAACCTGGACGCCGTGTTACGGCAATTGCAGGAGGCCTCCAGCAGCGGGTACCGCTAGCAACTCTCGTCAACGGGGAGCGGTCATGGATCGTGCAGCGTTGGGCCAAAGGGCCGCTCGGGAGTTCAAGGAGCTCTTGGCCCTGGCTGTGTACCTATATGTCTCGCTCGGTGCGGTCGTGCTTCTGAAAAGCGCGATCCTGCAGGACGCCGGCATAAGCTTCCCGGTATGGGGCATCGCGGCAGCAAAGGCCTTCATTCTGGCCAAGTTCATGCTTCTCGCACGTGCATTCCACTTGGGCGAGCGGTATCACGTTCAGCCGCTCATCTGGCCGACGCTGTATCGCTCCCTCATACTTCTCATCATTCTCCTTATCCTGACGACGGCCGAGGAGTTGCTTGTTGGCCTGTTCAGGGGAAGAACCCTCGCGGATTTTCTTGCGCACGTTGTCGGGCCAACTTTCTTTCAGGGATTCGCCGTCAGCTTCGTGATGTTCCTGATTTTGATGCCCTACTCCGCGTTCATGTGCCTTTCAGAGGTGCTCGGAGAAGGCAAGCTGCTCCGATTATTTTTCGTCGGAGCGACCACCTGCCCGAACGGGCCGCTGGCCAGATTCAGGACAGCAGCACGAGAACGTGAGTTGCTGAGGATGTGCGCTCCGCTCACCTTGCCGCAAGTGGACGCATCGCTCGTGGACGTTGGTAGCCTTCGATACTTTCGACCCTGGTCGCCTGCCCTTCGGGAGGCGGCGGGAGCACATCGCTCGAAGCGACTGGACCCGAAAATGTGCGCCATCTTGAGCACCCATTCGATCCCGTCCGGGAGGCGGCGCTCGTGACCGGCGCAGGCAATGTGTCGAGGATCGACCCGATCACCGGGGCCAGTTCGACCTGAACTAAGTTATTTTTGGCAGACGTGCTCACCTTCAAAGCAAGCATCGAGCAGGCCATGCGGGAGCGATGAGGATCGCCACCTACAACGTGAATGGCGTTAAAGGGAGACTGCCGGTCCTGCTCCGCTGGCTACAGATGTGTACCAGCAGGAAATCGCGGGCCTGTCGATTGGAGCGGATTGGCCCGATTGGCTGGCGCATGCTGGTGGTAGCGGCGGACAACGCCACCAGAAACACGAACTTCTGCCAGATGATGAGACCTGTGCGCGGGCGAATGATTTCGCGTAAATTTGTGCGCCTTGCTGGGCTTTTTTGTCGCTCGGCGCCGTTGCGGCGCGCGCCGGAAGAGGTCTTCGTGAGCTGGCGCAGGGTGATGGTTGGCAAGCTATGCGGACTGGAAAGAAAGCAGGGTGAGAAAGCGTCGAAGATTGTAAGCCACGGCGGTGAGTCGAACTTGCAGCGCGGCTTTTGCAATCCCGCGCCATCGCATTCGTTGCAGGCCGTAGCTGCGCTTCCAAGTGCCGAAGATTTTCTCAATACGGCAGCGGATGCGCTGCACGCCATAGTTCCAGCGCTTCAGCTTGCTGAGCGTATCGTCGCCGAGCATACCCCACATCGCGGTCAATGCGACCCGCGGCACGCCGCCTCGCGCGCGCACCGCCGAGCGGAACGCCTCGCCGCGATACGCGCTGTCCGCATAGACCTCGCCGGGATTGTCGGGCAATGCGCCGCCCCCGGCGCGACCGTCGTGGACATTGCCAGGAGTGATGGCGACCTCTTCGACCAATGCCGTGTCCGCATCGGCCCCGACATGCGCTTTATAGCCATGGATCGCGCGACGCGAGCGATGGCCCGACCATCTTGCGTCGGCATCTTCCTGGCTGGCCGATCGGATCACCGTCGCATCCACGATCGTGCCGGTCTTGATCGCCGCCCCGCGGCCCTTGAGCGCGGAGAGCACGGTCTCGAACAGAACGCCGTCGAGCCCGCGCGCGACGAGCTCGCGGCGAAACCGCACGAAGGCGGTGCGCTCCGGCGTCGGTTCATTGCGCGCAAAGCCGCAAAAGCCGCGAAACGATCCGCGGTCGTCCAGCGCTTCTGCGAGCTTCACGTCAGAAAGATCGTACCAGACGGCAAGCAGGAGCGCCTTGAAGAGCGCCAGCGGCGGCCAGGCCGGCTCGCCCTTGGCGGCGGCATAAACGCCGCTCAGCGCCTGCGCCAGCGGCGCCCAATCGATCAGCCCGTCGATCTCGTCCAGCGACGATCGACGCCGTTCGTCAGAGTGATTGAGCCGCAGTTTCTCCTGCCCGATCCGCCGCTGCGCCATCCTCGCCTCCGCACTTGCGGATATCAGCGAATCAAACCGAATCGAGCCGGATCAAGCGCCATTCGCGCACAGGTCTCGATTATATTCCTCCGGAACCGGCTTCTCGCGGGGTTTGGAGCCGCGCCCTGCTTCCTTCTTTTTATCGCCCCTACTCTAAACCTCCGATTTTGCTATGCTTTCTGGCCGGGGCAGGCTTATTGGGACCAATGATCCACAGCCGCCACTCCCCTTTTTGCCCCAGCACTTCAGCCCTTACCCCCCGGACCTTCACGGGATCTGCGCCATCCCGGCCCGCGGCTTGGTGCGCCTTCGGGATCAGCACCAGAAGTCAAGTCAAGTATCTCGTGACTACGGAGAAAGTCCTCTTGACTGCATCCCTAACCAGAGCGGTCATGCAAAACCGTCCCGCAAGAGAAACCCATGACCGAAACAAAACAAAGCCTCGCCTCAGGCAGCACACGCCCATAGACCGGCTCTGTACCCGCTGAGCTGACTGCGCTCAGAAGGGCCAGTACTGCCGAGTTGAAGGCGCAGTGGCGACAGCTGCTCGATAGCGAGCCACCGGCTTTCGGCCGGACCCTATTTTGTAGAACCGGCTGGCGTTCAGGATTCAGGAACTGGCCTTCGGCGGACTGAGGCCTGAGACCGTGGCTCGGCTGGAGGCGTTGGGCGAGCGGCTCGATGGCGGCAAGTCGCAGATCCGCTGCCTTCGCCAGGCTCAGGTCACCTCGACATCGTGCCAGAATTGAAACCGCCCGGCCACCTTCTTCATAGCCGGGCGGGGCGCCTCATCGGCCAAGCGGCCCGGTCGCGTAGCGCAATTTCGATCACCGCGCGATAGAAGGACGTCACGCGGGCAGGCCCGATCCGAGCACGCTTTTCGGCGCTTTTACGAGCCACTCAATCCACACCGCGGAGCCGGGAAAATACAGGGTAGTCGCCGCACTCTAACGGCGATCACGCGGCAGTCCACGACCGCCTTCGTGCTCATGCCTGCATTGATCGCTCAAGAGCGCCGTTTAGTCGCACCCATTTCCTGTTAGATCATAGGCTTGCACACGCTCGTTCTCGAGCACGAAGGTCGTCTTGCAGTTAAACTCGGCAATCGCGGGGGGACGTCCGAAGCCGTGAGGATGGTCGTGATCATAACGGGAGCCGGCAGACGGATTCACGTAGCGGGCGTCAGTATTGTTATAGATGACGAACTTCTGGCTCACATCGCCCGAAGTTGCGTCAGGCTGGCCGAGCCGATTTGTGAGCTCGGTTTCGCTGATCCCAATCCATTTCGAAAGCCCGGCGCGATGCGCCTCCGACCCGTGGCGGGTACAGCCGCACACAAGCAAAGATAGAAGGAGTGCGGCGGTCCATCGCATAACAGCCTCAACGCGTGCGCGCGACTTCAGGCGGCGACACGAAGCTTTATCTACTTCCCGCCACGCTCGTGTGATCGGGGTCCGAGGGCCTACTCTACTTTGGACGTGCTGTATCGCAATCCGCCGGTGAGCGGCAGGGCCGCTGCGCAGAGCGCGGCCATGACCCAGAAGCCCTGGGGCCCAAGCTGGGTATAAAGCGGGCCGGAGGCAAGCGTCAGCAGAGCCGTGGCGACGCCGACCCCGACCGTGCCGTAAATGGTGAGCGCGGTCGCGGCCAGTCCAGGTGGAACGATTGCGGCCAGCAGGCGCATGCAGGCTAGGTGCTGGAGCGCGAAGGTCAGACCGTGCAGTGGCTGAACCAGCGCCATTGCAGGCAGCCAGGCGGTCTGCGCCATGACCGCCCAGCGCAACACGCCAGCCATGGCGGCCAGCACTGAGGCGCCCGCCGAGCCAAGCCGGTCGAGCAATGGGCGGGCAAGGAAGAAAAACACGATCACCTCGGCGGCGACTGCTTCCGACCAGAGCAGGGCGGCCATGCCGGGACCTATGCCGGCCGCCTCCCAGCGGATCACGGCGAAGCTGTCGTGTAGCGCATGGCTGCCTTGGATCAGCGCCGCGACCAGCAGCACGCGTCGAAACAGCTTCAGCCGGACCAGCGTGCCCACGCCTCCATGTGTCGCCCCCGGAGCGGGCGGGGACCGGTGTAGCTGCGGCGTCTGCGAACCGGCCAAGCCGGTAACCGCGAGCAGCACGGCGTGAAGCCAGATGACTATGTCGATCCCGAATTGCTCGATCGCTTGGCCGGCAAATATCGCACCTAGGATGAAGGCGCCCGCCCCAGCGCCGCGCACCCAGCCGTAGTCGAAGCTAGGCCCGGCTCCCCCGCGCGGAGCGGCTGAGGCAAGGGCGAGCGAGTCCGCGAGCGGCGGCGCCGGCGCGAGCAACGCCGAATGCAGCGTCCCGACCAGCAACAGCGGCCCCAGGTCCCGCGCTGGCAAATAGGCGAGGGCCATCATCGCCGCGCCAGCCGCGCAGAAGACCAGCATACCTCGACGGGCCGCAAACCAGTCCGCCAGGCGTCCCGCCGCTGGCGCGGTCAGCAGTCTCACCGCAACGTCCGCCGCCAGCGCCAACCCAATCGCCCCGGGCGCCAGTCCATGGGCCCTCAGCATTGCGGGCAGAAACGGCGATCCTACGCCGAAAGCGGCGTAGAGCGCGGCATAGAGCGCAAGGAAGCGCGATAGCGCAGAGCGTTCCACAGCGAGAGGTAATCCGGCCTAGTCGAGGTGATCCTGGTCGGGCGACAGCCGGCCGAGCTGGGGCTGCCGAGATTGATGAAGCCGTTTTCCGATGATTTGGGCCGAACAGCGGTTCGCCATGCCGTCACCTGACTGATTGTCTGGAGCGATAACGGACTAGCCCCGCAATCCTGAAGCCATTCCGGTGGTCGTAGTCGGCATTTGAAACGGTGCGCACGGGAGATGCCGATTGCCTAGACTGCGTTGCGATCAGTGAGCGTCCAGGCTCCGGCCGCCAATTTGCTTGTCGCTTCGCGCACTCTGATTGCCAGCAGACGCCCGGCCTCGTCGAATTCGTGTACCGATGCCCCGGGAAGCCTCCTCGCTTCGGGCCACGGAAGCATAGGTGAAGCGGACGTGCGCGACGTCGGCAATGGCGTCGTAAGGTCATCGGCAGGATAGGCTTCGGAAGGTAATCGACCAACGGGTCACCTCCATCGCTGCGATGCTGTGCTCCCATTCATGCCGCACCTCGCCGGCCAGATGGTAGATCGACCTCGGGGTCAGCAATACCGATGACCGATCGAAGCCCCCGGGTCTGCGGCGCCGAAACCGCATTGTCGCGGGCGCCCCGAGCGAGACGCCGATGACATGCTCGAAGACCGGCCGGTCACGATGCCAGCCAATTCCGGCGCCCGGATCGTAGCGGATCAACAGCGCCTGTACCAGGTCATCCGGCTTGAGGCGGGCGAACCCCGCCGCCTTCTCACGCAGGGGCAGCAGCCAATCAGGAATCGGATCGGTCCGGCCGAGGCTTGCTGTCTCGAAGTCGTAGCGCCAGCCGAACGAGGCCGTCAGGCGCTTTCCGGACCATCCGTGGAAGCGGAAGGGCGAGAGCGCCTCCGCCTCGATGGACCGGATGAGCGCCCGTTCCTGGCTCGAGGTGACAAAGGCGTCGGCCTGCGCCAGGCCTCGGAGACCAGGTCGCTCGAACAGATCAGACTGCGCCGCAGACATGCTCCTCTCCGCAATAAATCCCCAAGGCACAAGCTGACCTGCCGACCCGACCCAGCCGCGCGATGTGCGAGAAAGGCCCCAACGTCCTCATCCTGAGTGCGCCGGAGTTCCTGTTCCGTTCTTGGCCTGATATGGTGCTTCATGCCGCTGCGCAAGATCATCCACGTCGACATGGACGCCTTCTATGCCTCCGTCGAACAGCGCGATAACCCCGGGCTTAGGGGCCGTCCCGTCGCGGTCGGCAATGGCGCCAAGCGGGGTGTGGTGGTCGCGGCGAGCTACGAAACCCGCGCCTTTGGCGTCCGCTCGGCCATGCCGTCAACCACGGCCATGCCGCTGTGCCGCCGAGCTGGTGGGTCGGCCCCCAGGACCAGGTGTAGACGCAGTCTGCTCACCATCAGCTTCAACGCCGTGGCAGCCGTGTCGATGAATGGTCGATGATCTGAAGGTTCTCCTCGTCTTTTGGAGTGCCTCGCATTCCGTCCAGGTGAAAACGACCGGGGACACCTCCGTAGAGGTCCATGATCTCCGGATTTTTCGCGTGAACATAGTTTGAGTACGACAGATAGACGTTCGAGTACATCCGTTCGGCCGGTGCCCGCTGCCCAGCATCGCCGGCCTGCTGGGATATGTTGTCGAGTGTCGCACCGAGGCGCCTATGGACGACGCCTTGCCGAACCTGCGCCCGTTTGAAATCAGCTGAACTGTTTCGGGTGAAGTCTGCGAAATAGTCCTGAACGTACTTGTCGATAGCTGGTGCGATTACGTCGTGTTCGTCGAGGGCATCCAAAACGAACTCGATGTGCGTCGTGCACTCGACCATCGTCCGTACCAGGACGCCGATCTCCTGCGCGAAACCGCCACGAGCGGCCCGCGGTCATACGCACCGCACCGAGAGGCCGGACATATGACTGCACCTGACCCGCAACGCCCAAAAGCAGCCTCACCCCCTTCGCAGGCGGGGGCCGTCCGCATGTGACCTGTGCACGTTCCTGCCTACCCGCGACTAATCCCGCAACCGCCAAAGCGAGGGTCCCGGATGTGATCCGGTTGCTGCTTCCGGCGGACAGGTGTGACATCCGCCTGGCAACGCGGTAAGCGCTCAGGCCAGATATTGATCGGCCGACACGAACGGAACGGCTCAGGGGGCAAGATGCATAGACGGGTGTCGCGAAGGAGTTTGCTCGCTCTGACTGGAGCGGCCTCGATGAGCGGTTTCGCTATATCGCGGGGCCTCATCGCCCCTGCCTGCGCTGCGGCCGGTCCTGTCGCCGGCATGAGGCGCATTCTGCTGATCAATCCAAACACCTCGCAGACCACGACCGATATGATGGTGCGGATCGCCCAATTGGTAGCATCCGATAATGTCGAGATCGTCGGCGCCACCGCGCAGCGCGGCCCCTCGATGATTGTCGATCCGACGGCCCTGGCGGCCTCCGCTCCCCAGGTCGTCGAGATAGGGTCGGCTCGCGCCAAGGACGTATCCGGAATTATCATCAGCGCGTTTGGCGATCCTGGCATCGACGATTTGCGGCGCGCGGTTAGCATTCCGGTGGTCGGCATCGCGGAAGCCGCCATGCTAACGGCTTCGGCCAATGGCAGACGGTTCGGCGTGGCAACCACCACGCCGGGACTGGTCGCCTCCATCGACGCAAGGGCAGCCGAACTGGGGCTTGCCCACCTCTACACCGGAACCCGGCTCACGTCAGGAGACCCGCTCAAACTCTCCGCCGATCCCGAACGACTCGTCTACGCTTTGCGTCTCGCAGTCTCCGACTGCATCCAGCTCGATAAAGCCGAGGCCGTGATCATCGGCGGAGGGCCGCTCGGAAATGCTGCAACTGCGCTGGCACCAATGTTCAGCGTCCCCGTCATCGCGCCAATCCCGGAGGCAGTTCACCGGATAATGGGAATCTTGGGTCTGGCTCAAAAATCTTGATCGCACAGGTAATCAGCAGCGGTGGAAAGCAATCCGATCCCCGTGCCCGCTGCCGCCTCTGCGTCAAATGGTGCGACCCGCGACCATGCAATCTAACTCACCGCGCAACTTCTGGATCGGCGCGCGCGAGATATCGCCGCTCGCCATCGGTGCGGCGATCTACGGCCTGGCTTTCGGCCTGCTAGCAGATCAAGCAAACTTCGACGCGCTCCAGGTGGGCGTTATGGGTGGAGTTGTTTTTGCCGGAGGCTCCCAGATCGTTGCCGCTCAACGGCTGGTCGCGGGTGCGGGAGCATTTGTGGCGGCGGTGGCGGGTCTCGCGCTCAACCTGAGGCTTTTGCTGGTCACAGCCTCGATCCGCGACATCTACAGCGGCCGCCCTTGGTGGCAGATCGCGCTCGGCGCTCATGTCACGACCGACGAGAACTGGGCGCTGATGTTGGCGCAGCGCGCCAAAGGGCGAAATGTCGGCTATTGGTATCTCGTGGGCGGAGGCGTGTGCCTGGTGCTGGTCTGGTGCGTCGCGACCTTGGCCGGCGTTGTCTTTGCCCGAGCGATTCCTGATCCCAAAGCGCTGGGGATGGATTTCGCCTTCACCGCCGCTTTCATTGCGATCGCGCGATCTCTGTGGAAGGGCAGGAGCGATCTTCTGCCATGGCTTACGGCAGTGGTCGTCGTTGCCGTCTCGATCCAATTGGCCCGTGTCGAGCCGTCCTGGGCGCTAATACTTGGCGGTACCGCCGGGGCTGGAATGGCAGGCGTCATCCGTCATGACTGAAACCTGGTCCGTTATTCTGGCCCTCACGATCGGGACGTTTGCGATCCGGCTTTCCGGAATCCTGGTCGGGCAGCAGATACCCAAGGACGGCGCATGGGCACGCGCATTGCTCGCGTTACCGGGTTGCCTGATCGTCTCTCTGGTCGCTGTCTCGATCCTGTCGGGTGGACCAAAGGAGTGGGGGGCAGGAATCATCGCAGCAGCCGCTGCTATCGCCACCCGAAATCTCCCGATGACAATGGCGAGCGGGATCGCCTCGATCCTGCTTTTTCGCCATTTCGGCTAAGGATGCACCAGCATTACCGCCACTCAGGTGAGTGGGCGCCGATCACACACTTTGGTTGAGATTTGCCCCTTGAAAGGATGCGGCGCCGGAAGTGGGTCCCGGCGCCGCCTACGCGGCCGAGGCTTGCCGGCCGCCTTCAGGAGCCCCGACCATGACCACACATGGCTGGAGCCTGCCTATGATCCTGGTGGTTCTTACCATCCGGGTCAAGATCCGCATCACGCGGTAGGGCAGCAAACCCCCTCGGCGCGCCCCTCAGCGTTCCGCGCTGTCCACCACCATCGCCCGCCCCACATCCGCGACCGCCGCCGCCATCACCCGCGCGCACGCCGCACGGCTCAGCCCTTCCGTCTCCGGCAGCCGGAGCGACCAGTCCTCAAGCAGCATCAGCAACGTCTCCGCCAGAACTTCCCGCAATAGCGAACGCCCGGCGAGACAAGGCGCCGCCGCCTCGAGCCCCGCCGCCATCTCCGCGACGAGCCAGCGCTGCCCATGGCGGACGTTATGCGCGATCGCGGGGAACCCATGCACCGCCGCGACCGTCGCCCGGTGCCCGTCGGCGAGCGCCGCCAACGTCTCCAGCAACCCGGCCGACAGCGCCTCCAGCCGGGCCGGCCCGGAAAGCGCCCGCGCCGCGATCACCACCTCCGTCATGGCCTCGCCGAGGCGCTGCTGGTGCCAGCGCGCGAGGTCCTCCATCATCGCTTGGGTGGTTCCAAAGTAGTAGTTGCGGACCGCGCCGGTTTCCATGTCCGCGGCCGCGGCGATCGCGCGCAGATTCGCCCCGGCAAGGCCATGTTGCGCGATCGCCTTGGTCGCCGCCTCGCGCAGCCGCTCGCGGCGGATCACCGTGTCGCGGTAGCGAGCCGCACGGAACCGGCGGTCGCGCGGCGTCGAGAGCTTCAGCGGCCTAGACTGCATGTTCCGGCGCCTCCCACGCGGCGAGGCCCTCGCGCAGGCCGGCCCGCGCGCCTTCCGTCAGCATCAGCGCCAGCAACCTTGCGTATTCGCGCCGCGACACCGCGCCGAGTTCGCGGAACCACAGCACGTGCCAGCACGCCATACCCATCAGGCTCATGGCGAGCGGCATGGCCAGATCCGCGCGCGCCTCCATCTCCGGCACCGCCGCCGCGATCAGGCCGGCGAACCAATGCGTGACATATCGCTGCCGCACCATCAGCGTGCGCGCCAGGCGCGGCGGGGCGCCATGCATCGCGGCGACATGCACGCGCTGCGCCGGGCGGTGGGCGTCCAGCGTTTCGATCAGCACCTCGATCGCGAGGGTCAGGCGTTGCTCGGGGCTCGTGGGCTGCTCGGCTTCGTCCCAGAGGCGCAGTCGGTCGATCACCATGTCGAGGTGCCGGTCGAGGACGGCCTCCAGCGCCAGCTCCTTGTTGCCGAACTGCGCCCGCGCGGTCTGCATCGGCAACTCGATAGCGGCGGCGATATGGGGAAACGCAACGCCCATCAGTCCCCGCTCGGCGAACACGCCCGCGATCGCCCGGAGCCGCGCGTCCCGGCGCTCGTCCGGGTAGGCCGGAGGGCTTCGGCCGGGCCGCAAGCTCGTACTGGTGGGCAAGTTCGCTGGACGGAATCGGTCGGACATGCGGCGCGGCCCCGGGCAATGGCGTTCTGGTTGTGTTCTTATCGTATCGCGCAAGCCGCTGCAACCTTCGCGCGAGTTTAACGCACGTTCAGAGCACCCCGAGCACCGCCTCGGTCGCAGCCGCTAGAGCGGCTTCTGCGCGCGTTCCAGGAGTTTGGAGAGGAAGTTCGGTTTCTTCTGCTTCTCTGGCTCGGCCGCCTTCTGTCGCGCGCGAGCCTCGGCCTGTTTGTCCTTCTCTTTCGTTTCCAGCCATTTTTCGAGGGTCATCCCCGCCTTCGCGGCGCGCCTCGACTCGTAGGCACGCTGGCCTTCGCTCAGCGTCTCGGTCTTTTTCATTCCTGCTCCTCGCCGGCTCGCGGTCGCGGTTTTCGCAGCCGGCTGCGGCTGGTTCAAGATTCCACCATATAGGGGCGATGTCTTGGGAGCGGGATGCGTGGCCGAACCGCGGGTGAAAGCTGGCCTATGGGTGCAAATGGCGCTGCGTCTCGGGGATCGGGATGGGCGGCCCGGAATGGTGCTCCGCAAGGGAGACGCCGATGCAGGTGGCGTTCTCGTCGTGCTGCGCGGCCGTGAAGGCTGCACCGTGCTTTCGCAGATGCGCGCGGCGGATGGCGCGGCGGCCTGGATGCGCGCCACCGGCGGAACGCCCGTGGATCAGGGCGCGGCGGATGCGTATGTCGCCCGGCAGGTGCGGTTCGACCCGGATCTCTGGGTCATCGAGTTCGAGGCGCCCGATCTTCTCCCGCCGTTCGAGGCGAAGCTGGTCGGCTAGGGCCGGCTCGCGAGCGCCACCCCCGCGACCGCGATCGCCATTCCGACCACCTGCACCGGAGCCAAGGATTCGCCGAAGAAGGCGAAGGCGAGCGCGGCGACAACCGGTGGCACCAGATAGAAGAGCGAGGCGACCCCGGCGACCGCGCCGTGCTTGATGAGGATCAGCAGGAGCGAGATCGCGCCGACGGACAGCCCGAACACCGACCAGAGCAGGCCGATGATGAGGGGCCAGCTTAAGTCGAATTCGCCCTGCTCCACCAAGGCCGCGAGCGGCACTGTCACGAGAGCCGCCGCCAGGAACTGGATCGCTGCATTCGCACGCAGATCGGCGCTCACCGCCGTCCGCTTCTGCCAGATCGTTCCGAGCGTGATCGCGACCATGCTGGCGAAGGCCGCGAGAGCCGGGACGGGCGGAACGCCGGCGGTTACGCCCAGTTTCGGAAGCAGCACGAGCAGCGTGCCTGAACAACCAAGCGCGATCCCGAGCCAGCGCCGCGGACTGACGCGCTCGCCGAGAAGCCGGCCCGCCAAGGCCGCCGTCAACACGGGCTGAAGCCCGGCGATCAGCGCGGCGAGACCCGCCGGCAATCCGTGGCGAACGGACCAGAACACGCCGCCCAGGTATATCCCTTGCAAGAGGACGCCGCTGACCATCGCATCACGCCACCCCTTCGCGGTGCGCGGCCATTTCGCCCTGACCGCCAGCGCGATGAGGGTAAAGGCCAAGGCGGAAAGCACGTACCGCGCGCAGAGGAAGGTCAGCGGCTCCGCGTGCGAGGCGACCAGCCGTGCCACGATGAAGCCCGTGGCCCAGATCAGCACGAAAAGCACGGGCGCGGTTCGGTCGAAGGCGGAGCGGCGCCGGATTTCAACCCCGGCAGACGAGGACTCCGAAAGCTCGGCCGCGCGCTCGTTCGGCATGGGAGGTTTCCTCAACGAGTCGCCGGTTCCGGAAGGTCGCGTGTGCTTGCCCCCGCCGCCCGGCTTACTACCATGCCCCGATGACGAGTCCGCTGCCATCGGTTGACGCCCTGCTGCGAACACAGGAGGCAGCGGTGCTGCTGGCACGGTTCGGACGGGAGGCGACCCTCGCGGCGATCCGAGCGGAGCTGGCGCGACTGCGGGCTGAGCGGCGGTTTCACGCGCCCATGCTTGGGATCCTGGACGCGGCCAGCGATGCGCTGAACCGCCGCTTCGCCGTCTCGCAGCGTCCCGTCTTCAATCTGACCGGCACCGTGCTGCACACCAATCTCGGCCGCGCCCCCTTGCCGCCCGAGGCAGCCGAGGCGGCGGCGGCGGCGCTCCGCTCCGCGACCACCCTGGAGTTCGACCTCGCGACCGGCCGGCGCGGCGAGCGGGACGACCATGTGCGCGGGCTCCTCCGCACCTTGACCGGCGCCGAGGACGCGACCGTCGTGAACAACAACGCGGCCGCGGTGCTGCTGATCCTGAACACATTGGCGCTCGGCCGTGACGTGCCGGTCTCCCGCGGCGAGCTGGTCGAGATCGGCGGATCCTTTCGCATGCCCGACATCATGGCGCGGTCCGGGGCGCGGCTCGTGGAGGTGGGCACCACGAACCGGACCCATGCCCGGGACTTCCAGGCCGCGATCGGGCCGGAGACGGCGATGCTGATGCGCGTCCATCAATCCAACTACGCGATCGCCGGCTTCACGGCCGCGGTCCCGCTCCTGGAGCTGGCCACTATCGCGCACGCGGCGGGCTTGCCCTGTGTCGATGATCTCGGCAGCGGCAGTCTGATCGATCTCGCTTCCTGGGGCCTTCCGCATGAACCGATGCCGCAGGAATCCCTGGCGGCGGGGGCCGATCTCGTCTGTTTCTCGGGCGACAAGCTGCTGGGCGGTCCCCAGGCGGGGCTGATTCTGGGCCGAGCCGAGCTGATTGCTCGCCTGAACGCGAACCCGCTCAAACGCGCGATGCGGCTGGACAAGGCCCGTCTCGCCGCACTTGAGCACGTCCTCCGTTTGTATCTGGACCCGGCGCGGCTCGCCGAGCGTCTCCCGGCGCTCCGGTTATTGAGCCGCGCCCCGGTCGCCATCGAAGCGACGGCCCGTCGCGTCATCCAGGGCGTCCGCGCGTTTTTTCAGTCGCGTCCGGTCCTCGTCGAATCGTGCCGGAGCCAAATCGGGTCCGGGGCGCTGCCGGTGGACCTGCTGCCTTCCTTCGCCATCACGATCGGCGGCTCCGGCCTCGAATCCGCCGCGGGGCAACTGCGCGCGCTGCCTCGCCCCGTGATCGGGCGCATCAGCCAGGGTCGCCTTTGGCTCGACTGCCGGTGCCTGGAAGAAGAGTCCGAGGCGGACTTCCTGGCCCAGCTAAGCGAGGCGGAAGAAGCGGGCCGGGTCGCAGCCATCGGCGATTCACTCACCCTATAGTAGGGGAGCTTTTTTTCCGGAGACGTGCCGATGGGATTGCGCGACCAGTTCAGTACCCGAACTCAAATCATCCATGAAGGCCGGGAATACCGCGCGCACCTCCACGCTTCGGATGATCCTCGCGAAACTGAAGGACGCCGATATCGCCGCCCGGCCCAAGGGGGTGGACAAGATTTCGGATGAGGAGGTGATGACCGCGCTCCGGGGCATGGTGAAGTCCCGGCGGGAGGCTGTCGATCTCTACCGGCAGGGCAACCGGCCGGAACTGGCGGAAAAGGAGGAGGCCGAAATCGCCGTGATCGAAAGCTTCCTGCCCCGCCAGATGGATGAGGCGGCCATGGGGCAGGCGGTGGAGGAAGCGGTGGCCGAGACCGGCGCGGCCTCGGTCAAGGACATGGGCAAGGTCATGGCGGCGCTGAAGGCGAAGCACGCGGCCACGCTGGATATGGCGAAGGTCGGCCCGCTCGTGAAAGCGAAACTGTCGGCCTGATGGCGCTTCCGTCCGCCTTCCTGGAGGAATTGCGTGCTCGGACGCCGCTCGCGGCCGTGATCGGCCGGCGCGTGAGGCTCGTCCGGTCGGGCCGCGAGCTGAAGGGATGCTGCCCGTTCCACGACGAAAAAACGCCGTCCTTCTACGTCTACGACGACCATTTCCATTGCTTCGGCTGTGGCGCGCATGGCGACGCGATCAGCTTTGTCATGCAAAGCCAGGGCGCCGGATTCACCGAGGCGGTCGAGCAGTTGGCCGCGGAAGCCGGGCTCGAAGTTCCGAAGCCCACCCCGGCGGCGGCCGAGGCTGAGCGGCGCCGGCACGATCTGGCCTCCGCGCTGCAGGCGGCGCAGGCGAGCTTCCAGCGCCGGCTGTTCCTGCCGGAGGGGCGCGCCGCGCTCGATTACCTCCGCGGCCGGGGCCTGAGCGAGACCACCATCCGCCGTTTCGGCCTGGGCTGGTCGGGTGAGGGCCGGGGCGCGCTGAGCGCCGAGCTGGCGCGCGACGGGATCGAGCCGGGGCTGCTGATCGAGGCAGGGTTGATGCGCACGGCGGAGGACGGGCGGGCGTTCGACCTGTTCTTCAATCGTGTGATGTTCCCGATCCGCGATCGTCGCGGCCGGCTCATCAGCTTCGGCGGCCGCACGCTCGGAGACGGTCAGCCCAAATACGTGAACGGGCCGGAGACCGCGCTGTTCTCCAAGCGCCGCAGCCTCTACGCGCTCGATCTTGCGCGCGAAGCGGTCCGGGGCGGCGAACGCCTCTTGGTGGTCGAGGGCTACATGGACGTGATCGCCCTGCATCAGGCGGGTTTCGGGGGTGCGGTCGCGCCGCTGGGAACGGCGCTGACCGAAGAGCAACTTCAGGAATTATGGCGTATCTCGCCGACCCCCGAGCTGTGCTTCGATGGGGATCAGGCGGGCCGCCGCGCGGCAGCGAAAGCCGCGGAAACCGCTCTGCCGATGCTCGCGCCGGACCGCAGCCTGCGCTTGGTCTCGCTACCCCCGGAGGAGGACCCCGATACGCTCGTCCGCCGCCATGGTGCGAGCGCGTTTCAGGCCGGTACTGGACGCGGCCCGCCCGTTGTCGGAGGCGCTGTTCGGCTTGCTGGGCGAGGGGGTCGATCAAGCCGTCCCCGAGCAACGCGCGGCATTTCGCGCTCGATTGGAAGCCGCCGCGCGGCGCATCGGTGACCGGGCGCTCGCGAGCGAGTATCGCAGCGCCTTGTTAGAGCGCTTCTTCGCTGCCCGGCATGGTCGCCGGAAGCAGCCCTTCTCGCCGCCAACCCGCCCCGCGGCTCGCATCCCCTTCACCGGCGATCACGCGGCGGCCGAGCGGATCCGCATACTCACCGCGATTCTCCTCCACCATCCCGGCCTCCTGCACGATTTGGAGCACGCCTATGCGGAAATCGAGCTTCCGGCCCCTTTCGCGCGGCTGAGAGACGAGCTTTTGGAGTGGGCAAAGATCTCGGATGTGCTTGACTCGTCAGCATTGATCGCCCACCTGCACTCGGTCGGTTTGGCGGCGGAAGCTGCGCAGACCCTTTCGGCGGTTCCCGTGCCGCTCCCGGGTTGCGCGTCGACCGAAGCCATGCCGGCGGAGGCCGAGGCAGGCTGGTGGCACATTTTCGGGTTGATGCATCGCGGCCGGCTTGAGGAAGAAGTCGCGGCGGCTCACCGGGACTTGGCAGAAAGGATGAACGAGGCGACCCAGCGACGCCTCATCGCCCTCTGCACCGCTCGGGACGCGCTGCGCCGCGGAGAGCAGGGCGGCGAGGCCGAGACATGACCCGAAGCATTGTAGGGGTGCCCGTCCGTGAGGACGGGTGCGTCAGCGTTTTCATTTCTGGAGTACCCTGAGCAATGGCAACCAAGCCGAACGCGACCACCGAGGCCGTCACTGCCGACCAGGACGTCGAAACGACCCTGCTTGACGTCCAGTCCGCGGCGGTCAAGCGACTGATCGCGAAGGCGAAGGAGCGCGGCTACATCACCTTCGACGAGCTGAATACCATCCTTCCGCCGGATCAGAACAGCTCCGAGCAAATCGAAGACGTGATGGCCAATTTCAGCGAAATGGGCATCCAGGTCGTCGAGAGCGAGGAGAGCGAGGACGGCGAAGCGCCGGTCGCCAAGACCGAGAAGACGGAGGAGGCCGAGGAGGAACAGTCCGGCAATATCGACGAGGAGAGCGTTGGCCGCACCGACGATCCGGTGCGGATGTACCTGCGCGAGATGGGCAGCGTCGAGTTGCTGTCGCGCGAGGGCGAGATCGCCATCGCCAAGCGCATCGAGGCCGGGCGCGACATGATGATCGGCGGCCTGTGCGAGAGCCCGCTCACCTTCAAGGCGATCATCAATTGGCACGACCAGCTCAAGGCTGGCCGGATGCTGCTCCGAGACATCATCGACCTTGAGGCGACCCAGGGCGCGGGGGCGCCGGGGGCGCCCGGTGCGCCTGCGCCCGACGGCCACGGGAACGGCCACGCGAACGGCCACGCGAACGGCCATGGGAACGGCGCCGAACCCGCCGCCGCCGAACCCGCCGCGGAGAATTTCGAGGCCGAGGACATCGACGAAGGGGAGGATCCCGAGGCCGCGGCGATGTCGCTGTCGGCGCTGGAGGAGAAGCTCAAGCCCGAGGTGCTCGCGACCTTCGAGGAGATCGAGGGTCTCTACAAGAAGCTGCACAGGATGCAGCACCGGCGCCTCGAGAGCATGACGTCGGGCGAGGAGATCAACGCCCGCTCCGAGAAAAGCTACGAGAAGCAGCGCGAGGAGTTGGTCCACAAGGTCGCCCAGGTCCGGTTGCACAATAACCGGATCGAGGAGCTGGTCATGCAGCTGAAGCAGCTCAATCAGCGCCTGACGGCGCTGGAGGGGCAACTGCTGCGCATGGCGGAATCGAGCAAGGTCAATCGGGAAGACTTCCTGAAGCACTATCGCGGCGAGGAGCTCGACCCGAACTGGGTCGAGCGGGTGGCGACGCTGACGGGCAAGGGGTGGAAGACTTTCGTCAGCAGACATTTCGAGGATATCGGCAAAGCCCGCACCCAGATCGCGGCCGTGGCGAACGACGCCGGCCTGCCGATCAGTGAGTTCCGCCGCGTGTTCATGACCGTCAGCCGCGGCGAGCGCGACAGCGCGCGGGCGAAGAAGGAGATGATCGAGGCGAATTTGCGGCTCGTGATCTCGATCGCGAAGAAGTACACCAATCGCGGCCTGCAATTCCTGGATCTCATTCAGGAAGGCAATATCGGCCTGATGAAGGCGGTCGATAAATTCGAGTACCGCCGGGGTTATAAGTTCAGCACCTACGCGACGTGGTGGATTCGCCAGGCGATCACCCGTTCGATCGCCGATCAGGCGCGCACGATCCGAATCCCCGTGCATATGATCGAGACCATCAACAAGCTGGTGCGCACGTCGCGCCAGATGCTGCACGAGATCGGCCGCGAGCCCGCGCCCGAAGAGCTGGCCGAGAAGCTCGGCATGCCGCTCGAGAAGGTGCGGAAGGTGCTGAAGATCGCGAAGGAGCCGATCAGCCTGGAAACCCCGATCGGCGACGAGGAGGACAGCCATCTCGGCGACTTCATTGAAGACAAGGCGGCGGTCATTCCGCTGGACGCAGCGATTCAGGCCAATCTGCGCGAGGCGACGACGCGCGTGCTGTCGAGCCTCACGCCACGCGAGGAGCGCGTGTTGCGCATGCGATTCGGCATCGGCATGAACACCGACCATACGCTGGAGGAGGTCGGTCAGCAGTTCAACGTCACGCGCGAGCGCATCCGCCAGATCGAGGCGAAAGCGTTACGCAAGCTGAAACATCCGAGCCGCAGCCGCAAGCTGCGCAGCTTTCTCGACGACTGAGCGGCGCGGAGCGCGAACGAGGGGGAAGCATGGAGCCTGTGCTCCGCGTGAACGTGACCGTCACGTTCCTGCGCATGGATCGCAGACCCTCCGAGCCGGCCCCATCCTTCCCGGGTGGGTTCTCGATCGTGCAGGCGACCCGCTGCTCGGTCTCGTTCTATCGTTATCTTTACGACACGGTGGGCGCGGACTACGTGTGGTGGCTGCGCCGCACCATGCCGAATGGGGAGCTGGATGACCACCTGCGCCACCCGCGCATCTCCATCCACGTCCTCTACGCGGAAGGGGAACCGGCCGGTTTCTACGAGCTGGACGCAAGACCGTGGCCCAACGTGAATCTAAGCTATTTCGGCCTCATGCCGCACGCGATCGGACGGAGGCTAGGCTCTGCTTTCCTGCGGAACGCGGTCGAGCGGGTGTGGGAGCAGGGCGCACATAGTATGACGGTCAACACCTGCACGGCCGACCATCCGCGGGCGCTGCCGACCTATCTTCGGGCGGGCTTCCAGCCGGTGCGTCAGGTTCGCGAGCTCTGGAACGTTCCCGTGCGGCTGGGAATGCGCGTGCCGCAGTCGTTGCGGGCTTGAGACCCGTAAGGCGACCGCTAGACTCGTTTTGGGCTGACTGTGAGCGGCTACCCAACCCCCGTTCGTTCCCGCGAAAGCGGGAATTCCGAGCGCCGGGTCGGCCTCGATCGCGCCGGCGATCTCGGCCTCGAGCTGGGCGAGCACGGTTTCGAGCGCTGCGATCACCTGCGCGAGGGTTTGCCTGACCGCGCTGGCCTGCGCGGTGCCGGCGCGGCAGCGTTCGGCGTGCAAGGTATCGACGAGCTGGCGGCGGCGAACCACCATCTCGCGCAACGCCTCGTTGCCTTCGACGAGCGACGCGAGGCCGCGGCCCGCGAGTTCGAGAGCGGCGAAGTCGGCGAGCAGGCCGGCATCGAGCCGGTCGGTCTTGGCCTTGACGCCACGCCGGGTGCGGAACGCCGCGGCTTCATTGGGGTGCACGCGGGCGAACGGCACGCCTGCCTCGCGCAGGCATTGGCGTAGCGCGCGTTCGATAGCCACCGGTCGGCTCGAACGCCACGAGAGCGATGCTGGTGTGGTCGAGCGTGCCGAGCCAAGCCTGGATAGCTTGGCGCGTGTTGTCGATGCGGCGAGATGGCCCGCCGTGGATGCGGGTGGAGCGAGCGCTCGGCGCGCTGTTCAAGGGGGCGATCGGGAAGGACGTGGTCAGCCGGGTGTGGCGTAAGGTGAAGACGGATTGGGAAGCCTGGACGCGCCGCGATCTGGCCGGGGAGGACATCGTCCGGCTGATCCTGGACGACAGCGTGTTGCATGGGCGGCTAGACCGCAAGGCCACCAACATCTCGCTTCTGGTCGTCCTCGGCATCCGTCGCGACGGGCAGAAGATTTGTCGGCCGTGCGCAACATGGGAGGCGAGAGCGAAGCCGCCGGGCGCGGCGTGCTCAATGATCTCGTCGCATGCGGCCTGCGGAGTCCCGAATTCCTAAGCGTCGACGGCGACGCCGGACTGGAGAAGGCGCTTGCCGCGCTGTGGCTTGAAGTGCCGACCCAGCGCTGCACCGTGCACAAGCATCGCAATCTGCTGGCGCACGCGCCTGATGAGCTGCACGAGGAGGTCAACGCCGACTACACCGACATGATCTATGCCAAGACCCAGTCCCGCGAAACAATGCCACCATTCATAATGCGAGAGACCTGGCTCCCCGCCTGCGCGGGGATGAACGGAATTTTTGCGTTATCGCGTTCCAGTCAGCATAAAAGGAGTCGAGGCCGCGCGATTGCGATGATCGTCAAACACGTCGGCCCCGATCTTTGGCCAAGGAACAGGCGTCGCTCCTGATTTGCGAGTAAATCGACGCCGAGCATCGCCGGCTTGCGGCCGCAGATTTGGGAAGCGATTTTGCCCGTTGCGATATGCGATAAGAGGGCAGAGCGTCGGTTGTCAGGTAAACAACGCTAAGCGAGAACTTTATGCCACTTCGGCGAACGATGGGAGCGGCGCAGCGGCGCGCGGTGCGCGTACGTGTGCGTCGTGGGAGCCGCACTTTCTTTGCCGAGCAACGTCTTGGCAGGTTCGGCCCGGGACTACCTCAACGCTCCGATCGACAGCTGGTTCGCGTTCTACAATGTGGGTTATGCCGCCTCCGTGACCCCGGAGGATGCGTTGGATGTCGTGGCACGCATTCGGACCAACGTGGCTTCGCAATCCCTCGTGCTGACGCGGACCATGGATTATTGGGGGCGCACGGGCGGCGTGTCGATCGTGCTGCCTTACCTCTACGTGGAATCGAGCTCCGGCTCCAACCGCACCGCAGTCCGCGGTGTGTCCGATGTCGGTTTCCTCTGGCAGATGAACATCTTTGGCGGACCTGCCCTGAGCCGCGAGGCGTTCGCCAGCTTCGTGCCGCAGACCTTCGCCAGCTTCCACCTGTTCGTGGGAACACCGCTCGGGGAGTATGAATTACGCCGTGCGCTCAACCCGTCGACGAACCGATGGACCATCCGTCCGACGGTCAACTTCAGCTACACACCGGACCGCGGCTGGACGTGGCTCGAGACCTACGTATCGGTTGCGGCTTTCACTCCGAACAATGCGTTCCAGGCTGGCGGCGCGAGCCGCGTGACGCAGCGTCCGCTGGTCATCGTGGAAGGCCACGCAAGCCGCAACATCACCCCGCGAATCTGGTTGTCCGCGGACGCCTATTACAACGTCGGAGGAGAAACGAGTATCGACGGAGTGCCTCAGGGCAACGCTGCCGATACGCTGCGACTGGGGGCCGGCATGGGTACGCAACTCTGGCCAGGAGGCGACATGGTGTTGAACGCCGAGTCCGTGGTCGCCAAGCCGGAGAGCGAGCCCTACGCGTGGGGGGTCAGGCTCACTCTCCGGCAGTTCTGGTAGTGTACGTGGAGCCTTCCCGATCAGGATGGCCGGGCGAACGTGATGTTGTCGTCGATGACGGCGTTCGGACCGATCGGCACCTGACGCGGGTTAGGCAGGTTTAGGCTGCGGAAGGTTATCTTTTCGCGCCAGACCTTGCGCAGGAAATCCTCGAAAACCTGGATGGTAAGCTGCTCGCCGGGGCAGCGACGATAGCCGAAGCCGAATGGCGCGAATCCGGCATAGTCGCAGACCGGTAGCGGCTTGCCGTCGACCACGCCGAACACCGTGCCAAACGCGCTGTTGGCCATGGCTGCGTTGCGGCCGTCGCTGACCTTCATCGTCGTGAGGTCGAACGGGCATCTGGCGAAGCCGATCTGCTTGCTTTTCGCTTCATCCACCTGAGCACTGGTCGGCACATCACGGTAGCGGTCGGGGTCGAATTGCTGCGGGTTGGTCCAGTGTCGCGGATCGAAACTGGTCGAGGTGTGCGGCGAGATGATATAGCTGCTGCGCTCGTAGGGGAGGCCAAAGCGCACGAAGGGCGAGACGCTGTCGCCGTATTTATCGCTCGCTCCCGACAGCCGCGCGTCCGAGATCGAGGAAATGCTTCCGCCATTCGGCGAGATCGTACGGAACAGCTCCATGACGAACATCTCAAGCGGCGTGTAGGGCGCGCCGTTCGCAGCATCCGGATTGCCCGACATCGTCTTCTCGAATGCGGCGCGGAGGCTGGGATCGCCGCCATCCTGGCTGAGGCGCGACATGATGCCGAAGATCGTATTGCCCCACTGGCTGAGCGCGACGAAGTTGTGGAAGCACTCGAAGACGACGTCCTTCTTGCTGAAATGCGCGCCGTCGCCGGCATTCTTGAGCCAGTACCAGGCGATCGTCCGCTCCGGGTTGGCGATGCGCCCGTTGCCGATGTCGTCCAGTCGCTCGTCGATCCAGGTCTTGAGGAAGCTCAGCAGGGCGCGCACCGTCATGTAATTCTCATAGACGATCGGCTGCGTCGGGTCGCGGAAGGCGAGGACGGTATTGAAGCTCTCGCCGATCGTGCGGACCTGCGGCGGAATCGCATCCCCCTTCACCCCGAGGTGCAGGTCCCAATAGATATCCCAGTAATAGTCGAGATAGTGCCGCATGAAGGGCTTGCCGGCGAATTGCGGGTCGAGCAGCCTGTCAAAGAACGCGACGGTTTTAGGGCCGTACATTGACCGGTAAAGGTCGGGCGTGACCGCGGACATGTAGATCCGCTTGCGAAGATTGTTGTCGCCACGCTTCTCGAGCCCTTGCAGGAACACCGTGACGCCTTCCTCGGGCGTAGGCTTCCAGTCCTGGTAGATCAGCCCCCAGAGGTCGTGGGGCAGAGCGTTCTCCTTGGTCAGCGTCACGTCGATCATGGGCAGTGCTGGGCGCTCGCCCTCATAAATGCTGGTGAGGAAAAACGGGACGACGGCGTTCTCCACATATGTCCGGTCGAAATTTGCGGGGATGGAGGCGCGGAACCGGGCCAATGCCTGAGCAAGATCCGGCGATACGGGACTGGCCGGCATGGTATCAGCGGCGGAAGCGGTGCCGGAAAAAAAGCCCGCCGCGCTCGCAGCGGCACCAGCCAGAACCGTTCGTCGTTCCATTTGGACACTCCCATGTACGCGAAAATTACTAGCCTCCGGAACCGCGGATTCGCCTCCTGAGGTCCCTGGCAGCTCTTCCTGATTAAACGCTTGCGCGGACGCGCTCGAGCTTCTCGCCGGTGAGGTCGACCGTACTGACGCGTGCGTAGCCGACGTTTGCCACGGCAGTCTGTCCGCTTTCCCGTCCGGCAACCATCCTGTCCGACTTCCCATGGCCCGTCCAGGAATTCCGGACATTTCGGAGGTGACTTTTCGACAGTCCTCTGCCGGACAGCCGCCCGATAGGTCGCCGTCCTTCACCCGTTCCTAGTCTAGTGGTCGCAGGACAGCGTGTTGGCCTCCTGGTGGCTGCGCGACCCACGAGTTCTATGAGTTCCGAGTGCAGAAGCCCGCCGCCTTCAACGCGTAGTGGCACTACTAGGAGCTGGCTGATACGATTCTCGGCCGATCAGACATTTCCCCATTGGACGAAGGCTGTTGTCCCCTCGTCAGACATTAGCCGAGCCGGTCCTCCTGTTTCGTGACGAGCGGTTTGTGGTTCTGGACAAACCTCCCGGGCTGCCGGTGCATCCCGGTCCGCGCGGCGGACCCAATGTCGAGGATTGGTTCCCCCTCCTCTCTCGTCGGCGCGACGGTCCGTGGCTGGTGCACCGGCTCGATGCCGACACATCCGGCTGTCTGGTTATCGCGCTCAAACGGGCCGCCTTGATCGCCGCGCAAGCCGAGTTCGCGGCCGGGCGGGCGCGCAAGACGTACTGGGCTATCGTACGAGGCAAGCTGCCGCCCGAGGCTTCCGGCACCATCGAATCTCGCTTGCTCCGCCGCAGTACGCCGGGTGGCTGGCGCATGGTGGCCGATGCGGCGGGCCAAGAAGCGGTGACCGGCTGGCGGCGGCTCGGCCGATCCGGAGAACTCGGCTGGCTCGAACTGTCGCCGCGGACGGGCCGGTACGCATCAGGTCCGCGTGCATTGCGCGGCGCTCGGCTGCCCGATCCTGGGCGATCCGTTGTACGGAGAGAATCACGGTCAGGAGCGGTTGCACCTCCTGGCACGGTCGATCGCGCTAAACCTCGATCCGCCGGTCGCGGCTGTTGCACCGCCGCCTTCGCACATGCTGGCCGCGCTCATTGCTTGCGGTTGGAAACGGGAGCGATCAGCCGGTCATGAACCAAATGCGAAACAATAACGTCTCGGGCCAGGTTTGCCGGTAGAGGCCGGGCATTCGCAGCGCCGCGAGGCGCTGCATCGGTCCTCCCTCCAGGGCGCGCGAAATGGCCTGAAGTTGCTGCCGGGCCGGCTCGGAAATCAGATCGGCCTGGTCCGAAAGCGCCGCCACGTGCTGGCGCAGGACGTTCATGAATGCGCCGGGCCCGCGCCGAAGCGCAGCGATCGCGCGGCGCGGTACAGAGCTCGGTGCCCCGACGACATTGTCCGGATGCTGGCGATAGAGTACGACCGGTTCCTCATCCATGATGAGCCGTCCCCCCGCCGCGGTGACGAGCAGATAGCTCCACCAGTCGTGGTGGGTGGCGGCCGGAGCCTGACTGCGCCGAATGAGCTGGCCTGCCGCCGGGTTGAGCATCACCGTGCAGCCGGTTGCGAGGTTCTGCGTCAGTGCGGCGGGGAAACCTGGGGAACAATGCAGGCGGAATGAGAGGCCGAGCGGATTGAGTTTCTCGCCGACCAGGATTTGGCGCGCGCAATAGACGGTCGGGATGCTCGCCGGCACAGGGGCGAGCGCGGCAAGCCCGAGGGAGAGCTTATCCGGCAGCCAAACGTCGTCCTGGTCCGCGAAGGCAAATGCCGCGGGTCTGTCGCAGGCGGCGGCCCGCAGTAGCGCCAAGAAGCTATGCGTGACTCCGACCCGTCCCGGCGCGTCCGGAACGATGCAGCGGCTTGCCCCAGCGCCGGCCATGAACCGCGCCATGAGCTGGCATGTACGATCGGTCGAACCGTCGTCGCGCCAGTAGAGAACCCAATCCCGATGGCTCTGCGCCGCGATGGACGCGAGTTGCTCCTCGAGGAACGGCTCGCCGTTAAAGGTCGAGAGTAGAATTGCGACCTTGCCGGACGCTTGGGAGTCAGGCATCGGGCGGCGGATGCACCGAGATCGGCGGACCCTGCGCGCCGCACCGATCGGCAAAGATAGCATCAATCGTGCGGGTGAGGCTTTCACGCCAGGGCGGGAGCCGCACCCCGAAGTGGCGAGCAAGTTTTTCACAGTCCAGCCGGGAATTGGCTGGCCGGCGCGCGGGCGTCGGCCATTCGGCCGTCGCGATCGGGTCTATTTCGGGCGCAGACACGCCATATCGGGCCGCTTCCTGGAAGATCGCAGTCGCGAATCCGTGCCAGGTGGTCGAGCCGCTTCCGGCTGCATGGAACACGCCGGCATACGTTTCTTTTCCCTGGTCGCGGAGGCGTGCCAGGATCGCGAGAATCGCGTCGGCGAGATCGGCCGCCGCCGTCGGGCAGCCCTGCTGGTCGGCTACCACACGAAGTCGGCCAAACTTTTGTGCGGCGTTCAGCATCGTGCGCACGAAGTTTTTTCCCTGGGGCGCATAGACCCAGGAGGTGCGGAGAACGATCGCGCGCGGACAGGCCTCCAGGACGGCAACCTCCCCCGCGAGCTTGGTCGCCCCATAGACTCCCTGCGGGTTCGTGGCGTCGGTCTCCCGATACGGGGCATCCTTGCTCCCGTCGAATACGTAGTCGGTCGAGACGTGGATCAGCGGAATCCGTGCCTCGGCACAAAGCCGCGCCAGTGCGGCGGGGCCGTCGCAGTTCGCGCGCCGGGCCGCTTCAGGCTCGCTCTCCGCCGCGTCGACCGCGGTGTAAGCCGCTGCGTTCACGACTGCCGAGAGGGGCGTCTCGCGGAAGATTTGCGCGATGCTGTCCGGCCTCTCGAAATCGAATGCGGGACGGCCGACTCGCCGGACCGGGATACCCGCGAGCGAAGCCGATTGGTCCAGTGCGGAGGCGAGTTGGCCGGAGCCACCCGTGACGAGGAGGGGCGCTTCGCTCAAAGCGTGAACCACGCAGGGCACTCGGACAATCGTGGGAGCACCCGATCCTTGTCGGACAGGATCGCTTCGTTCTCTCCGACGGGCCAAGGAATCATCAGGTCGGGGTCGTTCCAAAGCACGCCCCGCTCGGCGGAGCGGTCTGTACTCGCCGGTGACTTTGTAGATCACCTCCGTATCCGGCTCGAGCGTGCAATAGCCGTGCAGGAAGCCGGGCGGAACCCAGAGCTGCTGCCAGTTCTCGGCACTCAGTACCGCGGCGACATGCTGGCCGAAGGTGGGAGAGCCGTGGCGCACGTCCACGGCCACATCCCAGATCGCGCCGCGCACGACCCGCACCAGCTTGCCTTGCGGATTCGGCGCGATTTGCAAATGGAGGCCGCGCAGCACGCCCTTCAGCGCCGAGAAGGCGTGGTTGTCTTGCAGGAACGGACCCGGAATGCCGATTTCGGCGAAGCGCGCCTGGTTCCAGGTCTCGGAGAAGAAGCCGCGCGCATCCCCGAAGCGAGGCGGGGTGAGCAGCATCACGTCGGGGATCGCCAGCCGCTCGGCCTTCATGCGTGCTCGCCCTCGGCCAGTTCCAGCAGCACGCGACCGAGCTCCGTCTTCCCGAGGCCGCGTGCGTGGCTGCGCAGCCGATCGGCGTCGATGAAGCCCATGCGGAAAGCCACCTCTTCCGGGGAGCCGACCAGCATCCCCTGACGGGATTGGATCGTCTGCACGAAAGTCGCGGCTTGCAGCAGACTGTCTGGCGTGCCGGCGTCGAGCCAGGCGTAGCCGCGGGACAGGCGTTCCACCTGAAGGGTCTGCTCCTCCAGATACACGCGGTTGAGATCGGTTATCTCCAGCTCGCCGCGTGCCGAGGGCCGGATCTGGCGCGCGATGTCGCTTACGCGCGCATCATAGAAATAGAGTCCGGTGACCGCCCAGTTGGAAAGCGGCGCCGCCGGCTTCTCCACGATATCGAGCGCCCGTCCCGCCCCGTCGAAAGTGACGACGCCGTACCGTTCGGGGTCACGCACCTGATAGGCGAACACCGTCGCGCCTTCCGGCCGAGCGGCGGCGCCGCGGAGCATGGCGGAGAGATGGTCGCCGAAGATCAAATTGTCGCCGAGGGCGAGAGCGCAGGGCTGCCCGGCAACCCAGTCCCGTCCGATCAGGAATGCCTGGGCGATCCCCTCCGGCTTGGGCTGGGCGGCATAGGCCAAACGGACGCCGAAGCGCGCGCCGTCTCCGAGCAGGCGTTGAAACTGCGGCAGATCCTCCGGCGTGGAGATGACCAGCAGATCGCGGATGCCGGCGAGCATCAAGGTGGAGAGCGGGTAATAGATCATGGGCTTGTCGTAGACGGGGAGCAGTTGCTTGCTCGAAGCGAGCGTCATGGGGTGCAAGCGGGTGCCCGAGCCGCCTGCCAGGATAATGCCCTTCACGCCGCTTTCCCCGCTGTCTCGTCCACCCGCGCGATGCCGAGGCGGTCCCCGGCGTATCGTCCTGCCCGGATCCGTTCCCACCAGTCCCGGTGCTCCAGGTACCAGTCGATTGTCTTCGCGAGCCCGCGCTCGAAATCGTGCGCGGCAGTCCAATCCAGGGCCGTCTCGGCGCGTGTCGGGTCGATCTCATAACGGAAATCGTGGCCTGGCCGGTCTGTCACGAACCGAATGAGTTGCTCACGCGGCCCAGCCGGGTCGGGGACTCGCCGGTCCAGATAGGCGCAGATCGCCCGGACCACTTCAAGGTTGGTCCTGGGCTGGCGGGCACCGATTGCGTAGGTCCCGCCGGGCTCGCCGGTTTCCAGAACGCGGACGAGGGCTTCGGCATGATCGTCCACGTAGAGCCAGTCGCGCTGGTTGGAGCCGTCGCCGTACACCGGGAGAGGCTTGCCTTCCAGAGCATTGAGCGTGACGAGAGGGATCAGCTTCTCCGGAAATTGCCACGGCCCGTAGTTGTTCGTGGTGTTGCTCACAACCGCAGGCAGGCCATAGGTGTGGTGCCAAGCGCGTACCAGATGGTCGGAACCCGCCTTGCTCGCCGAATAGGGGCTCCGGGGATCGTACGGCGTGGTCTCCGTGAATGGCGGGTCACCCGCCTCCAGGGCTCCGAATACCTCGTCGGTCGAGATATGGTGGAACCGAAATTCGGCCCGCCCCGCCGGCCCGAGCGTGGACCAATAGGCCCGAGCCGCTTCGAGAAGCGTGAACGTGCCAACCACATTGGTCCGGATGAAGTCCGCCGGCCCGTCGATCGAGCGGTCCACGTGGCTTTCGGCCGCGAGATGCATGACCCGGTCCGGTCGATGCGCGGCAAACACCTCGCGCACGGTCGCGGCATCCGCGATATCGCCGCGGACCAGCACGTGGCGGGGCTCGTGCAAAGCCTCCTCCAGGGCGTCTTGGGAGGCGGCGTAGGTCATCTTGTCGAGATTCACGACCGTATGTTCGGTACGGCGCAGGAGGTGTCGCACCACGGCGGAGCCAATGAACCCGCATCCGCCGGTCAGCAGCACTTTCATCCGTCGCTCATCCATCAAAGTCTCAGAAGCTGGGCAACTTGGCATCCTTTGGGAGCCCAGGCAACGCAAACTCCGCCGCAGCGCAGCATCCGCCGGTAAGTATCGGCCCCCAATCGAAGGTCGCCTTCATAGGGCCTCCGCCGCTTCCGGCACCCGCTCGAGTTGGGCGAGATCGTCAAAGTATTGCGCCATCCGCACGAGCTTCGGGGCCGATACGCCGACCCCGCCGCAGAAATGCACAAAGCCCTTCCGGTCCTTCACGTCGGCATAGGAGCTGTGATGCAGGCTCGCATGGCGATCGAGAATCGCCGGATCGAAGCCACCGAGTTTATGAAAGATGTAGTTGGCAAACGGCTGATCGTAGCAGTTGAATACATCTCGTCTGCCCTGCGCGGCGGCATAGGCGTCGGCGACAGCGACGATCGTGCGGAAGCTGTCCGCGGCTCTTTCGAGAGAAGGTATGCCGATCGCGCCACTTGACAGGCCCCGCGTATAGGCTGGGCGAAATCGGTCGTCGGCGTGAAACAAGGGTTCACCATAAAAATCGTAGTCGAACATCTCTCGCTCAGGCAGAAAGGAGATGTTGTCCGATAGAAGAATGTCCATCATCAGGTCATCGAGCGGCCGATCGAATACCACGTCGGTATCCACGTAGAGCAGAGGCTGGTGAGCTTTCGCGAACGGGATCTCATCCACTGTATAGCGCGCGAGAGTAAATCCGAGCACGTCGACCGGATTGCACCGATGCAGATGCGTTTGCGCGCGGAGAGCGGAGGGTATCAGGGGAGCCATTTCCTCTGATGTCCGATCAGTCAGGATCAGCACGCTCCCGGACCAGCGCGCGAACCGGGCAAGTGAAGCCAGCGCGATCTCAAGACACTCGAAGATCCCGTCATCACCGAATGCGGTGAAATAGATCAGCGGTTGGTATCGGTGCATCCGCTCTACCCGCCATCCGCCATACAGAAGATCAAGTGAACCGGCTTCGGCCCGCTTGCGCTTCAGCGGATTTCCCACGGCGTAGCTCCGGAGATCGACTAGCATGTCTCCGACCACCATTCGGAAATCGGGCGCGAAGCGAACCGTGTCGGCGGAGATCGTGCGCCGCCTCGTTTGAGCGACCCAGTCCTTCGTGGCGACTTCACGAATTTCGGTCAGAACATCGTTTCTCAGGGGTAGGAACGCTTCCCACTCTCTCGCCTGCACGCGGGAGAGAGTGATGCGGCCATCCGGCTCGGCCGCGACGTATAAGTGCCCGCTCCGAAGCGCGACGACCCCGTCCGGGCAGGCCTCCACCGTGAATTCCTGTCCCTCGCCAGATTGGCAGGGAGCTCCGCTGTCCTCCATCGCGAAGCCTCCCGTCCCGAATATTGCGACAGGGCACGGAGCATCATTCGCGGGTAGATAGAGCAACTTCCCGGTCGGATGACCGGGGGCGAGGACCAAGTTGCTCGGGCTCGAGACGAAAGGGCCATGCCGCAACTCCAGCGTCGCCGGATCTACGAACACCGTGGTCCCGAAATAAGTGATAAGCTGGCGCTGAGTTCTCTTGCAGCATTAACTTTCTAGAGATTTGAGACGACGGTTATCCGCAGGGTGCGCGCGTTTATCGGTGGAAGCCGGAGCGGAGTCCAGCGCGCGGTAGAAAGACTTCACCTTCCCGACAACCGGGATTAAAAGGCGGCGGATTGCAGACCGGGAACGGGGATCAGGGCCAGTTCGGCTCCGGCCAGGCTGCGTGGCAGGAGCAGTTTATGTCCGTCCGGCTCGGGGTGGGGATCATTACGTATAACCGGGCGCAGGTCGTCGCCGAAACCGTGGCCCGGGTGCTCGCTCATACGCGGCACCCGTTCGCGCTCGCGGTGGCCGACGACGGATCGGAGGACGGGACGGCGGAGCGGTTGCGAGAGAAGGGTGTCCAGGTGGTCTCAGGCCGCAACATGGGCATTGCCTGGAACAAGAATCGGGCCCTGTTCTATCTGATCGGCATCCTGAGCTGTGACGTGGTCATCCTCCTGGAGGACGATTCGAGGCCGAACCAAGACGGATGGGAGCGCGAGTGGATAGAGGGAACGCGCAAATGGGGCCACAACAACTTAGCCGGTGACTGGTTCGACAAAAGTTTCCTCGCGGGCACTGGCATCGCCGAGGACCCAATTCAGAGCATCGACGTCTCTGCCCAGTGCAGCGCCTACGCGCGAGAGGCGATCCTGTTCGGAGGCTACATGGATAACCGCTTCAAGCGCTACGGATTCGAGCACGTAGAACACTCGCTCCGGCTGATGCGCTTCGGATACGGCGGCGAGTACCGGGAGGTGGCGGGCATTCATCGCCCTGTTTACCTGCTCATCAAGGGGGGCGTGACCGTCACTCATCCGCCCAGCCACGGCACCAAGGAGGATATCGATCGCAACCAAGCCCTATGTCAGCAGCTCCTGCGTGACCAGACATATAGGGCTCCTTGGCGCGACGATCAGGAAATGACGCAATTTCGCGACGAGATGCGCGCTGCTGCAAGCGGCCGCGCTCAGTAAGCCAGCGATCACGCGAGCGTAGCGGTGCAGAATCGTTATTTATTCAAGACCATCGAGTCGCTGCAAAGTTTTGGTCAGGAGCCCGCCGCGAGTCCGGTCGACACCCTGGGCGATAATCTCGGCGGGTTCTTCGATCGCGATTGGTATGTTCGCCGCTATCCGGATGTCGGTGCCGCAAAGCTCGATCCCTTGCAGCATTACCTGAACTACGGAGCCGCCGAGAACCGGGACCCCAACCCGTTTTTCGACGCGGCCTGGTATCTCCAGCAGAACCCGGATGTCGCACGGGCCAAGATCAACCCACTTCTCCATTATCTCCAGCACGGCGGGGCGGAGCTGCGCAACCCGCATCCCCGTTTCGATGCAGCCTTCTACGTCAGCGAGCATCCGGAGGCGACACTCAATCCCCTGCTGTTCCATCTTCGGGTAGGGGTCTCGCGCGGCTGGCCGACCGAGAACGTGATTGAGATCGACAAATATCTCCCATCCGGCGCCGGACCGTTCCGTAACCAGGACGGAGTTGCCGTCGACATCGTCATTCCCGTCTATCGCGGACTGGATCAGACGCGGCGTTGCATCGAAAGCCTGCGGCGGGATCCCGATCGCCCGCCCGGCCGGATTATCGTGATCGATGACTGCTCTCCTGAGCCGAAACTGTCCGCGTGGCTCGATCGGCAGGCCGGGCGTGGCACCATTACGCTGTTGCGCAATCCCCGCAATCTCGGCTTCGTCGCCTCGGTCAACCAGGGCATACGAGCGGCCGGCGAGCGCGATATCGTGCTGCTCAACAGCGACACCGAGGTACCGCATGGGTGGCTGCAAAGGCTGGCAGCCCAGGCCTATGCCGCGCCACGCATCGGCTCCGTCTCGCCTTTTTCAAATAATGCAACCATTTGTAGCTATCCGTCCGTGGATGGCGCCCCGCTCGCCTTTGAACTGCCGCTCGCCGATCTCGATTCTGCGTGCAGGAAGGCGAACGCCGGGCGTTTCGTCGTAGTCCCGACGACGGTCGGGTTCTGCATGTATATTCGCCGCGCCTGCATCGACGAAACCGGATTGTTTGATGAACAGGCCTTCCGGCGCGGTTATGGCGAGGAGAATGATTTCTGTATGCGCGCGGCCGCGCGTGGGTGGACCCATCGGCTCGCTTGCGACACCTTCGTCTATCACGAAGGGGGCGTAAGCTTCGGCAAGGACTCGCCCGAACTGAAACGCAGTCGCGGCGTTCTGCTGCGCCGCCATCCCGATTACGAGCGCGCCGTTGCCCGGCATGTCCGGCTGGATGCCGCCGGGCCTTTCCGGTTCGCCATCACGGCCGAGCTGTTTCGCAAATCCGGGCGCCCCACGGTGCTGCTCGTCAGCCACGCCTTGGGAGGCGGGGTGCCGCGCCATCTCGATGACCTCCGCAGAGCGGCCGGCGCGTCGGCGAATTTCCTGCTGCTCAAAGGGACTCCGAGGGGCATCGCGTTATCGGTCCCCGCTCTGCCGGGCCATCCGGTCCTCAGTCTTGGGGAGGATCGGCTGGAGGATCTGGCGCTGTTCCTGCGTTCCGCCGGCGTGACCCGTCTGCACCTGCACCACATGCTTGGCATGCGCCTCGATGTGCGGCAACTCATCCACATGCTGGACGTGCCGTTCGACTTCACCGTGCATGACTACTTCACGATATGCCCTCGGGTTAATCTCCTGCCCACGATGGACTCGCAGCATTGCGGTGAACCCGCGCCTGCCTTGTGCAATGATTGCATCGCCCAGAGCCCCGCGAACGGTGCCCGCGACATCCAGGACTGGCGACACGCGCATCGCTGGATTTTTCTTGAGGCCGACCGTGTCATCTGCCCGAGCGAGGACGTGCGAAATCGGCTGGCCCGCTACGGCCTCGATCGCAAGGCCGTGGTCGTTCCGCATGAGCCGGTCGCGCGGGCGCCGTGGCCGCTCCATGTCCCCGCGCCTCGCGGACGCAAGTTGCGGGTCGCCGTGTTGGGTGTTCTCGCTGATCAGAAAGGCGCCCCGACGGTTGCCGCTGTCGCCGAGGCCGCTGATCCAGGGCGAATCGAAATTCACCTGATCGGCTATCCGGAGCTGGAATTACCCGAGCCAGCCCGTGCGCGCATCAAGCGGACCGGCCGCTATGAAGAGGCCGAGCTGCCTGCTCTGCTCGCACGTTTGCGGCCGCACGTCGTCTGGTTCCCCGCGCAATGGCCTGAAACGTACAGCTACACGTTGAGCGCCGCGATCGAGGCCGGGCTGCCGATCGTTGCTTCCGACATCGGAGCTTTCACGGAACGACTGGCCGGCCGGCCGCTCACTTGGCTCGTCGATCCCGCTGCACCGCCCGCGACCTGGATCGACGTTTTCGAAAGCGTGCGTTCCGCCGTGCAGGCCGAAATTCCGAAGCCGAAGCTGCGCCGGCCGCAGGGAGATTTCTATGCCGCCCCCTATCTGCGCGCCGTCACGCAGCAGAGCGCGGACAAACGTGCTCGCGCCCCATCCACGCCCGGGCGCCGCTCGATCGTGCTGATTCCCGAGCGGCTTGATACCGGTTGCCTCAGCCCTTGCGCCTACATCCGTTTGCTATCGCCGCTCGATCATCCTGCTATCGGCGGCGACGCGGAGGTGATCGTTGCTGATGCGGAGCAAGCGCTTTGCTATCGGCCGGATGTGATCGTGACGCACCGGCACGGTGTACGTGACCTGGATCTCGCGGACGCTCTCGCGACCCATTGCAGCACCAATGGCATCGCGTTGCTCTACGATCTCGACGACGACCTGCTCGACCTGCCCCCCGAGCACCCCGACACCGAAATCCTGGCGGCTCGTGCTGCGGTGGTCGCGCGCATGGTGCGCGCCGCCTCCTCTGTCTGGGTCTCGACGCCCGTGTTGCGAAAGCGGGTGCTGCGGCTTCGCAAAGATGCGGTCGTGGTGCCGAACGGATTGGATGAGCGTCTCTGGCCGGAGAGGCCGCCGCCCTCCGGTCCACGCGCCGGCCCGGTGCGGATTCTTTTCATGGGCACGGCCACGCACGACGCTGACCTGGCGCTCATCGAGCCCGCGCTACGGCGCGTTCGCGCCGAATTCGGCAACCGCGTTTCTATCGACATCATCGGCGTGACCACGAGAAGCGACCTGCCGGCTGGCATCAAGCGTCTGGATATTCCGAGCCCCGCGGCCGCCTCATATCCGGCTTTCGTGAATTGGCTGACGCGGCAACCCGGATGGGACATTGGTCTGGCTCCCCTCACAGACACGCCGTTCAACGGTGCGAAATCCTCGATCAAGGCTCTCGACTACGCGGCGCTTGGTATGCTGACGCTCGCTTCGGACATGAGTGTATACCGGGGTTCCCTAGCCGATGGGCCTGGCGGCTTGCTGCTGCCGAACATTGCGGATGCCTGGTACGCCGCCATCAGCCGGCTGATCCGAAACCCGCTGCTTCGCCATAGGCTGAGCAATGGAGCGCACGAGGCATATGCGCGACAGCACACGCTCGCCGCACAGGCCGCCTTACGCCGGGAGCTATGGCATCAACTGGCGCCCACTCCTGCGGTCCCTCTAGTCAAACGCGCTCGGTGCTGATCCCGTTCGGACCTCCAAGGAGGAACTGATGCCGCGGTACGAGGGGCCAGTCGTCGATGCGCACCAGCATTTCTGGGACCGAACAGGTCCGCCTGGGTCCTGATCGGCGGCTCATTCAAGCGATCCCGAGCCAGACCCCGAGGCCGTGCAGGATTCCGACCGGGAAAACGATCGCGCCGGTGACCAAAAAACCCCAGAGCCGATCCTCGGCACAGTTCACGATGTGGGTCAGCCAGGCGCAATAGATCGTCAGCAGGAACAGGAGTGAACCGCCCGCCTCTGCCGGGTGCATTGGACCGTAGTTGCGGTAACGCATTACGCTAGCCTCCTCATGCCGACGATCGCTGCCAGGAGAACCGTGCGCTCCGCACGGTCCTTCGCAACCACGGCTAAGCCCCGGCTTTTACCATATCGCCCATTCGGCCGCTCCAGATAAGAATTGGAATCGCGAGCAGAAGATGAAGATCACGCGCGTCCACACCCACGTCCTTGCAGCCGAGCTGTCGCAAGCCTTTGCCTATTCGCGAGCCTGGTATGACACGCGCATGGCCATGATTGTTGAAATCGAGACCGACAGCGGCCTCGTCGGATGGGGCGAATGCTATGGGCCGGCGTGGATGACCGCCGCCGTCGTGAAGAGTGTGTCGCCCTGGTTGGTTGGCGCGGACCCGCTGCGCACGGATTGGTTGTGGCAAGAAATTTACGCCCGGTTGCGCGATCACGGGCAAAAGGGCGTCGTCATCGAAGGGCTGAGCGGCATCGACATTGCGCTCTGGGATATCAAGGGCAAGCACTTCGGCGTTCCGGTCCATCAACTCATGGGTGGCCCGCTTCGCACGGAGGTGCGCGCGTACGCGACGGGCCTGTACCGGCGGCCCACGGGTGATCCGATCCGGTATCTCGCGGAGGAGGCCGCGGGCTACGCCCGGGAGGGGTTCGGAGCCGTCAAGCTGAAGGTCGGCTTCGGGGTCGCGGAGGATGCGCTGATCACCCGCGCCGTGCGCGAGGCGATCGGGGCGGATGTCGCGCTCATGGTGGACGCGAACCACGCCTACGATGCGGTCGCGGCGATCCGGCTCGGCAAGTCGATCGAAGAGCTGGACATAAGCTGGTTCGAGGAACCGGTTCCGCCGGAAGACCTTGCAGGTTATCGCGAGGTGAAGGCTGCTCTCTCGATTCCGATCGCCGGTGGAGAGTGCGAGTTCACCCGGTTCGGTTTCCGCGACATCCTGATCTCCCGCGCGCTGGACATCATTCAGCCCGACACCTGCGCGGCGGGTGGCCTGTCCGAGTGCAAGAAGATCGCCGACATGGCCGCGGCCTTCGGCGTGCGCTACAACCCGCACGTTTGGGGCACCGGAATCGCGATCGCCGCATCGCTGCAACTGCTTGCGGTGTTGCCATCTCACACGCCGCCGTCGCTTGCCCCCATCGAACCGATTCTCGAGTTCGACCGGACCGAGCATCCGATCCGGCAGGCGTTGCTGACCCCCGCCATCGAGCACCAAAAAGGCGTCGTCGCCGTCCCGGATGGCCCCGGTCTGGGAATCGAGGTTGATCGCGATGCTTTGGCCCGGTTCGCCGTCCGCTGATCCGCTTAGCTGGATTCAGGCCCGCGGAGGCGCAAGTCGAGCAGGAGGGCGGCAGAATGACCGGGCGCAGAATCCCAGCCAGCCATGTAAACCTCAAGCGAGTTTATGACCCGGCTGCTCCGGCCGATGGCACGCGCCTCCTGATCGACCGCCTCTGGCCGCGAGGCTTGAGCAAAGCGGATGCAGCCGTCGACCGTTGGCTGAAAGAGATCGCACCAGGTACCGAACTGCGGCGCTGGTTCGGCCACGACCCGGAGCGCTGGCAGGAGTTCCGTCGCCGCTACACCGACGAATTGCGCGAAAATGCGACGGCGCTGGAAGAACTCCGTGCTCTGGCCCGGAAAGGGACCGTCACCCTGCTCTACGGAGCCCGTGACGAGGAGCACAACGACGCGGTCGTGCTCAGGGATGTATTGCTGGACCGAGAGACAGACTCATCACCAGCCCGCTGATTACTTTCCGCCGACCCCGGAGCCCGACCCTATCTGGTTCGCGATCTCTTCCTCCCTGCCGCCGCACGCGGGATGCCCATAGCCGGACGCGCTTTTACCGTTGGGTCCGATGTCATAGATGATACCGTCATTCCCTTTCGGGTTGGCCCCGGACGGAACTTTGTCCAGCCCAAGCTTCTGTCGCACGCGCCAGGCCACGTTATGATCGGCGCAAGAGCTGTCGCCACTAACGCCCAGTCCTCCGACCACGCCGTCACCGTTGTAAAGCGCAAGGCCACCGCCGAACACGATGACGCCGCCGGCCGCCTTCCCGACCATCGGATCCTTTTCGCTGCCGAATTCTGTCGGCGCGCCTGAGTAGATAATTTCTGGATTTGCCGGATTGCTCGTCGATATCCCGTACAGCGGCCCGCCGGGCTGCGCTCCCGCGTAGAGGTTCGCGGTTGAGAGCGCAAAAGATTTCAGGCTCACGGCATTCGCGGTGTTCGCCTTCTCCGCCGCTATGGCGCGGCTTGCGAGCCATTGGTCGCCCGGTTTGCCGCCGCTGAACGTAACGGCGCAGACGATCCCGTCCCTGTTCACCACCGCAGCCCACTCGTTGTTGTCGAGCCCGCCATTTGCCGGGCCACCGCTCGGCTTGACGCTTTCCTTCAGCGCCGCTGTGAGTTGGTCGTGGCTCACCGGGCAGGAGTCAGCCGCAAGGGCGCGTTGAGAAACGGGCAACAACGCCGAGCCGACAGCCAGTGCGGCGGAAAGGTGCAGAAACTGGACATGCCGATGCAAGATGCAGCCTCCTATTTGTCAGGCTCTGTGCCGGAATCGCGGCCGTCCCGTATCGGTTCGGGTACGCGCGGAACGTGATACGCGTCGAGGATCGTGTCGATCGCGGAGCGGTTGCGTTCGAGTGCCTGGTCAATCTCGCGCTTGAAGGCAGCATCGCCCCGGCGCACGCCCATCGAGATGTCGAAGGTCATCGGCCACGCCGGGGCCGTCGAGGAAGGCTGAACGGGCGCGAGGGTCAGAGCCTCCATCTCCTTGGCCGCGAAATAGCCGGCCAGCGGTCCCCAGACAACGGCGACGTCGATTTGGCCGTTCGCTACCGCATCGATGATCGCGGCCGGCGGGTTCGGCTGGCTATAGTCGCCATAGAGCATGAAGCCGCGCACGTTTTGCGTGATGCCCCGTTGCGCGAGCGCATGCGCCGGCGGCGTGTTTGTCGCGTCATTCCCGACCATCTGCACGCCGACGATCAGCGTGCGCAACCGAGGATCGTCAAGCGAGCAAATGTCCAATCCCCGGTCCGCGCGCGTCACGAACACGTAGCTGGACCGGTAGTACGGCGGGGTCGTCGCGAGCATCTCCACACCGCTGGCCACACCCGGCCAGAGATCGCACAACTCCGCTTTAACGGTGTTTCGCACATAACCGCGCCGTTGCGCCCACCAAGTGTAGCTCACGCTCGCTCCGAGATCCTTCGCGATTAGCGCGACGATTTTGTTCTCGAAGCCCTCGCCCCGGCTGTTGGAAAAGGGAAGGTTGTTCGGATCGGCGCAAACACGCAACTCACGCGCTTGCGCCGAGGCGATGCCGAGCAGGGAGACGAGCAGGATCGCCCGCGCGATCGCGAGTCCGCCGTGTGACATCGCTCGTCTCACTTCGGGGTCGTCGCCACGCCGGGCGCCTCGGCTACACCGGGCGGGGGTTGGACGGCGGGCGGTGGTGGCGGCGAGGACACCACCTCGCCGGGGCCGTTCGCGGCGGAGGGCGTCGAGAGCGAGCGGACGAACGCGGCGAGCTCCCAAATTTGCGCGTCCGGAATTTTTCCGTGCCATGACGGCATCCCGTTCGGCCTTCCCTGCGCGATCGAGGCAAAGATCTGATCGAGCCGCCCGCCGTAGCGCCACTGATTATCCATCAACGCCGGACCCATTCCTCCGGCTCCATGGAAGTGGCAACCGGAACAATTGTACCAGTCGAATAGACGCTGACCGTCGGCGATGGCTTGTGGATTGTTCTGGTACATGTTGGCTACGGGATCCTCCGGCGGCGGCGACCCGCCACCAGGGAAAAGCTTGGAGACGGCAACGAAACCAGGGCCGCTCTGCGCGCCCGGCAAGCTGGCCTGCTGACCCCAGGCCGGCATCACGGCAACTAGGGAGAACGCGGCGGCGATACCCGCGTCGAGGCTACGACTGCGGCAGGGCGAAAACATAGAGCGTTCCCCCAGGCGTGGTTTTCTGCTTCAAATCCCCCATCGCGCCGACGAAGCCGAGCGCGCCGGTAGGGTCGCGCGGATCGAGATTGCCGGCGACGATCGCACCGGCCCAGCCACCGACACCCGAAAGGACGGCGATATACTCGTGCCCGTCCGGGCCGCGATACGCGACCGGCTGGCCGATGATGCCGGAGCCGGTCTTGAACTGCCATTTGAGCTCGCCGTTATGCGCGTCCACCGCCTTGAACCAGCCGTCCATGGTTCCATAGAAAACGAGATCGCCTGCCGTAACCAAGGCGCCGCTCCAGATGGGCAGATCCTCCTTGATCTTCCAGGCCGGCTTGCGCTGCATCGGATCCCACGCGGTCAGCTCGCCACGGTTGCCGCCCGGCCCGGCTTTCATCACCACGTTAGCCCCGACATACGGCGTGCCGGCGATGTAGTTGGTCTGCACGCTTTCCCAGTCCATGCACAAATTCTCATGCGGGATGTAGAGCAGTCCGGTACGTGGCGAGTAGGCGGAAGGATTCCAGTCCTTGGCGCCGGAGGCCGTGGGGCAAATGTCGCGTACGACCGTGCCAACTTTGGTCGTCTTTTCCGGGTTGAGAATCGGCCGGCCGGTCTTGAGGTCGACACCCTTTGTCGAGTTCACGAAGCCGTACGGATCAGCGGACAGGATCTCGCCGTTGGTGCGGTCGATCACATAGAGATGGGCATTGCGATCCGGATGCAGCAGCACCTTGCGCGGCTTGCCGTCCACGGTCATGTCGAGCAGCACGTGCTCGTTGATGCCGTCGTAATCGTGCTCATCATGCGGATTGTATTGAAGCGCCCACTTCGCGGCGCCGGTGTCGGGGTCGCGCGCGAACAAGGTCGTCGTCCATTTGTTGTCGCCGGGGCGCTGCTCCTGGTTCCAGGGACCAGGGTTGGCCGTGCCGTAATAGATCAGGTTGAGGTCGGGATCGTAGGCGATCCAGCCCCACACGGTACCACCACCGATCTGCCATGCCTCGGGCGGCCAGGTCTTCACTCCGAGATCCTGGCCTTTGTCGGAATCATAGAACGGATGAAAGTCGGAGCCGATCAGCACGTCCTTGTCCGGCCCGGTGGAGTAGGCCCGCCAGACGATCTTCCCGGTTGCGGCATCCAGCGCCGTCAGCCAGCCTCGCACCCCGAGCTCGCCGCCGGAATTGCCGACCAGCACCTTCCCATGCACGACGAGCGGCGCCATCGTCATCGTCTCGCCCTTGTTGATGTCCCCGAGCTGTGTTTTCCAGAGCTCCTTGCCGGTATTCGCGTCCAGCGCGATTGTTTGGTTGTCGAGCGTATTGAAGAAGAACTTGCCGTCCGAATATACGCCGCCCCGGTTGACGACGTCGCAGCACGCAACTCCTTGCGCGGCCGCCTCGGGATGCGGCTGATAGGACCATTTCAGCGGGGCACCGGGCTTGGTGAGGTCGAGCGCGAAGACAAAATTCGGGAACGCCGTCACGATGTACATGGTGTTGTTCACCACGATCGGAGCCGCTTCCTGCCCGCGATTGACTCCGGTCGAAAAGGTGAACGCCACGCCGAGTTTCTTGACCGTGTCGCCGTTGATCTCCGCGAGTTCGGAGTAGCGCGTCGAGGCGTAATTCTTCGACGGCATCGTCCACTGGCCGTCATCCTTCGGCGCCGCCGAGGCAGGTGGAACGGGCGGATCGGCGCGGGCCACGCCACCACCCGGGAGCAGGAGTGTCAGCGCGCCCGCGAGCAATACGTCTCTGATGCCGGTACGCGGACGCGCACGGGTGCGGTCAGCGCAGCGTGTAGAGATAGGCCGCGACATCGCGTGCGTCTTCATCGTTCAGCCCCATATCCGGCATGGCGTTTCCGGGAATCACGCTCTGCGGCTCTTGCAGCCATCGAATCATGTTTGCCGGCGTGTTCGGCAGGACGCCGGCGATGAAGGTACGATCCCCAATGGTGGTGAGTGGTGGACCCACGCGCCCGTTCGCGCCCACGATGCCGGGAATCTCATGGCAGGTTCCGCAGCCCACCAGCCGGATCAACCGGGCGCCCTGCCGCGAATTGCCTCCCGCCGGACCGGCATTCGCGGCGGGCTTGCGGGAGTCGCACGCGGCGAGTCCGGCGAGAGCCAAAACCAGCAAAGCGCAGCGCGCGGCCGGCGTGGTCAGCCGATGCATTGCGGCACCACGAACAGAGCAACGAGGTCGAAGATGATCGCGGCCAGGAAGCCCAGCCCGGTCATGACGCCGACCAGTCCGAAAAACCGCGTCCGCCCCTCGCCCGCCGCGACGGCGTGGCTAAACCCGCCCGGATGTTCGTGACGGGCCGCGCGCCATGTGAGATAGGAGACAACACTCGCGGCCAGGGCAATGACAACAGCGAGCAAGTTGAAGCCCAGGAGAAGCCACCAGACGAAGCCCCACCCGGGCAGCACCGTCGTACGCGGCGCGAGGCGCGGGAAACAAGAATAGCTTGCCAGCCCATAGTTCAGCAGAAGCTGAGCGACCCAAGCCGTCGGCGCGGCGGTCAGGCCGAAGAATTGAGCGAACAGTCCGACTCGCTCGCGGTGCGGAGAGGGATGCGGCGGCGCGCTTGCCTGTACAGCATTCGCCATGGGCATCATCCGAGATACGGAGTCACGTAGAGAGTTAGGAACACGGCAATCCCGGCCGCCACGACGAAGTGCCAATAAGCGGCGCCGACCAGGACGGGTGCGTTCCGGCGCGAGTCGAAATAGCCAAGCAACGACCAAAACACCAGCATCAGCAGCGCCACGAGACCAACTGCCAGATGCGCGAGATGCACGCCGGTGATCGTGAAGAACACCGAGCCGTACACGCCCGACCGCAGCGTGAACGATTTGCTGCCCCATTCAACGAATTGCAGGATCAGCGAAACGACGCCGAGCAGCAGTGCGATCGCGAGACCGTATAAGAGGTGAGGCCGCCGGTCGCGCGTGACGCTTCGCTCCGCCCACCACAGCGCGATGCTGCTGAGGATCAACACGAACACCTGCGGCACCGAGTAGCGGAAGCTCGGCGGCTCGGGTATCCATGAGGAGTCGAGCTGCACCGCGTAATAAAAATAGCTGAATAGCAGATAGGCGAACAGCGCGCCTTCGGTCGCGATGACGCACAGCACGCCCCACCAGCCGACCCCGATGCGCCCGACCCCTCCGACCGGCAGCGATCGCTGCTCATAGGCCGCGTCAGACATGGCCGGGACTCACCTGTCCAAGCTTCCGTTCAGGCCATAGCCAAGCCACGATCGCCAGCGTCCCAATCGCGCAACCGGCTACGGCAAGCCACCAGAGGTGCAGCAACAGGCCGACAAAACCGGCCGAGAGGCCAAGAGTGAGGATGAACGGCGCGTAGGAATCGCTTGGCATCTTCAATATCAGCTCGGGATCGCTGTCGAGTGGCGTGGTGCCAATCGTCTCTCGCCCATGGTCGAGCAGCAGACCTTCCTGAAGGTCGGATCGGTCCTCGGTATCCCGCAGGCGCTCCTCCCAAAGCGGATGCCGGCTCGCGACTCGCGGGATCACCTTGAAATTGTAAGTGGGCGGCGGGGATGACGTGGCCCATTCCAGCGAATACGCGTCCCAGGGGTTGGGGCCGGCGATCTTTCCGTGCTTGTGGCTGACCACGACATTGACCAGCAGCAGTAGTACGCCGACGGCGAGCACGAAGGCGCCGATCGTGGTGATGAGGTTCAGCGTGTTCCAGCCCATCCCCGGCGGATACGTATAGACGCGGCGGGGCATTCCCCACAGACCGGTCAGATGCATCGGCAGGAAGGCGAGATTGAAGCCGATGAACATGGTCCAGAAGTTCCAGCGCCCGATCCGCTCGTCGAGCATCCGGCCGGTCATCTTGGGGAACCAATAATAGATTCCGCCCACGACCGGGAACAGGTTGATGCCGATCAGCACGTAATGCAGATGCGCCACGACGAAATATGTGTCGGTCAGCTGCCAATCGACCGGCACCGAGGCCGTCATGAAGCCCGACACGCCGCCGATGACGAACATCACGATCATGCTGGCAAAGAACAGGAAGGCGGTGGTGATAACCGGGCGGCCGGTCCAGATCGTCGCCGTCCAGGCGAACACTGCCACCGCGCTCGGCACGGTGATGATGATCGAGGCGCCACTGAAGAACGCCATCGGGAGATTGGGCAGTCCGGTGGCGAACATGTGGTGGATCCACACGCCGAAGCCCAAGATCATCGTGGCGACCGTCGATAGAGCGACTGGGGCGTAGCCGACGATCGGCCGCCGGCAGAACACCGGCAATCCGTCCGAGACGATGCCCATGGCCGGCAGCACGATCGCGTACGTCCAGAGTACCAGCTCGCCGCCAGCCGGCGACGACGGCGCTGTTGACGGAGTTCGTCCGAAAGGATGCGGGTGAGTGTCGCCTTCCACGCCCGGACGGCCTCGTAGCTGAATACGATGCCGCGCATAAGAAACATCTCGGCCAGGTCGCGCAGGGTCAGCCGATAGCGCAGCAGACGCCAGAGCACTCAGAGAGCGATGACGTCGCTCGGGTATTGGGTTCCGTTGAGCACGCCGGGGCTGCGTTCATTGAGCTGCTTGCCGCATTCGCGGCAGCGGAAGGGGCAATACCCTGGGCCGTGCGCTCCGGCCGATCCGTCACAGCCGCCGATCCGCAGCTCACATACCGCATCCGGCCCCCGCTCCTGTCAGAAGGGCCGAGACCCTATCGGCGGCCGCCTGAGCCAGCCGGAAATTCCGTGATTTGGCGCCATCCCTGACAGAACCATTCGAGACGCTCTAACGCACACACCTCGAGGTCGCCGTAAACGCAACGACATGCTGTGGCGCACCCGGTTCGCGAGGGTAAACAAGGCGTGTGCCCCCTCAATTCACTTGCATCCCCCCACCCTCACGCGCACGGTTGGGCCACCGAGAAACCAGGATGTTGTTTCTGGTCTACTTGGTCGAGCTCCGTCGAGCTGATCTCGATGGCCAGAGACGGAGCAATCCAGGGCAGCCGTGAAGAGCGGCAAACTCCCAAGCAACTCGTAGCTTGACCGCATCGCACCGGTTTGCCCTGAGTCATGCGAGAAAGGCGCGTTGCTGATGAACATACTCGACGAGCAGGAAAATTACCTGCTGGTAACAGACGGCGCACACTTCACAGTGGTCGAGCGCCGCGCCGGAAAATTCTATGGGCTTCGCAATCACGGTCGCCGCGGCGTGACGCCGGACGATGCGGGAATCCTCGAACTGATGCATGAGGCTGGGTCATTCACTGAACCTCAGGCAAGGCATCTTCTTGTCGAGGTGGCGACGCAATGGCGGGATTTGTTCGAGCACGTCCGATAACGCTTCCTGCACCGTCTCGCCTTTCGCCTCCACACCGATAGCCAGCAGGCGCATGAGGCAACGCCGCCGCCGAGCGGATTGGGTACGAGAGTTCGCCGGTCGCCGCGCAGCTGCGTCATACTCCGCGATCAGGCCCCGTGCCGGCCTCGGCCGGCATGCATGGCGCCCACCCCCCGCCACACGTGAAAACCAATCAGAGCGAGCGTAAGTCGAGCATCCGTTCCATGACAGCATTGGTATTCACGGGCGGTCCCTCGAACACGCTTCTGACGAAGCGGGATCTAGGCTCAGGCCTCAGTATGGAAGCCAGAAGGTCACGGTAGCTGCGATGCAGATGGCCGAAAAGAAGGTGTGGGTGCAACGGTCGTAGCGGGTGCGACCCGGCGCCAGTCCTTAAGGCGGCCCATCATATTCTCGACGCGGTGCCGCTGCCGATACAGCGTCTTGTCGTAGGGAAGCTCCGCCTTTCGGCTTCGTGTCGAAGGGATGCACGGTGCGAATGCCCCGCGCGAGCAGCGCGGCGCGGAACGGAAACCAAAGATTTTTACGTGGGCGTGCCTTTTGGGCCCAAGGCTCGCCTAATCCTGATCTATCTGCAATCTGAAGGAAGGCGCAGTCGGACGGTGAGCATGGGTCTTTCCATGTCCGCATGGATCAGGTCATTAGGTTTGGCCGTCACCGGAGGTCCCCGAGGTTCCATTAACGCCGTTAAGGAGCAGGCCCTTCGGATTGCACGCTGCGGATTTACTCTGCATTGGGAAGAGCGAGATGCGGAGGGTAATCGGCTGCCACAGCGACGGCCCCCGCGAATCGGCGGGCCAGCGATTTGCCCCCGGGGCCGTCAGCAAACCACGCGGCGGCACCCTCGACATCTCGAATGGCCTGCGGCGCAAGGGTGCGGGGTAGTCTCACACGTGAGCGTTGCGCCGTTGCGCCAACCGTGCCTCAACGCGCGCCATCATATCGTCTGCCGTCAGATAGCCATCCCGGTCCGCCTCTTCCTCCGCAGCCAGCACCGAGGCGAGCAATTCGGCTCGGGCTTGTTCCTGCCGCTGCAGCAGGCTCACCCCGGCTGCAACCACGGCAGACACATCCCGAAACCGGCCGGCCGCGACGGCCTCTTCCGCAAAGCGCTCCAGCTCGGGAGGCAACGTCACATCGTCCATGCCGAGACTATAGGGTGCCGCCGACCCGCCGGAAAGGATGCTGCCGATGAGTAAACGCTCCCGGCGACATAGCTCCCGCGCATGGCGAGATCCTGCCGCCGCTCGCCAGGGCTCGCCCCCATACTGACGCGGCCAGAGTGCTGGTCGGCCGCCTGGTACGCGGCGGCGACATCTCGCCCGAACTGCTTACGCTGGTCGATGGGCCATTGGCCGAGGCGGTGTCGAAGGCCGCCGACTATGCCGGCAAATCGATCGCGCCGGGCACGGTCGCGACCTACAAGGGCGACTGGAGCGATTTTTCCCGATGGGCACGGCAGAACGGGGTCGATGCGACGGTGCTGCCGGTGCATCCGGTGGTGGTCGCGGCCTGGCTGGCGACGCTCGGCGCGTCGCTGGGCCGCAGCGCGCTGCGCCGGCGGATCGCGGCGATCGCCTGGTATCACCGCAGCCTCGGCCATGCCTGGCAGGCGGGCATGCGGCCATTCGGCAGACACTGACCGGCATCGGCCGGGCGCATCCCCGGCCGGTGCGGCCGGCAGCGGCGCTGATCTCGGCCGACGTCAAGCAGCTGATCGCCGTCTGCCCAGGCACTCTGGCCGGCCCCGCGGGCCTCGCGGGCCTGCGCGACCGTGCCCTGTTTCTTGGCGGTCTTCGCCGGCGCCTTCCGGCGCTCGGAGCTGGTCGGCATCGACGTCGCCCATCTGCGGTTCGAGACAGAGAGCGTGATCGTGCGCATCCCGCGTTCGAAGACCGACCAGGCGGGGGAGGGGGTGGACGTCGGCCTGCCGCGCATGCGCGGGGCGGAGACCTGCCCGGTCGGTGCGCTCGAGGCATGGCTGCGACGGGCAAGAATTCGGCGCGGGCCGGTGTTCCGGCGGATCACCGCCGTCGGCACGATCGAGGGCCGGCTGACCGGAGAAGGAGTTCTACAAGATCCTGCGGGCCCGGGCGGCAGGGGCGAAGCTCACCGTGTCTGAGGGCGAGCGGCTATCGCCACACGGTCTGCGCGCCGGCATGATTACCGAGGCCACGCTGAACGGCGCGCTGGACGAACAGATCATGCCACACTCGCGGCACAAGGATGCGAGCTCGTGCGCCGCTATCGCCGGGGCGCCCGGATCGTGGTGGACAACCCGGCCCGGCTGCTCGATCTGTGAAAACGGCAGGCGAGGAAGACAGATCGGGGCGCTGCCTCGAACCCCGGCAAGAGCCGGGAGGCCCTTGCATCCCGGACGCGCCGCTGGCGCCGGTTCACACCGACTGGCTTTTTTCGAGACGGACGATATTCCGAACCGCTTGCGTTGAACCAAAGCAGCGCGGCATCAGAGCGGATTTTGGCCGGGAGCTGAACGGCTGCTTCACAGTAAGAATGAGTGGATAGCAGCCGTTCGCGCTTTCGGCCTCCGCTGTTGAGCCTTGATAACCAGCTCTATGAACCGATCTCGAAGACCGCCCTTTCAGAGCCGTCGCTTGGCGGTCGTCACCTGATTCAATATTCGTCGTGCAGCCGCACCCAGCTCATCGTGCCGCCGGTCTCGTTGCGGCCCTTGGGGGTGAGGTCGAGCCAGTTGAAGGCGCCCATCAGCAGCTCGGTGCCGCGATGATAGGTCGAATAGCTGTGGAAGATCGTACCGCTGTCGTCCTTCACGAAGATGCTGGTGCCGAACATGTCATGGCTGGTGCGGATCACCGTGCCGTAATTATAGATCGCGCGGCCGGCAGCGATGTCCTCGGGTGTGAACGACACGCCGAAATCGAAGTTGAAATCGCTGCCCTGGGAGGAGACCCAGGGAAAGGTCCAGCCCATCCGCTGCCTGACCTCCTCGATCCGCTGAAAGGGCGCGCGCGATACTGCGGCGAACGCAAGGTCAGCTTGCTCGAAATGCTGTCGTGCCGCGTCGATGTGGTCGGCGGTGAAGGAGCAGCCGGGGCAGACATGGTCCGAACCGGGCGCCAGCATGAAGTGATAGATGGCGAGCTGGCTGCGGCCGCGGAACAGGTCGCCGAGCGTGCATTCGCCCTCGGGCGCTTCGAAGACATAGGACTTCTCGACCCTGACCCAGGGCAGCCGCCGGCGCTCGGCGCGAAGCGCGTCGAGTTTGTGGGTTATGACGCGCTCCTTGGCGAGAAGCACCCTTCGGGCGCCAAGCCACTCTTCCCGCGAAACGATCGCATGGTTCATGGGCAGTCTCCTTCGGTTTTCGGTTGGGTGCGCGCCCACGGGTGGCCGGAAGCGAGCTTCAGCCAGGGCGGCAGGTGGAACAGGCTCATTAGCAGGTACATCGCTGTCATGCCGTCGATCGACAGGATGCTCGAACCTGAGGAGCAGGGCGCATCGTCGGTCGCGATCCACGCCATGAGCGCGAAGGTCGGCGAGGCCGCGAGGGTGAGCCAGCCGGCCCCGCCGCGCGCCTGCCGGGGCCTTGCGCTTCCTTTGTTTGCGGCTGAGGACGTTATCATTTTCCGGCTCCCGATCGATGGTCGCCGTTCTCGGCGTTGCAGGATCGAGCGGGCATGTAAGTCGAGGCGAAAGCCGGGTGAGAGTGACAAGTGTGACGGGATTACGATGGACTCGCTGATCACGGCTGCGGCCCGGGCGCTTGCGGCGGGCGATCCGCTGGCGGCGCTGAACCGAGTCGCACTGCGCGACGATCCACCAGCGCTCGCGCTGCGCGGCATCGCGATGGCGCAGCTCGGCGACCTCACGCGCGCGAAGGAATTGCTGCGGAGCGCCGCGCGTGCGTTCGGTCCGAATGAGGCGACGGCCCGCGCACGTTGCGTCGTCGCCGAAGCCGAGATCGCGCTCGTCTCGCGCCATCTGAGCGGGCCCATGCAGATGCTCGGCGCGGCGCGGATGGCGCTCGAAGCGCATGGCGATCGGGCGAACGCGGCGCATGCCGGCTATCTCGAGGCCCGACGACTTCTCCTGATCGGGCGTCTCGAGGAATCCGAGCAGACGCTCCACGCACTCGATATCAACGCGCTGCCGCAGGCATCGCGGACCGGGTATTGGCTGGTCGCCGCCGGCATCGCGATGCGGCGCGTTCGGGCAGAGTCGGCCCGCGCCGCGCTCGATCAGGCCGGGCACGCCGCGCGCGAGACGGGGATTCCGGCGCTCGCGGCCGAGGTTGACCGGGCGTCACGCGCGCTCGATGCACCTGCTGCGCGCCTGATCGGGCGCGATCGGAAACGGCTGCTCGGGCTCGCCGAAGTCGAGGCGCTGATCGGCTCGGACGCGCTCGTGGTCGATGCTTGCCGCGATGTCGTTCGCGCGGGGATGACCGTTGTTCCGCTTGCCGGTCGTCCGGTGCTGTTCGCGCTCGCGCGCGCACTCGCCGAGGCGTGGCCCGAAGATGTGTCGCGCGGAACCCTGATCGCGCGCGCCTTCCGGGCGCGCGATGCAGATGACTCGCATCGCGGGCGGCTGCGCGTCGAGATCGGGCGGCTACGCAAGACACTCAGGCCGCTGGCCGGATTGAATGCGACGAACCGGGGCTTTTTGCTGAAACCGCACCGGGCGCAAACGGTCGCCGTGCTCGCGCCGCCCGTTGAAGGAGACCATGCCGAGTTGCTGGCCCTGCTTGCGGATGGCGAGGCGTGGTCGAGCTCGGCACTGGCGCTGGCGCTCGGCGTCAGTCCCCGCACCGTCCAGCGCGCGCTCGAGGCACTGGCGAAAACTGGCAAGCTTGAATTCTTCGGTCGCGGCCGAACTTGCCGCTGGATAGCGCCGAACGTGCCGGGTTTCCCGACAAGCTTGTTACTCCCGGCCCCGCTGACGCGCAGGTAGAATGAGACATGAAACAAACACCCGCTGAAATTCTTCACGAATATGGCCCGTTTCCCGAAGTCGAGGGCGTGCACGGGGTCAGCTTTGACGGGCAGCGAGTTTGGTTTGCCTCCGGCGACAAGCTCAACGCCCTTGATCTCGAAACTGGGGAAATAGTCGGCGCGCTCGATGTGCCGGCGCATGCGGGAACGGCGTTTGACGGAAAGCATCTGTTTCAGATCGCCGAGGCCGTGATCCGGAAGATCGATCCCAAGACAGGCGAGGTGCTTAGCACGATTCCGGCGCCCGGCAATGGCGGGGATTCGGGGCTCGCCTGGGCTGAAGGGACGCTCTGGGTGGGCCAGAACCGTGGTCGCAAGATTCATCAGGTTGATCCGAAAACCGGGGCCGTGCTCCGCACCATCGAATCCGATCGCTTCGTCACGGGTGTCACCTGGGTGGACGGCGAGCTCTGGCACGGCACCTGGCAGGACGAGGCGAGCGATCTCCGGCGCGTCGATCCCGAAACGGGAGAGGTGCTCGAGCGCCTTGAAATGCCGGCGGGAACCGGTGTCTCGGGACTTGAATCAGATACGGGCGACCGATTTTACTGTGGCGGCGGAAGCAGCGGAAAAGTCAGAGCTATCCGCCGACCGAGAAACGTCGATGCGGCCTAGGAATGACCGGGGCCGGCCGGAATGGGCGCAGAGCGGACCTCGCGGATGCAAGTCCCTGCGACTGCTGTCCGCTTTCTGCTGACCCGGCGAGCTTCATATCCTGGGTCACGGCAGGTCGCGGGCGCGCCTCTGGGCGTGCGACACGCTCGCGGGTAGGTGCGCTGCGCGCGGCCGAGATCGAGCACCCGAACGGGCGCTGCTAGCCCCGCTCTGCGCGAAATACGACGGCGTCCCGCTCCCGCCGGTCGCCCCCCAAGCCTCCGGCTGACGCCATCACGGTGCCCGAAGTCGGAGACAAGAGACCGAACAGACCTGTTCTGAATAGGCAAAGGAGATGGCCCATCGCCGGCGGCCGCCGCAAGGGTCCGGCCGCTGCGCGCGCCCGTGCGCGCCGAACCGCCCGCACGCCCTTGCCCCGGTTCCGCCGGGATGCGGGACGCCGGATCGGGTCTTCCCGAAAGAGAGGGAAGGCGGAGAGCAACCAAACAGGACACACCATGACCGAGCTTCGCAGCGTCGACCCGCACATCCTCATCCCCAACCCCGAGAACCCGCGGCGGTCGCCCGCGCCACGGGCCATGGACGACCAGCTCCTCGGCTCCATCCGCACGATCGGCATCATCCAGCCGCCCCGCGTCAAGCAGGCTGGCGAGAAGCTGGTGATCATCGCCGGCAACCGCCGGGTCAAGGCCGCCATCGGCGCGGGCCTGCCGCAAATCGACGTGCTGGTCTGCGACGGCGACGAAACGACCGACGCCATGCGGTCGGTCTCGGAGAACCTGATCCGCGCCTCGATGAACAGCGTCGATATCTGGCGCGCGACCGAAGCCCTCGAACGCCAGGGCTGGAACGAGCAGGCCATCGCCGACGCCCTCGCGCTCCCGGTCCGCACCGTCAAGCGGCTCAAGCTGCTGGCCCATCTGCACGCGCCGATGCTCGACATCATGGCGAACGGCAGCGCCCCGATGCTCGATGCGGCGCTGGCGGGCTTCGGCCTGACCTACCTACCCGAGGACCAGGTGCAGGCGTACCTCGCCGATGGCCAACTCGTCCGGGTGCTCGCCGACTGCTGCCCGCCCTATCCGGGCTACCACCTCTATTACCCGAGCCGCCGCCAGCCCACGCCGGCTTTTGCGCTGCTGGTGGAGGTGTTGCGCTTCCGAGAGGGGCGCGGTGGCTCGAGCGAAGCGCCTTCGCCTCGGCCAGGAAGGCGACGCGGCCACTGAGGCCCTTGCGAAGACATTCAGAAAAGCCCGCCCGCCGGCCGATCCGAATAGAGACGCCCCTGCCGTCGCCTGCGTCCACTCGACAAGCGATTTATTCCCGTTCGGTAGATCGGGACGGGTTCTGAGCGTTCGCGCACGACGCATGCTCCCTTCGCCAATTAGCGATTCCCGGCGCCTTATCGCTCAGCAAGCTTAACCCGGAGAGAAATGTCCGAGGGAGTGATGCAGGACGGGTACAACAGGCCATTCGCGCCCGGCCGTAGGTCCGGACGAGAGTCGCCCTCAAGCTTCCTAATCTCGGACTGGCACCTGGCTCTGGCGTCCTGTCGCTCGAGTAGGACCCTTATGCCCGCTGATTTCTGGCCGCGATGCTCAATACGGGGCTGAAAGCCCGCCCGGTAATCGAGGACATGACATGAACATCCATGAGCACCAGGCTAAGGAGCTGCTGCGCGGTTATGGGGTGCCTGTGCTGCAAGGCTTTGTCGCCTTCACGCCGGGAGAAGCTGAACAGGCCGCAGGCAAACTTCCCGGTCCCGTGTTTGTCGTGAAGTCGCAGATCCACGCGGGCGGCCGCGGCGCCGGGCGCTTCGCCGACGACCCGAACGGCAAGGGAGGCGTACAACTCGCGAAGTCGCGCGATGAGGCGCGTGCCGCGGCGGAGGCGATGCTAGGACACACGTTGGTCACGAAGCAGACCGGCGCCGCGGGGCGGAAGGTGAATCGCGTCTACGTGGAGGCGGGCTGCGACATCAAGCGCGAGCTGTATCTCTCGCTTCTGGTTGATCGCGCGACCTCCCGGATCACCATCATGGTGTCCACCGAAGGCGGGATGGAGATCGAGGAAGTCGCGGCCAAGCACCCCGAGAAGATTCTGCGCGTCGCCGTCGATCCGGCGACCGGCATTTCCGGCTATCACGGCCGCCGGCTAGGGTACGGACTCGGTCTGGAAGGAAAGCAGATCACGGCGTTCGGGAAGTTCGTCGCCGCCATGTACCAGGCCTTTGTCGGTCTGGATTGCTCGATCATCGAGGTGAACCCGCTCGTCGTCACCGGGGCGGGCGAGGTGGTCGCGCTGGACGCGAAGGTGAGCTTCGACGACAACGCCCTGTTTCGTCATCCGGACGTGGAAAAGCTGCGCGACGAGTCGGAGGAGGACCCGAAGGAGCTCGAGGCGGCCAAGCACGACCTCAACTACGTCGCGCTCGATGGCACGATCGGCTGCATGGTGAATGGCGCGGGGCTGGCGATGTCGACGATGGACATCATCAAGCTCTACGGGGCGTCGCCGGCGAACTTTCTCGACGTGGGCGGCGGGGCGACGAAGGAGAAGGTCACGGCGGCGTTCAAGATCATCCTTTCCGATGCGAACGTGGAGGCGATCCTCGTCAACATCTTCGGCGGGATCATGCGCTGCGACGTGATCGCCGAGGGTGTGGTCGCGGCGGCGCGCGAGGTGTCGCTGAGCGTGCCGCTGGTGGTGCGGCTCGAGGGCACCAATGTCGATCTGGGCAAGGATATTCTCGCGAAGTCCGGCCTGCCGATCATCGCCGCCGACAACCTCGCCGACGCTGCCGAGAAGGTGGTCAAGGCCGTGAAGGAGGCTGCGTGACATGGCCGTTCTGGTCGACGCCGGCACGAAAGTCATCACGCAAGGCTTCACCGGGGCGCAGGGCACGTTCCATTCCGAACAGGCGATCGCCTACGGGACCAAGGTGGTCGGTGGAATCACGCCGGGGAAGGGTGGCACCAAGCATCTCGATCTGCCCGTGTTCAACACGGTGGCCGAGGCGCGGGAAAAGACCGGCGCGACCGCGAGCGCGATCTACGTCCCGCCGGCCTATGCGGCCGACGCGATCCTGGAGGCGATCGACGCCGAGATCCCGCTCATCGTCTGCATCACAGAGGGCATTCCCGTGCTGGACATGGTGCGGGTGAAGCGAGCGCTTTCGGGATCGAAGTCGCGGCTTGTCGGCCCGAACTGCCCGGGCGTCATCACGCCGGATGCGTGCAAGATCGGCATCATGCCGGGACACATCCACCGGCGCGGCAGTGTCGGGATCGTGTCGCGCTCCGGCACCCTGACCTACGAAGCCGTCGCGCAGACCACGGCGGCGGGGCTGGGGCAAAGCACCTGCGTCGGCATCGGCGGCGATCCGGTGAAGGGCATGGACTTCATCGAGGTGCTGGAGCTGTTCCTTGCCGACCCCGAAACCAAGCAGATCGTCATGATCGGCGAGATCGGCGGCCAGAGCGAGATCGACGCGGCGGAGTTCCTGGCGCGGAACCGTGTGAAGAAACCGACTGTCGGCTTCATCGCCGGCGCGACCGCGCCGCCCGGACGGCGTATGGGGCACGCGGGCGCGGTGATCTCCGGCGGCCGCGACACCGCAGGCGCCAAGATGGAAGCCATGCGCGAGGCCGGGATCCACGTAGCCGAGAGCCCGGCGGCGCTCGGCAGCACGTTAACAAGCGCGCTCGGAGAGCTTTAGCCGACAGGAGCGTCAATCCCGTCCACATCCGGCACGAAGGAAGTTCGCGATGCCCATCTACGCTCTTGACAACCACGAACCGCGCCTTCCCGAGCCTGGCCGTTTCTGGGTTGCCCCCGATGCTCACGTAATCGGGAATGTGCAGCTCGGTAACGATGTGGGGGTCTGGTTCGGCTCCGTCCTGCGCGGAGATAACGAGCCGCTGGAGGTCGGCGATCGCACCAACGTTCAGGAAGGGGCGATGCTGCACGCCGACCCGGGTTTCCCGCTCACGATCGGCGCCGATGTCACAGTTGGCCACCATGCGATTCTGCACGGGTGCACCATCGGTTCGAACACGCTTATAGGCATGGGCACGACAATTCTCAACGCCGCTCGGATCGGCGCGAATTGCCTAATCGGGGCCAACGCCTTGGTCACCGAGGGTAAGGAGTTCCCGGACAATTCTCTCATCGTGGGTGCTCCAGCTAAAGTTGTGCGCACGCTGGACAAGTCGAGCGATGAGCAGCTCCGAAAGTCTGCTTTGCAGTACGTCGCAAACTGGCGACGGTTCTCCGCTGGTCTTCGGCGGATCGGCTGACCTCCCAGCCAAAGAAAGGTGACCGCCATGAATAGCCTGAACGATCTTTTCCAGCACTTTCTCAAGGACATGTACTACGCCGAGCAGCAAACGCTGCGGTCGATACCGGAACTGGCGCGCGCGGCGCAGAGCGCGGCCTTGAAGCAGGCATTGGGATGCGCAAACGCAGGTGATCAGGGCGCAGATCGAAGGTCTGGAGAAGGTCTTCGAAACATTTGGGAAGCGACCGGAAGGAGCGACTTGCGAGGCGCTTCTCGGCTTGCTGAAGGAATCTGAAGATCTGCTGAAGGACACGGCGGGAGTCGGCCCAGTCCAAGATGCGGGGCTGATCGCGCATGCCCAGGCGGTGCTGCATTATGCGAGCGCTCGATACGGCACACTTCTGGCCTGGGCTGCCGAAGTGGGCCAGCAGCATGCGGCTGACGTGCTCCGGCAGATGCTGGAAGCGTCCAAGAGAGCCAATGAAACCTTCAACGAGGTGGCAATGCAGGGAATTAACAAGGCGGCTGCCGGGCCAGCATGACAGAGGATTCTGAGCGCGGCCTTAGGGCCTGAGAGGCCGGCCCGCGCTCGGATAAGGAAGGGACTCCGGTGCGGAAACAACATCTTATCGACCCGGAGATTTGCATCAGGTGCAACACCTGCGAACGGCGTTGTCCAACGGGCGCGATCAGTCACGATGAGCGGAACTATGTCGTGGACGCAAGACATCTGCAGCTTTTGCATGGCCTGCATCCGGCCCTGTCTCACCGGCGCCATCGACCACTGGCCAATGGTCGCCCAAACCTATACTGTCGGGGAACAGCTCAGTTGGCGCCGCTTGCCGACAGTCGAGCCGACCTCTCCTCATCGAGCGCCTAATAGCCTGTTCACACGCGACAGTCCCGCTGTCGCGACGGTCGCCAGCACCCAGCGGGTAACCCAGGAGCCCGAGGAATCCGAGGTCCGGCTTATTCTTCTGGATTTTGGCGCCTGCCGATTCCCATTCCTCGAAGGACAAAGCATCGACGTTGTCCCGCCGGGCGAGCGGGCTGATGGCCGAACCCGCGCGATGCGCCTTTACTCGATCGCCTGCGCCCGTGACGGGGAGCAGACCGGAACCAACACGATGGCGTTGTTCGTCAAGCGGGTGGCGGAGCCGCGTGCGGACGGCACCGTGTTCCGTGGTGTCGCCTCGAACTGGCTTTGCGATCTCCGGCCCGGTGACCGGATCGAAGTTGTGGGGCCTTTCGGCGAGACGTTCCTGATGCCGGACGATCCGGAGGCGGAGCTGCTCCTGATCGGCACCGGTACGGGCCGCGCATCCTTTCGCGGCTTTGCGCAACGGCGCTTGCGCACCGCCCCGCACGCGCGCGGACAACTGCACCTGTTCTTCGGGACTCGAACGCCGCAGGTCTTTCCGACGCTCGAGCCTCTGCGCCTCAATCCGCATTTGTTGCGCGATAGAGAGCTGGTCTATTCGCGGACGTCGGGTTGGGACAGGGAGCACGTTCAAGACCGTATGCGCCAGAAGGCCGGCGTCCTCGCCCAAGTGCTGAGGCATGATCGGCTGCACGTGTTTGTTTGCGGCTCCCGTGGACTGGAACAAGGAGTGAATGACACGCTGACCCAGATCGGCCAACAGCACGGCGTCGACTGGCCTGTGCTACGGAGAGCTCTGAATGCCGCTGGGCGATACCACGTGGAGACCTATCAAATCGCGGTTACGAGTTTCGGTTGGAGGGGATAGCCCACGTAGAGTGCAGTGACTCACCAACTTTCGCAAACCGAGGCCGGCGGACTGGACGGTCTCCGAATGGCGCATTGACATTTCTATGCGGCGTGAGGCCTCGCTGGAATCCTGCTCTCGTCACGTTGCGATTATCCAGGGTTTCTGCCTGGGGAGCTGCCGGGCTAAAATATGTACGCGGTTACAGCGGCGCCAGAGAGCGCCGGCTTCGCATGGATCGGGGTGAAGAGAGCAAAGCTCCCCTGGCAGCGTTCGCATTTGGCGCACGCTGCCTCCGCAACTTAGCGATTCTCGTCTGCATCTTCGCAGGGCAGTTTGTGATCACGCCTCGGCCCGGAAGCTCAGAAGCATAGGCCGGATTGTGCAATTCCAGGGAGGAATGAGATGGGTCCGTACCCGCATGATGCGCCTGCTGCGCAGGTCACACCGGAGAATCCTGCCGGCACGGACGGCTTCGGCTTTGTGGAATATGCGCATCCCGAACCGGCCAAGCTGCATGAATTGTTCCGAATGATGGGCTTCGGACCGGTGGCTCGTCATCGCAGCAAAGCTATCACGCTCTACCGCCAGGGCGATGTGAATTACCTGGTCAACGAGGAGGCTGGTAGCCAAGCGGTCCGGTTCGCGGCGGAGCACGGCCCCTGCGCCCCTTCAATGGCGTTCCGCGTCGTCGATGCACAGCACGCCTACCAGCGGGCCCTCGAACACGGCGCCCAGCCTACCGACCCAGCCCAGGGTTCGCTCGCGCTGAATGTGCCCGCGGTCAAGGGCATCGGCGGCTCGCTGCTCTACTTTATCGACCGTTACGGTGCGAAAGGCTCCGCGTTCGATGAGGAGTTCGAATGGACCGGTGAGCGCGATCCCAAGCCGGAGGGCGAGGGCCTGTTTTACATTGACCATTTGACGCATAACGTGGGCCGTGGCCGGATGAACATCTGGGCCGACTTCTACGAGCAAATCTTCAACTTCCGCGAGATCCGCTATTTTGACATCAAGGGTGAGTACACGGGCCTGTTCTCGCGCGCGCTTACCAGCCCCGATGGCAAGATCCGTATTCCGATCAACGAGTCCGCCGACGAACAGAGCCAGATAGAGGAATACCTGCACGAGTACAAGGGCGAGGGAATCCAGCACGTCGCTTGCGGCTGTCGTGACATCTACGCCTCCATTAAATCACTTCGCTCGCGGGGATTGCAATTCATGCCCTCGCCGCCCGCCACCTATTACGAACGAATTGAGGAGCGCGTGCCCGGCCACGGCGAGGACCTGGCGCGGCTCCAGCGCAACGGCATTTTGCTGGACGGTGAAGGCGCTGTGACCCTCGGCGCCAAGGAAGGCCGGATGACCAAGGTGCTCCTGCAGATTTTCTCCGCCAATGCCATTGGCCCGATCTTCTTCGAATTCATCCAGCGCAAGGGGGACGAGGGTTTTGGGGAGGGCAATTTCCGCGCACTGTTCGTCTCTATCGAGGAGGACCAGCTCCGCCGTGGCGTGCTGACCGCCAAACCAGCGGCGTAGCGGGGCGACGATCTTCGTGTTTCGCGAGCCGGGACCGGTGCTGGGCCGGCTGTCCGATTTCCCGGACGGAGCCGTAACTCCGGTCAACTACCAGAAGGCGGGACGGGAGACTGCCCTGCTGGTGGTTCGCCGAGGACATGAGCTGCGGGTCTACGAGGATGTCTGCCCACACCAGTTCTTGCCGCTGACGTACCGAGGTGGCCGGGTGCTCAGCGAAGATGGAGAGCGGCTGCGCTGCACCAACCACGGCGCGGAATTCGCGGTGGGGGACGGGCGGGCCTTATCTGGCCCGGTTAACGGATGTGGCTTGACCGCCGTGGCAGTGTGCGTCGCGTCAGATGGGCTTGTGGTGATCGGCGATGCGGCGGGCCGGGAAGGGTCCAGTTAAATGAGGAGTGTTCCGATGAACGTCATACCAAGCGTGGCATCGGTGTCAGTTGCAGACGGAAATTATCTTTCCGGTTTTGGCAACGGCTTCGAGACGGAGGCGCTGCCCGGCGCTCTGCCCGTCGGCCGCAACTCGCCGCAGAAATGTCCGTACGGGCTGTATGCGGAGCAGCTCTCGGGCTCACCGTTTACCGCTCCGCGCGCCAGCAACGAGCGGAGCTGGCTTTATCGCGTCCGCCCAACCATCGCCCATTGGGGCCGGTTCCGCAAAGCGGATATCGGGCTCTGGCGCACTGCGCCGGCATCCGAGGTGGAGCTGCCGATCGCGCCGCTGCGGTGGGATCCGATCCCCATTCCGAACCAGGAACTGTCCTTCCTGGAAGGCGTGCGCAGCATGACCACGGCTGGCTTCGGGAGCATTCTAGAAACCACGCAGGGCGGAAAGGTCGCCGTCGTTCTGCAATCCGGGGAGGAGCAACGTTTTCTGGAAGATGGAGACGAGGTGATTCTGCTCGCCAGGGCGGAACGTGAAGGATTCGTTCCGATAGGCTTTGGCGAGTGCCGGGCCGTTATCGTGCCCGCCCCCATATCCGGCAAGGCCGCCGATTGATGGCCAGTCTCAGTCTCGAGCAGTTCCGGGACGTCAAGGAACGCGGCTTTCCCGGCTGGGAGACGGCCATGCGCGCGGGTCCGAATGAGGAGCCCTATGTCTGTCCGGCAGACGCGCGGTACGGCGAACCCCGGTTCCCGTTCGGCGCCGCCCCGCGTTGGCGGGCCAAGCCTTCAAGCGCTGGTGCGCCGATAGCCTTACGGGCGACCACTTCGTAATTGCCGGCCCCTGGACCGGTCTCGTGGTACCTGCCAGCTCATGGAAGATGTGGCCGCGATACGGCACAGGCTCGAGAGCGCACTTAGGGCTGATTCTCAGGCGCAAGAGCCGGCGGCAGAAGGGACCCAGCGCGAGGGTCAAGGGTGAGCGGACGAATTGCCTATCACGCGCGATCAGCGAGTTAGAGCCAGGTCGGCGAGACGAGACGATAACAATACGGGGTAGGGATGTCGGAACTTGCTTCCAACATAGGCGATATGAGCGCGCGGCGCACGCGATATCGCTGGTTCGTGCTCGCGCTGATCTTCGCCATCTACACGGTTGCCTCGGCGGACCGGGCCAATATCGGCATAGCAATTCCCTACATGCAAAAGGATTTCGGCCTCAGCAATACGCAAATCGGCACAATCATTAGCTTGTTCGGACTGGCTTACGGAGTTTTTCAGATTCCTTCCGCGTTTTTGATAAAGCAGTTCGGGGTACAGCCTGTATCCCCTCCTTCATGATTTTGACATCCATCGCTACAGGATGCATGGGCCTGGTCGGCTCCGCGCTGACCTTGCAAATAGATCGCTTCATCCTTGGCGTCGTGGAAGCGCCGCTGGCGAACAGCCTGATCACGACTGTCAACAATTGGTTCCCGGCGCGAGAGAAAGGCCAGGCGGCGGGTATCTTCATCTCATCGGCCAAGTTTGGTCCGGTCGTGGTCCCGCCACTTGGGGCGCTGATCATCCTGCACTTCGGATGGCAATATATATTTTTCTTTTGTGCGATTCCCGGAATCCTGTTCTCGCTCGTCTGGTTCGCTATGGTCCCGAATGACCCGGCCAACAGCCGCCTCTGCTCGGAGGCAGAGGTGGACTACATTCACGAGCGCGGTGAAGCGCCAACCGTCGGAAAGCCGAAACCCGAGGGTCCTCATGGCGAGGGCACGCCCGGCTTCGTGTGGCTCGACCGGATCATCCGCGCCCGCGCGATGCGGCCGATTGATACGGTCGCCGGCCTCATGCGGAGCTGGACGGCCTGGGGTGTCGCGGTGGGCTACTTCTTTGTCCAGGGCACAATCAGCGTCATTTTGGCTTGGTTGCCGACCTATCTGGCGACGGTGAAGCAGTTCTCCATCCTGAAGGTCGGCTTCGTGGCTGCGGCGCCGTTCGTGGGCGCGGTGGCGGGCAACATCGTCGGTGGCTGGCTTTCGGATCGCGTGTTTCACAAGCGCCGCAAGCCGACGATGATGATCTCCACTATCGCTACGGTTATTATGATGTACGCTCTGGTATATGCCCCGAGCGACCCGGTGATGCTGGCCCTAATCCTTTTCCTTACCGGCCTTCTGCTCAGCTTCGGCTTCTCCGCATTTGGGATTATCCGTCGGCCCTGACCTCGAAGGAGGTGTTCCCGATCGGGGCGGCTCTGGTCAATACCTGTGGCCAACTCGGAGCGGCTGCCCTTCCATTCGCGGTCGGGATGATTTTGGACCGGGCAGACTGGAGTGCGGTGTTCTTGTTCCTATCCGGCTGCTCCTTCGCCGCGCTCATCTTGCTGGTAACCATCATCGAACCACTTGAGGCGAAGACGAAGCAAGCGTGACTGCGGGCGACAGTGGCGTTCGACCATCCTTCATACGGTGCTCCCCTATCGGTCCACGAGGGTTACTCTGAAACGGCTGGGCAATCTCGTAGCAAGGCCACTTCCTACCAGCTCTTGACAGCACCAATGCAGGGATCGTTGTGCATTTGGGAGGGTTCGGGAAAACTCCGAAAATGCGCACGCTGCCGGACTGGGTCACACTCCGGAATCTTCCTTGCCGCTCTCGAACTCGGCAGCATCACCCGGGCAGCTGAGCGCTGCGGCATCGCGACCGCGGCGGCGGCGAAACGGGTACAGGAACTCGAGCTCGATTGCGGTGTGTCACTCATCGAGCGCGGAGCACGCGGAGTTCGTCCCACCCCTGCCGGCGAGGCCTTTGCCCGCTACGCGCGGGCGCTGCTCGACCTTGCTGCCCGCCTCGCGGCTGACCTTGATGCGTTAGCGGCCGGTGGCCTCGGGAGCGTCAGTCTACATGCGACGGCCTCTGCCTTCGGCGGCCACGAACTCGCGGACGAGCTTGCCGCCTTTGCTGGTAAGCAGCATGGCATTCAAGTAGAGCTACGGGAAGACACGAGTCTGCGGGATCCTGCAAGACTTGCTCGAGGGGCGGGCCGATCTCGGCATCATCACGAGCGGCAGCCGGATTCCGCTGGGGCTCTATGGACATCGCTGGCGGAAAGATCGCTTGCTCGCGGTGGTCACAAGCAATCATCCGCTCGCTTCGTGCGCATCGGTGAGTTTCGAAGAAGTGCTGAGATACCCGCTCATCGGCGCTGTCGCGAGGGGTACGCTGGCGCTGCTGCTCGAAGATAGGGCGGAACGACTGGGTCGACGGGTTCGCTACCGCTTCCATGTCGAGAGCACGGATGCGGCCCGTCGTCTGGCGGCGGCGGGTCATGGGATCACGGTCATGCCGGATGGCTTGGTGCGCCCGTACGAGGCGACATTCGGATTGCGCGGAATCCCCATCGCCGAGCGTTGGGCGCACCGTCAATTGCGGCTGGTGGCTCGCGCGCCCGACATGCTGCCAGTGCCCGCCCGTTTGCTGCTTGACCATCTTCTCAAACCGGCAAAGGTTAGCGACACCAAGCCTTCGCCCACCGCGGACGCACCCCCCGCCGCTTAGCGCTTCTCCTCCGCGCCTAGAGCGGGATGAAATCACCCTAAATCGGCTTTTTTTCGGATTCCGCGACGCGGGCGCGATCTAATTCAAGATGCTGGCTGGGCGGGAGGCCAGCATTGATGGCCCGAGCTTACTCGAATGACCTGCGCGAACGTGTGGTGGCGGCGGTAGAACTGGATGGGATGTCCTGTCGCGAGGCGGCAGCTCAGTTCAGCGTTGGCGTGAGCACCGCGATCCGGTGGTTGGCCCGATATCGCGGGAGTGGCAGCGTGGCTCCGGCCCAGATCGGCGGCTATAGGCCGAAATCGATCGCAGGCGCGCATCGAGACTGGTTGATTGAACGCTGCCGGGCCAGCACTTTCACGCTGCGCGGGTTGGTGGCGGAATTGGCAGAGCGCGGGCTCAAGGTCGACTACCGCACAATGTGGAGCTTCGTGCACGCCGAGCAACTCAGCTTCAAAAAAAACCGTGCTGGCTGCCGAACAGGATCGCCCCGACGTCGCGCGCCGTCGGGCGCAGTGGCGAACGTATCAGCCGCGGATTGACCCCGACCGCCTGGTCTTTATCGACGAGACCTGGACCAAGACCAACATGGCGCCGCTGCGCGGCTGGGGGCCACGCGGGGCACGGCTGCGCAGCAAGGTTCCATACGGACACTGGAACACCATGACCTTCGTCGCGGCGCTGCGCCGTGACCGCATCGAGGCGCCGTGGCTGCTGGATCGGCCAATGAACGCTGACAGCTTCCGCATCTATGTCGAGCAGGTGCTCGCGCCGACCTTGCGGCCCGGCGACTTGGTCATTGCCGATAACCTTGCCAGCCACAGACGACCCGATATCCGCGCCGCCATCCGCCGCGCCGGTGCGAAGCTGTTCCTTCTGCCGAAATACTCTCCCGACCTGAACCCGATCGAACAGGTGTTTGCCAAGCTCAAGCACCTGCTGCGGAACACCGCGGCTCGGACCAAAACCGCCATGACAGAAGCCATCGGCAAACTCCTGGAAACCTTCACTTCGGACGAATGTAACAACTACTTCAAAGCCGCCGGATACGCTTCAACCTAAACCCATCCCGCTCTAACAGAGGCAATTACAGCTCGAACGCCGCCGCCGCTCTGTCGGAAACAGAGGCGGCCCCGCACCGGATCTCAGCTTTTGCCCCGCAATCGTTGGGTCCGGTCGATACGGCGCAACGAGGGAGGGTATGGACATGCGGATGCCACCCGATTGGGTGACGTTGCAAATCTTTCTTGCGGCCATCGAGCTCGGAAGCATCACACGAGCGGCTGATCGCTGCGGTATAGCGATTGCGGCAGCGGCAAAGCGCATGCAGGTGCTGGAGACGGATTGTGGCATTCCCCTCTTGGAGCGAGGCGCTCGCGGGGTTCGGCCCACTGCCGCTGGCGAGGCATTCGCTCGCCACGCCCGAGCGCTGCTCGACCTCGCCGACCGTCTGGCAGCTGATCTGCACGACTTCGCGGCCGGCAGCCTTGGCAGCGTGCGGCTTGGCGCGATCCCGTCCGCGCTTGCCGGGCGCGATCTCTCCGAAGTGCTCGCCACCTTCGCCGCGGAACGCCCTGCGATCCAGATTGAGCTGCGCGAGGACACAAGTCCGTCAATCCTTCGGGATTTGCTGGAGGGGCGCGCCGACCTTGGGATTGTTACCACGGAAAGCTGCGCACCGCCCGGGCTGGAAAAGCATTTATGGCGGCAAGAGCGCCTGCTCGCCGTTTTTGCGAGCGATCACCCGCTCGTCTCCAGATCGTCCGTGAGCTTCGACGAGCTGCTCAACTATCCTTTGATCGGCGCACAAGAAGGTTCCTCGCTTTCCCTTCTGCTGGAAGACGCGGCGCAGCGTCTCGGCCGGCAGCTCCGTTACCGCTTTCGCATGACAAATACGGATGCAACTCGGCGACTTGTTGCCGCAGGCCACGGCCTTACGATCATGCCTGAGGGTGTGGCACGGCCTTATGAGACAGCACTCGGTTTGCGCGGGATACCGCTTAGTGACGCGTGGTCTCGCCGTCGGCTTCGTCTCGTTGCCCGAACCGCGGAAGTGCTGCCGCCGCCCGCGCGCCTGCTGCTCGATCATCTGCTCAGCTCCGTGCCAGTCACGGCGGAGCAGGGCTGAGCGTCCGCGCGGTGCGAACGGTCCGTTCGCCAATGAGCGCTTCTCGTCCAAATCGTCGGCTGGCAGCTTGGTCCCGGAGAGGAAAGCCCGAGGTCAATAATGCAAGACAATTCGGTCAAAGTCGTGATCCCCGCCGGGAAAGCCGTGACAGTCCGCGAAGTAGGCCCGCGGGACGGGCTGCAAATGGCCAAATCCATCATGCCCACCGAGGCGAAGCTGCGTTGGATCGCTTCCATGGCCGAAGCCGGGGTCCGAGAGATGGAAGTGGCGAGCTTCGTGCCGCCCGCCACCATGCCGCAGATGGCCGACGCTGCCGAGGTAACCGAGTCGGTTCGTGCTGCCCATCCGCAGCTTTTCGTCGTCGCTCTCGCCCCCAATCTGCGCGGCGCACAAAACGCCGCTGCGGCAGGCGCGAATCCATTATCATGCCCGTCTCGGCCAGCGAGGCCCATAGCCGCTCGAATGTGCGCCGTTCGCGGGATGACCAGGTGGCAGAACTTGGACGTGTGGTTGCCTGGGCGAAGACGCTGGGGTCCGATGCACCGAGGATCGAGGGCGGGATCGCCACCGCCTTCGGATGTTCTCTCCAAGGTGAAGTCCCCGAGAAAGACGTGATCCGGCTCGCAGTCGCGCTGGTTGAGGCCGGTGCGGACGTGATCGGCCTCGCGGATACGCTTGGGTACGCGACCCCGTCCCAGGTGCGACGCGTCGTCCGAGCGGTGCGCGCCGAAATCGGTGACGAGCGACTGGGCAACCTGCATCTACACGACACGCTAGGTACTGCATTGGCGAATTGCCTTGCCGGACTGGACGAAGGCGTGCGTGGCTTCGACGCCGCGTTAGGCGGTCTCGGCGGATGTCCGTTCGCTCCCGGCTCGGTCGGGAACGCAGCGACGGAGGACCTCGTGTACCTGCTGGAATCCGAGGGGTTCGATACCGGCATCGACCTGCAGCTGCTGCTCGCAGCGCGACAAGTGCTGCGCGACAATCTGCCCGGCGAAACCCTGCATGGCCGTACGGCCGCCGCCGGCGTGCCGCGTACTTACCGGCTCGCAAGAGCTGCCTGACGGAGAAGCGAGCTTGTCTTTCCCGAATGATGCCGACGACGGAGCAGCTTAATGTCAGTCAGTGCTACTAGTAGCGAATTCCGCCAAGTCTCCGGGGCCGCTCGCCGGTCTTCGCGTGCTCGAATTCAGCCACATGGTCATGGGACCGAGTTGTGGTATGGTGCTCGGCGATCTCGGGGCCGATGTGATCAAGATCGAACCTGCCCCGAAGGGCGACAACACTCGCCGCCTGACCGGCCCGGCTGTCGGCTTCTTTTCTACTTTCAATCGCAACAAGCGCAGCTTATGTGTGGACACCAAGCGCCCCGCAGGTCAGGCCTTGGCTCGCCGCTTGGCGGTCAAGGCCGACGTGGTGCTCGAAAACTTTCGTCCCGGCGCGATGGACAAATTGGGGCTGGGATATACCGCGCTCGCCGAGGTCAATCCGCGGCTTGTCTACTGCTCGCTCAAAGGCTTCCTGCCGGGACCGGACGAGCACCGCACTGCACTTGATGAAGTGGTGCAGATGATGAGCGGCTTGGCTTACATGACGGGGCCGCCCGGGCAACCATTGCGGGCCGGCTCCTCGGTGAACGACATCATGGGCGGGTTGTTCGGCGTCATCGCTATCCAAGCGGCGCTGCGGGAGCGCGATGTCACCGGGCGCGGCAGCCTGGTGCAGTCTGGCCTGTTCGAAACCAACATGGTGCTCGTGGCGCAGCACATGGCGCAAGCTGCGATCGAAGGGCGTGACCCGCCCTCCTACGCCGATCCGAACAAGGTCCGGCCATGGCCGATGTACGACGTGTTCGACACGGCCGATGAGCGGCAACAGGTCTTCGTAGGGGCGGTGACGGATACGCAATGGCGCAGCTTCTGCGAGTTGTTTGGTCTCGACGATATGCTGAACGATCCCGAACTGACCACGATGGCGCAGCTCGCGGCAGCCCGGCCACGCATCCTGCCGCGCATCGCGGAGGTATTCGGCAAGTTGCCGAAGGCCGAGCTGATGGCGAGGGTGGAGGCGCTCGGTCTTCCTTTCGCGCCGATCGCACGTCCCTCCGACCTGTTCCAGGATCCGCACCTGCTTGCTTCCGGCGGAATGCTGTCAATTGCTCTCGCGACGGAAAGCGCACCGGGGCGCAAACCCGCTCAACCGATTGCCGACTTGCCCGCCTTGCCGATCTCATTGCGCCAGGGTCGGACGCCACTGCGGCGGCAGCCGCCGGCTGTCGGCGAGCATGGGCTGGAAATCATGCGCGAGGCCGGTTTGCCGGAAGCCGAGATTACCGCCCTGATGACCGACGGCATCGTGGCCGTGCCGAAACCGCTCGCTGAAGCCGCAGAGTAACCATTCCCGCTTTGAGTTTTCTGCGGCGGCACTCGCGCCAGTGCTACGCCACTCTTCCCGACGATTTCGCGATCTGGAGTTGTTCAACAGCGAAGCCTGAGGGAAACGGCAGCCTCTGTTCAACGGTTCGACTCCGTCTGACCCGTCCTCGTTCTACTTGAAACGAAAAGGGTAATCGTCCCATGACTGCGTCTCTGCGTACCGGAGCTCTCCTCGGCCGCGGCAAGCGCGGATGGCGAAAGGCCTTGCTCACGACGGCGCTTGCGATCGGCGCTGGGTACCTTTCTGCTCCGGTCTTTGGCCAGACACTTGATGACGACTCCGGCCAGGAGGTGGGTCCCGCACCCGGCACCATAACGGTGCGGCTGAACGGCCGCGTGCGCATCTGGGGCGGGATCGACGCCGATGGTGACGCGAACCGTGCTGTCTTTACCAACGTGGGTGTGCCCTCCGGCGCAGCCGTTTCCGCGGGAACCGCTTTTCTCTCGCCTGTCGTGAGCCCGGGCGGTCCCGGCAGCATCCCCTTCGGGACGATCGGGGTTCGTGGCCCCGGCACGACCGTCGTCGCCGCTCCTGCCGGCACCGCTCTGCAGTTCAACAAGCAGGCGGATTACACGATCACGAGCTATACGCGCCTGTACCCGGGTTTCGACGGTGTCGCGGCCAACGGGCTCAAATACGGGGCCTCAATCGAAATACGTCAGGACAATAGCGCCGATGCCGGGGGTGGCGTGTACGGCTCGATTTCCCAGCAAAGCCGTCAACGCGGCGAACTCTATATACGCCGCGAGTGGGGCTATATCGGCACCGACCAGCTCGGCACGCTACGTATCGGCTCGACTGATGGACCGAGTGGCCTCTACATGGTCGGAAACTTTGAGAATTTCAATGACGGCGGCTGGAACGGCGATATTCAGAACCAGATCGCCATGAACGTTGCCCCGGTCTGGCCTTTTGCCACGCCGGATCGGTGTACACCACGAACAAAATCATATATCTCACGCCGCAATTTTACGGCATCGATTTCGGCATCGCCTATGAGCCGAACACCGGCAATACAGGACAGGCTGCCGGTTCCTCGGGCTGCAACGGCAACAACGCTATCGGCCCCTTCATCCCGGCAACCCAGAGCATTGCCGGTGCCGGCTGCGATCGCCTCGCCTCGACCACCACTGGCGACTATACCCGCCGTCGTAACCTTGTAGATGCGGCGATCCGATATCGCGGAACGTTCGGACCGGTGGGATTGGCCGCTTACGCCGCCTATATCGGCAGTGGAAAGGTGGGGATTCCACGCCAGTCGGATCTCCCGGATTTGCCGCGCGCAACCAGTTCGATGGTCTGAACCTCGGGGCCGGCGGGATTGCCGTGACCTGGGCAGGTCTGACCGTCGGCGGCATGGCCCAGGGCGGTCGGTTCAACGGCGCATGGAACCTGTCGCCCACGGGTGCGTCCAACTCATCGGTTTGGCTTGCAGGTCTCTCCTATACAG
>CAWEHU010000025.1:0-40296 GCA_963808965.1 uncultured Alphaproteobacteria bacterium
GCCTCCACCATCGGCGGTGGGCCGCAAAGATAAACGTCGACCTCGCCGCCGTTGAGGTGCTTGGGCTCGATGTAGCGGGTGACGTAGCCCTTGTTGGGGTAGGCGGCGCTTTCATCCGCAACGCAGCAGCTGAAGGTGAAATTCGGAATCTGCTTAGTAAAGGCTTCCAGCTGTTCCACTCCGACGAGATCGGGGTCGTTCGTCACGCCATAGACCATGTGGATCGGGTATTCGCTACCCTCCTTCGCGACTTTGCCGAGCATCGAGAGGAAGGGTGCCAGGCCGGTGCCGCCCGCTAGGAACAACACCGGGCGATTTATGTCGCGAAGATAGAAGGTCCCAGCCGGGCCGGCGAACTCCAGCTGGGCGCCCAGCTCGGCCCGTTCCCTGAGAAAGGTACTCATCCGACCGGCCGGGATGTTCCTCACAAGGAAGGACACCTCGTGCGAGCCCGGCGGCGAGCTGAAGGAATAGGACCGCTTCTGGTCGGTTCCCGGCACCGCGAGGTTGGCGTACTGCCCCGGCAGGTAGCTCAGCTTCGCGGCCGGATCCACCTTGAGCGAGAAGGCGATCGCCGTGTCCGAAAGCCTGTCAACCGCGCTCAGCTCGGCCTGAAACGCCGCGCCTTTCGTTTTGCACACATCGGAGGAGGCTGCGATCCGCAATACGCAGTCCGATTTTGGCCGCATCTGACAGGCGAGGACATAACCCTCCTCCGCCTCCTCGTCGGTCAGAGCGTCCTCGATGTAGCTGCCACCGTCGTACTGGCCCGATTCGCAGAACGCCTTGCAGGTGCCGCAGGCGCCATCACGGCAGTCGAGCGGGATGTTGATCCCCAGCTTGTAGGATGCATCGGCAACCGTCTCGGTCGGCGCACAGTCGATGAACCGCGTAACGCCGTCCTCGAAATTGAGCGCGATCCTGTGGCTCATCGCTGTCGTGCCTCCGCGCTCTCAGATGTGGTAAATGTCGACGACGTGGTGGATATAGTCGTTTTTCAGGATCACCGTTTTTTTCTTGACGAGCGGCTTCTCCCCGGAAACATCCAGCGTATAGAACGAAGTTCCCCAGTACGTGTCCGTGATATTGTAACGGAAGTTGAAGCTGATCCAGTTAAACCGCAGCCTGCATTCCCCGCCGCCCTGCTCAATGATCTCGACGTTGCTGATGTTGTGCGAGGTCCGCGGGATTGGCAGGCTGGTCGCACTCGATCTGTCCGTGCGAATGCGAAACACGCGGTCCTGCAAGCCCTCCTTGTTCGGATAGTAGATGAGCGACACCTCGCGCTGCGGATCGCGGGTGAGTTCGCCGTCGTCGTCCCAGGCCGGCATCCAGAACTCGACATCCGGCGCGTAGCAGGCGAGCCAGGTGTCCCAGTCTCTATCATCTAGGGCACGCGCTTCGCGGTAGAGGAATTGCTGCACTTGTTCGAGGGATATGGTCATCGTGCTGCCTTCACGCTTGCGATTTCTTCTCGGCGGCAATGGCGCGCTTCATGGCCTCGGCCCAATATTTGTGCTGGACGGTGAATAATCCCTCGTCCTCGGTGCGCACGCCACTCATCAGAGGATTGAGATCGATCGCGCGAGCGCCCTCGTCCGCCCCCTTGATCCAGTGCGTGATCCCGCGGGACATGTCATTCCACGGCGCCGCCTTGGCCATGTACGCGTTCTGACAAGACCGGAACTCCTCCAGATCATCCGGGGTTGCCATGCCGCTCGCGTTGAAGAAATCCTCATATTGCCGGATCCGTTGCGCCCGCGCTTCCGCGCTCTCGTTTTTGGGCGCGATGCAATAGATCGTCACCTCCGTCTTATTGACCGCCAGCGGCCGGTACGTGGGATTTGCGAGCTAAACTGATCCATCAAGTAAACGTTCGGGTACAGGCAGAGGTTGCGGGAGTTGCTGATCATCCAGTCGGCGCGCGCCTGGCCGAACTGCTTGACGTATTCGTCGCGACGCTCGTAATTGGGCCGGTCCTCCGGGTTGGCCCAGCGGGTCCATAGCAGCAGATGCCCGTTCTCGAACGAGTAGAAGCCGCCGCCCTGCTTAGCCCACTCCCCAGCGCTCATGGCCCGGACTTGATCCTCGACCTCGGCCTCCTTCCGGCGGCCAGTCGTCGCGGCATAATTCCAGTGCACCGCGCTCACATGGTAGCCGTCGGCACCGTTTTCGGTCTGTAATTTCCAGTTCCCGTCGTATGTGTAGCTCGAGGAGCCTCGCAACACTTCGAGCCCGTCGGGCGACTGGTCGACGATCATGTCGATGATCTTCGCCGCCTCGCCGAGATGTTCCTTCAAAGGCGGAACGTCCGGATTGAGGCTGCCGAACAGAAAGCCGCGATACGATTCGAAGCGCGGCACCTTGGTCAGATTGTAGCGTCCGTCCTTGTTAAAATCCTCAGGATAGCCGGCCCCTTCAGGGTCCTTCACCTTCAGTAGCTTGCCGGAGTTGTTGAAAGTCCAGCCGTGGAAGGGGCAAGTATACGTGGATTTGTTGGCCCGCTTGTGCCGGCAGAGCATCGCACCGCGATGGGCGCATGCGTTGATCATGGCATTCAGCTCGCCGTTCCGATTGCGGGCGATGATGATCGGCTGGCGGCCCATGTAATGAGTGAAGTAGTCATTCTTGTTGGGAATTTGGGTCTCGTGCGCGAGATAGATCCAGTTCCCCTCAAAGATGTACTTCATCTCTAGCTCGAAATACTCCGGGTCGGTGAAAACATCACGCCGGCATCGCGCGATCCCGCGCTGGTCATCCTCCTCTACGGCGGCATCCACCTTCCGCAGGGTCAGATCCAATTTCTGTCCGATATCATCGAGCATGAATTTCCTCCCTCGTGTGGCGGCGTTCGTAAAGCGCCCACCAATCAAACATCGCTCACTGCGAAACCGATACCAACCGCATCCGCGCCTGACGTGGATGTCGTAAACCTCCCGGCCGATTGGACCGGAGCGGCAATAGCGAAATTGATCCCGAGCGTCCTCCCGTTGGTGCAGGTCAGTCAAGCCATTTGACAATCCAGCCACTTCGCAACCGCGCAAATTTATTGCCCGGCAGCCGTTCCAGCGCGGTATCTGAAACCCGAATGGATGGACTGTTCTGATTTTTTCTTCTTCACCGGCGTAAGACGCTCAGGATATTGTCTCCTCGGTTTCCTCCGGCGCTAGTTGTGAGCTGGAGTTAACCGGACGTCAAAGACCAATTTGGTCTCAGCCTATACCTTAAAGGTATGAGATGGAGCTGCGGCAGCTGCGCTACTTCGTAACCGTGGTGGACGAGGGCAGCTTCACCCGCGCCGCGGAGAGGCTGCACATTGCCCAGCCTCCGCTCAGCCGCCAGATCCAACAATTCGAGGAAGAACTCGGAGTCCAACTGCTCGACAGGAAAAGCCGCCCGCTTTCTCTGACCGATGCGGGACGGTTCGTTTATGAGCACGCGCTCGACGTGCTGGAGCGGATTGAGGTCATGCAGATGATGACTAATCGCCTCGGCCGGTTCGGACAGGGTCGCTTTACCATCGGCTTTGTCGGTTCCACCCTTTACGGCCCGCTCCCCGAAGTGGTCCGGCGCTTCCGCAACTCCTACCCTGATCTCGAAGTGAGCCTGCTGGAGCTCACGACGGTTCAGCAAGTCGAGGCGCTGAAGAAGCAGCAGATCGACGTAGGCTTCGGTCGCCTTTATCTGGATGACCCCGCTGTCCGGCGCGAGGTGTTGCGGGAAGAGGTTTTGGTCGCAGCGGTGCCGCTTGGTCATCCCCTGCTCAATCGCATTGGCCCGCTGAAGCTGGACGAACTCGTCTCCGGGCCGCTGATCGTTTATCCCAAGACACCACGGCCGAGCTACGCGGATCAGGTGCTGTCGCTATTCCAGGATCGTGGGATGCGACTTGCCTCCCTGCACGAAGTAAGCGGGCTTCAGACCGCGCTCGGGCTTGTGGCGGCCGGCATCGGTGTCTGCCTCGTGCCCGAATGCGTGCAGCAGCTCCGCCGTGGCGATGTGATCTACCGCGCCCTGGATGACGAGCAGGCCGTCTCACCCGTCATCATGAGCTACCGTGTGTATGACGAATCCCGGGAGATCGCTCTTCTACTGGAGTTGATTCGTGACCTGTACCGAGATGACTTGCACCGGTGACAGCGGAGCCGCACTGTAGGGCCTTGAGACCCGGCTCTCGAACATAAGGAGGAATAGTGCCATGTCCGATCATGTCTATAAGCTCGTCGAACTCGTCGGCTCCTCAAAACAGAGCGTCAGCGATGCGATCAACAACGCTCTTGGTAGAGCGGGTTCGAGTTTCGGAACGTAAAGTGGTTCGAGGTCATCGAAATCCGCGGCGGCGTCACGGACGGGAAGGCCAGTCACTACCAGGTAACGCTCAAGGTCGGCTTCACTCTGGAAGCGGACTGAGCCCCCTTCCGGCCGATGGACTCCCAAGAAGTCCACGTCACACGAACACGGAGGAATTCGAGATGCAGCCCTTTTCTCTCGGAACACCGCCACGGAACCGGCGCTTGCTGGCCGAAGCGGTGGCATCCGGAGGGCTGCACCGCCGAAGCCTGATCGCCGCTGCTTGCGCCTGCTGCACCGCGACAATGTTCAAGTCGATCCGGGTCGCCGCGGCCGATGTTGCCGCGGCGCCTTCCCGGCCCATTCATGCGCAACTCGATACCGCCGCACAAGCAATTCAGAGCAAGATGCTCGGCTGGCGGCGAGACATTCACCAAAATCCCGAGCTCGGCAATCAGGAGAACCGGACTTCCAGGCTGGTCGCCCAGCACCTGCGCGCGCTGGGCTACGAGGTCCGGGAAAAGATCGCCGTTACCGGGATCGTCGCTGTGCTACGTGGCGGTGCTGGCCCCGGCCCGATTGTCGCCATACGCGCCGACATGGATGCATTGCCGGTCGAGGAGCCGGCGGGTCTGCCGTTTGTCTCGCGGGCCCGCGCGACCTGGAACAACGAAGATGTGCCCGTGATGCACGCCTGCGGGCACGACTGCCACACCGCGATCCTTATGGCGGTGGCCGAGATCTTGGCCGCGCATCGGAATCAGCTGCGCGGGACGGTGAAGCTGCTGTTCCAACCGGCCGAGGAAAACCTGCCGCGCGGCGAGATCGGCGGCGCACGGCGCATGATCGCCGAAGGCGCTTTCGCTGATCCGAAGCCGGAGGTTGTGTTCGGGCTGCATGTCGTCAGCGCCGTGCCGACCGGCATCATTGCCTATCGCCCAGGCCCCGCACTGGCCAGTTCGGACGAGTTCCGCATCGTGGTGAGCGGACGCCAGACGCATGCGGGATTTCCCTGGGCCGGAGTTGATCCGATCGTCGCCGCGTCGCAGATCGTCTCCACCCTGCAAACCATCGAAAGCCGGCAGGTCAATGTATCGGAGCCGTCCGTACTCACCGTCGGGACCTTCAATGGCGGTAATCGCGCCAACATCATCCCCGACCAGGTCGTGATGACTGGAACCCTTCGCGTGATGAGCGAGGACCGCCGCGAGTTCATGAAACGGCGAGTCCAGGAAATCGCGGAGGGAGTTGCGGGCAGCATGAGCGCCGGCGCCACCGTGGAATGGCTGCCCAACGGCTATCCGATCACGGTGAATAATCCGGACCTGACCGCGCGAATGGTGCCCAGCTTGGCGCGGGTGGTTGGACCCGACCGGGTACGGCTCGGGCCTCCCGTTATGGCCACGGAGGATTTCTCCTTTTTCGCGCAAGAGGCGCCCGGGCTGTTTTTCCTGGTGGGCATCACGCCGGCGGATCAGGATCCGCGCCAAGCGGCGCCGAACCACTCGCCGCTGTTCAAGGTGGACGAAGCAGGACTGGTGCTGGGCTTGCGAGGCATGCTGCACGTGGTCGCCGATTACACCGGCAGCGGCGCTGCGTAAACCGCACGTCAGACTCTGAACTGACCCACCAATAGAAGCCCCGGGGCGCCGCCGGCCGCGCAAGCGAGCCGGCCGGCACATTCTTGTTGACAATCGGAATAGAAACTGGAATTCAGTTCCGGGACAGCTGGAACCGAATTCCAGTTTCTTTGTGGAGTGTCTAAGTGCCTGTTGCTCTCAGCCATCCGGAGGTCCCGATAATGTCGCCTGTCCCGTCGGGCAACGAGGCAGCGCCTTCCCTCGCTCTCGATCGCGCCTTGGCGATAATCGAACTGCTCGCGGCTGAACCAGTCGGACTTCCTCTATTGGGGATCGCCGAACGGCTCGGCATTCCGCGGAGCGCGACGCACCGTCTGCTCGCCACTCTTGCAGAGCATGGCTATGTCCGCCAGGACCGGGAGCGCGGGTTTTACCTTTTGACCTCCAAGCTCCTGTCGCTGGCCTTCCTCCACCTCGCGGCGGCGGGGATCGTCGATGCGGCGCAACCGGTGCTGGAGCGGCTCGCCGCGGAAACGGGCGAGCTCGTCCGACTCTCTGTTGTTGACGGAGACCGGCTCACCTGGGTCGCGAAGGCGCAAGGCGCTCGCTCAGGCCTGCGCTATGACCCCGAGATGGGCTCGGAGGTGCGTCTGTCCTGTTCGGCCACGGGGTTCGCGTGGTTGTCGTGCATGACGGACAAGGAGGCGGTTGCGCTGGTCGAGAAGCAGGGCTTTGGCACGCGCGATGAATTCGGCCCGGAAGCTCCCCAAACGCGCCAAGCTCTTTTGAAGCATCTCGGTCAAGCGCGTCAGCTTGGCTACAGTGTTGCTATCGGAACCTACTACGACTGGATGGCCGCGATCGCAGCGCCCGTGCGGCATCCCGTGCGCCGTGAGGCCATCGGTACTGTCAGCATTGCCGGTCCAACTACTCGCCTCGGCAAGGACCGCTTGCACGAGATGGGACCGCTTCTGCTCGCCGCTGCCGCCGAGCTTTCGTCGGTGATGCCAGCCTCACCCACGCTGTCACAGCGCGCCGGTTTACCGCGAGTCCAGCCTTTTAAGCGGGTTTCCTAGATGCTTGCTAACTCTCCAGCGATCAAGCAGGCGGAATGCGATCTGCTCGTGATCGGCTCAGGCGCGGGCGGCCTTTCCGCTGCCGTGACCGCTTCCTATCACGGGCTGAAGGTTATCGTCATCGAGAAGGAGCCGGTGTTCGGCGGAACCACCGCCTGGTCGGGCGGCTGGATGTGGCTACCGCGCAATCCGCTGGCGCGTCGCGCCGGTATCATGGAGGACAAGGAGCAGGTCCGAACTTATCTTCGGGCCGAGACCGGCAACCACTACGACGCGGACCGGATCGAGGCCTTTCTCGAAGCCGCGCCGCACATGGTCGACTTCTACGAGCGGCACACCGCGCTGCAATTCATCGACGGCAATAAAATTCCTGACATGCACGGCGATCTGCCCGGTGCGGCCCTGGGCGGGCGCTCCGTTTGCGCGGCACCGTTCGATGGACGGCAACTCGGGCCGCTGATCGACAAACTGCGTCCGCCGCTGCCGGAGATTTCGTTCTTCGGGATGGGCATCGCCTCCGGCGCCGATCTCAATCACTTCATGAATGTCACGCGCTCCGCGCAGTCGTTCGTGCACGTGGGCCGCCGCTTCACCAAGCACCTCATCGACTTGGCCAGGCACCGGCGCGGCATGCACCTCGTGAACGGCAATGCCCTGGCGGCGCGCCTCGCCAAGTCCGCCACCGATCTCGGGGTACAACTCTGGGTCTCCTCGCCCGCCAAACGGCTGCTTCAGGAGAATGGCGCCGTGGCGGGCGCGGTAGCCGAAACACCTGAGGGCGAGGTGACGATCCGCGCGCGGCGCGGTGTCGTGCTCGCCTGCGGCGGCTTTCCGCACGATGTCGCCCGCAAGCGCGAGCTGTTCCCGCACGCACCGACGGGCAACGAGCACTGGTCCGCCGCGCCCCGCTCCAATACCGGCGATGGACTCCGGCTCGGCGAGCAGGTCGGTGGTACGGTGGACACCAGCCTTGCCGCTCCCGGCGCGTGGGCGCCCGTTTCGCTCGTGCCCCACAAGGACGGCAGCTTCGGCCACTTCCCGCATCTGGTCGAGCGAGCGAAACCTGGGTTCATCGCCGTTACCGCGAAGGGCCGACGCTTCGTGAACGAGGCAGGCAGTTACTACGACTTCGTGCAAGGGATGCTGCAAGCGAGCAAGCCCGGCGACGAAGTCGCGAGCTGGGGCGTTTGCGATCATCGTTTCATTCGCCGCCACGGCCTCGGCTTCGCGAAGCCCGCCCCGCTCCCGCTCACGCCGTATCTGCGCTCGGGTTATCTCAAGCGCGGCAAGACGCTCGACGAGCTGGCCCGCGCTTGCGGAATCGATCCAGCCGGACTGACGCGCACGGTGGAGGAGTACAATCGGCACGCGCGGCAGGGCGAAGATCCGGAATTCCACCGAGGCTCCACGCCGTATAACCGGGTGCAGGGCGACGCCGAACAGCGGCCAAATCCCTGCGTCGCGCCGATCGACAAGGCTCCGTTCTATGCGGTGAAGATCGTGCCCGGGAGCCTCGGCACTTTCGCCGGATTGAAGACCGATGCCGAGGCCCGCGTATTGGACGCGAGCGGTGCGCCAATCGCGGGCCTCTACGCCGTCGGCACCGACATGGCGAGCATCATGGGCGGCTTCTATCCCGCGGGCGGCATCAATCTCGGCCCGGCCATGACCTTCGGCTACATCGCCGCCCGGAACGCAGCAAATGTAACGACATACGAGGATGCCGCGGACGCGGCATGATGGGACATGGCCCCCGGGGAGTGCCGTGTGGCTAACCCCCGAATGCAGTCGACGATTTACCTCGCAACCTCAATCTCACCACTGAAGTAGCGCACCATGATTGTCCGTGGAACAACCCGGATCAGCCAGATCATCGGCCATCCGATTTCGCAGGTCCGTTCGCCCGATCTTTTCAACGAGCATGTTGCGTCGCTCGGCATCGACGCGGTGCTGATCCCGGTCGATGTGGACCCGGAGCAGCTCCGCGATTTCATCTCGTTCCAGCGGGGCTGGCATAACTCGGATGGCTGTGTCGTGACCATCCCGCACAAGCGGGCCGTGGTCGAGCTTGTCGATACATTGACCGAGCGAGCGAAGCGCCTGCAGGCGGTGAACGTAATCCGCCGCGGTGCAGATGGCTCGCTTACCGGCGACATGGTGGACGGGCTCGGCTTCATGGCCGCTGCCAAGAAGAACGGCTTTGCTCCGGAGGGTCGCAGCGCCCTCGTGATCGGCACCGGGGGCGCCGGAAGCGCGATCGTGGATGCACTGTGCGAGGGAGGAATTGCCCGGCTGGCGCTGCGGGATCTCGATCCCGAGCGGGTTAAGACTATGCACGCTCTGTTCGGTGCCGCATTTCCCCAGGTCGAGCTTCTAGAGAGCTTACGATGATCTCAGCGGTTTCGATCTCGTCGTCAATGCCTCCCCGGTGGGAATGGGCGGAACCGGCGAGTTGCCGATCGCGCAAACGCAGCTCGAGACGTTGCGTCCGGATGCGCTTGTCGCCGACGTGGTCACGAAGCCGCTCATGACTCCGTTCCTTCTCGCCGCCGAGGAGCGCGGCTGTCGCGTGCAGACCGGACCCGAGATGGCCGCGGGCCAGATCGAAATCCTCGGCAAGTTCATGGGCGTGCTGACTTGACCGAAGCGTTCGGCCGCGGCCGAGCAATCGAAGGCTACGATATTGAAGAGGATGGAAAATGCCCGACACAAACCAGCGTCACTGGGATGAGGAGGTCGACCTGCTGGTGATCGGCGGGGGCGCGGCCGGGATGACGGCAGCGCTCGTCGGTAGCCTGGAAGGACTGCGCACAATTTTGTGCGAGAAAACGGACATGGTCGGAGGCATCACCTCGACCTCCGGCGGAACGACCTGGATTCCGGGCAGCACTCAGAGTGTCAAGGCGGGCGTTCCCGACTCAGTGGACGCCGCAAAACGGTTTCTGGCCGCCGTGATCGGGTTGCGAGGCGGGGATGAGCAGCGCGAGGCCTTTCTGGAATCGGGGCCGAAGGCGCTCGACTATCTCGAGGCAAAGAGCGATGTCACGTTCGTCGCAGCGCAGGCGCATCCCGATTACATCGCCAACCAGCCGGGCGCGGCCTACGGCGGGCGCGCGCTTGCGCCGACGCCGTTCGACGGACGCAAGCTGGGCACAGATTTCGACCGCGTGCGGCCGCCGCGCCAAGAGTTCATGGTGCTGGGCGGGATGATGCTGAACAGGACGGATATTCCGTTCCTGTTGCACCCGTTTAGCTCGCCCAAGGCGTTTCTGCATGTCGCACGGATGCTGACCCGACATGCGACCGATCGTCTCCGGCACAAGCGCGGAACGAACCTGGTCATGGGCAATGCCCTGGCTGCGCGCCTTCTATTCAGTCTCCGCAAGCAGCAGGTTCCCATCCAGTTCAACACCGCCTTGGCAGACCTCGTGCTGGAAAATGGGGCCGTCATTGGCGCGAAGCTGGACACTCCGCAGGGGCAGAAAGCGATCCGCGCGCATCGGGGAGTCGTGCTGGCGACGGGCGGCATTTCCTGGAACAAGGAATTGCGCGAAAAGCTGTTTCCGAAGCCTGCACAAGATTATTCGCTCGCGCCTGCGACGAACACCGGCGACGGCATCGCGAAGGCGCTCAGATCCGGGGCCGCCCTGGATGACAAATTGGACAGCCCGGGCCTGTGGATGCCCTGCTCTGTCTTGAAGCGCAAGGACGGCACCCAATCGGTCTGGCCGCACATCATTCTCGATCGCTCGAAGCCGGGACTCATCGCCGTCAACAGCGCCGGACGGCGGTTCGTGAACGAGGGCGACTCGTACCACGATTTCTGCATGGCCATGCTGCGGGCGAACGAGACGGTGCCGAGCGTGCCTGCGTATCTGATTTGCGACCGCAGCTTTATCCGCGATTACGGCATCGGCCTGGTGCATCCGGGGACCAAGAAGCTCGACTCGTTCATCGAGGCCGGATACCTGATCCAGGCTGACACCCTGCGCGGTCTCGCCGAGAAGATCGGAGCCGACCCGGCCGAGTTCGAGCGAACTGTCGCTAATCACAATAGGTACGCGGAAACCGGCGTCGACGAGGAGTTCGGCCGCGGCACAAGCGACCTCAACCGGATCAACGGCGATCCCGACAACAAGCCCAATCCCTGCATGCGCAAGATCGGGCCGGGACCGTTCTTCGCTGTCGCCGTGCGGCCTTCCGACCTCGCCGGCAGCGCCGGTTTGCGCGGGGACCGGGATGGTCGGGTGCTCGGTAACGATGGCACGCCGATCGAGGGCCTTTATGCGTGCGGCAATGATCTCGGTTCGATCTTCAGGGGCACGTATCCGGGGCCGGGGACCACACTCGGACCGGCAATCACCTTCGGCTGGCAAATCGCGATGCATGCGGCGGCCAAACGCGCCTGATGTCTGCCGCCCGCATTGCGATATTTCTCAGGGAGAAACACGTGCAACAGATGCCTTCCATCGCTCTCGCGCAACTCACGGCGCTTGAGCTATCGCCCCCCGAATTGGTTTTGGTGGCAGCGGCGGCGGGCTACCAGCAAGCGGGGGTGCGATTGCTGCCAGTGGCGCCCGGCGCGACCGCCTATCCGCTGATGGACGATCCCACAATGCTGCGAGAGACCTTGGCGCGCATCGCCGATACCGGGGTGACGATCGCGGATCTGGAGATCGTCATGCTCAAGCCCGAGACCGAGGTTTCGACGTATCTGCCCTTTCTGGAGACCGGCGCCACGCTTGGCGCGAAGCACGTCCTCGTGGCTGGCTACGATCCCGAGGAGGGCCGCCTGGTCGAGACGTTCGCTGCTTTCTGCGATGCGGCCGCGCCGTTCGGGTTGACGGGCGATCTCGAATTCATGCCCTGGACCGCCGTGCCGGATCTCGCTACCGCGATGCGCGTTGTCCGCGCTGCTGACCGGCCGAACGCCGGCATCCTGATCGACGCCCTTCACTTCGACCGGTCGAATAGCAAGATTTCGGATATCCATTCCGTGCCGCGGCAGTGGCTGAACTACTGGCAACTCTGCGATGCGCCCGCGGAGCGGCCTACGACGACCGAAGGCCTGTTGCACACGGCGCGCGCGGAGCGGTTGTTTCCCGGCCAGGGCGGCCTCGACCTGATCTCACTTATTCAGGCGATGCCGTCCGACTTGCCGATCAGCCTGGAAATACCGACGCTGGAACTTGCCCGCACCGTGGGCGCGGAGGAGCGGGCGCGGCGAGCAATGCAGCACACAAAATCCGTGCTGGCTCAGGCGGCCGCAAGACGCTGAGATGAATGAAATGAAAGCCCTTTCGGTCGCCGTCATTGGGGCCGGCGTTATCGGCCGCGCCCACGCCGGCATTCTTGCCAAGCTTCCGCCGGAGCAGGCGCGTTTGGCGGCGATCGCCGATCCTGGCCCCGGTGCTGCCGCGTTCGCGGCTTCGCTCGGCGTCCCGCACTATGCCGACCATAACGCGATGCTGGAAGCGGAGCGGCCCGACGCCGCCGTTATCGCCACGCCAAATGTGCTGCACGCGCCAGGCGCGCATGACTGTATCGATCGTGGCGTCGCGGTCCTCGTGGAAAAACCCCTTGCCGAGGACTTCGCGACGGCGAAGGAGATCGTGTCGCACGCCGAGCGCGCTGACGTTCCGTTGCTGGTCGGACATTTCCGCCGCCATAATCCCGTGCTGAAGTCGGCAAGAGACTTGGTGCGGAGCGGCCGGCTCGGGCGACTGCTGGTCGTCGCGGCTTGCTCCACCGTGCTGAAACCCGACGACTACTACAACGTGGCGTGGCGCCGCGAGCCTGGGGGCGGCCCGGTGCTCATCAATCTCGTGCATGATATCGATGCGCTCCGCTTCCTCTGCGGCGAGATCGAGACGGTGCAAGCCATAACCGCCAACGAGGCGCGCGGGTTTGTGGTGGAAGACACGGCGGCAGTGCTGCTCCGTTTCAGGAATGGCACGCTCGCGACGATTACGCTGTCGGATGCGACCCCGTCGCCCTGGTGCTGGGACCAGACCGCGGGCGAGAACCCGACATTCCCGCGCCACGACGCCGACGCTTACCGTCTCTCAGGTACCGACGCCTCGTTGGAACTCCCGTCGCTGACGCTATGGCGCTACGAGGGGGCGCGTGGCTGGGACCAGAGGCTCGTGCGGGAGGCCATACAAGTGGAGCGGCGCGATCCGCTGGTCGAGCAGATGCATCACTTCCTCCGGGTAATTCGTCGTGAAGAAGCGCCGCTTGTGTCCGGCCGGGATGGCGCGCGCACCATGGCCGCAACCCTCGCTGTCGGCCACTCCGCCGCAATCGCGGCACCCGTCCGGCCGGAAGAGGCGCCGGAGTGGGCCGCGTGAACCGATAACCATGCACGCACCTCTGGGCCACCGAACTTAGCTGAGAGGCAGGCCCACATAGTTCTGTGCCAAGACGGTCTGCGCCGCGGGCGAGCTGGTGACCAGGTCGAGTTCCGCGAGCTGGCGCTTATGGTCGAACTCGCTGGCATCGGGGAAGCGGTGCAGCATCGACGTCATCCAGTAGGAGAAATACTGTCCCCGCCATACCCGCCGCAGCGCCGTCGCCGAATACCCCTCGAGCAGGTCGGTAGCACCGGACGAGTAGTGGGCGCCGATCGCGCGGGCGAGCACGTGAACATCGGCCACCGCGAGATTGAGCCCCTTCGCGCCGGTGGGCGGCACGGCGTGCGCGGCGTCACCTGCCAGGAACAACCGGCCGTACTGCATCGGCTCGCAGACGAAACTGCGCAGCGGGATGATGCCTTTCTGGAATATCTCGCCCTGCTTCAGCTGATAGCCCGCCATCCGCGCCTGTAGCTCCTCCCAGATCCGGTCGTCTGGCCAGTTGTCTACCCGAGTCAGAAGGATCGCATTGGAAATAGAGGCGCTGCACCTGCGGCGAGCGCGTGCTGACCAACACAAACCCACGCTCGTGATTGTTGTAGATCAGCTCCTCCGAGGAAGGGGGAGCCTTGGCGAGAATGCCGAACCAGCCGAGCGGATAGGTGCGCAGATAGTCCTTGCGCACGCTCTCTGGAATGCCTGCCCGGCAAACCCCGTACGAGCCGTCGGCGCCGACGAGGAAGTCGCAGGTCAGTTCCTGGTCCTTGCCATCCTGGGTGAAGCGGATTTTTGGCGTTGAGGACTGGACATCCTCCACCCCGGTCGCCTTGACGCCGAACAGAATTTGCGCGCCGGCTGCGAGCCGTGCCTTGATGAGATCCTTGAGCACCTCATGCTGGGCGTAGACGGTGATGACGCGCCCGCCGGTCAACTCGTACAGATTGATGCGGTGGCTGCGTCCGGAGAAGCGCATTTCAAATCCCTGATGAACGAACCCTTCGCGCTTTAGCCGCTCCCCGACCCCCGTCTCGGTCATCAGGTCCACCGTGCTCTGCTCCAGGACCCCGGCACGGATCGTCGCCTCGATCGCATCGCGCGTGCGGCTCTCGATGATGACCGACTCGATTCCTCGCAGATGCAAGAGATGCGAGAGCATCAGGCCCGCAGGACCGGCTCCGACAATTCCAACCTGAGTGCGCATGGCCTGGACCTCCCTCGTCAGCTTCTGCTTCCGCCGTAATTATGCATGCTAGACTGCGTCTCCGAACGCGGTCCAGCCGCCATCCACGCTCAGCACCGTGCCAGTGATGAAACTCGCTTGCGGCGAAGCCAGAAACCACGCCGCTTCGGCGATCTCCGGGGGAGATGCGAGCCGGCCCATTGGCGTGCGTCTCTTGATCGCTTCGACATCGAGCCGGCCGGCGCCGACCAGCTCTTCCACGAGCGCGGTCTGCACGTAGCCGGGGGCGATCGCGTTCACGCGAATTCCCTGGCCGCCCCACTCGCAGGCCATCGCCCTTGTCATCGCGGCAATTCCAGCCTTGGCGGCGCCATATGCGTTCCGCCGGGGCAGACCCAGCAGGCCGGCGATCGAACTGACGTTGACGATGGCCCCTTGTGCTTGCGCCAGCATGATGCGTGCAGCCTCGCGTGAGGCGAGAAACGTGCCGCGAAGATGTACGCCTATCAGGCGGTCGAATGCTGCTACGGTCTGCTCTGTCGTCGGCAACTGGGTGTCACCGATGCCGGCATTGTTGATCAGCACGTCGAGCCCGCCGCACCGCTGCGACACCTCCGCGACCATACGAGACACATCCGGCTCGGCGGAAACATCCGCCGCTACGGCGAGGTGGCTCTTGACCCAGCTCCGCCGCACGTTCTTTGGCTGCGTCCAGGCGCAAATCCGCGATCGCGATCCTGTCACCACCGCCGGCGAAGCGCTGCGCCATGGCCCAGCCAATTCCGTCAGCCGCGCCGGTGATCAAGACTGTGCGGCGCTGCTCAGCCATGGGATACTCCCGCGACCCCGAAAGCCGATTGCGAGTGGCCGGGATGGAACCGACGGGAACCGGTGCATAAATGAGGGGTTGAGCGGTTGTGAGCCGGTTGCTTTCCGGCCGCATCCCGCCAACCGACCACCGCGCGGGCAGGAAGCCGAGTATGCAAACAGGGCCGAAGAACTCCGCGCCCGTTCCGCTCGAACTTGGCCGCTGCATCAGCGCGATCGTGACGAGCTTGAACAACAAGCTGTCCAGCGGCGCATCTCAGGAGTACCGGCGGAGCTTCGATCTCGGCGTTATCGAGTGGCGCATAATTTTCCAGCTCGCCAGCGAGCGATGGTCGACCGGGGCGCAGCTCTCGCAAGCCATTGGCCTCGACAAGGCAGCCGTCAGCCGCAGCCTCGCACAGCTGAAAGCGCGCCAGCTTGTTCGGTTCCGGCCCGCAAGCGGCCGCCGCATCGAAGTCGCGCTGACGCAGAAAGGCTGGGCGACGTATAATAACGTTCTTCCTGTCGCGCTCCAGCGCGAGACCCGCTTGCTGACGGGCTTTACCGCGGCCGAAGTAGACCAGCTGGTCGCTCCTGCTGCATCGCCTGGTCGCCAACTTGTCGCTGGTCGAGGCGGACGCTCAAACGCGGCGCGCGGCCTCCGCGGCCAGTCCGGCGCGGCGGCGGCTTGCGACCCAGGCCGCCGCAGCCGAGAGCTGACGCGCGGAGCCGCCGGGACCGCGCCGACACGTGCCGGCTATTCATGTTTCGGCCGCGGGACTAGATTCATCACCATGCGCGTGAAGCCGCCATCCACGGTGATCTCGTCGCCGTTTACGTAGCTGGCCCGGTCGCTCGCCAGGAACAGGACGCTATCGGCGATGTCCTCCGGTTCGCCAATCCGCCGCACCGGAACGACCGCGCTGCGCTGCTCGGTCACACCGGGCGTTGCATAGAAATCCGCCGTCAGCGGGGTGCGAATCATCCCTGGGCTGACCACGTTGCTGCGCACGCCACGCGGCCCCCATTCGGTCGCCAGTTGCTGCGACAGCATCACAATTCCCGCCTTGCTCGTACTGTAGGCGCCACTGAAGCCTTGCGGGTGCGACGCGGCGATGGATGCCACGTGCACGATGCTGCCGCGCCCTTGCTCCAGCATCGGCCGGCCGAACGTCTGGGAGCAGAGGAAGTAGCCGGTCAGGTTGACGCTGATGATCGCGTTCCATTCATCGATCGTCAGCGTATCCAGCGGCCCAGGGCGCAGGACGCCCGCATTGTTGACGAGAACGCGACAGGGACCAAATTCCGCCGCCACGCGCGACCCGGCTTCCTGCACGCTCTCGGGCTTCGAGATGTCGCAGCGGATACCGATGGCTCGCCCGCCGAATTGCGTGACCGCCTGTGCCGCAAACTCGCAGCTCTGCTGATTGTAATCCAGCAGGGCGACGCGAGGCGCCTTGGCTGGCGAACGCCTCGGCGATGGCCCGCCCCATGCCCCCGCCCGCCCCGGTTACGACGGCCACCCAGTCCTTGACGCCAAGCCAGTCGCTCATCGTCACGCTCCCGCGATATCGGCAGCCCCGCTTGGAGCTGCGTTGAATGCGAGCACGGAATTGAGTGTGGCGGCACGCAGCAGCCGGTCCTCCTGTGCCACGATCAGATGCCCGGACGCCTGCAGATACGCCGGCCAGTCCGGATCAGCATCGCGCCGGGCGGAACGGGCCTCGTAATCCGCGAGGCTGGCATAAGCCCAGAGATGCACGACTTGATTCAGCGGTCCCACCAGGCTCGTGTAGAAGCCGATCGGCGGACCGAGGCAGCGGAGCAACACGGGCATGGCCAACCGGTCGAACACTTCCAGAAATTCGGGCATCCCGCGCGGCCGAATCGTGTAGGTGCGCAGATCGACAATCGGTTTGCCGCCCGCGCCGCGGGCCTCCTCGGGCGAGGTCATGCGCGCACCAGCCGGCAGCCGCCCTCATTGAGTGGGCGGAACGCCTCGTCCGCCGGCGTGGTCGCGAGTAGCTTGTAGACGTCGCCCGGACCATGGCTCTCGGCCGGCGTCTTCACCTGGAAGAGGTAGGCGGGGTGAATGACGCGTCCGTCGGCGCGGATCGTGCTCGGGCCGAAGCAGTCGTCATCGGCCGGACGCGCCTTCATTGCTTCGATAACCGCGCGGCCGGATGCCTTCGCACGGGCCACGCCCAACTGCTTCACCGTCTTGAGATAATCCAATACGCCGGAATAGTTGCCGACCTGACTCATGTTGGGAAAGACATTAGCTGGTAGCTTGGGCCGGATGCGTTTCATGAAGCTGCGCGTGCGATCGTTGAGGTCCCAGTAGAACGTCTCGGTCATGATCAGCCCTTGCGCCACCGGCAGGCTCATTGCCTGCACGTCGGTCACATAGCCGATCATGGCGGCCAGCCGCACGCCGCCTTGCGTCAAGCCGAACTCTTGGGCCTGCTTCAGGCAGTTGGCGAGATCGGCGCCGGAATTCGTGAAGCCGATCACGTTGGCGCCGGCTGACTGAGCCTGAATGAGGTAGGAGGAGAAGTCGGTCGTGGTGGGAAACGGGTAGGTGGCCGAACCCAGCACCTTGCCGCCCGCGCTTTTCACAAACTTAGCCGTGTCATCCTCCATAGCGTGGCCAAAGGCATAGTCGGGGGTGACGAAATACCATTTGTCGCCACCCGTCCGCACCAGGGCGCTTCCCGTGGAATGCGCGAGACACCAAGTGTCCCAGCTCCAGTGCAGCAAGTTGGGACTGCAATATTTCCCGGTGAGATCCGAGGTGCCGGCTGAAGTAACCAGCTCTACCTTGTCGCGCTCTTCCGCGAGCGTGCGGAGGCCGATGGCGAGCGCGCTGTTGTTGATGTCCGTGACGATGTCGACCCCACCCCGGTCGAACCACTCGCGTGCGATGCCGAGGCCGATATCGGGCTTGTTCTGGTGATCGGCGGCAACCACCTCGACCTTGATATCCGGGTTCGCGGCAGTGAACTCGTCAGCCGCTTGACGCGCGCAGGCAACGCTGGTTGGCCCGCCGACATCACGGTAGACGCCGGAAAGATCGGTCAGCACGCCGACGCGGACCGTGTTGTCCGCCTGTGCCCTGGCGGCCCCGAGGGGCATGGTGGCGGCAATTCCCGCCCCCAGCAGAGTGCGTCGGCCCAGGCGCATATTTTCCTCCCGTTTATTGTGCCGGCTTGTTTTGTCGCTTATCAGGCCGCCGGTGCGACCTGAGCGGCCTCCGTGCAAGCGTCGGTGTTCACGCCGGCGACGTGCCGGCCGGCGATGTATCCGAACGTTACCATCGGCCCGAGCGTAATGCCGGCGCCGGGATAATTGCCACCCATCACGCTCGCCATGTCGTTACCAACGGCATATAATCCAGGAATGGGCTCGCCCGGCGCGCGCAGGACACGGGCGGAGCTGTCGGTCTTTAGCCCGTCGAACGTGCCCAGGTCGCCCATGAATAGCTTCACGGCGTAGAACGGCGCATGCTTGATCGGAGCGACGCACGGGTTCGGCTTGTGGTCGGGATCGCCGAGATAGCGGTTGAAGGCGGTGCTGCCTCGGCCGAACTCCGGATCCTCTCCGCGCTCCGCGCCGACGTTGAACTGGCGCACCGTCTCTTCCAGCCCAGCCCCGTCAATACCGGCCAGGTTGGCGAGATCGCGCAGGGTGCGTCCTTTCAGCAAGTAACCCGTGCGGGTGTAGAGTTGCAGCGGCATCGGCCCCGGCTTTGCGAAGCCCATCCCGAATTTGCGAATCGTTTTGTGGTCGCAGAGCAGCCAGACGGCGGTCTCGCGATCGCCCTCGCAGGTGCGCTGCATCGCCACGCCAACGTCGTGATACGAATCGGCCTCGTTGCAGAAGCGCCGGCCGTGCCGATTCACCGCGATGAAGCCGGGCTTGTAGCGGTCCACGAGGTGCGGGAACACGCCGGTCTCCCCGGCCGGCAGCGGTACCTTGGAGACGGGAATCCAGGCGGCCGCGTTCGGATAACCTTCCTCGAACTGGGCGCCGACCGCCTCGGCCATGCGGATGCCGTCCCCCGTGTTGCCAGGCGGCGCCGGGGTCACCTGCTCGCCCCCGCGCTTCACATGCGGATACAGCCTGGCCACGCGCTGCGCATCCCGCGGGAAACCGCCGCACGCGAGCACGACCCCGCGGCGGGCCGAGACACGCCGACGTCCATCTTTCGTCTCGACCATCGCCCCCTTCACGGCCCCGTTCTCCACGATCAGCTCGCGGACCGGACTCTCCGTCCAGATCGGGATGCCGAGATTGAAAGCGGATTTCGCGAGAGCGGCAGCCAACGCGTTACCGCTGGTCAGGCCAATGCCCCGCCGGTATCGCGCCAGCTCGGTCATGTGCGCAGCGAGCCGTTTCGTGACGTAAAGCGCGGACTTCACTGAGCGTGTTATGTTGAAGAAGTGTTTGATGTCCTGGCTGGCCGAGTTGAACATCATCCCGATGAAAGTGATGGTGCGCAGCGGCGGCCTCAGCCGCGGCAGTTCCGGGCCGAGCCGGCGCGCGTCGTAGGGCGCCGCCGAAACCGAGCGTCCGTTGGGCACCCCGCCGGGGGCATCCGGATGGTAATCCGGGTAATTGTACGGAACGAATTGCAACTCTGTGTTGTTGGAAAAGAACTCCAGCATGCGCGGGCCATTATCGAAAAAAGCCTCGACGAGGTCTTCCTTGTAGTGATTCCCGGCCTCGTGCCGCATGTAGGTACGCATGGCGTCGCGCGTGTCGGGCTTACCATCCTGCTTGTCCCATGGATTGCCGGGAATCCACATGATGCCGCCCGAGAAGGCGGTGGTGCCGCCGAAATACGGCTCCTTCTCGACCACGAGCACGTCGGCACCGTGCTTACGTGCCGTGACCGCGGTCGATAACCCGCCCGCCCCGGATCCGATCACCAATACATCGCAGGTCAGGTCCGATGCCGACTTTTTGCCTCTTGGTTCGTTATCGGCCAATTTTGATCACCTCCCTTAGGCGGGCGGTTGCATACGGCGCATGTTCGCGGCGTTGCAGCCACTTCGCCAGACCGAGCGAGCTTACATCGAGGCTAGGGCCGGCAAGTTGCTATGTCAACACCGCTGCGGTCTTGGCGACAAAGCTCGGAACCGAATGAGGAAGATCCGGTACCTCGTCCATTGCTAAGATCGAACCGGAGCAGAAGGAATAGGCCATGCCGACCACGTTCAATGACCGGGAGCAAGCGTTCGAGGCGAAGTTCGCGCATGACGAGGATTTCCGTTTCCGCGTCACGGCCCGCCGCGACAGGTTGTTCGCTCGATGGGCCGCAACCAGGCTCCGGCTTTCGGACATGGACGCCGAAGCTCTGGTCAAGACGGTGCTAGCCATCCCCGACCGGCCCGGTCACGATCAAAAGCTTCTACAGTGCATTGCGGAAGCGGCGGCGGCGCATGGCGGCGGACTGCCCGAAGGCGAACTCTCCGCCGCCTTGGAGGGATGCGCCCAGCAAGCGCGCCAGCAGTTGCTGGATGCGCCGCTCGGTCCTTCAGCCTCGGCTTAGTCCGTCCAGCGTGCCCATACTCTCACCCGCGGGACTGGACTCGCCACATGGAATGCCAACATGGAGGCTTGAAAGGCCCCAAGGTGGATGCCGGAACCGAGCCAGGACATTGGTGATCCCGAGCCGATCGGAGACTCGGACCCGTGGCAGAGCAGCCATCTCGCTCGTGGCGGGCTCGTTCTGTTGCTCGGCTTGCTGCTGAGCGCGGTCGAGAATGTCGGCGGACCGCGCTGGGGAAAACCCATGGCTTTTATCGTGGCGGCCTGCATCGGGATCGTGATGCTGCTTGTCATATTGGGCGGATAGCTCGGGGCGAAATCATGGGAAGTTCCGGCGAGAAAGTGACGTACCCGCCGCTTGATGTGCTCAAGCCGGTTGCGGAAAACGTGTGGATCGTCGACAGCGGGCCGCAACGCGTGCTCGGTATTCCCTTGCCGATCCGTATGACCGTGATTCGCCTCCGCAGCGGCGAACTGTGGCTACACTCGCCCACCCGGTACGATAACCGGTTGCGAGACGCGATGGATCGCCTCGGTCGAATCCGCCATCTCGTCGCGCCTAATATCGCGCATTGGTCCTTCCTCAAGGAATGGCAGCAGCGCTGCCCGGATGCGCTGACCTGGGCGGCGCCAAGCCTCCGCCAACGCTCACAGGCACGAAAGGCGCACCTGAAGATCGACCGGGATCTGGACGACGCGGCGGCGCGGGAGTGGTCGGACGAAATGGTTCAGGCGATGGTTCCGGGCGGCGCCAATTTTCAGGAGGTCGCCTTCTTCCACCTGCCCACGCGCACGCTCGTTCTGACCGATCTCGTGGAGAACCTCGAACCGGGAAAAGTCTCACCCTGGATACGACCGGTAGCGAAACTGCTCGGAGTGCTCGCACCGGACGGGATGGCTCCGGTTTATCTGCGCATGATAGTCAAGCGAAAACGTCGAGAGGCTGCACAAGCCGTCGCGCGCATGGTCGACTGGCAGCCCGAGCGAGTCATTTTCAGTCACGGAGCCTGGTTCGAGCACGAGGGCACGAGTGCGCTCCGGCGCTCGATGCGCTGGTTGTTATAGATGAAAAGGGGCAACATGCCGATCGCGTGTCGGACCCGGCGAGATGCACCGGTCACGCTGGCCTCACATCATGAGGCGGTGTATCTGCACCATTGACGTGTCCGGCCCTATTCCGCTATTGTTCCTTATGCGGATCGAGCCGCAGCTCATGCGCACCCACACATTCGTATCGTATCCGTGTCTTTTGTTCTTGTGATCCTTGATTCAACCCCGCGTCGGCTTCTACGTTCAGTGCCGAACGACGGAGCTCTCCATGCCCGAACATAGCCTTCCCCCGCGGCCTGGCGAGAAGAAAGCCATACGCCCGATCGTGCTAACCTCGCATCCGCGCGCCGGTGCTGTCGCCCACAATGCACCGGAATGGGGCTCCGCCGATCCACGGCTTCGCGGCCCGGTCGTCGCATCTCTGACCGACCCGGGCCATCGCAATTCGATCGGTGCACATGCGGGCGCATACTCTCTCTACCGCGCGCTGGCGATCGCGGCCGGCCAGCTCCGGCCTGAACATCGGCCCGATCTCACCGACACGCGACCGGCCGAGCAGATCGGCCCGTTTCCCCAGTGGAGCGACCCGTCATTGATCGTTTCGCTCGATCCCTGGGGTCATCTGGCCGACCGAAGTCTACGCCGAGCAGCTTGCCGCTGGCTGGGACATTCGGCCCACGATCGCGGTGACGCGCGCGCATATCTACATTCCGGAGCTGTTGCAGGCGCTGGATGCCGGACGGCTCACCGCGGACGGCTCGGTCCTGACCGAGCGCGGTGATGCGCGAGTGACCAAGATCGCCATCGAACCGGTCTGGTGGCTGCCCGGCATCGCCGAACGCTTCAAGATCAGCGAGACCGCGTTACGCCGCACGCTCTTTGAACAGACCGGCGGCATGTTTCCCGAGCTGGTGACACGGTCCGATCTCAAGGTGTTTCTTCCGCCGATCGGCGGGATGTCGGTCTATCTGTTCGGGGATCCCGCAAGCCTCGGCCGTCCCGAGACCAAGGTGGCCTGCCGCATTCATGACGAATGCAACGGCTCGGACGTGTTCGGATCGGATGTGTGCACCTGCCGCCCCTACCTCGCGCACGGCATCGAGGTGTGTATCGCAACGGCCCAGGAGGGTGGGATCGGCATCATCGTCTATAACCGCAAGGAGGGGCGCGCACTCGGCGAGGTGACGAAGTTCCTTGTGTACAATGCACGCAAGCGGCAGCAAGGCGGCGACCGTGCCGAGGCCTATTTCCGGCGAACCGAATGCGTGGCCGGGGTGCAGGACATGCGTTTCCAGGAGCTCATGCCGGACGTGCTGCATTGGCTGGGCGTCAGCCGCATCGACCGGCTCGTCTCGATGAGCAACATGAAGTTCCGGCCGCTGGTGGAGAGCGGCATCGAGGTGGTCGAGCGAATCCCGATCCCGGACGAGCTGGTGCCAGCCGACGCGCAAGTCGAGATCGACGCCAAGAAGGCGGCCGGCTACTACACCGACCGGGTGCCCGGGAGGGAGGAGCTGAAGCAGTCGAAAGGGCGCGGCCTGCGGGATTGAGCGCGTTGCCCGATTTCAGTGAGCCCGATCCGGCGGAGGCTCGGCGCGCGATTGCCTGGCTCCGCACGCCCGCCGCCGTGCGCGAACGGAGCCACGCTTTGCTGGACCTCGGCGAACGCGGGGAACTTGCCCATTTCACCGTCGATATCAGCCGTCTCGAGGCCGCTTCACGTTACGTGGCCGAGGTGACACGACGGAACTATCCCGATCTGCGCATCCCCTACCACGCGCGCTGGCGGCACTTCTCGGCCGACGGGATCGACCGCTGGGGCGCGCTGGCTTCCGCGCTTCGGCACGAGAGCCCGGACGAAATCGGCCGCATCCGCCTCGACCTCGTCGTGGTCAGCGTATTGCTCGACGCCGGAGCCGGGCCGGAGTGGCGCTATGTCGAGCCTGGCACCGGCCTCGTGCTGGGACGCTCGGAAGGCCTCGCCGTCGCGAGCCTGCACGGCTTTCGTTCCGGGCTGTTTTCGTCCGACCCAAGCTGCAAGCTGCGGGCCGATGCCGGGGGTTTGGAGCGGATCGATTACAACCGGCTCGCGAATGCGTTCCAGGTCCGGCCGGGAAACGCGCTCGCGGGTATCGAGGGTCGCGTGGCGCTCATGCACAATCTCGGGGCGGCGCTTCGCCGGCGCCCGGACCTGTTCGGCGACACGACGCCGCGTATCGGCGCCCTCTTCGATCATTTCAGATCGAAAGCGGTTACGGGCGTGCTGCGGGCGGAGGTGATCCTGGCCACGATTCTCGATGCGTTCGCGACCATCTGGCCCGGACGCATCGCGATCGGTGGCGAGAATCTCGGCGACGTCTGGCATCACGCCGCGATCAGCTCGGACGGCCTCACGGCGGGATTGGTGCCGTTTCACAAGCTCTCGCAATGGCTGGCCTACTCCGTTGTCGAGATCATGGAGGATGCCGGCATCGCCGTGACCGGACTGGATGAGCTGACCGGGCTCGCGGAGTATCGCAACGGCGGGCTATTCCTGGATCTGGGCGTCCTCGCGTTGCGTGAGCCGGCGCTGGCATCCGGCCCTTTGCCCGTGGAGCACGAGGCCGTTGTCGAATGGCGCGCGCTCACCGTCGCGCTGCTCGACCGCATCGCCCCGCTGGTGCGTCGGCACTTGGATCGCAGCGCGGCGGAGATGCCGCTCGCCCGTGTGTTGCAGGGCGGTACCTGGGCGGCGGCCCGGGCTATCGCCGAGCAGCGTCGTCCCGGTGGCGGACCGCCGCTGCACGTCATCAGCGACGGCACCGTATTCTGAAGGAAGCCCGGTCCATGATGGCCAGCAATCTCGCGACCGTTCTCGGTCATCCGCTGTTACAGCACAAACTCACGCTTCTGCGTCAGAAACAGACCTCCACCGCGGAGTTCAGGCGCTTGGCGCGAGAGATGAGTCTTCTCATGTGCTATGAAGTGACTCGTGATCTGCCGCTTGAGATGGTCCCGATCGAAACGCCGCTCGAACCGATGCAGTCGCCGATCCTGTCGGGCAAGAAGCTCTGTTTCGTCTCCATTCTGCGGGCGGGCAACGGCATTCTGGAAGGCCTGCTGGATCTCGTTCCGTCGGCCCGCGTCGGCCATATCGGGCTTTATCGGGAGCCTGTCACACTGGTTCCCATCGAGTACTACCTCAAACTGCCGACGGATATCGGCGATCGCTGGGCGATCGTCGTCGACCCCATGCTGGCAACGGGCCACTCGGCCGCCGCGGCCGTGAGCCGCCTCAAGGAAGCCGGTGCGGCACAGATCAGGTTCCTGTGTCTTCTCGCCGCCCCCGAAGGATTGGAGGTGTTTCAGGAGGCTCACCCCGACGTGCCCGTTTTCACGGCGGCGATCGACCGCGAACTCGACGCGCACGGTTATATCCGCCCTGGTCTCGGAGACGCGGGCGACCGGCTTTTCGGGACGAAGTGAGCTAAGCTCGTCCTGGTGCGAGCGGCCCCGCACCATTATGCTGGGCAAATGACGTGTTCGACGGCATCGGAGGGAAAACCCGGTTCCCAGGCCGCGGCCCGACTACTGATCCTCGGGGCGGCGGCGTTGCTGCTCGGACTCTCTGCATGCGCCGGGAATGCTCCTCCCACGCCGTCAGCCGCCCTCTCGCCGCCCCCTGTCCAGGCGATCCCGGAAACCGCCGCGCCCCCGATCTCCCTGCCGCCGCCTCCGCCCAGCCTTTCGCCGACCGATGCTGCCGTCGAGCTCGCGCGCTTGCGCAAATCGTTTGCCCGCGAGGTCCCGCATGGCATCCCAGCCGGGACCGCATCCGACGCCTCATGGATCGCGGGCGCCCGCGCCGCCGTGGCAGAGGCAGGCCAGAGCATCGATCGGGCGCAGTTGCTGGTCGTCGTCGATCGCAATCCGCGCGTGCAGGAGCTGCGCATCATCATGGCCGAGCCGGACCAGCCGTGGCAGGTCGTCGGAGGCAGCCGCGTCTCGACCGGGCAGGCCGGACGACGGGACTACTACATCACCCCGGTCGGCGTGTTCCTGCATACCGACGCGATCCTCGACTACCGCGCCCAGGGCACCTTCAACGAGAACCACATTCGCGGCCTCGGGCTGAAGGGAATGAGGGTTTGGGATTTCGGCTGGCATTGGGCCACGAAGGGCTGGCGCAGCGACAAGGAGGGCGGAGACATTCGCCTGCTCATGCACGCGACGGATCCCGAATACCTGGAGCAGCGGATCGGCCGGCCGGCCAGCGAGGGGTGCGTGCGCGTGCCGGCCCCGGTGAACCGCTTCATGGACCGGCATGGCGTGCTCGACCTCGATTACGAGCGTGCCGCCGTGGATGACATTCGCTATCGCGCCCTGCTGCTGCCGGACCGGACGCCGACTCCGCTCGCGGGGGAGGCGCTCGTCGTTATCGATTTATCCGGAGCGTCGTAAACCCGCCTCGGCGCTACGGTCTTGACCATCACCCCAGAACCCCTGTTCGCTGGCCTGTCACGCGGGAGATCCGGCATGGCCTATGCGACGACCGAAGATGGCGTTCGTCTCTATTTCGAGGAGACCGGCTCGGGCACGCCGCTGATCTTCGTCCATGAATTTGCCGGCGATCACCGGAGCTGGGAGCCGCAGATGCGGCATTTCGGCCAACGTTATCGCGCGATCGCGTTCTCAGCGCGCGGCTATCCGCCATCCGACGTGCCGGAAGATCCGTCGCGCTATTCGCAAGACCGTGCCGCGGACGACATTCTGGCCGTGCTCGATCATCTCGGCATCGAGAAAGCGCACGTCGCCGGGCTGTCCATGGGCGGATTCGCGACTCTGCATTTCGGCTTCCGCCATGCCGCCCGCGCCCGGTCCCTGTGCGTGGCGGGCTGCGGCTACGGCGCCGAGCCCGGCGAACGTGAAAAGTTCCGGGCCGAAGCGGAAGCAGCGGTCGCCGCCATTCGCGCGCACGGCATGGAAGCGTTCGCGGCGAAATACGCATTCGGCCCGACGCGCGTGCAGTTCCAGAACAAGGACCCGCGCGGCTTCGCCGAGTTCCAGCGACAGCTCGCCGAACATTCCGCGCTCGGCTCGGCCAATACCCAGCTCGGCGTGCAACGCGAGCGGCCCTCGCTCTACGATCTGGTGGATCGTATGCGGGCGCTGACCGTTCCGGTCGCTGGTCCTGACCGGTGACGAGGACTGGCCCTGCCTCGCTCCGGGCCTGCTACTCAAGCAGAACATTCCGTCAGCCGGTTTGGCCGTGATTCCCAACTCGGGCCATACGATCAATCTGGAGATCCTTCGACGTTCAATGGAATTCTCGGCGCGTTTCTGGCCCAGGTCGATGCGGGCCGCTGGCCTTCACGCGATCCGCGCGCGGCGAGCGACTCGATCACGGGGCTCCGTTGAGCGCGCCGCCGCTTCTTGCCCGCTCGCAACGGTTCTGCGATCACGCGCCTGAAGCTCAATCCCACGGAGGATAGGATGCCGGAACCGGAATGGGTGCGCGTGGCCTCCACCGCCGAGATCGCCGAGGGCCAGATGCTCGGCGTCCAGGCGGGCGGCCGGGATATCGTGATCTTTCACCTCGAAGGGGACGAGTTCTGCGCCACCGACAACGTCTGCACCCACGAATACGCCCGCCTCTCCGACGGCTGGTTCGAGGACAACGAGATCGAGTGTCCGTTGCACGCTGGCAGGTTCGACGTATGCAGCGGAAGGGCGCTTTGCCCGCCCGTCGAGACTGACCTCGAAGTGTTCGAGGTGCGGGTCTCCGGGCAGGACATCTTCGTCAAGCTCCCCTGAAGCTGGCGACCGGCTTAACGCGGCATTCATTCCCATATGGGAATAAGTGCCTATGACAACTCAGTCCCTCAGCACCGTTTCCTATGCGCCAGCAATGACCCTGTTTCACTCCAGACCTCTGCGTGAGACGGCGGCGCTCGCCCTTGCCCGCGTGGCGCACGCCTTGTTCTACCTCGCGGTTTTGGGGCTATGCGTGCTGCTCCCCGCGGCCCTCCTCACTTGGCTGGTCCGCACGCTGCTGACCTGAACCGAGACCGCGACACCGCCGCCGGATACGCGCGGGTGGCCCTCTTCCATCCACAGGTGATCTCGGCCACCGTGCCCGGCAGCAACCTGCCGGTCCCCCGCGCCCTGGGGCCTCGGCCAGACATCGCGGTGAGCCATGCGCGCACGTGCCCTGGGATTGGCCTGCGGATCGTTGCCGGCCGGAGAGCGGAGCAGCATCGCCGATGTGCCTGGCGTGACCGTCGGCCACGCCACTCTCGGCGATGGCGAGATCCGCACCGGCGTCACCGCGATCCTGCCGCATGACGGCGATCTGTTCCTGGACAAGCCGGTCGCGGCCGCGCACGTCCTGAACGGTTTTGGCAAGAGCGTCGGCATCATGCAGGTGAACGAACTCGGGAGCATCGAGACCCCGATTTTGCTCACCAACACCTTCGCGGTAGGGGCTTGTGCTGCCGCACTGATTCGGCGCGCGATCGCGGTCAATCCGGAGATCGGACGGCAGACGAGCACGGTCAATCCGGTCGTTCTCGAATGCAACGACGGCTTCCTGAACGATATTCAGGCAATGGCGGTCGTGGAGGCGAACGCCGAGGACGCGATCGAGGCGGCGACGGAGGATTTCGACCTGGGTGCCGTCGGAGCCGGGGCCGGGATGAGCTGCTTTGGTTTCAAGGGCGGCATCGGGACCGCGTCCCGGCGCATTCGCCTGGAGGGTGAAGCCTATCACCTCGGCGTTCTTGTGCTGGCCAATTTCGGACGCGCGGGGGATTTGCGACTGCCGGACGGGCGGCGGGTCGATCCGTCCGGCGGCCGCGTTCCGGAGACCGGTTCGGTAGCCGTCATTATCGCGACGGACATTCCGCTCGATCATCGCCAGCTTGGCCGGGTGGCGCGCAGGGCCGGAGCCGGAATCGCCTGGTGTGGTTCGTTTTGGGGCAACGGCAGCGGCGATATCGCGCTCGCGTTCACGACGGCCAACCGCGTTCCCCACGAGGCGGACGAGGAGTTTCTAAGCCATCGCGTTCTGGCCGAAAGCCGCATCGACCGTCTGTTTCAGGCGGCGGCGGAAGGGACGCAGGAAGCCGTTCTCGATGCCCTGACAGCCGCGGAAACCACGACCGGCCGCCACGGCCACCGGCGGGTCGGCTTGGCGGAACTGCTGCTCGCCCAACCGAGGGTCGGCTGAGATGAGCTACCTGCTCGCCATCCACGGCGGCGCTGGAACCGTCCGGAAGGAGGCGCTGACGCCGGAGGACGAGGCCGGGTACCGTGCCGGATTGCGCCGAAGCCTTGAGGCCGGGCACCGCGTGCTTGCCGCGGGCGGCAACGCGCTCGACGCCGTCACGGCGGCGGTGATGGCGCTCGAGGACGAGCCCCGTTTCAACGCGGGAAGGGGGGCGGTTCTCACGACGGATGGGCGGGCGGAGATGGACGCCGCGGTCATGAGCGGCGCCGACCGGGCCGCGGGCGCGGTGGCAGGAGTATGTGGTCCCCGCAATCCTGTGCTCGCGGCTCGGGCCGTGATGGAACGCTCCGGCCATGTGCTGCTGATCGGCGAAGGGGCCGAGCGGTTTTGCCGGGAGGAAGGCGTCGCCTTCGAGCCCGCCACGTATTTCCTCACCGACCGGCGCATCCGGGCACTCGAAGACGAGTTGGAGCGGCGCCGGCGCAAAGCACCCCACACGCGGGATGACGCCGCGTGGCACGGGACGGTCGGCGCGGTGGCCCGCGACGCACGCGGCAATCTCGCAGCGGCAACCTCGACCGGCGGCATGACCGCCAAGCTCCCCGGCCGTGTCGGGGATTCCCCTGTGTTCGGAGCGGGGACGTGGGCGGATAACGAGACCTGCGCCGTTTCCGCGACGGGCCACGGCGAGTTCTTCATTCGCTGGGCGGCGGCACACGAGATCGCCAGCCGGATGCGGTATCTCGGCGAGCCGCTCGCATCGGCGGCCGAAACGGTGGTTGCCGCCCTCGGCCGCCTCGGCGGTTCCGGCGGTCTGATCGCGGTGGACCGTACGCGGCGCGGTCGCGCTGCCGTTCAACAGCGGAGGCATGTATCGCGGAACGATCGGTCCGGACGGCGTACCCATGACCGCGATCCACCGCGAACCTCTCGGCGCAAGCGGTTGACGGGTGCAGCCCAGATCCGCGGCAAGGATGCTTGCCCGGCAATGGCGCCGTAGCTAACCGTGGACAGGCAGCGCGGCTCCAGGCCGCGAGGACAGGAGCAAGGACTTATGGGCTACAGGGTCGCGGTTGTGGGCGCCACCGGAGCGGTCGGGCGCGAAATGTTGAAGACGTTGGCCGAGCGCAATTTTCCGGTCTCGGAGGTGGCGGCCGTCGCCTCGGGCCGTTCGGCCGGCGCCGAGGTGTCCTTCGGCGAGAAGTCCACGCTCAAGGTGCGAAGTCTCAACTCATTCGATTTCACCGGATGGGATATCGGCCTGTTCAGCCCCGGCGCATCGGTCTCCGCGGTGCATGCGCCCCGCGCCGCCGCCGCCGGTTGTGTCGTGATCGACAACACGAGTCAGTTCCGCATGGAGCCCGACGTGCCGCTCGTGGTGCCGGAGGTGAACCCGCACCATCTCGCGAAGTTCGCGCGCCGCAACATCATCGCCAATCCGAATTGCAGCACGATCCAGATGGTGGTCGCGCTGAAGCCGCTGCACGATCGTTTCACGATCCGCCGCGTGGTGGTCGCCACCTACCAGTCCGTCTCGGGTGCGGGCAAGGAGGGGATGGACGAGCTGTACAGCCAGACCAAGGCGGCCTTTGTGCACGAGCAGGTCAAGCCGGAGCAGTTCACCAAGGAGATCGCCTTCAACTGCATCCCGCATATCGACAAGTTCATGGAGGACGGGTCGACGAAAGAAGAGTGGAAGATGGTGGTTGAGACACGCAAGATTCTCGACCCCGACATCCGCGTCATCGCTACCTGCGTACGTGTGCCGGTGTTCATCGGCCATGCGGAGGCCGTCAACGTGGAATTCGAGAACCCGATCACGGTCGGCGAGGCGCGTTCGGTTCTCCGGGACGCGCCCGGCATCGCGGTGATGGATCAGCGGGAGGACGGCGGCTACATCACGCCATCCGAATCCGCGGGCGAGGACGCCGTGTATATCAGCCGCATCCGCAAGGACCCGACCGTCGAGAACGGTCTCGCCTTCTGGTGCGTCGCCGACAATCTGCGCAAGGGTGCGGCGTTGAACGCGGTGCAGATCGCCGAAACGCTTGTCGCGCAGGGGCTGCTGGCCAGGAAGGCCGCCTGATCATCGGTTCGGCCCGGTGTCCGCGCCTTGGATCTACTTGGCGGTCGCCGGGTTGTTCGAGGTCGTCTGGGTGGTGCTGCTGAAGCTCACCGATGGCTTCACCCGGGTGCTGCCGAGCCTCGGCACGGTCGCGGCGATGGCGGCGAGTTTCTTCTGCATGTCGCAATCGCTCCGCAGCATCCCGATGGGAACCGTCTATGCCGTTTGGACCGGCATAGGGGCGGCGGGCGGGGTGATCTGGGGCATAGCCGTGCTCGGTGAGCCCGCCACCGCGCTTCGCCTTCTCTGCGTGGCGCTCATCTTGGCGGGTGTGGCCGGGCTCAAGCTCGGCTCCTGAATGCCGCCGCCGCGTTGACCCCTTCCGTGGTGCCGGTTAAGCAGGCTCGGCCATTTGTGGTGATTGACGATTACGTGCACGTCGAGAGCACGCGGGTCGCTGCTGTTGCTGCTGCGCGGCCTCACCGCGGCTCTGGCGCTGCTCGCCATCGTGTCTATCTTGAAGCTGGGCTTGTAGGCGGGGTTTCGCGACGTGTCGGACGTAATGGGCCACTTGGCGGGTGTCGAACACGATCTCCAGGGATTGCGGACGGAGATGGGCGAAATCCGCAAAGAGCTCGCCTCCACTCGCTCCGCATTGGCAAGTGAGATCGCGGATGTCCGCAAGGATGTAGCGGATGTCCGCAAGGACGTAGCCGATATCCGCAAGGACATGGTTTCGATCCGCGAGAGTGTCGCGCATATCCGGGGCCGCCTCGAGCACCTCCCTGGTACCTGGGCGATGATCACCACCATGATTGGCGGGCAGATCGCGTTGGCCGGGATTCTGATCGCGGCTCTGCGATTTGGACATTGAGAAGGACGGGCCGTGGCCCTCTGAACGGATGGACGGAGCATGAACGCGATCACGCTGCCTTCCGCGCGGGCCTACACTGTGGTGGACCACACGTATGACGTGGTGGTGGTCGGGGCGGGCGGGTCCGGCTTGCGGGCGGCGTTCGGGTTGGGCGCGGCGGGGCTGAAGACGGCGTGCGTGACCAAGGTGTTTCCGACCCGCAGCCACACGGTGGCGGCGCAGGGCGGGATCGGCGCGGCGCTCGGCAACATGGGGCCGGACGACTGGCGCTGGCACATGTATGACACGGTGAAGGGGTCGGACTGGCTCGGCGACCAGGACGCGATCGAGTATATGTGCCGCGAGGCGATCCCGGCGGTGTATGAGCTCGAGCATTTCGGGATGCCGTTCAGCCGCACCGAGGACGGGCGCATCTACCAGCGTCCGTTCGGCGGCCACATGCAGGATTACGGCAAGACGCCGGCGATGCGCGCCTGCGCGGCGGCCGACCGCACCGGGCATGCGATGCTGCACACGCTGTATCAGCAGAGCCTCAAGCACGAGGTGGAGTTCTTCGTCGAATACTTCGCGCTCGACCTCATCATGGAGGAGGGCGCCTGCCGCGGCGTGGTGGCCTGGTGCCTGGAGGACGGGTCGATGCACCGGTTCCGCGCGCAATGCGTGGTGCTGGCGACCGGCGGCTACGGGCGGGCGTTCCAGTCCTGCACCTCGGCGCATACCTGCACGGGCGACGGCACCGGGATGGTGCTGCGCGCGGGCCTGCCGTGCGAGGACATGGAGTTCGTGCAGTTTCACCCGACCGGGATCTTCCCGGCCGGCTGCCTCATCACCGAAGGGGCGCGCGGCGAGGGCGGCTATCTCACCAACAGCGAGGGCGAGCGGTTCATGGAACGCTACGCCCCGACCGCCAAGGATCTGGCGAGCCGCGACGTGGTGTCGCGCTCGATGACGATCGAGATCAACGAGGGGCGCGGCTGCGGCCCGGACAAGGACCACATCCTGCTGCATCTCGAGCATCTCGGCGCCGAGCTGCTGCACGAGCGGCTGCCCGGCATCTCCGAGACGGCGAAGGTGTTCGCGGGCGTGGACGTGACGCGCGAGCCGATCCCGGTGCTGCCGACGGTGCATTACAACATGGGCGGCGTGCCGACCAACTACCACGGCGAGGCGCGGCGCGGCGATCCGTCCGACCCGGAGGCGATCGTGCCCGGGCTGATGGCGGTCGGCGAGGCGGCGAGCGTGTCGGTGCACGGGGCGAACCGGCTCGGCACCAACTCGCTCCTGGATCTGGTGGTGTTCGGCCGGGCGGCGGCGCACCGGGCGGCGGAGAAGCTGAAGTCGGGGGCGAGCCAGGCGCCGCTGCCGGCGCGGGCGGGGGAGGCGGCGCTCGACCGGCTCGACCGGGCGCGGCACGCCCGCGGCGGCACCAGTGTGGCGCAGCTGCGGGCCGAGTTGCAGCGGACGATGCAGACCCACGCGGCGGTGTTCCGCAACAGCCAGAGCCTCACCGAGGGGGTGGCCAAGATGCGCCGGCTGTGGGACGGCGCGGCGGACATGGCGGTGACCGATCGCAGCCTGATCTGGAACTCCGATCTGATGGAGGGGCTCGAGTTCCAGAACCTGCTCGCCAATGCGATGGTGACGATGGCGGGGGCCGAGGCGCGGCACGAGAGCCGCGGCGCGCAGGCGCACGACGACTATCCCGACCGGGACGACGCGAACTGGATGAAGCACACGCTGGCCTGGTGCGGCCCGGACGGAACGGTGCGGCTCGACTATCGGCCGGTCCGGATGCAGACGCTGACCAACGAGGTGTCGGTCATCCCGCCGAAGAAGCGGGTGTACTGAGCGGCAGGGCCGGCGGGGGAAGATGGACAGCAAATACGCGACCGACTTCTTCGGCTGGGCGACGGAGCAGGCCGAACTGCTGCGGGCGGGGCGCCTGGCGGAAGCGGATATCGGGAACATCGCCGAGGAAATCGAGAGCATGGGCCGCGGCGAGAAGCGCGAGCTGGTGAACCGGCTCGCGGTGCTGCTGGCGCATTTGCTGAAATGGCAGTTCCAGCCGGGCTTGCGCGGGAACAGCTGGCGATTGACGATCATCGAGCAGCGGGAGCGCCTGTTTGAGCACCTGAAAGAGAACCCAAGCTTGAAGCCGACGCTCTTGGAGGCGTTCGGAACCGCGTACCGCTACGCGCTGTTGGCGGCTCAGCGCGAGAGCGGGCTGCCCGAAAGCACGTTTCCTGGCGTTTGCCCGTATTCGATTGAGCAGACCATGGATGAAGCGTTCTGGCCGGGAGCACCGTTCCAGGTTGTCTGACCCGCGCCTCGGCGCCTTGCAGCCAAGGACGATGTGATGCGGGCGGTTACGCCCGGGGCGAAAGTGAAGTCAGGAGTTTCGACGCATGGCCGAGTTCACGCTGCCGGCGAACAGCAAGGTTGGAACGGGCAAAAGCTGGAGCGCGCCGGCGGGTGCCCAGCGGGTGCGCACGTTCCGGGTCTATCGCTGGAGTCCGGACGAGGGGCAGAACCCGCGCATGGACAGCTACGACATCGACCTCGCCGCTTGCGGGCCGATGGTTCTCGACGCGCTGATCAAGATCAAGAACGAGGTCGATCCGACCTTGACGTTCCGTCGCTCCTGTCGCGAGGGGATTTGCGGCAGCTGCGCCATGAACATCGACGGCGTCAACACGCTCGCCTGCCTGAAGCCGATCGAGGAGGTGCGCGGGGCGGTGCGCATCAATCCGCTGCCGCACATGGCGGTGGTGAAGGATCTGGTGCCGGATCTGTCGCAGGCCTATGCGCAGCTGCACAGCGTGGAGCCGTGGCTGAAGGCGGACACGCCGCCGCCGCCGGACGCCGAGCGGCGGCAGAGCCGCGAGGAGCGGGCGCGGCTCGACGGGCTGTGGGAGTGCATTCTCTGCTTCTGCTGCACGACCAGCTGTCCGAGCTACTGGTGGAACGGCGACCGTTATCTCGGTCCCGCGGTGTTGTTGCAGGCGTATCGCTGGATCGCCGACAGCCGCGACGAGCACACCGGCGACCGGCTGGACGCGCTCGAGGACCCGTTCAAGCTGTATCGCTGCCACACCATCATGAACTGCACCCAGACCTGCCCCAAGGGCCTCAACCCCGCCAAAGCCATCGCCTCCATCAAGCAAATACTCGCGGAGAGGGAAATGTGAGGCTCGGGGTCCAACCTTCATGTTTCGGGGCGAGCTGAATTCGGCGCGGGGTCGCGCGAAGGCTTGGTCGGACAGTTTGCTGATCGATCACGCCGTCTTTCGCGTCCTCTGGGACAATTGGGCGCCCGTCGTTCCTGGGCGTCTCTATCGGTCGAACCACCCCACGCCCGCGCGGCTGGCCGCCGCGGCGCGCCGCCACGGCATCCGCACCATCATCAACCTGCGCGGCCATCGCCAGTGCGGGTCCGACGCGCTGTCGCGCGAAGCGGCGGCGCGGCTCGGGCTCATCCACATCGACGCACCGTTCGAGAGCCGTGGCGCGCCGCACAAAGACCGTATTCTCCGCTTGGCCGGTATCTATCAGACGATGCAGGAGCCCGCGCTCATTCACTGCAAGTCGGGCGCCGATCGCGCCGGGCTGGCTTCCGGGCTGTTTCTGCTGATGAACGGCGGATCGGCGGAAGATGCGTTGCGGCAGCTTTCCTGGAAATTCGGGCATCTGAACCGATCGCGCACCGGCATCCTGGACGCCTTCTTCATCCGCTACGCGCTCGACGGCGAAGGACGCAAGCCGTTCCTCGACTGGGTGCGGGAGGATTACGACGAGATGGGATTGCGACGGGATTTCGTGGCCGGCGGGCTCGCGAGCTTCGTCAACGACCGGATCCTCGCGCGGGAATAGCGACAAGCTCGGCTTCATCGCGCGTCTCCGGCATCGCCAGCCAGACCAGGGCGGTGCCGAGCGCGCCGGCGAGCGCGAGCCCCATGAACGCCGCGCTCTCGCCCAGCGCGTCGGCCATCCAGCCGGCCAGGGTCGTGCTGAGCGATGCGCCGATGAAGACGGCCAGGCCGATCACGCCCATGCATAGATTGAACCGTCCCGTCCCACGCGTCAGGTCGGCCGCGATCAGCGGCAGCATCACGCCGAACACGGCGGCGCTGATCCCGCTCAGCGTCTGAATGGCGATGAGCATATACGGTGAGGGCAACAGGGCGAGCAGGACGCCGCGGACCGGCAGCGCGCCCCAGCCCACCATCAGCACGAAGCGCCGGCCCCGCTCCTGAGCGGCGCGGCCCGCCCAGGGGGAAAGCAGCGCCACCACCGCCTGGGGCGCCACGATGCAGGCGGCGATGATGAGATTCGCGACCGAGCCGGCCTGCTTCGTCGCCTCACCGCCCGCAAGCGGCAGCATCCCGGCATTCGAGAGGTGAAACAGCAAGGCGCAGGCGAAGAACACCATCAGCCGGCGATCTTCCACGAGGTCGCGGAGGCCTTTCCACTGCAACGGGCGGGCTGTTCTCTCCCGCGTCTCGTGACCGGCCGGTTGCACGAAGGACAACGCGATAAGCGCCGGAACGCCGAGGACCGCGGTGAGCCAGAACACCGCGCTATCCGAGATGTAGCTCCCGGCCGCTCCCATGACAGCCGCGGCCAGGCCATTGCCGATCGAGGCGAAGCGGGCGTTTCGCCCAAGCCGTTCGCCGAGCGCCGCGTGCCCGACCAGCCGCAAGCTGATCGCGGCGACGGCGGGGGTGATGATGCAGCTGGCAAAACCGTGCAGGATCTCAGCCACGTAGACCGGCAGTTTAAGCGGGAATAACGCGAGGAGGAGGGCGCTGCCCGTAATGGAAAGGATGCCGAACGCGGCCGCCGCCCGCTTCCTGTGCAACGCGTCGACCAGCGCACCGGCCGGAATTTGGCTCACCATCGCCGTGATCGTGCCAAGGGTCAGCGCGAAGCCGATCTCGATCTGGGTCCATTTGTTGGCCGTGAGGTAGACGGCGATGAAGGGGCCGAAACCCGTCTGCACATCCGCGATGAAGAAGTTGAGTAGATCGAGCGCTCGATAGCTGCGTGGCGAGGCCATCGGCGCGCTATTTGCTCTTATCTTGGCCGCTTGGCGGAGCGCTTGGGCCGCTTGCCGGAGCGCTTGCCGCAGGCGTCACGACCGGCGCGGGATTTGGCCCGCCCTTGTATTCGGGCGCGGCCTTGAGCTGGTCCGCCGTGAGTTCGATCGTGATCGGCCGGTCTTTGTTTGCCGGCGCGAAATGCAAGGTCTTCCAGTCGACGACAACGCGGCGGTTACCCACTCCCATGAAGCCGCCGAAATCGAGCACCGCGCCACGCGGCTCGCCGGTTTCATCGACGAGCACGTCCACGAGCCTTCCCGCATTCTCGCCTCCCTGCTCGCGTACCAGCCGCCCAAGGATCGCGACCACCTCCTCCGCCGGGAGGTGTTCGAGCGTTGTCTTCGCTTCGGGCGCTGCGGCCGGGGGCGCCGGCTCGGGTGAAGCGACAGGAGGAGGGACCGGCTCCGGTGAGGCCGGAGGCGTGGGAACCGATGATGCCGCAGGAGGGGTCGGCTCGGGTGAGGCGCTTGGAGGCGCCGGCTCGGGTGATGCGGCCGGAGGCGGCTCCCTTGAAGGCTGAGTTTGGGCAAGCGCCGGAGGCAAAAGAAGGAGTAACAGCAGGAGTGCGGTCCCGATCGAGGCGAACGGCATGGAGCGGTCCTTGAGAGGAGAAGCAGGACAATAGGCGCTTGGGCGATGATCCCAATGAGGGGGCTTGCGCGCGGCGGAAGGCTCCCTAGAACAAATGAGCAACCCAGGAAGGGCTGATGGAGCTCCTAGACAAGCTGCGCATCCTCGCTGATGCCGCGAAATACGATGCGTCCTGCGCCTCCTCGGGCACGGAGAAGCGCGAGCTCGCTCGGGCAAGCACGGGATAGGCTCGACGGAAGGAATGGGCATTTGTCACGCCTATGCGCCGGACGGACGCTGCATCTCGCTGCTGAAAATCCTGCTGACGAACTCCTGCATTTATGACTGCCTCTACTGCATCAATCGTCGCTCGTCGAACGTGCGTCGCGCGCGGTTCACCGTCGATGAAGTCGTACGCTGACGCTCGGGTTCTACCGGCGCAACTGTATCGAGGGGCTGTTTCTCAGCTCCGGCATCATTCGCAGCCCGGACTACACGATGGAGCAGGTCGTCCGAGTGGCGCGGCTGCTGCGCGAGGAGCATGGGTTTCGCGGCTACATCCACCTCAAGACCATTCCCGATGCAGACCCCGCGCTGCTCGCGGAGGCAGGGCGTTACGCCGACCGGCTCAGCATCAATGTGGAGCTGCCGAGCGAAACAAGCCTGTCCCGGCTCGCGCCGGAGAAGGACTGCCCGAAGCATCCGGCGCTCGATGGGGCGGATGCGGGCGCGGATCGAAGAGGCGAGCAGCGGACGAGCGGGGCCCCGCGCTTCGCGCCCGCGGGCCAGAGCACGCAGGTGATCGTCGGCGCCGATGCCAGCAGCGATCGCGCGATCCTGGAGATGAGCAAGAACCTCTACGGCAGCTACGGGCTTGCGCCGGGTCTATTACGCGGCGTTCAGCCCGATTCCCGACGCCGCGGCTGCACTCCCGTCCGTCCGGGCGCCGCTGCTGCGGGAACACCGGCTGTATCAGGCCGACTGGCTGATGCGGTTTTACGGGTTCGAGGTGGACGAACTGGCGACTGAGGGGCGGAGGCATGTTGGATCTGCGCATGGATCCGAAGCTCGCCTGGGCGCTTGCGCATCGCGGCCGTTTCCGGTGGACGTGAACGCGGCGAGCCGCGAGAATTGCTGCGCGTGCCGGGATTCGGGCGTTAGGTCGGTGGAGCGCATCTTGAAGGCGCGGCGGCACGGCGGCCTGCGCATGGACGATCTTGCCCGGCTGCGCCTGCCGATGGCGAAGGTGGCGCCGTTCGTCGTCACGCTGGACCATCGGCCGTCGCCCGCGACGATGGACAGCGCTCGGCCGCCGCAGCGCCTCCTGCCAGGGAGCAAATGTTGGCCGAATGCTCTGTTCGCCACGATGAGGTCGGTCGTCCTCGCGCACGAGACCGACTGGGATGGCTGGCGGCGGCGCAACGCGCGCGCTGATCGCTTGCCGGAGAATGCCGCCGAGGAGGATCGTCTGGTCGGTCGGCGCGCGCCGATGATCTGCTCGCCGAGCCCATGCGCGACATGCCCGAGGCGGCAGGCACCTTCAATGTTCCGCGCGCACTGGTCGAACTGGCCGAGACGGCGATCCAAGCGCGCGAGCCGGAGCGATTCGCGCTGCTTTACCGGCTGGTCTGGCGGGCTCAGGGCGGGCGAGCAGCGATCTGCTGGCGATGGCGACCGACCCCGAGGTGGATGCGCGTGCAGCGCCTCGGCGCAGTCGGTCCGCCGCGACATCGCACAAGATGCGCGCGTTCCTGCGCTTCCGGGCGGTGCAGGAGGCAGGCGGCGAGCGTTATGTCGGCTGGTTCGAGCCCGACCACTACATCGTGGAGGCGAACGCGCCGTTTTTCGTGCGGCGCTTTGCCACCATGGCCTGGTCGATCCTGACGCCGTACCGCAGCGCGCACTGGAACGGCGAGCCGATCTGACGTTCGGGCCCGGGCGCCAGCCCGGCGATGTGCCGGACGACGACCGCTCGAAGGCTACTGGCGGGCCTACTACAGCAGCATCTTCAACCCGGCGCGGCTGAAGGTCTGGGCGATGACGTCCGAGATGCCGCGCAAATACTGGCGGAACCTGCCGGAGGCGGCGGCGATACCGGAACTGATCCGGTCGGCGCCGGGCCGGGCGGAGCGAGATGCTGGAGCAGGAATTGATCTCCCGCCAAAAAGCCGCTCGGACCCGTGCGGGCGAAGTCCCGCCAGTCCGGCCCCGCCGCCGCCCGAGACGCCGCTCGCCGAAGCGGCGCGCGGAGGCGGCCGGCTGCCGCCGCTGTCCGACCTGGGAAGCCGGCGACCCAGATCGTGTTCGGCGAGGGACCGGCGGATGCGCGCATGATGCTGATCGGCGAGCAGCCCGGGGATCAGGAGGACCTCGCCGGCCGCCCGTTCGTCGGCCCCGCCGGCCAGTTGCTCGACCGGGCGCTGGAGGAGGCCGGGCATCGACCGCGCACGGTCTACGTCACGAACGCGGTCAAGCACTTCAAATTCGTGCCGCGCGGCAAGCGGCGCATCCACCAGAAGCCCGAGGGAGGCGAGATCGCCGCCTGCCGGAAAGGTGGAGCAATACGTAACTTGCGCCAAGCAGATGTACATA